>JAHBZV010000129.1 GCA_019635275.1 Burkholderiaceae bacterium | reverse complement strand
ATCGCCTCGACGATCGGCAGGAACGTGAGGTCGAACGCCAGGTGCACGTCGCCCGCGTGATTGACGATCCAGGCGATCTGCTCCGGGTGCAGCCGCGGGTTGATCGTGTGGATCACGGCGCCCATGCCGCCGACCGCGTAGTACAGCTCCATGTGGCGGTAGCCGTTCCATGCGAGCGTGGCGACCCGGTCGCCGATGCCCACGCCCTCGCGCGTCAGCGCGTCGGCGAGCCGCCGGGCGCGCCCCTCGCAATCGCGATAGGTGTAGCGATGGATGTCGCCCTCGACGCGGCGCGAGACGACCTCGGTGTCCCCGTAGTGGCGCGCGGCATGCTGCAGGATGCTCGACACGAGCAGCGGCATGTCCATCATCAGTCCTAGCATGGGGTGTCTCCGGCGTTGTGGGCACGCGCGCGTGCGGATGGCGTGAATTCTAGCGAGTCCGACGGGGAGATGGCCTGCAAGCCCGGCGGCCAGCGCCTAGAATCCCGGTTGGCCTCGAGCCGGTGCCTCGCCACGATTCCCTCGACCGCCCATCCCAGTTGAACGCCCCTGCTCCTTCCGCCATCGAAGACGCGCTGCGTGCCGAGCCCGTGGCGTGGCGCGAGCTTCGGTTCGACAACAGCTACGCCCGGCTGCCGGCCGCGTTCCACACCCGCCTCGCCCCGGCGCCGCTGCCGGCGCCGCGTCTCGTCGCGGTCTCCCGGCCGGCGCTCGAGCTGGCCGGGATCGATCCGGCGCGCGCCGGGACCCCGGAGTTCGTGGACGTCTTCGCCGGCAACCGCGTCCCGCTCGGCGCCGATCCGCTGGCGGCCGTCTACTCCGGCCACCAGTTCGGCG
This sequence comes from Burkholderiaceae bacterium, assembly GCA_019635275.1. GTDB lineage: Bacteria > Pseudomonadota > Gammaproteobacteria > Burkholderiales > Burkholderiaceae_E > Zeimonas. Next base: position 1,961 of record JAHBZV010000129.1, on the reverse strand, counting down.
TCTGGGCCGGGCAACTCGGCGACGGCCGCGCGCTGCTGCTCGGCGAGCTCGCTGCCCGCGGGGGCAACCAGGAGATCCAGCTCAAGGGCTCGGGCCGCACCCCGTACTCGCGCGGCGCCGACGGCCGCGCGGTGCTGCGCTCGTCGATCCGGGAGTTCCTCTGCTCGGAGGCGATGGCCGGGCTCGGCATTCCGACCACTCGGGCGCTCGCAATCGTCGCTTCCGACCTCCCCGTGGTCCGCGAGACGGTGGAGACCGCCGCGGTCGTCACCCGGATGGCGCCCAGCTTCCTGAGGTTCGGTTCGTTCGAGCACTTCTACGCGACGGGCCAGGTCGACGAACTGCGCCGGCTCGCCGACTACCTGATCGCGAAGTTCCGTCCCGAACTGGCCGGCGAGCCCGACCCGTACCTGGCGCTGCTGGGCGACGTCGTGCGGCGCACCGCGGCGCTCGTCGCGCGCTGGCAATCGGTGGGCTTCTGCCACGGCGTGATGAACACCGACAACATGTCGGTGCTCGGCCTGACGATCGACTACGGCCCGTTCGGGTTCCTCGACGGCTTCGATTTCAACCACGTCTGCAATCACTCCGACCACGCCGGCCGCTACAGCTATGCGATGCAGCCGCGGATCGCCGACTGGAACTGCTGGTGCCTGGGCCAGGCGCTGATGCCGCTGGTCGCCGAGCGCGGCGGTTCCCCCGACGACGCGAAGGCGGTGCTCGGCCAGTGGGGCACGTTGTTCGACGAGGCGCTCCAGGCGGCGCTGCGCGACAAGCTCGGACTGGCGCAGCCGGATGCGGGTGACGCCGCGCTGACCGACGAGCTGTTCGGGTTGCTGCACGCCGGCCGGGTCGACTTCACGCTGTTCTTCCGGCGGCTGTCATCCGTCCGGACGGCGCCGACCGACCAGGGCGGGGACGACGCGGCGGGCTGCCGCGACCTCGTTGCCGATCGCGCGGCGTTCGATGCCTGGCTCGCGCGCTACCGGCACCGGCTGGCGCTCGAGGCGCGCAACGATCACGAACGCGCCGCTGCGATGAACCGCGTCAACCCCAAATACTTGCTGCGCAACCACCTGGCCGAGGTCGCGATCCGGCGCGCTCGCGAAGGCGACTACGGCGAGGTCGAGCGGCTGCTGAAAGTCCTGGAACGACCCTACGACGAACAGCCCGAATCGGAGGCGTATGCCGCGCTTCCGCCCGACTGGGCGTCGGGACTGCAACTGAGCTGCTCCTCATGACCACCGCGAAGACCCCTGCCTCCCGCCCTGCCCGCGTCGAGAAGTCCGACGACGAATGGCGCGCCCAGCTCACCGAGCAGCAATACCAGGTCACGCGCCGGCACGGCACCGAGCGCGCCTTTACGGGCTGCTTCTGGGACCACCACGAGGAAGGCCGCTACCTGTGCGTGTGCTGCGGCACGCCGCTGTTCGCGTCGGGGCAGAAGTACGAATCGGGAAGCGGATGGCCGAGCTGGTGGCAGCCGATCGACGAGGCGAACCTCGCGCTGCGCCGCGACGCCAGCCACGGGATGTCGCGCACCGAGGTGCTGTGCGCGGCCTGCGACGCGCACCTCGGGCACGTGTTCGACGACGGCCCGCCGCCGACCGGCCTGCGCTACTGCATCAACTCGGCGTCGCTGCGCTTCGAGCCGAAAGGTTGAGGCCGGCCCCGGGGCCGTGCAGCAATCAGGCCTTCTTGACCTTTTCCAGCATCCGGAAGACCGGGCGCGACGAACCCTTGTACAGCCGCTTCAGCGACTTGGGCAGGCAGCGGCGCTCGAGGGTGTTGCGGCGGTTGCGGGTGCGTTCGGCCATCGGGTACTCCTGGATCGGGGGGATTCGAACCCGACATTTTATACTGGCGCCATGAAGCTGCTCTTCGACCTGTTCCCGATCCTGCTGTTCTTCGTCGCCTACAAGCTGGCCGACATCTATGTCGCGACCGCGGTGGCGATCGCG
>JAHBZV010000128.1 GCA_019635275.1 Burkholderiaceae bacterium | reverse complement strand
CTTCACGGCATCGAGCACGCGGTTGATGGCCGACGCCGCCCATTCCCACTCTTCCGGATGGCCGGGCAGGTTGGCCTCGTCGATCTGCACCACGTCGGCGTCGAGGTGCCGGACCTGCGAGGCCAGCACGTCGGCGAGCGCGTGCGCGAGTTCGGGGGTGTCGCGGTAGTGCTTGTCCATCAGCGTCTTGGCCAGCATGTGCGGGCCGGTGACGGTGAACTTGAACGGCTTCGTGGCGAGCGCCTTGGCGCGCGCGCACGCGAGCGGCAGGTCGAGGCTGCCGTGTCCGAGCGGCCCGACGACGGTGCCCGGCGGCCGCGTGCGGAACTTCATGCCGCTCTTGGAGCGGTAGGCGATCAGCTCGTCGAACGAGAAGCGCTGCGTGACGCCGTCCATCGGGCGCACGAAGTACTCGATCATCCCGTTGGTCTCGGGATGGTTGATGTCGAAGCGCGAGAGCTCTCCATCACAGACGACGTCGACGCCGGCCTGCTCCTGGATGCCGATCACCACCCGCGTGGCGTCGGCGAGCGCCTGCTCGGACGGGTTCGCCACGAGCCAGTCGGGAACGGGATAGGAGCCGACGACGGTGGTACGGATTCTGGGCATGTCTTCGAGCGATTGTTAACCACATGGTGAGAAATCGATGGTATCGCGGCGGTCGGTACCCTTCAAGCCGCCTTGACGCGGCCGCGCCCGCAGACGTAGACTAATTAACCAACAAGTTAACAACGGCGCGCCGGCGAGCCTGGCGTGCGCACCCGGACCGGAGCCTTTCATGAGCACTCGACGACTCGGCATCGTGATGCACGGCGTCACCGGACGCATGGGCATGAACCAGCACCTGATCCGCTCGATCAAGGCGATCCGCGAGCAGGGCGGCGTGAAGCTCGCCAACGGCGAGCGCGTGATGCCCGATCCGATCCTGATCGGGCGTGGCGCCGAGCGCATGGAGGCGCTGGCGAAGGCGCACGGCGGGCTGCGCTGGGGCACGGACCTCGACCGCGCGCTGGCCAATGCCGACGACACCGTGTTCTTCGATGCCGCGACGACGCAGATGCGCCCCACGCTGGTGAAGAAGGCGATCGCGGCCGGCAAGCACGTCTACTGCGAGAAGCCGTCGGCGACCAACCTCGCCGAAGCGATGGAGATCTACGACGCGGCGCGCAAGGCCGGCGTCAAGCACGGCATCGTGCAGGACAAGCTCTGGCTGCCGGGCCTGCTGAAGCTGAAGATGCTGATCGACTCCGGATACTTCGGCCGAATCCTGTCGGTACGCGGCGAGTTCGGCTACTGGGTCTTCGAGGGCGACCTGCAGCCCGCGCAGCGGCCGTCGTGGAACTACCGCAAGGAAGATGGCGGCGGCATCATCCTGGACATGCTGTGCCACTGGCGCTACGTGGTCGACAACCTGTTCGGCGAGGTGAAGAGCGTCTCGTGCCTGGGCGCGACGCACATCCCGCAGCGCTGGGACGAGAACGGCAAGCCGTACACGGCGACCGCCGACGACGCCGCCTACGCGACCTTCGTGACCGACCAGGGCGTCATCGCCCACTTCAACAGCTCGTGGTGCGTGCGCGTGCGCCGCGACGACCTGCTGACGCTGCAGGTCGACGGCACGCACGGCTCGGCGGTGGCGGGGCTGCGCGGCTGCCGCACGCAGCCGCGAGTGAACACGCCCAAGCCGGTGTGGAATCCCGACCTTCCGCAGCCGATCGACTTCTTCGAAGGCTGGCAGGAAGTGCCCGATAGCGTCGTGTTCGACAACGCGTTCAAGGCGCAGTGGGAACTCTTCATCCGCCACGTCGTCGAAGACGCGCCGTTCCCGTGGAACCTGCGCGAGGGCGCCAAGGGCGTGCAACTGGTCGAGGCGGGACTGCAATCGTGGAACGAGCGGCGCTGGGTCGACCTCGGGACGCTCCCGGCGTGACGGAGGCTGCGATGCCGACGCTGATCCTGCCCTCTGCCGACGGTTCGCTCGCGCCGTTCACGCTGTCCGCGCCGAAGGGCTACCCGAGGCGCGCGTCGGCGGCGTTCAACCGCATCGCCTACTCGGCCGCGCACGTCGTCGCCGATCCGCTGTCGCCGGTCGATCCGTGGATCGGCTGCGCGATCGACTGGGACACGACGATCGCGTACCGCCAGCGGCTGTGGGCGCTCGGGCTGGGCGTGGCCGAGGCGATGGACACGGCGCAGCGCGGCATGGGCCTCGACTGGCCGACGTCGCTGGAGCTGATCCGGCGCTCGATCGACGCCGCGCGCGACCATCCGGGCGCGCTGGTCGCGTCGGGGTGCGGCACCGACCACGTCGCCGCCGATCCGTCGATGTCGATCGATGCCGTGATCGCCGCCTACGAGACGCAGATGGAGGCCATCGAGGCGCTCGGCGGGCGGCTGATCCTGATGGCGAGCCGCGCGCTGGCCGCCTGCGCGAAGTCACCCGACGACTACGGGCGCGTCTACGACCGCCTGCTGTCGCAGGTGCGCGAGCCGGTGATCATCCATTGGCTCGGCGACATGTTCGATCCGGCGCTCGCCGGCTACTGGGGCCACGCCGATCCGATGGCCGCGATGGACGTCGCGGTCGACATCCTGAACCGCAATGCCGCGCGCGTCGACGGCGTGAAGATCTCGCTGCTCGACAAGGACAAGGAGATCGCGATGCGCAGGCGCCTGGCGCCGGGCATTCGCATGTACACCGGCGACGACTTCAACTTCGCCGAGCTGATCGCCGGCGACGAGCAAGGACACTCCGACGCGCTGCTCGGGATCTTCGACGCGATCGCGCCGGCCGCGTCGGCGGCGCTGTCGGCGCTGGCC
>JAHBZV010000127.1 GCA_019635275.1 Burkholderiaceae bacterium | reverse complement strand
TTTCACGGCATCGAGCACGCGATTGATGGCCGACGCCGCCCATTGCCATTCTTCCGGATGCCCGGGCAGGTTGGCCTCGTCGATCTGCACCACGTCGGCGTCGAGGTGCCGGACCTGCGAGGCCAGCACGTCGGCGAGCGCGTGCGCGAGCTCGGGGGTGTCGCGATAGTGCTTGTCCATCAGCGTCTTGGCCAGCATGTGCGGGCCGGTGACGGTGAACTTGAACGGCTTCGTCGCGAGCGCCTTGGCGCGCGAGCACGCGAGCGGCAGGTCGAGGCTGCCGTGGCCGAGCGGCCCGACGACGGTGCCCGGCGGCCGCGTGCGGAACTTCATGCCGCTCTTCGAGCGGTACGCAATCAGCTCGTCGAACGAGAAGCGCTGCGTGACGCCGTCCATCGGGCGGACGAAGTACTCGATCATCCCGTTGGTCTCGGGATGGTTGATGTCGAAGCGCGAGAGCTCTCCGTCGCAGACGACGTCGACGCCGGCCTGCTCCTGGATGCCGATCACTACCCGCGTGGCGTCGGCGAGTGCCTGCTCGGACGGGTTCGCCACGAGCCAGTCGGGAACGGGATAGGAGCCTACGACGGTGGTCCGGATTCTGGGCATGTCTGCGATCGGTTGTTAACCATATGGTGAGAAATCGATGGTATCCCGGCGGTCGGCGCCCTTCAAGGCGCCTTGACGCGACCGCGCGCGCAGACGTAGACTAATTAACCAACAAGTTAACAACGGCGAGCCGGCGAGCCTGGCGAGCGCCGCCCGAACCGGAGCATTTCATGAGCACTCGACGACTCGGCATCGTGATGCACGGCGTCACCGGCCGCATGGGCATGAACCAGCACCTGATCCGCTCGATCAAGGCGATCCGCGAGCAGGGCGGCGTGAAGCTCGCCAACGGCGACCGCGTGATGCCCGATCCGATCCTGATCGGGCGCGGCGCCGAGCGCATGGAGGCGCTGGCCAGGGCGCACGGCGGGCTGCGCTGGGGCACGGACCTCGACCGCGCGCTGGCCGATCCGGACGACACCGTGTTCTTCGATGCCGCGACGACGCAGATGCGCCCCACGCTGGTGAAGAAGGCGATCGCGGCCGGCAAGCACGTCTACTGCGAGAAGCCTTCGGCGACCAACCTCGCCGAGGCGATGGAGATCTACGAGGCGGCGCGCAAGGCGGGCGTCAAGCACGGGGTCGTGCAGGACAAGCTGTGGCTGCCGGGCCTGCTGAAGCTGAAGATGCTGATCGACTCCGGATACTTCGGTCGCATCCTGTCGGTACGCGGCGAGTTCGGCTACTGGGTCTTCGAGGGCGACCTGCAGCCCGCGCAGCGGCCGTCGTGGAACTACCGCAAGGAAGACGGCGGCGGCATCATCCTGGACATGCTGTGCCACTGGCGTTACGTGGTCGACAACCTGTTCGGCGAAGTCAAGAGCGTCTCGTGCCTGGGCGCGACGCACATCCCGCAGCGCTGGGACGAGAACGGCAAGCCGTACACGGCCACTTCCGACGACGCCGCCTACGCGACCTTCGTGACCGACCAGGGCGTCATCGCCCACTTCAACAGCTCGTGGTGCGTGCGCGTGCGCCGCGACGACCTGCTGACCCTGCAGGTCGACGGCACTCACGGCTCGGCGGTGGCCGGGCTTCGCGGCTGCCGCACGCAGCCGCGCGTGAACACGCCCAAGCCGGTGTGGAATCCCGACCTTCCGCAGCCGATCGACTTCTTCGAAGGCTGGCAGGAAGTGCCCGACAGCGTCGTGTTCGACAACGCGTTCAAGGCGCAGTGGGAGCTGTTCATCCGCCACGTCGTCGACGATGCGCCGTTCCCGTGGAACCTGCGCGAGGGCGCCAAGGGCGTGCAGCTGGTCGAGGCGGGCCTGCAGTCGTGGAACGAGCGGCGCTGGGTCGACCTCGGGACGCTGCCGGCGTGACGGAGGCGGCGATGCCGACGCTGATCCTTCCCACCGCCGACGGTTCGCTCGCGCCGTTCACGCTGTCCGCGCCGAGGGGCTACCCGAAGCGCGCGTCGGGAGCGTTCAACCGTATCGCCTATTCGGCTGCGCACGTCGTCGCCGATCCGCTGTCGCCGCTCGATCCGTGGATCGGCTGCGCGATCGACTGGGACACGACGATCGCGTACCGCCAGCGGCTGTGGGCGCTGGGACTGGGCGTGGCCGAAGCGATGGACACCGCGCAGCGCGGCATGGGCCTCGACTGGCCGACGTCGCTGGAACTGATCCGGCGCTCGATCGACGCCGCGCGCGACCATCCGGGCGCTCTGGTCGCGTCGGGCTGCGGCACCGACCACGTCGCGCCCGACCCGTCGATGACGATCGACGCGGTGATCGCGGCCTACGAGGCGCAGATGGAGGCGATCGAGGCACTCGGCGGGCGGCTGATCCTGATGGCAAGCCGCGCGCTGGCCGCCTGCGCGAAGTCTCCAGACGATTATGGACGCGTCTACGACCGGCTGCTCTCGCAGGTGCGCGAGCCGGTGATCATCCATTGGCTCGGCGACATGTTCGATCCGGCGCTCGCCGGCTACTGGGGCCACGCCGACCCGATGGCCGCGATGGACGTCGCGGTCGACATCCTGAACCGCAACGCCGCGCGCGTCGACGGCGTGAAGATCTCGCTGCTCGACAAGGACAAGGAGATCGCGATGCGCAGGCGCCTTGCGCCCGGCATCCGCATGTACACCGGTGACGACTTCAACTTCGCCGAGCTGATCGCCGGCGACGAGCAGGGGCACTCCGACGCGCTGCTCGGCATTTTCGACGCGATCGCGCCGGCCGCGTCGGCGGCGCTGTCGGCACTGGCT
>JAHBZV010000126.1 GCA_019635275.1 Burkholderiaceae bacterium | reverse complement strand
AGCACCAGCGCCAGCACCAGCGCCGCGGCCAGGCTCGCCCAGTCGATGCTGCGCGGCCCCTTGCGCGCGGCGGGCAGCACGCCGCGCAGCGGCCGCACGATCCACTCGGTGACGGCGACGACGAACTGCCCGATCTGGTTACGCGGGCCCAGCCCGAGCCAGTTCAGGTACGCGCGCAGCACGCACGCCGTCGCGAGCAGGCTGCCGAGCGTGTCGAGCAGGAGCCAGAGTGCTTGGGTCATGCCGTCCGATCCGGAATCGCGGAGGATTCTCGCACAGGAAAAAGAATCCCGCGGCGTCTCTCGAACGCGCGCGGGACTCTGGATCGGCCGCGGCACCGCCCCGCCGGGGCGGCGCCGCGCGCAGCGAAAGCGCGAGCGCTTACGGGCGGTTGCCGGTCGGGAACGGCCACGCAGCGGCCGGGTTCAGCGGCTTGGCCGCCGGCGCGGGCGCAGGCTTGGCAGCAGCCGGTTTCTTCGCAGCCTTCTTCTTCGCCGCTTTCTTGGCAGCCGGCTTCTTCGCGGCCTTCTTCGCCGCTTTCTTGGCGGTCTTCTTGACGGCCTTCTTCGCGGTCTTCTTGACGGCCTTCTTCGCAGCCTTCTTCACCGCCTTCTTGGCGGCAGGCCGCTTCGCGGCCTTCTTGACGCCCTTCTTGGCAGCCTTCTTGGCGCCCTTCTTGGCGGCCGGCTTGCGCGCGGCGGCCTTCTTCACCGCTTTCTTGGCGGCGGGCTTCTTCGCGGCGGCCTTCTTCACCGCTTTCTTGGCGGCGGGCTTCTTCGCGGCTTTCTTCGCTGCAGGTTTCTTCGCAGCTTTCTTGGCGGTTGCCATGACGATCTCCTTTACTCAGGATGTAACGATGATGGAAACCCGTGCCTGGCCGCCCGAGGGCGGGTCCGGTACGGGCTATTCATCGGCGCAAGAACATCGTGCAAGCGTGTTGCCGTTCCTACGCTAATGAATTCGGGGCAAAAAAAACGCCGGGCCCGAAGGCTCGGCGTTTCTGCGAGGTCGCTGCTGCGGGGGGAACAAGGCTGCTGCGGCACCGGGTGCCGCGTCGTCGTCGCCGACTGCTCGTTCCTCTGTTCTGCGATCGACCTCAATTCGGATCCTGTGTTGCGACGCGCAAGGGGCCTGGTCAGTCCCAGGCCAGCGCGCCGCCGGTCTGGTACTCGATGACGCGCGTCTCGAAGAAATTCCGTTCCTTCTTCAGGTCGATCATCTCGCTCATCCACGGGAAGGGGTTCTCTTCCTGCGGAAACATCGGGTCGAGACCGATCTGCTGCGCGCGCCGGTTGGCGATGAACCGCAGGTAGCTCTTGAACATCGGCGCGTTCAGGCCGAGCACGCCGCGCGGCATCGTGTCCTCGGCGTACGCGTACTCGAGGTCGACCGCGCGCTGGAACAGGCCGCGCACTTCGTCGCGGAACTGCGGCGTCCACAGGTGCGGGTTCTCGAGCTTGATCTGGTTGATCAGGTCGATGCCGAAATTGCAGTGCATCGACTCGTCGCGAAGGATGTACTGGTACTGCTCCGCTGCGCCGGTCATCTTGTTCTGGCGACCGAGCGCCAGGATCTGCACGAAGCCGACGTAGAAGAAGAGCCCCTCCATCAGGCACGCGAACACGATCAGCGAGCGAAGCAGCTTCTGGTCGTTCTCCGGCGTGCCGGTGACGAAGTTCGGGTCGGTCAGCGTGTCGATGAACGGAATCAGGAACTCGTCCTTGTCGCGGATCGACGCGACCTCGTGGTACGCGTTGAAGATCTCGCCCTCGTCGAGCCCGAGCGACTCGACGATGTACTGGTAGGCGTGCGTGTGGATCGCCTCCTCGAACGCCTGGCGCAGCAGGAACTGTCGGCACTCGGGCGCCGTGATGTGGCGGTAGGTGCCCAGCACGATGTTGTTGGCGGCGAGCGAGTCGGCGGTGACGAAGAAGCCGAGGTTGCGCTTGACGAGCCGGCGCTCGTCGTCGGTGAGCCCGTTCGGGTTCTTCCACAGCGCGATGTCGCGGCTCATCGCGATTTCCTGCGGCATCCAGTGGTTCGCGCAGGTGGCGAGGTATTTCTCCCACGCCCACTTGTACTTGAACGGCACCAGCTGGTTGACGTCGGCGCCGCCGTTGATGATCCGCTTGTCCTCGACGCGCACGCGGCGCGCGCTCTGCGAAACCAGCGAGCCTGCATGGCGGCGCGCGTCGTCGGCGGTCGGTGCCGCGCTCGGGACGGCTTGCGGCGCGAGGGCGATTTCGGCAAGGCCCGGCGCAGATGCAGCATCGGCCGGCAGGCCCGGAGTTCTGGTTGGCGCCGGTCGTGCCGGCGTGGCGGAAATCGGTTCGTCCCAGGACAGCATCTGATGTCTCGCTTCAATATTTTCAGGTAACTACCTGTATTGCCGCGAGATCCCGCTGTTATTCACAAGCGGGATCTTACGGCCCATGTGGATTGCTTGCAACGATCAGGCGACATTCGGCTTGACTTGACCGACGTTTTGTCGGTGTTCACGCAACACATCGCGTCGCGCGAACATGCTTCGCACACCGTGTCAAGTTGCACTGCCGAAGGTTGGTCACTGGCACGCTTCGCAGGTCGGATCGTCGATCGCGCAGAACTTCGGAGCCGCGTCGCCCGCGGCGCCGGGCGATGCCGATGCCTGCGTAGATGCGTGCGCCGCGGATTGCGACGCAGCCGCCTGCGACGCGTACGAGAAGCCCGCGTTCATCGCGCCGTCGGCCGACACCGCGTTGAGCTGCCCGATCTTGTCGGTGGTGGACTTCTCCGCGCTGGTCGCGCCGAGCGTGCGCAGGTAATAGGTGGTCTTGAGCCCGCGCAGCCAGGCGAGCGTGTAGGTCTCGTGCAGCTTGCGTCCGGACGC
>JAHBZV010000125.1 GCA_019635275.1 Burkholderiaceae bacterium | reverse complement strand
TGGCCGAGAGTTCCTGCTGCGAGAAGAGGTTCCCCGCCCAGAGCGGCTTGCCGCTTCCCGCTTCCAGCAGTTCGTAGCGGACCAGCAGCGTGATCGTGTTGTCGAAGGTTCCCGATATCTGCTGCGACACGATCTCGGCGGTCAACCGATAGGCGCCGCCCGGCTCGGTCGACACCGGATCGAACAGGCGCGACGCGCGCAGCGTCTGCACGAGCGCATCGCGGAAGGCGCCGTCCTCGATCGTCGGAACGTCCCAGGCGCGAGTCGGCTTGCCGCCGCTGACGGGACCGATGGTGGCGCTCTTGCCGGTGGGCCGAACGGCCAGCCCCGGTTCCCGCGCAATCATGTCCTCGTGCGACGGTGGTGTCGCGCAAGCGGCGAGCACGACGGCGGCGCCGAGCAGGCCGGCCCGAAGCCATGCCGTGCGATTCATCGTCTTGCCCTCCCCGGTTCGAGGATGCCCGCAATCGCGTTCGCCAGGTCGTCCGCGAGGTCGAGGTGGATGCGCGCATCGGCGCCGATCGTCAGCAGCCCGCCGGTGTCCACGATTCGCGTGTGAATCACTTCGGCAACGGGACGACCGGATGCCGACTCGACGAGGCGCGCCCTCATCGTGCACTTGGCCGCCCCGGCGCCGAAGCCGATCCACCGCCCGGCCGCGTCGCCCGTCTTGTACGAGGTCACGCTGGTCTCTAGCAGCAAGGGCTCGAGGCCTGGCGTCCGTGGTTCGCTGTCCATCAGCAGGCCGGCAGACCGCAACGCGCTCTCCAGTCGTTCGTGTACCTCCGCGAGTCGCTCGCGCGGCAGCGACTGGCCCGTCTCGTCGGTGACCTCCAGAACGCGGAGGACCTTGCGGCCGGTCACCTGCGCCTGCTTGTCCACCCAGACGACCGGCTGCGCTTCCCTTGCGGGCACGACGCAGGCGAAGCCCAGCCACGCCGCGGCGGCGACCAGTACCCACCCTGCGAAGCGCCTCACGTCGCACCTTCTCCCGTTGCGGCCCGGCGGACCACGGCAGCCGTCGCGGGCATTCTGGGCGAGACCGTCGGCGGGGTCGTTGCCCGTCGTCAACGGACCGCTGGTTCGCGCCGACGGAGAGCGCTTCCGCTATCCTTGCCGCATGACCGAACCCGTCCGCCGCCTCGACTTCGGCCGCGTCAGCGTCTTCTTCGGCGAGAAGTCGGGCAAGTATCCCGACGGCAACCAGGTGGTCGTTCGCGGCAGCGACACGCGTGCCGCGTTCGACACGCCGCTGGTCGCGAACCGGATCGGCGCCGAGCTCGACGACGCCGAGCTCGTCATCCTGGGGCACGCGCACGAAGACCACATGGCCGGCCTGCACCGGTTGCCGAAGGCCGCGGTGCAGGTGCACGAGCGCGACCTCGACGCGGTGCGCAGCTGGGAGGGCCTGCTGCGGCACTACGGGTTGTCCGCTTCCGCGGCCGCGCCGATGCTGGCGAAGATCCGGCGCGAGTTCTTCTACGCACCGCGACCCGACGCGACCGGCTATCGCGACGGCGCACTCTGGGAGCTCGGCGGTTCGCGGGTGCGCGCGATCCACATGCCGGGGCACACCTCGGGCCACTGCGTGCTGCTGGTCGAGCCGGAGGGCGTGGCCTTCCTGGGCGACATCGACCTGAGCGGTTTCGGCCCGTACTACGGCGACGCGACGTCGAGCCTGCCGGCGTTTCGTCGCACGCTGGCGCGCGTGGCCGACCTGCCGGCGACGGTCTGGGTCACCTCGCACCACCGCGGCGTCTATACCGAGCGCGCGGGCTTCCTCGAGGCGTTGGCCGCGTTCACCGCGAAGATCGACGAACGCAGCGATCGGCTGCTCGACATGCTGGCCGACGGCCCGAAGACGCTCGACGAACTGGTCGCGATCCGGCTCATCTATCCGTCCGACTACGAGGAGGTCTGGATCGACGACGCCGAGCGGCGCACGATCGAGCAGCACCTGGAGGAGCTCGTCACCGCGGGCAGGGTCGCGGCGGACGGGCAGGGGCGGTTCGCGCGGGCCTGAGCCGCGCGCTCAGCGCGACGCCGCCAGCAGCTCGGCGATCGGCGCGCCTTCGGCGCCCGGCAGCGGCGCCCCGAGCATCGCGCAGAAGGTCGGCGCGAAGTCGAGCAGCGACACCTCGCGCGCCATTCGACCCGGCGCGATGCCGGGTCCGCGCGCGACGAAGAAGCCGCGCGGTCGGTGCTCACCGGTGCGCCCGTAGGTGTTCGTGCCCTCGACGACGCCCAGTTCGGGCGAAGCCGCCCGGATCGTCGCGGCGGCGCCGTTGCCGACGATTGCGCTGCCGGTCGGTGCGTCGTCGTTCCACTCGACGAGCAGGTCCGGCAGGTCGCCCAGGTGCGCGCCCTGGTACAGGTCGGCGGTGCGCCGTACCGAGCGCACCAGTGCGCGGCCGCTGCGCTCGTCGCGCAGCGCGAGCAACTGCCTGGCGAGGCGCGCGCAGAACTCGTCGGCTTCGCGGCCCGCGGCGAGTCGTCCCTGCGGCTCGCGGCCGGCGAGGTTCAGGCGGATGCCGCCCACCGCCAATCCGTTGTGCACCGGAAAGCACAGGCTCGCGGCCGCGTCGACGCCGAGCGTGGGCGGCGCGTGCGTGGCGGCGGGCGCGGGCCGCAGCGCGTCGCGGACCGGGCGCAGCAGCTCCTTCGCCCAGCGCGGCAGCCGCTGCGCAGTGCGATCGACGACGCCGCCCGGGGCGCCCTGCGCGTCGGCGTCGGGCAGCGCGACAGTGACGCCGAGCGCGACCAGGATCCGCCGCAGCAGGAACTGCGCGCCGAACCACCACGCCATCCCGTGCGCGGCGAGCACGATCACCGGCACGTCGTCCAGCGCGTCGACGATCGTGCCGACCTCGCGGTCGACCGCCGCGTAGACCTCGCGCATCGGTTCGACCTGCGCGGCGATCGT
>JAHBZV010000124.1 GCA_019635275.1 Burkholderiaceae bacterium | reverse complement strand
CACGCCGTTGGTGAACACCATCGGCCGCGGCAGCTGCGCGGCGTGCGCCGCGGCGTGTGCCGGATCGATGATCTTGTGCTCGAAGCCGACCAGTGCGCTGTTCACCCGGGCATTGCCTCGCGAGCCGGCGGGATCCGGTGGACCCCGATCGCCCCGATTCTAGCAACGCTCGTCAGTGAGCCATCCGTCGCCCGAGCCAGCGCATCAGCGCGCCGACGAACGGCAGCTTCGCGTACAGCTCCCCGGCCGCGTCCCAGTAATCGCGGTGCTCGACGATCCGGCCGTCCGGGCCGAAGCGCAGCAGCGTCGCGCCCTGGATGCGCTGCAGGCGCGCCGCGTCGCCGCGGCGGAACCGGAACCGGAAGTCCCAGGCGAGGAATGCCTGCTCGTTGCCCTCGATCGCTTCCGTGATCACGAAGCGCGGCGCCTCGAGCCGGACGAACATCGCCGAGAAGATCGCCTCGATCGCGGCGGGGCCGCGCACGTCGCTGAACGGATCGCGAAACCGCGCGTCGTCGGCGTAGATCTGCGCGATCGCCGGCAGGTCTTCGGGCCGCAGCGATTCGAAGAAGGCGATGACGCGGCGCAGGGCCGGCGAGACGTCGTGGTCGATCATGGCGGCGCGCCGAGCCTCAGAGACCGGTGAAGCGGCGTACCGCAGCGAAGTAGGCACGGTACGGCAGCACGCGCAGCAGTTGCATCCACGACGTGAATCGGCGTGGAAATCGGATCTCGAACGCGCCCCGGCCGAATCCGTCGATGATCGCCTGCGCGGCCTGCTCGGGGTCGACCAGCGCCGGCATCCTGAAGTCGTTCGCGGCGGTCATCGGGGTGTCGACGAAGCCGGGGCTCACCAGCCAGACGCCGAGCCCTTCCGGTGCGAGGTCGAGGTAGAGCGCCTCGGCGAGGTTGATCAGCGCCGCCTTGGTCGGGCCGTAGACCAGCGACTTCGGCAGGCCGCGATAGCCGGCGACGCTGGCGACCAGCGCGATTCCTCCGTGGCCGTGGCGGCGCAATATCGGGATCACCGCGTCGAGGCCGTGGAGCACGCCGGACAGGTTGGCCTCGAGCATCGCGCGCGCCTGCCCGAGGTCGAACTCCTGCGCGCGCATCGGCACGTAGCGGCCTGCGAGCCAGATCACGAGGTCGATCCCGCCCCACTCCTCGTCGATGCGCGCGGCGGCGGCGGCGACGGCGCCCGCGTCGACCACGTCGAGCGGCAGCGCGAGCCCCGGCGCGGTTGCGCTCGCGAGCAGCGCACTCAGCGGCGCCTCGCGGCGCGCGCTCAACGCCAGCCGCGCGCCCAGTCTCCCCAGCCGGTGCGCAAGCGCGGCGCCGATGCCGCTCGACGCGCCGACGATCCAGACGCGGCGTCCCTTCCAGTCGCGCACCGGTTCGTTCAGAGGGGCGAAGGGCCGGCGGCGTCGCGCGCGCGATCGCTGCGCCGGGGCGCCGGGCGTCACGCTCGTCACGATCGCCGCGAGAACGCCAGCGTGACTTCGCCGAGCCGCACGCCGAACTTGCTCATCACCGCGCGATTGAGCATCACGCGCTCGTCGACCAGGTACATCCAGTCGTCCATGTCGACGTGCCAGGTCCGCCCGTCCACCGGGAGTGCCAGCGTGTAGCGCCAATGGAACGCGTTGCCGGCCACCGTACCCGTCGCCTCGCCGACCACGTCGTCGGCGCTTCCTCGCCAGCGATCGGGTCCGTCGCGTCGCAGTGTCCAGACGCGCCGGCTGGTGCTGCCGTCGGAGTACCGGAACGACTCGTCGAGTTGGCCGACGTCGCCCTGCCAGGTGCAACGGATCTCGACGACGAAGCGGCGGACGACCTTGCCGCTGCGGTCCTGGAACACGCCCCAGGCATCGACCGTGCCGTCGAAGTAGCGCCGGAGGTCCAGCGTCGGACGCTCGTCGCGGTAGGCGGCGGGCTCGACCGCGGCGCAGCCCGCCAGCGCCAGGGAACCGCCGGCCGCCAGCAGCCAGCGCCGGCGCGACGGCGCGGAAGGTTGCCGGGACGGCAGTGGGAGTCGTGAAGTACCCGGTTTCATCATGGCGATCCTTCCGCGGGTTCGCGTTGCGGCGCCGGCGACAGAAGCAGTACCGCGCCGGCGGCCAGCTTCAGCGCGCCGGGCAGCGCTGCGTAGGCCAGCGCGAGCGCCAGCGTCGTGTCGGCGCCCGAGCCCGGCCGATAGCCCGTCAGGGCCAGCAGCGGCAGGCCGAGGCCTGCTGCCGCGGCGAGATTGAGCTTCGTCGCGAGGTTCCAGACGCCGAAGTAGGCCCCTTCGTGGCGCCCGCTGTCGCCATTGGCAGCGATCACCGAGGCGAGCAACGCCGGCGGCATCGCGAGATCGGCGCCCAGCGCTAGCCCGGTCAGCACGCAGACGACCCAGAAGGCGGCAACGTCGCCCGCCCCCAGCCCCAGCGTTGCGGCGAACGCCATGACGGCAAAGGCCATCCCGAGCAGCCACGCGTTGCGCAGCCCGACGCGACCCGCCAGCGCGATCCACAGCGGCATCCCGGCGGCGCCCGCGAGGAAGTAGCTGACCAGGAACAGCGGCACCTGTGCCTCGGCGCGCAGCACGTCGCGCACGAAGAACAGCAACAGCGTCGCGGGGATCGCCGTCGCGATCCCGTTGAGCACGAACGCCGCGAGCAGCCACCGGAAGGCCCGGTTCTCGAACACGGTGCTCCAGCGCGTACGCCACGGCGTCGCCGCGGGCCGGCGATCGACGCCGCTGGGCGCCCAGCGCAGCAGCAGCGCCGCGATCGCCGCGAGCAGCGCGAACGCGATTGCGAGCGCAGGCGCGCGCTCGGGCGTGAGCAGGGCGGCTGCGGCGACCACGCCGACGAGCCCGAACGCTTCGCGCGTTCCCGTGACGCGGGCGCGCTCGCGCTCGCCGACGCCGATCTGAGCGCCCCACGACTGGTATGCGACCGTGGCCGCCGAGTAGGCGAGGTAG
>JAHBZV010000123.1 GCA_019635275.1 Burkholderiaceae bacterium | reverse complement strand
CGGCGAAGACCCCGGATTCGTGCCGATCGGCTGGGACGAGGCGCTCGACATCGTCGGCGCGAAGCTGCGCGAGATCCGCGCCAAAGGCCTGCTCAACGACGAGGGCGTGCCGCGCCTGGCCAGCACCACCGGCGGCGGCGGCACGCCGGTGCAATACATGGGCACGTTCCCGGCGTTCATGGCGGCGTGGGGGCCGATCGACCAGGGCTATGGCGCCGGGCAGGGCGTCAAGTGCTATCACTCCGAGCACCTGTACGGCGAGCTGTGGCACCGCGCGTTCATCGTCTCGCCCGACACGCCGTACGTGAACTACATCATCAACTGCGGCAACAACGTCGAGGCTTCCGGCGGCGTGGCGGGCATCTGGCGGGAGGCCGACGCGCGCGTGCGCGGGGCCAAGCGGGTGCAGGTCGAGCCGCACCTGTCGATCACCGGCGCGGTGTCCGCCGAGTGGGTGCCGATCAGGCCCAAGACCGACGCCGCGTTCCTGTTCGGCCTCATTCATCGCATCCTTCACGAGCGCGATTGGCGCGAGGTCTGCGACCTCCCGTACCTGAAGCACCGGACCAGTTCGCCGTACCTGGTCGGCCCGAACGGCTGGTACCTGCGCGACGCCGGCTCCGGCAAGCCGCTGGTGTGGGACCTCGCCGACGGGCGGGCCAAGCCGCACGACGCGGCGGACCTCGCCAATCCGGCGCTCGATGGCGAGTACGAGGTGGCGGGCGTCGAGCACGGGCCCGACGACGAGCGCATCACGCACGCCGCGGCGCGCGCGCGGCCCGCATTCCAGATGATGCTCGATCACATGAAGGGCTACAGCCCCGACTGGGCCGCGGCCGAGTGCGACGTGCCGGCCGCGACGATCCGGCGCGTCGCCGACGAGTACCTCGCGCACGCGTGCGTGGGCCAGACGATCGAGATCGAGGGCCAGACACTGCCGTTCCGGCCGGTTGCGGTGATGCTGGGCAAGACCGTGAACAACGGCTGGGGCGGCTACCACTGCTGCTGGGCGCGCACCGTGCTGGCGGTGCTGGTGGGCGCGCTCGAGGTGCCGGGCGGAACCCTCGGCACGGCGGTGAAGCTGGTGCGGCCTGCCGTCTCGCGCGTCGGCTCGGTGGTGCCGGGGCCGGACGGCCTGATGGCCTTCCAGTTCAACGAGACCTCGCGCGAGGGCTGGATGAGCAAGCCGCACATCCGCAACGCGTACAAGACGCTCGTGCCGCTGGTGTCGGATTCGCCGTGGTCGCCGGCGCTGGGGCCGGCGCACCTGCCGTGGCTGTTCCAGAAGCAGGCGCCGAAGAACTGGCCGCGCACCACGCCGCCCGACGTCTGGTTCTGCTACCGGACCAACCCGGCGATCTCGTCGTGGAACGCGCCCGAGGTGGCCGAGCGGCTGGCCGAGTTTCCGTTCATCGTCGCGTTCGCGTACACCGAGGACGAGACCAACCACTTCGCCGACATCCTGCTGCCCGAGGCGCTCGACCTCGAGAGCCTGCAACTGATCCGCATCGGCAGCACCAAGTTCACCGAGCAGTACTGGAAGCACGAGGGCTGGGCGATCCGCCAGCCGGCGATCGAGTCGCCGTGCGACACGATGGACTTCACCGACATCGCGACCGCGCTGGCCGAGCGCGCGGGCATCCTCGACAAGTACGTGGCGGCGGTCAATCGCGGCGCCGCCGGCACGGCGCTGCGCGACCGTGGCGGGCGCTTCGACTACTCGCTCGACGAGTCGCGGCCGCCGACCCGCGACGAGATCTGGGGCGCGTTCGCGAAGGCCGCCAGCCACGAGCTGACCGACGGCGAGGAAGTGCGCGACCTCGACTGGTTCAAGTCCAACGGCTTCCTGCTTCGTCCGTTCCCGCAACTCGACTGGTACCTGTACCCGGCGCTCGAGCGCCAGGGCCTGCGCTTCGAGTTGCCGTACCAGGAGCGCGTGGTGCGGCACGGCCGCCAGCTCGCCAATCGCCTGCACGAGGCCGGCGTCGACTGGTGGGAGCACCAGCTCGCCGAGTACGAGTTCATGCCCACCTACGAGCGCTTCCCCGAGATCTGGATCGAGTACGCCCGCGAGTACGGTCGAGATCCCTCCGAGTACCCGTTCTGGGCGCTGACGGCCCGCTCGATGCAGTACAGCTGGGGCGCCAACGTCGGGCTGCCGCTGATCAACGAGGTCGCCAACAACATCGCCGGCCACCGCGGCGTGATCCTCAACCGCTCGACCGCGCGCCGGCTCGGCATCGCCGAAGGCGACCGCGTCGCGATCGAATCGGTGTCGGGCACCACCGAGGGCAACGCCGTGCTGCGCGAGGGCATCCGTCCCGATACGGTGTTGATGATCGGTCAGTTCGACCACTGGAAGACGCCGTTCGCGAAAGACCTGAAGCTGCCCAGCCTGAACTCGCTGACCGACCTGTCGCTGAAGCTCACCGACGGCACCGGCAGCGGCTCGGACGTGATGCGGGTGCGCCTGCGTCGCGCCGCCACCGGCGAAGTGCTCGGCGGCCCGCCGCCGGGCGCGCACGCGGCGGGCGGCGCCGGCAGCGCCGGGAGGGCTGGCGCATGAGCCCGGCCGGCGAGTCGCGCGCGACTTCCGCGTCGCGCCCCGGCGCGACGCCGCGCTGGGGCATGGTGATCGACCTCAACCGCTGCGTCGGCTGCCAGACCTGCACCATCGCCTGCAAGCACGCGAACGACACGACGCCCGAAGTCCAGTGGCGCCGGGTGCTCGACGTCGAGCAGGGCACGTTCCCGGACGTGCAGCGGCTGTTCCTCGTGACCGGCTGCCAGCACTGCGCCGAGCCGCCGTGCGTGCCGGTGTGCCCGACCGGCGCCACGCGCCAGCGCGAGGACGGCCTGGTCACGATGAACTACGACGTGTGCATCGGCTGCGCCTACTGCGCGGTGTCCTGCCCGTACCAGGCACGCACCATCGTTCACGAGCCGCGCGGCTACTACCGTGGCGCGACGACGCTGCAGGAGGAGGCCACTGCGCATCCCGAGCG
>JAHBZV010000122.1 GCA_019635275.1 Burkholderiaceae bacterium | reverse complement strand
CACCCCCAGCGCCAGGTTGACGAACAGCAGCAGCGCCATGAACGGCAGCGCGATGGTCACGCCGAGCTCGAAGAGGCCTGCACCCAGCGCCGCGGGCTGCATGCGCCCGATCCAGTCGCCGAACGCCGTCGCGGGCGGGATCACGTCGAAGCTCTGCACTGCCGCGGCGACGAGCAGCGCCGGACCACCGATTGCGACGAAGGCCGACAGCGACAGCGTGTTCATGAGCCGGCTCACTGCATTGAGCTGGCCGCTGTCGGGATCGAAGAAGCCGGCGAACGACAGGCCCATTTGCAGGCCGACCACCTCCCCGGCGACCTCGACCGACGCGAGGATGGCGCGCGCGACGAAGCCGATCGCGAAGCCGATCAGGGCCTCGGAGGCCATGGCGAGCCAGCCCGACGCCGCGCCGAGGTCTGCGGCCGGCGCTGCGGGTACCAGCGGCGCGGCAAGCGCGGCCAGCGTGAGCGAGAGCGCGATCCTCACGCGCAGCGTAACGGCGCGCTGCGACAGGATCGGCGCGCTCGAGAAGAGCCCGAGGATGCGGAAGAACGGGAGCAGGAACGCGCTCAGCCAGCCGAGCAGCTGGGCCTCTCCGACCTGGATCACGGCAGCGACTGTCCGGCGATCGCTGCCGGGATGCCGGCGAATACTCGCTGCAGGTAGTCGACCAGCAGCGACAGCATCCACGGCCCGGCGAGCATCAGCGTGACCGCGATCGCCACGAGCTTGGGCAGGAACGAAAGGGTGGCCTCGTTGATCTGCGTGAGTGCCTGCAGCACGCTCACCAGCAGGCCGACCGCGAGCGCGACGAGCAGCACCGGTGCGGAGACCGCGAGCAGCAGTTCGAGGCCCTGGCGGCCGAATGTCAGGACCGATTCGGGGCTCATGCGTTCATCCGAAGCTCGCGACCAACGAGCCGATCAGCAGGTTCCAGCCGTCGGCCAGCACGAACAGGATCAGCTTGAAGGGCAGGGCGACCAGCACCGGCGAGAGCATCATCATTCCCATCGACATCAGCACGCTGGCGACGATCAGGTCGATCAGCACGAACGGGATGAACACCATGAAGCCGATCTGGAACGCGGTCTTCAGCTCGCTGATCACGAAGGCCGGGATCAGCACCCGCATCGGCACCTCCTGCGCCGAGGCCGCTGCGTCGACCCGGGCGATGCGACTGAACAGCGCGACGTCCTTCTCCCGGGTCTGCTTGAGCATGAACTCGCGCAGCGGTCCGCTCCCCTTCTCGACGGCCTGCTCGAACTGGAGGCGCTGCTCGGCAAACGGTTTGTAGGCCTCGTCGTAGATCCGGTCCAGCGTCGGCCCCATGACGAAGAACGTGAGGAACAGCGCCATGCCGACGATTACCTGGTTCGGCGGGCTCGCCTGGAGGCCGAGCGCCTGCCGTATCAGCGACAGGACGATCACGATGCGCGTGAAGCTCGTCATCAGAAGCAGCACCGCCGGCAGGAACGACAACGCCGAGAAGATCAGCATTGTCTGCACCGGCACCGAGTACGTCGTTCCGCCCGGGCCGGTCGCGGCGTTCAGTGTCAGCAGTCCCTGTGCCTGCGCATGGGCAACTGCGGGGGCGAGCAGCGCCGCGACGAGCGCGGCAGCCAGCGCGCATCGGCCGGCGGCGTGGCGGGCGGTGCGGTCAGGTGCGATCGGCATGGCGGATGGCGAAGCTGCGCAGCAGGTCGGAAAAGCGGGGCGTCGCCAAGGCGACGGCGGGAGCTTCGGCCGGCGGGCCGTCGAGCTCGGTGAGCAGGGTGATGGACTGCGGCGTGATGCCGACTACCAGCCACTTGCCCTCGGCACGCACGAGCGCGATCCGCTCGCGCGGGCCTACTGCCACGGCGCCGGCGACTCCCAGGCTCGCGTTGCCGCGCGCTCCGAAGGACTGGCCGCGGCGCAGCAGCCACGCGGCGGCCGGGATCGCGGCGATCACCAGCAGGAAGACCAGCACCGAGGGCCAGACGGATTGCATGGCTGCACTCAACTGCGGTTCAGGCGCCGCACGCGCTCGGACGGCGTGACGATGTCGGTCAGGCGGATGCCGAACTTGTCGTTGACGACGACCACTTCGCCCTGCGCGATCAGGCAGCCGTTGACCAGCACGTCCATCGGCTCGCCGGCCAGTGCATCGAGTTCGATCACCGAGCCCTGCGCGAGCTGAAGGATCTGCCGGATCGGGATCCGGGTCCGGCCGAGCTCGACCGAGAGCTGGACCGGGATGTCCAGGATCATGTCGATGTCGTTGTGCGCATCCTTGCCGGCGCCCGCGAGCTTCGGGAACAGCTGTCCGGCGCGTCCGGGATGTGCCAGCGCGGCGGCGTCCTCGGGCGCCGCGACCGCCTGCACGTCGGTCTGGATCTCGTTCTCATCGCTCGCCATGGGGGGCTCCGTTCGGATTGTCCGGATGGGATGTCAGGAAGGACTGGACCTTGATCGCGTAGCGGCCGTTCGAGATGCCGTAGCGGCACGAGAGCACGGGCACGCCGTCGACGGTGGCCTGCACCGTCTGGTCGAGGTCGAGCTCGATGAAGTCGCCGGCCTTCAGCGCGACCAGATCCGCGACGGTCGCGCGCGCGTGCCCGAGCGCAGCGACGAGCTCGACCTCCGCCGTCTCGATCTGCCGCGACAACCGCGCGATCCAGCGCTGGTCGGGAATGCGCGCCTCGCCGATCGGCGCGGACTGCAGCGTCTGGCGGATCGGTTCGAGTGTCGAATACGGGATGCACAGGTGCAGCGCGCCGCTGCACCCGCCGGCCTCGATGTCGAAGCGGGTCGATACGACCAGGTCCGACGCGGCGGCGATCGCGACGTGGCGCGGCTGCGCCTCGGTGCGAGCGAGTTCGAGCTCGATCGGGTAGGTGCCTGCCCAGGCCTTGCGCCAGGCTTCGCAGGCGACCTCGACGATGCGGCGAGCGATGTGCTGCTCGGCCGCCGAGAACGCCCGGGCGGCACCGACCGGACGTGGACGACCGTCGCCGCCGAACAGCAAGTCGACGATTGCCGAAACG
>JAHBZV010000121.1 GCA_019635275.1 Burkholderiaceae bacterium | reverse complement strand
ATCCGACGAGCAGGACCGGCTCGAGCGCCTGCGCGCGCTGCTGGCGAACGAGCTCGAGGGCGCCGGCTTCGGCAAGATCGAACGGGCGGCGCAGGCGCTGCCCGATCCGCGCGCGCACCATCACGCCGGCACGACGCGGATGCACGACGATCCGCGTTTCGGCGTCGTCGATCGCGAGTGCCGCGTGCACGGCACCGCGAACCTGTTCGTCGCCGGTGCGTCGGTGTTCCCGACCGCGGGGTTCGCGAACCCCACGTTGACGATCGTCGCGCTGGCGCTGCGACTCGCGCACCGCTTGCGGTCGCCCGGTTGACGCGCGGTATGCTGTGCCGATGAACGTCGCCCATGCCTTCGCACCCGTCCTGCGCGTGGCGCTCTGCGCCGCCCTCGCGCTGTCCGCGCTGCCCGCCTTCGGCTGGAGCAACCACGCGCTGAGCACCCGGCCCGCGCTCGAAGCCATGCCCGAGGTGGCCCGCCTCGCGCCGGTGAAGGTCGAGAGCCTCGAGGCCTTCCTCGCCGCCGAGGCGCCGCGCCTGGAGCAGGTGCTCGACGAGCAGGAGCGCTGGGCGCGCGAGCACGTGCCCACCTATCCGGCGCGGCCCGACGCGCTGCGCTTCGTGGCCGCCGGCGCAGCCGACGCGGCGGAACTGCGACGCCGCTTCGTCGCGGCGCTTCGCATCTCGCCCGATGCGCGCCTGAGCCTGTTCCTGCAGCGCCCGCCCGGCGAGGCGGCCGACGAGCGCCCGCCGATGGCCGCGCGCGAGGTCACGACGCTGCCGCGCGACAACGCGGTCGAGGCGGCGAAGTTCGTTGCGCTGCGCGAGGGCGAGTCCGTGTCGCCGCTCGCCGTGATGGCCACCGCATCGGACGAGCCCGACTACGGCCTGGACATCGGCCTGTGGGAGGACAACGGCACCGCGCAGGGGCGCGCCTACGGCTTCGGCAAGCAGCCGTTCGGCAACCCGGCGCTCGACTTCGGCACGCAGGCGCCGTTCCACATGGGCTTCTTCCACGAGTCGAGGATCGTCTACGCGGCGGCGGGCTTTTTGAAGCGCACCTATCCGGAGTACCGGATCCACCTGTGGAAGACGCTCGCGCTGCACGCGCTGCGCACCGGCCACGACTACTGGGGCTGGCGCTTCGCGGGCTGGGCGCTGCACTACCTGCAGGACCTCACCCAGCCGTACCACGCGCGCGTGCTGCCGGGCCTGAGCACCGTGCGGATGCTCTGGATCAACGCGCTGCAGATCGCCGGCTGGCCGGACGCACGCAACCGGGCCGTGACGCTGGTGTCGAACCGGCACCTCGCGTTCGAGAACTTCCACCGCACCGCGATGCTCGCCGGCTATCGCGAGCGCGTCCGCAGCGCCGCGCTGTTCGACGCGCTGGGCGGCGCCGGCGCGGGCGCCGACCCGAAGTACGACGACGACAGCCCGCGCGCGGTGGTGACGCGGCGCGCGGCCGATGCGGCCGATGCGCTCGACCGCACGATCGCCGCGTCGTTGCCCGCGCGTTACGTCAGCGACCCGAGCTTCGAGTTCGGCGCGTCCGAGCGGGGCATCGACCTCTTCGCGTCGCTGTCGCACGACGACCCCGCCGGGCGCGACGCGCTCATGCGGGCGCTGACGCCACGCCTGGCCGACTACGGCGCGCAGACGCGCGCCTTCGTCCGCAGCCTGCTGGCCGGCCGCTGATTCCCCCACGTCTCGCCGGGCTCATCTCCTGAGCCCCCGGGCGGCGAGACTGCGCCCTCGAAGCTGCATTCAATGTCTTTCTTTGGGGGCGACGATGACCTGGGTCCTGGTGTTGTGCATCACCGTGGGCGGCCAATTCTGTGCCGAGAAGGTGCACCTGGAGTTGCCGACTGCGTCGGCGTGCCGGCAGATGCTCGCGCAGTACACGCACGACAAGCGCGTGGTCGCGTACTGCAGGCCGAAGGCGGTGCGAGACTGATGCGTGCGCCCGGCCGGGCGCGGGTCGCGTCGCGGCGGTTCATTCGTCGGATGCGTAGCTCGCCAGTACGACGTCGGCCGCCGCTTCGCGAATCGGGATCAGCGCCTGGTAGTCCGCCGAGCGGTGCCAGGCCTCGATCGACGCCACGTCGGGAAAGCGCAGCACGACGGTCTCGGGGTGCGGTTGCTCGCCGCTGAAGACGTCGGCGCGCCGCCCGCGGAACAGCAGTTCGCCGCGCCACGGCGCCAGCGTGCCGGGCACGCGGCTGCGGTATTCCGCCCAGCGCGCGTCGTCGCGGACGCGGATGTGGCCGATCAGGTAGGCAGGCATGTCGGGGTCCGGGGCAATGTCGGAGTCACCGAGAGTAAGCCATGATCGAGCGCTCGACGAAAGTGTCCATGATCTCGTCGAGCCGTCGCCGGAAGATCCGGTCGGCGGCGGCGTCGAGCCGTGCGCGGGGAACCAGCCGCAGCGACAGTGCGACCGGCAAGGTCGCGCGCAGGCCGATGCTGCATTCGATCCGCGTCTCCGCGCCGGCGTCGGCGAACGCGATCGTCTCCTCGAACCGGCCCGATCCGCTCATCGAGTACCACCCGGCCTGCGTGCGTTCGGCGCCTCGTTGCCGCTCGGTGACGACCCGGACGATCCCCCGATCGGGGTCGGAGACGATGCGCACGTCGCAATGGATGGTCACGCGGTACAGGCCGGCCTCGCGGGCGCTGTAGACCAGGCGGTAGGCCGCGTCGCCGTCCTTGCGCACGACCGAGACGTGCGGCAGGAGCCCGAGCAACCGATCGATGTCGCAATGCCAGGCGAAGGCCGGCGCGCGCTTTGCCGGGAACAGGTACGAGCGCCGCACCGAGGCGGCGACGGTGAACGTCGTGCCGGGCATGGGGGTTGCGGGCGGGCGCGGCGTGACGAAGCGCCGCGTCAGGCCCCGCGCTGCAGCTGCTCGAGCGGCAGCTCGGTCGTGCGCTTGATCTCCTGCAGCACGACGCTGGACTCGACGCTGCGCACGCCGGGCAGCCGCATCAGCCGGTGCATCATGAACTGCGCGAAGGCCGCGAGGTCGGCGGCGACGATGCGCAACTGGTAGTCGTAGGGGCCGGTGACCGAATAGCACTCGAGCACCTCGGGCATCAGCGTCACCGC
>JAHBZV010000120.1 GCA_019635275.1 Burkholderiaceae bacterium | reverse complement strand
TCCACGCCCAGTTCGGCCGCGATCTCGGCCTCGCCCGGAGCGCGCCGCAGCCTCTGCTCGGCGGCGCGGA
This sequence comes from Burkholderiaceae bacterium, assembly GCA_019635275.1. GTDB lineage: Bacteria > Pseudomonadota > Gammaproteobacteria > Burkholderiales > Burkholderiaceae_E > Zeimonas. The sequence continues at coordinate 3,089 of JAHBZV010000120.1, read as the reverse complement.
TCGCTCGCTCGATCGCGCGCTGGTTGCGCCGAACCGAGCGTGGCAGCCAGTCGGCGCTACGCAATTCGTCGAGCATCGCTCCGCGGACGCGCTGCATCGCGAAGGTCTCGAACTGCGCGCCCTGGCCAGCCTCGAACCGCGTCATCGCGTCGAACAGCCCGATCATTCCGGCCTGGGCGAGGTCGTCGAGCTCGACGTTGGCCGGCAGCTTCGCGGCGAGCTGGCTTGCAGCGCGCCGCACCATGGGGCCGTATCGCTCGATCGCAGCCTCGCGGTCCAGGGTTCCCTGAGCGGTGTACATGGCCAAAGCCTCTGCGTTGCTCAATTCGGTGCCGCCGCACGCGCGACTTCGAGCGGGCGCGCCCAGTCGATCGCAGCAGCAGCAAGGCGATCCCAGGCGTGCACGTCCTGGTCGCCGCTCGGCAGCACGCCGCCGAACTCGACGGCGGCGCCGAGGAAACGCGCGGCCGTCTCCGACAACCTGCGATGCGCCGCCAGTACTGCCTGGCTCGATCGCGCGTCGCGAAATGCTGCGACGAAGCGCGTCATCCCGTGCGCCAGCCTGACCGCCTTGAGCTGCGCATACAGCCGCGCGAGCGACGCGGCGTCGCCAGGCGCGATCAGCACGATCCGGTCGGTCAGCGCAGCGGCGACGTCGGCAAGTCGCAACGGGTCGGCGATCACGAGTGCGATGTCGGCATCGGAACCGCACTGCAGCGCGTGCTCGCGCAGCGAGCGGGCCAGCGCGGCGAGATCGCGCGAGTCGGCGTCCGGATCCAGCAACCGGTGCGCCTCGACGCGGGCGATCGAAACGCGGCGCGAGGCATGACGAGTGCGGCTGCCGCGCGCACCCGGTCCGACGTCGTCGCCGAGCAGGTCGAGCACCATCGGGCGCCGGCCCGCGCGCTGCAATGCCTGCGCCAGCGCATTCGCGCCGTCACGGTCGCGCGGGTCGGCGCTCGTGCAGCCAAGCCCGAGGAACAACAGTGGGCGCGCTTCGAACAGGCAGCGCAGGCCGGCAGCCTGGTCCCGGCCCGAGTCAAACACCGCGCACCTCCGCGAGCGCACTCGCAGCGCGGGTCTGGTCCGGGCGCGCCGCCATCAGCATGGCGAGTTCGGCCTCGTCGAAATTGAACGCCGTCGGCTTCCCGGACTGCGCGCAAGCCAGCGCACGATCGACCAGCGCACCTGCATCGGGCCGGTGCCAGTCTTCGGGAACGCGCTGGCCGTTGGCCACGCCCTGCAGCTCGAGACGCCGGCGGATCAGGCAGTCGAGCGCCCCGCCCAGCTGGACCGTCTCGTCGACCTTCGACAACACCACACCCGCCGCCTGATGCGCCTGGTAGGCACCGGCAACTTCGTCGATGGCCTCGGCCTGCATCGCCGCGTTGACGACGAGCACCTTTCGCACCTGCGTCGTCGACAGCGCCGCGAGCAGTTCGCCGACCCGTGGATCGCGCTGGCCGACGCCGGCCGTGTCGATCAGCACGAGCTTGCGGTTCATGAAGAGCTGCAGGAAGTCGGCCAGCCCGGCGACGTCGTGTGCGACGTGGACCGGGACCCCGATCAGCCGCCCGAAGGTGCGCAATTGGTCCTGGGCTCCGATCCGGTAGACGTCGGCGGTGATCAGCCCGACCGACTGGGCACCGTATCTGAGTGCGAACTGCGCAGCAATCTTGGCGGCCGTGGTCGTCTTGCCGACCCCGGTCGGCCCCAGCAGCGCGAACACGCCGCCAGCGTCGAAGATCGTCCGGTCGGGAACTGCGGCGCGAAGATTGCGCCGCAGCGCTTCGCGCAGCCAGCGCTGCGCCTCGACGTCGCCGAAATCGGCAGGCAGGTGGCCGACCAGCGTACGCGACAGCGAAGCGGAGAAGCCGGCCTGCAGCAACAGTCGCAACATGCGCGCCTGGGCCGGTCGCCGCCGCACGCCCTCGAACCAGTTCATCGATTCGATCTGGTCGGAGAGCAGGCCGCGCATCGCGCGCAGTTCGGCCATCAGCGCGCCGGCGCCCGCCGGTTCGTCGGCGATGGCGGCTGCGAAGTGCGCCCGCGCGAGCGACTCGCCGGTCATCGCAGTCGGCATCTGCAACGTCGTCGCGTGCGGTGTCGCCACGGCCGCAGTCGCCGCCCGAGTCGCCAGTGACCCCTGCGGCGCCCGCTGATGTACCTCGGGCGTCGCCGATGCCGGAACCCGCGGCGCCGTCGCCTCGGCCTGCGCCGCATGCTGGCGGCGCGCCTGGCGGTCCCGAACGTAGGTCTCGAAGTTCACCGTGCTCATCGACGCCTCGATCGGCTGCGCGCCGCCCTGCGCCGGGTCTGCAAGCGCCTCGCACTGCGGCTCTCCGGATGCGACGCCTGTCGCGGCCTTCGCCCCGGACTGCGCCCCGGCATCGTTCGCGCCCGTCGCGTCCGGCATCGCGAGGATCTCGACCCCTCCAGGAACGGATCGGTTCCTCAGGACGACCGCGTCGGCGCCGAGTTCGGCGCGCACCCGCGCGAGCGCTTCCCTGGCGGTAGGGGCGACAAAGCGTCTGACGTTCATTTGCTCTCTCCGATCAGTCGTCCGATGCGAATGGAATGGGTATCAGGGATCTCGGCGTGTCCCAGCACGCGCAGTCGCGGCGCCGCCTTGCGCAACAGCCGCGCGAGTGGCACGCGGATCCGGTCTGGCACCAGCAGGCAGGCCGCGTGGCCGGCGTCCTCCTGGGCCTGCGCGGCCTGCGCGCTCGCGGCCATCAGGTACTCGGCCACGCCCGGCTCGAGCGAACCGCCGCCCTGCGCGAGCGCCTGTACCAGCAGGTTCTCCAGTTCGGGCTCGATCGCGACGACGCTGAGGTCGCGCGCTGCGCCGCAGGCCTGTTGCACGATCGCCGGAGCGAGCGCGATGCGCACCTCGCGGGTCAGCTCGGCGGGATCCTGCGTGCGCGCCGCATGCTCGCCCAAGGTCTCGACGATGCCGCGCAGGTCGCGCACGTGAACCGATTCCTCGAGCAGGTTCTGCAGGACCTTCTGGAACACGGGCATCGGCACGAGCTTGGGCACGATCTCGTCGGCGAGCTTCGGTGCGTAGCGCGCGAGGTGCTCGAGCA
>JAHBZV010000012.1 GCA_019635275.1 Burkholderiaceae bacterium | reverse complement strand
GCCGGCGACACGGCGCGCTTCCACGAGATCCTCGGCCCCACCGTGCCGCTGTCGCGGCACGTCTTCTGCGCGCCCACGCGCTTCTACAAGACGGGCGTCGTGTTCATGGCGTGGCTCAATGGCTACCAAAATCACTTCGTGATGGTCGGTGGCCAGCAATCGACGCGCAACGTGCGCCACCTCGCCGAACTGTTCCGGTTCGCCGACGCGGCCGGGCTGCTCGAAGACCCTGACCGGGCGTGCGCGCGTATGGCGCAGCTGCTGGCTACGCACGGCGTCGACGCGCGGGTGACCCGGTGAGCGGGGCTGCGGGGCAGGGCGGCGCGACTGCGGGCTCTGCCGACGCGCAGCGATCCATTTCGCCGCCGTCGGCCGGGTTGCTGTCGCTGAACACGGCGACGGTGCGCGAGCAGTGGAACCTGCGGCAGATGATCGAGGCGTGCGCGCGCCACGGCATCCGCGGCATCTCGCCGTGGCGCGACAAGCTCGACGAACTCGGTGCGCCCGAGGCTGCACGGCTGATCCGCCAGCACGATCTCACCGTCACCGGCCTGTGTCGCGGCGGCATGTTTCCCGCGGCCGACGCGGCCGGTCGCCAGGCGGCGATCGACGACAACCGGCGCGCGATCGACGACGCCGCGACGATCGGCGCGCGCTGCCTGGTGCTGGTGGTGGGCGGCATCCCCGCTGGCTCGAAGGACCTCGCCGGCGCGCGGCAGATGGTCATCGACGGCATCGCCGCGGTGCTCGATCACGCGCGCGCGAACCGCGTGCCGCTGGCGATCGAGCCGCTGCACCCGATGTACTGCGCCGACCGCGCCTGCGTGAATACGCTCGACCAGGCGCTCGACATCTGCGACGCACTCGATCCGGTGCCGCAGGGCGCGGCACCGTCCGGCGCAATCGGCGTTGCGGTCGATGCCTACCACGTCTGGTGGGACCCGAACCTGCCGCGTGCGCTCGAGCGCGCCCGCCCCGAGCGGCTGCTCGCGTATCACATTTGCGACTGGCTGGTGCCCACCACCGACCTGCTGCTCGACCGCGGCATGATGGGCGACGGCGTCATCGACCTGCCGGCGCTGCGCGCGCTGGTCGAACGAAACGGCTATCAGGGTTTCCACGAAGTCGAGATCCTCTCGACCCGCTGGTGGAAGCGCGATCCGGACGAGGTGCTGCGCATCGCGCGCGAGCGGCATCTGCGCTGCAGCTGAGGCCGGCGCCGGCCGCGAAACCCCCGGTGATGCGCCGCCCGATCGCGGTTGCGCGCTTGGGGCGAGCCGCTGCGTGACATAGAATGCCGATTCAACCCCGGATCGTCTCAGCATGGCGGATCGCCTGTCGAACCTGCTTGCCCGTTTCAGCGTCGCTGCGCACGTCGATCGCACCGGCGTGCTGCACCAGGCGGCTTCGTTCGACGAAGGCCACGACGCGGGGCGCCTGCATCTGCTGCGCAGCGGTGCGGCGCAGGCGCTGCACCCCGGCTGGTCTCCGCTGAAGCTGTCGCGGCCGAGCCTTCTCTTCTATCCGCGGCCGTTCGCGCATCGGCTGCAGCCGGACCCGGGCCCGGCGGTCAGCCTGATCAGCGCCGCGATCCGCTTCGATGGTGGCTCGGTCGGCCCGCTGGCGGCGGCGCTGCCGCCGCTGCTGGTGCTGCCGCTCGAAGCGCTGACCGACGCACGCACGACGCTCGAGCAGCTGTTCGACGAGGCCGACGCCGCGCGCTGTGGGCGCCGCATCGCGCTCGATCGCCTGTGCGACCTGCTGCTGGTGCAGGTGCTGAGGCACGTGATCGACCGCTCGCTCGCCAACAGCGGCATGCTGGCCGGGCTCGCCGACGCGCGACTGTCGAAGGCCCTCGTCTCGCTGCACGACCAGCCCGAGCGCGACTGGAAGCTCGAAGACCTCGCCGCGCGCGCCGGCATGTCGCGGGCGCGCTTCGCGGCGCGCTTCAAGCAGGTGGTCGGCATCGCGCCGGGCGAGTACCTGACGCGATGGCGCATCAGCCTGGCGCAGCACCTGCTGCAGCAGGGGCGCCCGGTCAAGGAGGTCGCCGGCGAGGTCGGCTACGCGAGCCCGGCCGCGCTCGGCCGCGTGTTCGCCACGCGCACCGGTGCGACGCCAAAGGCCTGGGCGCACACGCGCACGCAGGCGACGGCGACCGAAGAGGCCTGACCGGAGCCCCGATGGCCGGTCAGCGAGGGCGCACCCGCCACCCGGGCGTCCGAGCACCGTGAACGCCTTCTCGGCGCTCGACTGGACCGGCCTGGCGATCTGGCTGCTCGCATGGCTCGGCTACTCGCTGTACGCGGAGCGCGTCGGCGCGCGCCGGCCGAACCTGATGGCGTCGGTGGCCGGCTTCCGGCGCACCTGGATGCGCGAGGCCTATCACCGCGACCCGCGCATCGCCGACGTCGCACTGATCGGCAACCTGATGCACAGCGCGACCTTCTTCTCGTCGACCACGCTGCTGGTGCTCGGCGCGTCGTTCGCGCTGCTCGGCACGATCGAGCGCGGCAGCGAGGTGCTCGAGGTGATGAAGACCCTGCCGTTCGCGACGCAGGTGTCGCAGGACCTGCTCGAGTCGAAGGTGGTGCTGCTCACGCTGCTGTTCGTCTACGCGTTCCTGCGCTTCACCTGGTCGCTGCGCCAGTTCAACCTGGTCAACATCATGGTGGGGGCGTTTCCCGCGCAGCGCGAGCGGCTCGTCGAAGACGACCGGATGATCGACACCGCGGGGCGGCTGAACGAACTGGCCGGCCTGAACTTCACGCAGGGTCTGCGCGCCTACTACTACGCCGTGCCGATGCTGCTGTGGCTGGTCAACGCGTGGCTGCTGCTCGCCGGCTCGCTCGTGATCACGGGCGTGCTCTACTACATGGAGTTCCGCTCGGCGACGGTGCGGGCGCTGGGGGCCGGGTAGAATCGCCCGCGTGAGCACCCCCGCCAACGACACCTTCCTGCGCGCGCTGCGCCGCGAGCCGACCGACTACACGCCGATCTGGCTGATGCGCCAGGCCGGCCGCTACCTGCCCGAGTACAACGCGACGCGCAGGCGCGCCGGCAGCTTCCTCGCGCTGTGCAAGACGCCCGAGCTCGCCTGCGAAGTCACGCTGCAGCCGCTCGAGCGCTATCCGCTCGACGCGGCGATCCTGTTCTCCGACATCCTGACGGTGCCGGATGCGATGGGCCTGGGCCTGTACTTCGCCGAAGGCGAGGGCCCGAAGTTCGAGCGCCCGGTGCGCGACGAGGCGGCGGTCAGGCAACTCGCGGTGCCCGATCCGTCGGTCGAGCTGCGCTACGTGACCGACGCGGTGCGCACGATCCGCGGCGCGCTCGGCGGTCGCGTGCCGCTGATCGGCTTTTCGGGCAGCCCGTGGACGCTCGCGTGCTACATGGTCGAAGGCGGCGGCAGCGACGACTTCCGCGAGATCAAGACGATGCTGTACCGGCGTCCCGACCTGCTGTCGCGGATGCTCGAGGTCAACGCCGAGGCCGTCGCGGCCTACCTGAACGCGCAGATCGAGGCTGGCGCGCAGGCGCTGATGATCTTCGACTCGTGGGGCGGGGCGCTGGCCGACGCCGCGTACCAGCGCTTCTCGCTCGAGCCGATGCGACGCGTGATCGGGGCACTGAGGCGCCCGCACGACGAGCCGGTGATCGTCTTCACCAAGGGCGGCGGCCTGTGGCTCGACGACATCGCGGGGATCGGCTGCGACGCGGTCGGTGTCGACTGGACCGTGAACCTCGGTCGCGCGCGCGCGCTGGTCGGAAGCCGCTGCGCGCTGCAGGGCAACCTCGACCCGATGGTGCTGATGGCCGGAGCCGAGGCGGTGCGCACCGAAGCCATCCGGGTGCTCGACGATTTCGGCCCGCCGCAGGCCGGCGCCGGACACGTCTTCAACCTGGGCCACGGGATCTCGCAGTTCACTCCGCCCGACAACGTGGCCGTGCTGGTCGAGACCGTGCACGCCTACAGCCGGCAGCTCCGGCGACGCGACGCGAGCGCGTCCTCACTTTAGGCGGCGTGCAGCATCGGCGCGGCTTGCGAACCCGCGAAAATTGTGGTTCGCGAAGCGGGCAACCGCTGACTTATGCACAGTGGGCGTGCAGCCGCCCATCGGCCCGCAGGGTTTTTGCCCCGCATCGGCGAGCTCGCGCAACTCATTGATTTATATAGGGTTAGCCCTGACCAAAAAAAGGGCAAACGACCGCAGGTCGTGATCTGACGGGCACTTGCAGCCGATGTGGGCGGCTTGCCCACAATTTTATCCACAGCTTTTGTGAACGACTTCCAAAAGCTCTTTGAGCGCCGAGTCTTAAGGTCAGAACTTAAACCAAAGTCTCACGAGCCTCGTCCGTTCGGACGAGTCCGCGACCGCTAGAATCGACCGCCGACCCCCGCCTTGCCCGTGCCTGACACCGCTCCAGCTCGCTTCGCCCGCGTTGCGCTCGACGTCCCGATGGCGCAGCTCGGTGCGTCGCTGTTCGACTACTCGATCGCGCCGGCGCAGGCCCCCGCAGTCGTCCCCGGGGGCTGGGTCGTCGTGCCGTGGGGGCGCGGACGCCGCGTGGGCCTGGTGGCCGGGTTGTCCGACCGCAGCGAGATCGACCCCGCGCGCGTGAAGCCGCTGCTGTCCGTGCTCGCCGACGCGCCCGTGCTGCCTCCGCCGTGGTTCGAGCTGGTGCGATTCTGCGGCGACTACTATCACCGGGGCCTCGGCGAGGTGGCGTTGCCGGCCATCCCGAAACTGCTGCGAACGCCGCCCGCGGCGCGCGCCCGTGGCTCGGCTTTCGTGCGTGCCCGCGAGCGCTTCGTGCCCGCGGCATCGACGCAGGCCGCCTCGCTGCCGCCGCCGCTGAACGACGCGCAACGCGCGGCACTCGATGCGTTGCGCGCGGCCGACGGCTTCGCAGTGTTCCTGCTGCACGGCATCACCGGCAGCGGCAAGACCGAGGTCTACCTGCACTGGCTCGCGGACGTGCTCGCGCGCGACGCGCGCGGACAGGTGCTGCTGCTCGTGCCCGAGATCGCGCTGACGCCGCAACTCGGCGCGCAGGTGGCTGCGCGCTTCCCCGGTCACAGTGTCGCGGTGCTGCACAGCGACCTGGCCGACGGCGATCGCGCCGCGCACTGGCTGGCCGCGGTCGAGGGCCGGGCCCGTGTCGTGATCGGCACGCGGCTCGCGGTGCTCGCGCCGCTTCCGGCGCTGGCCGCGATCGTCGTCGATGAGGAACACGACGCGTCGTACAAGCAGCAGGAGGGCGTTCGCTACTCGGCGCGCGACCTGGCGATCGTGGCCGCGTCGCAGCGCAAGGTGCCGATCGCGCTGGGCTCGGCCACGCCTTCGCTCGAGAGCTGGCACGCCGCGCGCCGTGGCCGCTACCGGCTGCTGGCCTTGCCCGAGCGCGTCGGCGGCGCGCAGCTGCCGACGCTCGATCGCGTGGACCTGCGCGGCCGCAAGCTGCGCTGCGAGCTCGCGCCCGAGTCGATCGACGCCATCGGCGAGGTGCTCGCGCGCGGCGAGCAGGCGCTGGTCTTCATCAATCGGCGCGGCTACGCGCCGGTGCTCGCGTGCGAGAGCTGCGGTTGGCTCAGCCGCTGCAGCGACTGCTCGGCCTACCGCGTGCTGCACCGCATTGCGGCGACGCGGCCGTCACGCTATCGGCTGGTGTGCCACCACTGCAGTGCCGAGCAGCCGGTGCCGCGCGCGTGCCCCGACTGCGGAAACGTCGACCTGACCGCGCTCGGCCGCGGGACCCAGCGACTCGAAGAGGGGCTGGCCGAGCTGTTCCCCGGCCGGCGCATCGCGCGGCTCGATCGCGACGTCGCGCGCACGCGCGGCGCGGCGCAGAAGGTGATCGACGCCGCGCACGCCGGAGACGTGGACATCCTGGTGGGCACGCAGATGCTGGCCAAGGGGCACGACTTCCGGCGCCTCACGCTGGTGGTCGCGGTCGACAGCGACGGCGGCCTGTTCTCGTCGGACTTCCGCGCGCCCGAGCGGATGTTCGCGACGCTGATGCAGGTGGCGGGGCGCGCGGGACGCGATCCGCTGCGCGGCGGGGCCGGATCGAGCGATGTTGACGATGGATCGGCCGTCGACGCCGCGCCGTTGCGCGGTCGCGTCATCGTGCAGACACGCTTCCCGGATCACCCGCTGTTCGACTACCTGTCGCGCCACGACTTCGCGGGCTTCGCCGACGCGCAGCTCGCGGAGCGCCGCGAAGTGGGGCTGCCTCCGTACCGCTTCCAGGTCTTGTTGCGCGCCGAGGCCGCCACGCAGGCCGAAGCGCTGGCGTTCCTCGCGCAGGCCAAGGGGCTCGGCGAGTCGCTGCAGTCGTCGGCGACGCCGCAGGGGCTCGCGTGCGCGACCGCCGATTCGCTGAGCGGCGAAGCCGTCGCGCTGCTCGATCCGGTGCCGATGGCGATGAGCCGGCTCGCGGGGCGCGAGCGTGCGCAGTTGCTGGTCGAGGCGAATTCGCGTCGCCCGTTGCACGTGTTCCTGCGTGCATGGCTGCCGGCGCTGCGCGAAGTGCGTTCGCCGGCGCGCTGGCAGCTCGACGTCGATCCGCTGGAGATCTGAGCAGGCGGCGGGCGCCGCCGGCTACGGGTGGGCTGCGAAGGCGGCTCAGCGTCGGCGCTGGCGATCGTGCTTCTGCCGCGCAATGCGCGCGCTCTGCACGTCCTGCGCCTGGTGAAGGCGGGCGCGTTCGCGCGCAGTGACCACGCCGTCGGACTTGGCGCGGTCTTCCATGCGGCCCACGCGAGCCTGTCCCGCCTCGAGCCGGTGCGCCTCGCGCGCGGTCAGCGCACCGCTGCGCTCGCCTTGCTCGATGCGACGTTCCTGGTTGACCTGGCGCTGGTCGACGCCGGGCGTGTTGGCTTGCGCGAATGCGGCAGTGCCGGCCGCAGCGAGCATCCCGGCGATGGCGAGTTTCCTGAGCATGACGTGCTCCTGGGAGTGAAGGGTGAAGTGACTGTAGGTCGCCCGCCCCGATGCCGCCAGACCGGCAGTGGTAAACGCTGTAAGCGGAAGTAACCCGCTGCGGTGGCGGTCTCGCGGCGGCTTCGCGGATGCGCCGCCGGCCTCGCCTCAGTCCGCGCCAGCCGCCTTCAGGCGCGCGCGCAGCTGCTGCACCTCTTCGATCAGGTCGACCACCAGCGCAGCGAGCTCCTCGTCGGCGTCGAAGTCGCGCTCGAGCGCCGCCAGGCGACGCGCGCGCACGAGCTGTGCGCTCGCAAAGCGCCACGGGCCCGTCGCGCCCGTCGCGTCGGTCGCGCAGGCGAGCAGGCCGGCCTCGACGCGTAGCTCGACCCAGCGCGGCTCCACCGAGCAGGCGCGTGCCAGCTCGTCCAGCGTCAGCATCGCCTCGTCGATCACGTCGCCGGTCAGGATGTCCTCGGATGTCATCGCTCGGGCTCCGCTCCTTGTCAGATGTGCCGGCGCGGATCGAAGGCGAGCTCGCGCGCCATCGCCTCGTACAGCTTGCGTGCGCTCTCGCTGTCGGCCGGGGGCAGCACGACCTCGAGCTGCAGGTACAGCGACCCCGGCGGCTCGCCGGGAATGCCGCGTCCCTTCAGTCGCAGCTTGCGGCCGGTTTGCGAACCGGCCGGCACGGTGACCTGGACCCGGCCCGACGGCGTCGGCACCTCGATCGTCGCACCGAGCGCCGCTTCCCACGGCGCGACCGGAACCGTCTCGTAGACGTCGCGTCCCTGCACGCGATAGCGCGGATCGGGCCGGAACTGCACTTCTAGATAGAGGTCTCCGGCCGGGCCGCCGCCGAAGCCCGGCGCGCCCTGTCCGGCGAGGCGGATCTGCTGGCCTTCGGCCAGGCCCTTCGGGATGCGCACGTTGAGCACGCGCTCGTCGGTGACGACGCGCCCCGTGTCGTCGAGGCGCGCACCGCGCAGCGTGATCGCCCGCGTGGCGCCTTCGTACACGTCGGACAGGTCGATCAGGATGCGCGCGTGGTGGTCGCCGCCACGCATGCGGTGCGCGCCGGCGCCGCGCCCGCGGCCCGCACGCCCGAACAGGCTCGAGAAGAAGTCGCTGAACGCTTCGTCGTGCACGCCCGCGCCGCCACCGTCGCCCGAGAACTCGAACCCCGCGCCCCAGTCGGGCGGCGGCTGGAACTCCTGCCCGGCGCCATAGCGGTTGCCCAGCTCGTCGTAGGCGGCGCGCTTCTCGGGGTCGGACAGCACTGCGTAGGCTTCGTTCACCTCGCGCATGCGCGCTTCCGCGTCGGCTTCCTTGCTGACGTCGGGGTGGTACTTGCGCGCCAGCTTGCGATAGGCCTTCTTGATCTCGTCGGCCGAGGCGCCGCGCGCGACGCCCAGGCTCTGGTAGTAGTCGCGGAACTCCATCTCAGCGGTCGACCATCACCAGCTGGGTCTGGGTGACGACCGCGCACAGCTTGCCGGACTCCAGTCGCACCAACGTCTGCCAGACCATCGTCGAGCGGCCGCGGTGGAACGCGGTGCACTCGCCGACGACGACGCTGCCTGCCGGCGCGCCGGCGATGAACTTCGTGCTCGAGTCGGTGGTCGTCGTGCGTCCGCCGGGCGGCAGGTTCAGCACGGTGCCCACCGCGCCGAGCGTGTCGGCGAAGGCCATGACCGCGCCGCCATGCAGGATACCGCCGGCCGTGCAGAGGTCGGGGCGTACCGTCATTCGCGCGACGACGCGATCGGGAGCGGCCTCGGTGAGCTCGACCCCCATCAGGCCCGGAAACAGCGGCGCGAGCCGCGCGTGGAGGTCTGCGAGATCGATCATGGCGGGAAGGCTATGACGGCGAAGGGCCGGGGTCAAATTCCGCGGACGGGCCCGCAGGAACGGCCAATTCAGCGGGAACGAAACGCACGGCCGGCGCATCCAATGCACGAGAGCCGAATCGTTCCGCTCACTGCCTCCCGGGAGTCGTCATGAACCTCGCTGCCGCCGCCTTGCCCGACCCGAATCGCTGCCCCGACGCCGAGCTCGCCCGGGCCGTTGCGGCCGGCGATCGCGGCGCGTTCGGCGTCATGATGAAGCGCTACAACCAGCTGCTCTACCGGACGACCCGCAGCGTCCTCAGGGACGACACCGATGCCGAGGACGCGGTCCAGGACGCCTGGCTGCACGCCTGGCGCGCCATGAGCAGCTTTCGGGCCGAGGCGAGGCTGTCGACCTGGCTGGTGCGGATCGCGGTCAACGAAGCGCTCGGCCGCCTGCGCGCCGCGCCGCGTCGCGCCGACGTGATCCCCCTCGACACGAGCCATGACGCCGAATCGCTGGCGGCGGAGACGACCATGCAGCAGCCCGAAGCCGAGCGGCCCGAATCGATCGCCGAGCGCGCCGAGTTGCGGCGCCTCCTGGAAGCCTGCATCGACGAGCTGCCGGCGGCCTTCCGGACGGTGTTCGTGTTGCGCGCCGTGCACGACATGAGCGTCGAGGAGGCCGCCGCCAGCCTCGGCCTGCCCGAGGCGACGGTGCGCACGCGGCACTTCCGCGCTCGCGCCATGCTGCGCGCGTCGCTGTCGCGCGGGATCGACTTCGCGATGGCGGACGCCTTCTCCTTCGCCGGCGCGCGCTGCGATCGCATCAGCGCGCGCGTGTTCGAACGGCTCGACGCCGAACGTCGCGACGGCGGCTGAAACGGCGGGCCCGGCCGGGCCCGCGTCGAGCACCGGGCGCATCGCGCCCCCGGCCATCCCCGTGGCCGGTTTCACCTCCTCCCCTTCACTCGATGGAGTCCATCATGTCCTTTTTCGTCCATTCCGATGGTGTCATTGCTCCCGCCGGCCGACGCGCGCTGCTCGGCCAGTCGGCCCGGCTGCTCTCCGGCGCAGCGGTCGCGCTGTTGGCCGGCCGTGGGTCGCTGGCCGCCGAAACCAACGATGCCGCCGCGCAGGACGTGCGCATCCTGAACACTGCGCTCGGCGCGGAGCTCGAAGCGATCGCCGCCTACCAGCTCGGCGCCGACAGCGGCCTGCTGCGCAAGCCGGTGCGCGACCTGGCACTCGCGTTCCAGGGCCATCACAAGGAGCACGCCGACGTGCTGGCGAAGACCGTCGCGAAACTGGGCGGCAAGGCCGTGACGGCGAAGGCGAAGTACACGTTCCCGACGGACACGCTGAAGACGCAGGCCGACGTGCTGCGCTTCGCCGCCGCGCTGGAGAAGGGCGCGGTCAGTGCCTACCTCGGCGCGGTGCCGGTGTTCGGCAACCGCGACCTGGCGAAGGCGGCGGCGAGCATCCTCGGCGACGAGGCGATGCACTGGGCGATCCTGCGCAATGCGGTGGGCGAGGTGGCCGTGCCGTCCGCGTTCGTGTCGTGAGCGCGCTCGTGGGTTCGCGCGTCGCTGCGCTGGCGCTGGCAGCCGGTTTCGCCGCGGCGCTCTGTGCGCCCGCGCGAGCGGCCGCCGTCGCCGAGGCCACCGGCGTCGCGACCACCGGCGCCAGGTCGGGCGCCGCGGCGGGCGCGACCGCGCGCGGCGATCCCGCGAACGGCGAGCGGATCTACGGGCGCTGCCTCGCGTGCCACGCGCTGCAATACGACCGGACCGGCCCGAGGCACTGCGGGCTGTTCGGCCGCAAGGCAGGCGGCGTTCCGGGCTTCGACTACTCGGAGGCGATGAAGCGCTCGGGCATCGTGTGGAACGCGGTGACGCTCGACCGGTTCCTCGCGAATCCGCTGGGCACGGTGCCGGGCACGACGATGGGATACGCGGGCATCGCCGACGCGCGCGAGCGCGCCGACCTGATCGCGTACCTCGCCAAGGCGAAGTGCGGCGCCGCCGCGAATCAGGGTCGCTAGCATGTTGCTAGAATCCGGCTCCGCCCCCGCAGTTCCCCGATGCCCGCCCAGCTCAACCCCGCGCAGCGCGAAGCGATCCGCTATCTCGATGGTCCCTGCCTCGTCATCGCCGGCGCCGGAAGCGGCAAGACGCGCGTCATCACGCAGAAGATCGTCCACCTGATCTCGGCGGGCTTCAGCCCGCAGGCGATCGGCGCGATCACGTTCACCAACAAGGCCGCGCAGGAAATGTCCGAGCGGCTGGGCAAGATGGTGAAGCTGCCCGAAGGGCAGCGGCCGCTGGTGAGCACCTTCCACTCGCTCGGCGTGCAGATGCTTCGGCGCGACGGCCAGTCGCTGGGCCTGAAGCGCAACTTCTCGATCCTGGACGGCGACGACTCGGCCAACATCCTGCAGCAGGCGCTGGGCACCACCGACCGCAAGGTCGCGCGCGCCGCGCAGCACCGCATCTCGCTGTGGAAGAACGCGCTGGTCGATCCCGACCGCGCGGCGGCCGGCGCGAAGGACAGCCTCGAGCACGGCATCGCGCGCGCGTATCGCGACTACGCGGCGACGCTCGCGGCCTACCAGTCGGTGGACTTCGACGACCTGATCCGGCTTCCGGTGCAACTGCTGCGCGAGCACGTCGAGGTCGCGCAGGCCTGGCGCGAGAAGTTGCGTTATCTGCTCGTCGACGAGTACCAGGACACCAACGCCTGCCAGTACGAACTGCTGAAGCTGCTGGTCGGCCCGCGCGCCGCGTTCACCGCGGTGGGCGACGACGACCAGTCGATCTACGGCTGGCGCGGCGCGACGCTGGAGAACCTCGCCCGCCTGTCGACCGACTATCCGGGGCTGAAGGTGGTCAAGCTCGAGCAGAACTATCGCTCGAGCGTGAGCATCCTCACTGCCGCGAACCGGCTGATCGCGCACAACCCGAAGCTTCACGAGAAGAAGCTGTGGTCCGAGCACGGCATCGGCGATCCGGTGCAGGTCGTGCCCTGCGAGCACGACGAGGCCGAGGCCGAGTCGGTGGTGATGCGGCTGCAGGCGCACCGCTTCGAGCGCCGCACGAAGTTCTCGGATTACGCGATCCTGTATCGCGGCAACCACCAGGCGCGCACGTTCGAGCAGGCGCTGCGCAAGGAGAAGATTCCCTACGTGCTGTCGGGCGGGCAGTCGTTCTTCGAGCGCGCCGAGATCCGCGACCTGATGGCGTACCTTCGGCTCCTCGCCAACGACGACGACGACCCCGCGTTCATCCGCGCGATCACCACCCCGAAGCGCGGAGTCGGCACGACGACGCTGCAGGCGCTGGGTACCTACGCCGGCGAGCGGCACGTGTCGATGTTCGCGGCGCTGTTCGAGTCGGGCGCCGAGCAGCGGATCGGCCCCCGCCAGCTCGAGCCGTTGCGCGAGTTCGGCAACTTCGTCAACCGCACCGGCTGGCGCGCCGCGAAGGAACCGGCCGCGCAGGTGCTGGACGACCTGCTGAAGGCGATCGACTACCGCTCGCACCTGTTCGCGACCGCCGACGACAAGGTCGCGGCCGCGCGCTGGCAGAACGTGTCCGACTTCGTCGACTGGCTGAAGAAGCGCGCCGACGAAGACGGCTCGACGCTCGTGCAGCTCGCCCAGACGGTGTCGCTGCTGTCGCAGCTCGATCGCAAGGACGGCGAGGTCGATGCCGTGCGGCTCACGACGATCCACGCGTCGAAGGGGCTGGAGTTCCCGCACGTGTTCGTCGTGGGCTGCGAGGAGGGGCTGCTGCCGCACCACGGCGGCCGCGGCGTGGCGGAGGAATCCGGCGGCGACGAGGACGGCGCCGACGCGGCTGCGAGCCAGGGCCGGCGCGCCGCGCCGGGTCGCAGCGGCGCGAACGACGACGCCCGCGCGGCGCCGGCCTCGGCCGATGCCGCGCGCATCGAGGAAGAGCGACGCCTGATGTACGTCGCGGTCACGCGCGCGCAGCGCAGCCTGACGTTGACCTGGTGCCGCGAGCGCAAGCGCGGGCGCGAGAAGTACGCGCAGTTGCCGTCGCGGTTCCTCGCCGAGATGCAGCTCGACGCGCGCCCGAAGCCCGGCGCGACGGTGAGCGCCGACGCGGCGAAGGCGAAGCTGGCGGGGCTGCGCGAGCTGCTCGCGGGTGGGGTCAGTTCAAGGTCGCGCTGATCGGCGCGACCTGGCGCTTGAGGGCGAAATAGCCGGCGTGGCGGCAGTGCTCCGGACGGCTCGCTGCATTCCAGCGCCCCATCAGCTGGATGCGCTTCTCGTCGGACCGCAACAGTTTGCCCAGCAAGGTGAGCGCGCGCGGAAAGCTCGCTACCGACGGAAAGCTGTCGATCACGGTGAAGTGCTCGCTCAGCATCGACACGAACCCGTCGTGCGTGAAATAGCGCCGCCCCGCCGATGCGCCGGTCACGATCACCGAGAAATAGAACAGGCACGAGGGGGTGCCGAGTTGCGACAGCCCCGCAATGGCCTCCTTGCGCTCTTCGTCGCTGGGCAGGTAATAGAGCACCTCGGAGGCGACGACGAGGTCGAACGGCGTCGCCAGCACGTCGGGTCGCCGCACGACGTCGAGCAGGTCTCCCTGCTCGAACCGGATCTGCGGATACCGCGCCTGCGCGCGCTCGATCGCGGTCGCCGAGATGTCGAAGCCGGTCACGTCGCTCGCGACGGCGGTCAACGCATTGGTCAGCCGCCCCTCGCCGCAGCCGACGTCGAGCGCGTGATCGAAGTGTGCGTGCCGCAGTCGGCCGAGCAGCGCGGACGTGCGGATCTCGTCCTCGAGGGTGCCGTCGTAGTGCCAGGGGTTGGGCTGGCGATACCAGTTCTCCCACTCGTCGCGCGTTCTCATGGCTGGACTCCTGTTGCTTTGGCGCAGCAATCTCGAACCGGAGCCTTGAATTCTGGCAGAAAGAGGTTGACGGATCGACATGTTCGGCGCTAGGCAACTCGGTGGCATCAGCCGCGGTCGGTCCATCCTCCGGCTGGAACGCATATCCTTCGGACTTTCAAGGGAGAACGATCCACGATGGGACTGTTCCGACGCGGCGGACCGGTGGTGTTCGAGCGCCATGCCTACGGCAGGCGCAGGTCATGGACGGTGCCGCGCTGGCTGCTGTGGCTGCTCGCCGGCGTCGCGATCGGGGCGGGCGGGCTGTTCTATGCGCAGGAGGAGTACCTGCCGCCGCGCCTGACCCCGGCCGAGTCGCAGCAGTTGCAGGCGCAGCTGGGCAAGGTCAGTGCCGAGCGGCAGCGGCTGAAGCTGGCGCTGGACCAGGCCACTGCCGAGGCGAAGTCGGCGCGCGCCGACGGCGAGCGACTGGGCGCCGAACTGGCCGAAGCCCGCCAGTCGGTCGATCGGTTGCAGAAAGACCTCGCGCTGTTCGACGAGGTGATGCCGCCCGACCCGCGCGGCGGCGCGGTCGCGGTGCGCGGGGCGAAGTTCGCCAACGACGGCGGACAGCTCGCGTATCACGTCCTGCTCACCCGCGAGCGCAAGGGCGGCAAGCCGTTCAAGGGCGTGATGGAACTGGCTGTCGCCGGCGACCGGGCGGGGCGCAACGAGACGATCACGCTGGACCCGGTGGACGTCAACCTCGCCGGCTACCAGCACCTCACCGGAAGCCTGCCGCTGCCGCCCGGCTTCACCGCGCGTCAGGTGACGATCCGCGTGCTCGATCGTGCCGGCGGCACGATGCAGGGGATGCGCGTCATGAACGTGCGTTGATCACGCGAATCGGCGCGCCGTCCAGCCACGCGGCGAGGGCGTCGACGATGCCGCCGAAGAACGCTGCGAACACCTGCGCGTTCACGTAGCCCAGGTGAGGCGAGATCGTCACGTTGGGCACGCCGAAGAGCGGGTGGCCGGCGGCGATCGGTTCGATGTCGAAGACGTCGAGCCCCGCGCCGCCCGGGCGGCCCGCGGCGAGCGCGTCGGCGAGCGCCCGCTCGTCCATCAGCCCCGAGCGCGAAGTGTTGACGATCACCGCGTCGGAGCGCATCCGCGCCAGCTCGGCCGCGCCGACGATGCCGCGCGTGCGCGCGGACAGCACTAGGTGCAGCGACACCGCCGCGCTGGTCTCGAAGAGCTCCTCCTTCATTACGCGGCGCACCCCGACCTCGGCCGCTCGCGCATCGTCGAGGTTCTGGCTCCACGCGACCACGTCCATGCCGAAGGCCTGGCCGACGCGCGCGACCCGCGCGCCGATCTGCCCCAGGCCGACCAGGCCGAGCCGTTCGCCGGCCAGGTTCGCGGGCAGCGGATAGCTGCGCCCCTCGGCGTCGCCGCGCCAGTGTCCGCGCCGCGTGCCGGTGTCGGCCTGCACGAGGCGCTTCGTCGCGGCCAGGATCAGCGCCCAGGTCAGCTCGGCGGTCGAGGCCTTCGACGGTCCTCCGGGCGTGAACGACACCGGAATGCCGCGGCGCGCCGCCGCCTCGTGGTCGACCGCGGCGTTGCGCTCGCCGGTGAAGACGACGAACTTCAGCCGCGGCAGCGCCTCGATCGTCGCAGCCGGGAACGGCGTGCGCTCGCGCATCAGGCACACCGCGTCGAAGTCGGCGAGCGCCGCGACCGCGCGATCGGCGCTGCCGAACGGCTGCTCGAAGACGACGACGTCGGCGCGCTCGCGGATCGCCGTCCAGTCGGCGGACGAGAAAGCTGCGCGCTCGTAGTCGTCGCAGACGGCGATGCGGGGGCGCATCAGTACTTCTCCTTGATCGGCTTGACCGGCCCGCCGAAGCGCTCGGTGCCGGGCTTGCCCTGCAGCGGCGGCAGATCGAGCTGCTCGATCGGCACCTTGCGGTCGGGCACCTGGTCGAGCAGGTGGCGGATCAGGTTCAGCCGCCCGCGTCGCTGGTCGTCGAAATTCACCAGGTGCCAGGGGGCGTGCTTCGTGTGCGTGGCCGCGAACATCGCGTCGCGCGCGCGACCGTAGTCGGCGTAGTGCTCGCGCGACTTCAGGTCGATCGGCGAGAGCTTCCAGCGCTTCAGCGGGTCCTCCGCGCGCTCGGCGAAGCGCTCCTCCTGGTAGACCTGGTCGACCGCGAGCCAGTACTTGTAGAGCAGGATGCCGTCGTCGACCAGCAGTTTCTCGAACACCGGCGCCTGCTTCAGGAACAGCCGGTACTGTTCGTCGGTGCAGAAGCCCATCACCTTCTCGACACCCGCGCGGTTGTACCAGCTGCGGTCGAACAGCACCATCTCGCCTGCCGCGGGCAGGTGCGCCGCGTAGCGCTGGAAGTACCACTGGGTGGCCTCGCGCTCGGTGGGCTTGGGCAGCGCGACGATGCGTACCTGGCGCGGATTCAGGTATTCGGCGATGGTGTGGATCACGCCACCCTTGCCCGCGGTGTCGCGGCCTTCGAGCAGCACCATCATCCGCGTGCCGGTGTGAGCGAGCCAGTGGGCGAGGTCGTTCAGCTCGAGCTGCAGCGGCTCGAGCGCCTCCTCGTAGTCCTTCTTCTTCATGGGCTTCATCGTCGGGCCTCCGTCTCGCGCGGACCGACAGAGCATAGCCCGACTCGGCTATGATCGCCCGATGCCCCGCTCGCTCGACGCCTTCCACGACTCCGACCGCGTGCTGCGGCTCGCGGCCGAGACGTTCTTCGACCACCTGTCGGAGATGTGCGAGGGCATCCTCGTGGTCGACAAGTCGGCGCGCATCGTCTGGGTCAACGATCGCTGGCAGCGCAACATCGCCAGCCTGGGCTTCTCGAACGCCGACGAGATCATCGGCAAGCCGGTCGAGGACGTGGTGCCCAACACGCTGATGCGCCACGTCGTCGAGACCGGCAAGCCGATCCTGCTCGACATCCTCGAGAACAAGGCGGGCACCTACCTGGTTTCGCGTTTTCCGCTGCACGACGACTCGGGGCAGGTGATCGGGGCGGTGGGGCTCATCCTGTACGACCAGATCGAGACGCTCAAGCCGCTGTTCGGCAAGATGGGGCGGCTGCAGAGCGAGCTCGCGCAGGCGCAGAAGGAGCTCGCGCGCCAGCGTCGCACCCGCTACACGTTCTCGAACTTCGTCGGCAACAGCGAGCGCGCGTTGGAGGTGAAGAGCCGCGCGCGCCGCGCTGCAGTGCTGAACACCACGGTGCTCCTGCTCGGCGAAACCGGCACCGGCAAGGAGCTGCTCGCGCAGGCGATCCACGCCGCGTCGACGCGTGCGCGCCACCCGTTCATCGCGGTGAACGTCGCTGCGGTGCCCGAGACGCTGCTCGAGGCCGAGTTCTTCGGCGTTGCGCCCGGCGCCTATACCGGTGCCGACCGGCGCGGGCGCGACGGCAAGTTCAAGCTGGCCGACGGCGGCACGCTGTTCCTGGACGAGATCGGCGACATGCCGCTGGCGCTGCAGGCGAAATTGCTGCGCGTGCTGCAGGAGCGCGAGGTCGAGCCGCTGGGCTCGAACGCGGTCTCGCGCGTCGACGTGCGGGTGATCGCGGCGAGCAGCGTCGACCTCGCGACGCTGGTCGCCGACGGGCGCTTCCGCAGCGACCTGTACTACCGGCTCAACGTGCTGCCGATCCGGCTGCCGCCGCTGCGAGAGCGGCCCGGCGATCTCGAGGCGTTGTGCGAGCACCTGCTCGAACAACTGGCGCTCGAGCACGAGATGCTGCCGAAGGAGATCGACCGCGAGGCGCTCGAGGCGCTGGCCATGATGCCGTGGCCCGGCAACGTGCGCGAATTGCGCAACGTGCTCGAGCGCGCGTGCTCGCTGTGGGACGGGATGCGGCTGACGATGGAGGCGTTTCGCGAGGTGCTGCCGGAGATCGACGCGGTGGCGGCGGGGCAGGGTGCGCCGTCGTCGCGCGGTGCGGGGACGAGCACGCCCGGCACCGCCGAGCCGGGTCGCGTGGTCGTCGTGACGGGCGCAGTGGCGGACGCGCCGCCGGCGCTTTCCGAAGACGCCGATTCGGCGGCAGGCGCGGGGACGCTTCCCGACCGCATCGCCGCGCTCGAGCGCGCGGCGATCCGCGACGCGTTGCGCGCCACCGGCGGCAATCGCGTGCAGGCGGCGCGCCGGCTCGGCATCGCGCGCGCGACGCTGTACCAGAAGCTGGCGGAGTTTCCCGAGCTGGCAGCGAACGGCGCGGCCGATCGCGTCGCCTGATCACCTCAACCAGCGCTTGGCCACGAACGCCGCCGCGAACGACAGCAGCAGCGAGTTCACCAGCAGCACGACTGCGGCCAGGATCGAGGGC
The DNA here is from genome assembly GCA_019635275.1 of Burkholderiaceae bacterium. Taxonomy (GTDB): domain Bacteria; phylum Pseudomonadota; class Gammaproteobacteria; order Burkholderiales; family Burkholderiaceae_E; genus Zeimonas. The sequence goes on along the minus strand of JAHBZV010000012.1, from coordinate 48,333 downwards.
GCGAGCCCGATGTCGACCGGCACCGTGCCGACCGTGCGGATGCGCGCCGGCGCCTGCTCGGCCGGCACCCAGTCGGGGTCTCCGAACGCGCCGATGAACGGGATCGCGTAGCGCAGGCTGAGGAGCATGGCGTCGCCGAGGTCGTAGCCCGACTGCGCGCCGGCCGCGACGAGTTGCGCGGCGGTGATCTCGATCGAAGGGGCGGCGGTTCCGTCGATCGCCGCGAAGTACGCCGCGCACTTCGCGGGCGGGGCGTTCGCGGGGCCCGATCCGATGCTTCCGTCCGCGCCGCCGCCGATGGCCCCGCCGCCGCCCGTGGCCGCGCGCTCCTGCACCGTGCGGCACTGCCCGCCGAGCTGCAGCAGCACGTTGTCGGATACCTTCACGTTGTCGGGCTGGCGCAGCATCGCGAACAGCGCCAGCGACAGCAGCAGCCACAGCGCCACGGCCGGCGCGACCCGCGTGCCGTAGCCGTACAGCCAGCGGGAGAAGAACTTCGGGATCGCGCGCAGTGCGCCGACCGGCTCGCGATGTTTCATCTCGCGATAGACGCGGTCGGCCTCGCGCACGCGCGCCTCGTTGCGCAATTCGGACTCGACGCCGATCCACACCGATCGGTCCATCGGATCCATTTGCGACAGGATCGCGATCTTGCTGTCGACGTCGTTCGCCTCGCCGTGCGGGCCCGGCGTGCCCAGCTTCCAGTTGGCTACCTCGATGCCGGTCAGGTCGAGCCGGGGAATCGGGTGGTCGATGTGAAGCTTTCCGAGCCGGCAGCGCTCGAGCACGACGTGTCCCTGCGCCGCAGGGCGAGCGCCGGTCCCGGCCGATGGCTGCGCGCAGAGCGCGCTGACGCCAGGCAGACTCAGGTGCGCGGCGCTGGCGCCAGCAAGATCGATGCCGCCCTCGATGCGTGCCATGCACGCGGAGCCGCCGAAGAACTCGAGCAGGCCACCGACGACGAGGCCGCGCCCGCGGAACCGTCCGTCGCCGTGCTCGTCGGCGCGCAGTTCGATGCCCGACAGGAACGCATCGCCTTCGATGTGCGCATTGTCCAGGTCCAGGCCCGAGCATTCGAGCGCGAGCGAGCAATGTGCCTGCTCGCGCGCCACCGGATCGGCGCAGCGATCCTTGCCGACCAGGAACTCCTTGCCGCGCAACCACGAGCGGCGCGCGAACAGATCGGTGCCGATCCGCGCGTCGTTGAGCCGGACGCTGCCGCCGACGACCTTCAGGTTGGTCAGGTCGATGTGGCCATCGGCGATGATGCGGCGCATCTCGATGCTGCCGAGGACGGTCGCCGAGCACGTGCGCGCCGACGCTTCGCGCTGCACGTGCGGTTCGGTGGGCATGGCCGCGGCATCCGGATCGTTGGCCGCGGCGCGTCGCCGCGCCTGCGCCTTCAGCTGCTCATGCGCCGCGGCGCGCGCGTTCGCGAACATCGTGCGCTCGCGCAGTCCCCAGTAGAAGCGAATGTCGCCGCGCGACTCGACGTGCTCGATCAGCACTGCAGCGAGGTCGTTGCGGTGGCCGCGCACCTGGATGCCCGCCAGTCCGATCGAGCCCAGGCCAGTCACGCCGATGACCTCGACCCGCCCGACTTCGGCCTGGAAGTAGTCGAGCCGAAGCGAGTCGCCGCAGGCCAGCACCACCGGGCACATCGACATGAACAGGCGCCCGAGCGAACCGGTGCGCATCTCGAAGTTGCCGGCGATCTGCGCGCCGTCGAAGTCGGCGTCGCCCTGGATGCGGGCGCTCGACAGCGTTGCGCTGCCGCCGATCCGGCAGCGGTAGCCGAGCGGACCGTTGGGTTGCGCGAACAGGTTGCGCTCGATCTCGGTGCCCACCATCATCAACTCGCCGGCGATGTTCGCGCCCGACAGGAACACCTCGCGCACGCGCGCGCAACGCAGGTCGACGTAGCCGTAGACGATCGCGCGCATCAGGCGGTTGCCCATCGCGCCGATGCTGTCGAGCGCGGGGTCGAACGCCGAGAGGTTCAGCAGGCCCTCCAGCTGCGCGTACGAGAGATCGAGCGCGGCGCAGGCCGCGCCGCGCAGGTCGACCTCGAGCGCGTGCAGGCCGACCAGGTCGATCGTTCCCTCGACGCGCGAGCGAGCGATCTTCTGTCCCACCGCGTCGCGGCCGACGTAAGGGGACAGGTCCAGCCCTGCCTTCACCGCGGCGTTGCGCATCGACATGCCGAACTGCTCGCTGCCGCGGCGCAGGCGCAGGTCGATGCCGCGCAGGTTGCCGCGGCCGGTGATGTCGGCGTTCGGCGCGTTGAACTCGCCGTCGACCGCGAGTTGCTGGCCATCGAGGTCGCCGGTCAGCCGCAGGCCCGCCAGGCAGATCGACGGGTACAGTGGATCGCCCTGTGCCACCACGCCCAGCACCGTCGACCCGCGCAGCACCAGGTCGCCGTCGATCGACGCGTTGCGTGCGTCGAGCGACCGGGCGAACCGACAGCGCTCGAACACCACGCTGGCGTCGCGGCGGCACTCGTCGAGCACGACGCGCCCCATGAACTCGACGTCGCGCACGCGCACAGGCCCGCTCGCGCCGAGCAGCTGGAAATTCACGTCGCCCGTCACGCGGAGGTTCTCGACCCAGGCGGCCGGCGACAGTGCGTTGGTCGCGGCGGCGCGACGCAACTGTGCGAGGAACTCGGCCGCGGCCACTTCGGCGCGCGGCTTGAGCAGGAGCAGCAGGCGGATGCCGCGCGCGTCGAGCCGGTCGACCTGGTATTGCAGCAGCGCCGGATCGGCCGCCATGAGCGGCTCGTCACCGAGCATGCGGATCTGGGCGGCCTGGTCCGGCTCGCAGGAGATCTCGAAAAGCGCCTTGAAGATCGTGTTCTCGTAGAGCAGGGCCGCAGTGAACCCGAGCGCCGTGCGCTCCGGATCCTCTTCACCTACGTGGACGCCGTCGATGACGATCGCGGCAGGATCGAAGGCGGGGCGGCCGGAGCCGGCCGGGTCGGGGGATGTCGGGGCCGTGGAGGCGGCCCCGCTCGCTTCCGCCTCGCCCGCCTGATGAGACGCTCGATCGCTATCGGAGGGCGAATCAATGCAGCGCAGGTCGGGCTCGTCGGTCGCGGACGGGTTCTCGGGGATGTACGCGTAGCGATGCGGCCTCTCGAACGGCTTGCCATCGAGCAGCTGCTCGCCGATCGCCTGTTCGAAGGCCGGCAGGCTGGCGCGCCGGCGCGGGATGCCCGCGGGCTGCGCGAGCGTGCCGCCGTGCAACAGCAGGAAGGGCTCGCGCGAATTCTCGCTGGCGATGAACGAGACGAAGAAGTCCAGATAGTCGAGTGCGAGCTGCCGATCGAATCGCCCGTCGGGCGCCAGCCGCATCCGCCCGCGCTCGTTGAGCTGGAAGATGACCCCGGCGGTCCAGTCGAGCAGCACCGCGGACACGGCCCCGTCTCGGGCGGCCAGCGCCGGGCGCCGGTGCGGCGGCTGCGGCGCCCCGACCTGCGGAGGCGGCGCCTCGGAGGCGTCGGCCGGCGACAGCACGACGAACGCGCGCGCCGACTCGTAGCGGCCGGCGAGCCCGGTGGCCTCGGGCGACAGACCCAGTTCGTAGAGCCAGTGGTCGGCGTAGAAGCGCAGCCGGCGCACCCGGATCGAGCGCACCTGCAAATGCCCGTCATCGAAAGCGTGCGAATCGTCTGGCGCGTCGTGCAGCGCGAACGCGCCGCGATCGTGCGCGGGCAGGCCAGCGCGGAGGGTCGCCAGCGCGTCGGCGAGCTCGCTGGCGTCGAGATTGGACCAGTCTTCGTGTTCCCAGAACATCGAAGGCTCCGTGACGGGGGGCCGAGGAATCCGGACTGCGGGGAGGCCGGGCCGCGCAATGGCCGGCCGGCAATCGTCGCCGACGCTAAACGGGATCGCGCGGGTGGTCAAGGAATGGCGGCGCGAGGGGTGTTCCAGTTGCGGACAGTGGTCCGCCCGAGGGCCCCGCCGATCGGTACGGCCTTGGCCGACGCCGGCGGCGCTGCTATTCGTCCCAGATACCCCAAACAGCAGTGCGCCGGGGCCGACCAACGAGGGGCGCATGAGAACCAACTACGTACTGATCGACTACGAGAACGTGCAGCCGGCGGCGATGTCGGTCCTGGATGCGGAGCACTTCAGGGTTCAGGTGTTCGTTGGACCCGGTCAGTCCAAGGTGTCGTTCGAGATCGCCAGCGCGCTGCAACGCATGGGTCCGCGGGCTGAATACATCCGCGTCTCGGCGCCAGGCAAGAACGCGCTCGATTTCCACATCGCGTTTCACCTCGGCCAGCTGGCGCTGCGCGAGCCCGATGCCTACTTCCACATCATTTCGCGGGACAGCGGTTTCGACCCCCTGATCTCGCACCTGAAGACCCTGAAGGTGTTCGCGTGCCGGTCGACCGACGTCACCGAGATGCCGATCGTCAAGGCAGGGCTGTCCCAGCCGGTCGCTGAGCGGGCGGCGGTGGTGGTGAAGAACCTCAAGCAGCGTGGGGCCGCGCTGCCGCGAAGCGTCGCGACCCTGACGAACTCGATCGGCGCGCTGTTCCAGAAGCAGTTGTCGGACGACGAGCTCTCGCGGCTCTTCGGGCACCTGCAGTCGACCGGCATCGTCTCGGTGCAGGGGACGAAGGTGTCGTATTCGCTGCCGGGATAGGGCGCGCTGGCTCGCCCGGCGAGCCCGAGCCGCCGGAGAATACTTGTGGATTCGATGCCGGCTTTCGACCGCCCTCTCTCCGAGGGCTAGACTGCGGACCACAGTCCGAAAACCTGGCCCGAAGCAGGTGTCCGCTCCCAGATGCCGAACCCCGAGGAACTCGCCCGCGATATGGTGCTCGAGGCCAAGGCATTGCCGGCGTTCCCGGACAACGCCGCGCAGGCGCTGTCGCCCGAGGTGGTCGCTCTGGCGAGCCTCCACCTCTCACGCCTGATCAGGTGCGGGAGCGCGAACGCTGAAAACTCCTGACTAGCCCTGCTTCGTCTTGATCTGCGTCGCCGGGCTTGACATACCCATTTTGGGCATTAACATACCCGATACGGGTATGAAAAGTATCTCTGTAGCGCAGCGGCGGCGGCCGACCAGCTTGGCGGACGCGCTGTTTTCAGGCACTCGCCAGAGGGTTCTGCGCCTGTTGTTCGGCCAGCCCGAGCGCAGCTATTACGCGACGGAGTTGATCGCGCTCGCCGGGTCGGGGTCGGGCGCCGTCCAACGCGAGCTCGCCAGCCTGGCGGACAGCGGCCTCGTAACCGTGCGCGCGATCGGCAATCGCAAGCACTTCCAGGCCAATCCCGAGTCTCCGGTCTTTGCCGAGCTGTGCGCCATCGTTCGCAAGACCTTTGGCCTCGCCGAGCCACTGCGCGACGCGCTCGCACCGCTGGCGTCGAAAATACGTGCCGCCTTCGTCTACGGATCCGTCGCGAAGGGCGCCGATACGGCGGCCAGCGACATAGACCTGATGGTCGTCAGCGATACGGTCAGCTATGCGGACATCTACGCGGTGCTGGAATATGTCAGCGCGGTGCTCGGTCGCCAGGTGAACCCGACGATCCTCACGACGGAAGATCTCGCAGCCGACTTCGAGAAGCAGAGCGCGTTCACCGTGCGCGTATGGTCCCAGCCGAAGGTGTGGGTGATCGGGAGCGAAGATGACGTCGGCGTTCGACAACCTGAGCGGCCCGGGTAAGCCGTTGAAGCCCGAGCCGCCGGACGCCGTGGAGTTCGCGGGGCTTCGCCGGTCGGCGAACCGCTACATCGTGTTCCAGCTACTGCCGCACACCCTCGGGTTGGGCCCGGAGGTCTGGCGGGTGATGGCCAAGTGCCACGACATCCGGAATCGCGGGGAGTACGAGGGCGATCTGGAGGTGGCCGAACGGCTGGTCACGGATCTGATCGACGCCTGTAGCGCGGTGGCACGGAGGCTCGACAGGCTCGTGGAGCTATGAGAACAGCGCTACACCGCGCACGCCGTTACGAACTACGCCCCGCCATCTTCACCGCCGTCCCGCTCACCGACACCATCATCATCCCGTTCGCCTCGCCGAGCACCTCGTAGTCGAAGTCGATCCCGACCACGCCGTCGGCGCCCAGTTCCCTGGCGGCGGCCACCATCTCCCCGAGCGCCGCGTCGCGAGCGCCGGCGAGCGCGCGCTCGTAGCCGCCGGCCCGGCCACCCACCACGTCGCGCACCGACGAGAACAGGTCGCGAAAGATGTTCGCGCCGATGATCGCCTCGCCGTTGACCACGCCGAGGTACTTGCCGACCCGCGCGCCGTCGTCGTTCGGCACGACGGTGGCGAGGAAGAAATCGTCGTCCTTCTTCGAGAACCAGCCCATCTTCGACTCCTCGGGTAGCATCGACCGACCGGACCGGCCGGGGTGTCGGGTGAATCTATCACCCGACGACGTCGCGGCCGACGCGCTGCCTGCGGCGTAGACTGTGCGGAATCGACCGTACGATGAGAACGGCGCGAGGAAGCATGAAGAAGTGGCTGCTGCGCCTTCTGACGCACGTCGTGGCGCTGGCCCTGGGCTTCGGCCTCGGGATCTACCTGCTGCCGATCCTCACGGCTCCGCAGGCGCCCACTGTCGCCGCGGCCGCGTCGGCGGCCAGCGATGCCCTGTTCACCGGCCGGTTCCGGCGCGACCTACGCGGCAGCGACCTGCTGCACTGGGGCGAAGGTGCCGTCTCGGTCGGTCGCCGCCACATCGTCCTGGTCGGAAGACTCGCGCCCGGTCCCGACTACAAGCTGTACCTCTCGCCCGGGTTCGTGGAGACCGAGGCCGACTTCGCGCGCCTGAAGCCGCGCATGGTGCGCGTCGGCGACGTGCGCACGTTCGAGAATTTCGTCGTCCCGGTTCCCGACGGCATCGACGTGTCGGCCTACGACACGGTGATCGTCTGGTGCGAGTCGTTCAGCCAGTTCATCAGTGCGGCCAGGTATCGATGACGGAGGCCCTGAAAGCGCTATAGTCGCGGCGAGCCGCTGACCCGTGCAGGCATCCGATGCGACGATTCCTTCTCCCCCTGCTCCTCGCTCCCTTCGTGTCCGCCCGGGCCGAACCGATCGGCGAAGTCGACACCGTCTTCAAGTGGGTCGGCCCCGACCACAAGATCGTCGTCGAGGCGCACGACGACCCGAAGGTGCAGGGCGTCACCTGCTACACGTCGCGCGCGAAGACCGGCGGCATCAAGGGCGCGCTCGGCGTGGCCGAAGACCGCTCGGAGGCGGCGATCGCGTGCCGGCAGGTCGGGCCGATCTCGTTCGTGAAGCCGCTGCCCGAACAGGAAGAGGTGTTCAGCGAGCGGATCAGCCTGGTGTTCAAGAAGCTGCGCATCGTGCGGATGGTCGATCGCAAGCGCAACACGCTGGTCTACCTGACCTACGCCGAGCGGCTGATCGAGGGCTCGCCGCAGAATTCGGTGACCGCGGTGCCGGTCGACCCCGCGACGCCGATCCCCGTGAAGTAAGGCGGAGCGATCGACCGCAACGAAGCGCCTTCCCGGAATCGTCGGACCCGCGCGTCCATGCACTTCAGGCTCGCCATCGCACTCGCAGCGGCGCTCGTGCTCGGCGCCTGCGCGACCGGGGTCGGCACGCGTGTGGACACCGGCGTCGCGCCGCCGCGCGAGGAACGCCCATCGCCGCGTCCGGAGCGCCCGGCCCCGGCCCCCGAACGCCCGGCCTCCGAACGCCCGGCCCCGGCCCCCGAACGCCCGGCCCCGGCCTCCGAGCGCCCGCAGCCCGCTCCCGAGCGCGCGCAGCCCCTTCCGGAACCTCCACAGCCGCCCGCCGAACGCGCCCAGGCGCTCGCCATCAAGGGCGCGATGGCCTATCGCGAGCGAATCGCGCTGTCGCCCGACGCGAGCGCCGTCGTCGAGTTGCGCGAGGGTCCCGGCACCGGGGGCCGCATCGTGGCCGAGTGGCGTGCGGCGCTGAAGGGCCGGCAGGTGCCGGTCGCGTTCGAGCTGAACGTCGATCGCGCGAAGCTCGTGGCGGGGGCGCGTCATTCGCTGCGGGGTGCGATCTTCGTCGGCGGGCGTCCGGCCTGGATCACCGAGCCGATCGCGATCGATCCGTCCGCCGCGGCGATCGACGTCGGCCTGTTGCGGCTCGTCCGCGTCCAGCCGCTGGCGTTCGCGAGCACGCTCGTCTGCGGCGACCGCAGCGTCACGTTCGGCCACGTCGGCAGCACGACGCGGATGGAGGCCGGCGGCGAGACCTTCGACCTGCGCCCCGTGCGCTCGGCCTCGGGCGCGCGCTACGAGGCGGTCGGCGATCCGTCGACGAGTTTCTGGTCGAAGGGCGACCGCGCGACCGTCGTCGTGCGCGGCCAAGCGTGGCCGGAGTGCGTGCCCGAGCGCGCGCCGAGCCTGCCGTTTCGCGCCACCGGCAACGAACCCGGCTGGCGGCTCGACATCACCGCGCGCACGATGACGCTGCTGGCCGACGATGGCCGCACGCGCATCGAGGCGCCCACGCCGGTCGCCGAGCCCGGCGAAGGTTTCACCCGCTTTCGCGCGCCCGCTGCCGGCGTCGGGCTCGTGGCCACGCTCTTCGAGCGGCACTGCACCGATTCGATGACCGGGATGCCGTATCCGAACGTGGTCACCGTGGCGTTCGCCGGTCGCACGTTGAACGGCTGCGGCGGCGACCCGGCGACGCTGCTGCGCGGCGCAGAGTGGGTGGTCGAGGATGTCGCCGGCCGCGGCGTCGTCGACCGCTCGCGCGCGACGCTGTCGTTCTCGGCCGACGGGCGCGTCGCGGGGCGCGGCTCGTGCAACCGTTACACGGCCGGGTATTCGATCAGTGGCGAGGGACTGACGATCTCGAAGCCGGCGTCGACGATGATGGCCTGCGAGCCCGCGCTGATGCAGCAGGAGCAATTATTCTTCGAGCTGCTCGGGCAGGTGCGTCGGTTCACGATCGACCAGAGCGGCGCGCTGGTGCTTCACGCGGCCGACGGCCGCACCATCGCCGCGCGTCGCCCCTAGCGCTCGCCAGCGGGGCCGGGCGGCCTATACTGCGGAGGCACCGCGCATCCGCCGGTGATTTTCGGGAGCACGGCCATGGGCAAGTTGAGGCAGAGCAACAAGGAAACGAAGAAGAAGCCGCAATCGACCCCGAAGGAGAAGAAGGCCGCCAAGGAGGCCAAGAAGAACGCGACGGAGGGCATTCGCCCGACGACTTCGAAGTAAGTTCATTTTGTCGATGCCCCGGCTCTTGCGTGGCAGGGCTCGATCAACCGATCCCCCCTTCCGCCTTCGCCTCCGCGGCGTACTCCATCGCCACCTGCCGGAACCTTAGCGCGGTCGGAATCACCGGCTCAGGGCGTGATGCCAGCGCGATTGCGACCGACAGGTACGCATCGGTTGGCTCGAGTCGGCAAAAGACGACGCCACCCGGCCCGTGGCGGCTGCTGTTCGCGGGCACCAACGCGATGCCCATGCCGCTTTCGACCAGGCTGATGATGGTCTGGACCTGAACTGCCTCCTGCACCACCTTTGGCGTGAACCCGGCCGCCTGGCAGGCCAGCATCACCTGGCCTCGCAGGTTGGCGGCTGCCGCCGCGGAATACATGACGAAAGCCTGATCGGCCAAGTCGCACAGCGCAAGTCGCTTGCGCCGGCCCAGCGGGCTGTCGCCCGGTAGCACCGCGACCAGCGTGTCGTGCTCGATTGGTGTCAGCACGGTCGCGTGCGCCTCGAGAACCGGGTAACGAACCAATCCCAGGTCGAGTGAACCCTGCGCGATCTCTTCGAGTATCCGCGTCGTCGTGCCTTCACTCAGTTCGAGCGAAATGCCCGGATAGCGCGCGCGGAAGCGCGGCAGGATCCGCGGCAGCAGGCGGTAGGTCGCCGAGCCGACGAACGCTACGCGCAACACGCCGCCGGTGCCCGACACCGCCATCGCGGCCGATCGACGAAGCTGCTCCGCGTACAGCGCGACGCGCCGCGCGTCGTCCAGGATCGCCTTGCCGAATTCGGTCAGCTTGACGCCGCGGCGTCCACGCTCGAACAACGCCGCGCCGAGATCGCGTTCCATGCGCCGCACCGACACCGACAGCGGGGGTTGCGACATGTGCAGGCGCTCGGCGGCCTTGCGAAAGCTCAGCGTCTCGGCGACGGCGATGAACTGGCGAATCTGGCGCAGGTCCATGGGCGGCAGGGCTGACGGGCCGATTGATACTGAAAGGGTATCACACGCGAAACGATCGATACTGGACGATGCATACCTCAAGTGCGATAGTCGGCTCCGTCTCTCGAAGCGCCGGAGCGCCCTCGATGTCCGACCGTGAAGAAACCATCCACTTGCTCGCCGACGCGGTGCGCCGGTTCGCTCGCGAGCAACTCGTTCCCGCCGAGCCGACCGTCGAGGAAACCGACGAGATCCCGGGCGACATCGTTCGTCAGCTCAAGGAACTCGGGCTATTCGGCATGACCGTGCCCGAGGAGTACGGCGGACTCGGCTTGGGCATGTACGAGGAGGCCCGGCTGGTCCTCGAGGTCGCGTACGCGTCGCCGGTGTTCCGCTCGTACTTTGGTACCACCAATGGAGTGGGCACGCTGGGCATCGTCAACGACGGCACCGAGGAGCAGAAGCGCCGCTACCTGCCGCGAATCGCCACCGGCGAGATGATGGCGTCGTTTTGCCTGACCGAACCCGACTCGGGGTCCGACGCTGCGTCGCTGACCACGCGCGCGATTCGCGAAGGTGGCTACTTCGTGATCAACGGCACAAAGCGCTTCATCACCAATGCGATCCATGCGGGGCTGTTCACTGTCTTCGCGCGCACCGCACCAAAGGAGGCGGGCGCCGCGGGCATTTCGGCGTTCCTGGTAGAGCGCGACACGCCCGGCATCACGGTCGCGGCGCCCTACCGGAAGATGGGGTTCCGCGGCTCGCACGAGTCCGACGTCATCTTCGAGAACTGCCGCGTGCCGGCGAGCGCGCTGCTCGGCGGACGAGAGGGCGGCGGCTTCAAGAGCGCGATGAGGTCGCTCGACCACGCGCGCCTGCACATGGCTGCGGTCGCCGCCGGCATGTGCGAACGCCTGATCGACGAGGGTAGGCGCTACGCGATCGAGCGCAAGCAGTTCGGCAAGCCGATCGCGAGCTTCCAGTTGATCCAGGGAATGCTGGCCGACAGCCAGGCCGAGGCCTACGCCGCGCGCGCGATGGTCGAGAAAGCAGCGCGCGACAAGGACGCCGGCCACAACGTGACGATGGAATCGGCCTGCTGCAAGTATTTCGCGACCGAAGCGGCCGGCCGCATCGCCGACCGGATGCTGCAGATCCATGGGGGCAGCGGTTACATCAAGGAATACCCGATCGAGAGGCTCTACCGAGACGTCAGGCTTCTAAGGATCTACGAGGGAACCAGCCAGATCCAGCAACTGATCATCGCGCGCGAGCTGCTCAAGCAGGTCGGCGCCTGACCGGCGCCTGCAGTCGAGTGACTACAACGAGGAGACTGAGATGCTGAAAATCGCCAAATCGATGTTCGCAGCGCTGATCGCATTGGCCGCTGCCGCGCCGGCGCAGGCACAGGAGTACCCGAGCAAACCGATCCGCTGGCTGATTCCGTTCTCCGCGGGCGGGCCGACCGACGTTCTCGCGCGCGCAATCGCTCCGAAGCTCAGCGAGTCGCTCGGCGTGCCGGTCATCGTCGACAACCGGGTTGGCGCGGGAGGCAGCATCGCGATGGAGACGCTCGCCCGCTCAGCGCCGGATGGCTACACGATCGCGATGGGGCACACCGGCACGCAGGCCATCAATCCGCACATCTACGCGAAGCTCGCCTACGATCCGCGCAAGGACTTCGCTGCCGTTACGCCGGTGGTCTCATACGTGAACGTGCTCGTGGTGAACCCGGCCGTTCCGGCGAAAACCGTTGCCGAGCTCATCGCCTTCGCGAAGGCGAACCCGGAGAAGGTGACGCTCGGCTCGGGCGGTACTGGCGCGACCAACCATCTCTCGATGGAGCTTCTCAAGTCGCTCACCGGCGCGCCGATCGTCCACGTGCCGTATAAGGGCAGCGCGCCAGCGCTGGTGGACGTGATGGCCGGCAACATCACCGGGATGTTCGACATCCTGGTCACCAGCTTGCCCCAGATCCGTAACGGCAAGATTCGCCCGCTGGCCGTCACCAGCGACAAGCGCAGCGAGTATGCGCCCGATATTCCGACGATGCGCGAGTCAGGCGTGCCGGGCTATTCCGAGGCCGGCAGCGACCTGTGGTTCGGCGTGTTCGCGCCTGCTGGAACGCCGAAGCCGATCGTCGACCGGCTGAACCGCGAGCTGATCAAGGCGCTGGACACGGCCGAGGTACGCGAGCGCATCAGGGCGCAGGCGTACAGCGTCTGGACGCTGAGGCCCGAGGAGTTCGACGCGTTCGTGCGAACGGACTACGAAAAGTGGGGCAAGATCGTGAAGTCGGCGAACATCACTGCGCAGTGAAAGGGCGCCAAACATGAGCGGGCCGCTCGAGGGCGTGCGGGTCCTCGACCTCACCAGTGTCGTGATGGGCCCCTATGCGACGCAGTGGCTCGGAGACTACGGCGCCGACGTCATCAAGATCGAGCCGCCCGAAGGCGATGTAATGAGGCTCTCCGGTCCGATGAAGTCGGACCGTATGGGGCACTTCTATCTGACCACGAACCGCAACAAGCGGTCAGTGGTGATTGACCTCAAGTCCCCAAGCGGCCGTAGCGTCATGCTGGAGTTGGTGAAGACCGCCGACGTGCTGATCTACAACCTGCGCCCGCGCGCCATGGAGCGCTTGGGCCTCGGGTACGAGGCATTGCGAGCCGTCAATGTCGGGCTGATCTACGTCGGGGGCATCGGCTTCAGCCAGCGGGGCCGCTATGCGGCGCGGCCTGCCTACGACGACCTGGTGCAGGGGATGTCTGGCCTGCCATGGCTGACCCGACAGGCCGGCGCCGAGCACCCCCGATACGCGCCGCTGGTGCTGGCGGATCGTCTCGTCGGCCTTCAACTCGCGCTCGCGGTCGCCAGCGCGCTGTACCATCGCGCGCGCACCGGCAAGGGCCAGAAGGTGGACGTCCCGATGTTCGAGGGAATGGCGTCGGTCGTGCTGGGCGAGCACTTGGCAGGCGAGCTGTTCGCGCCGTCGATCGGCCCCTACGGCTATTCGCGCAGCTTGACGACGGGCCGTCGTCCGTACCGCACGCGCGACGGTTACTTGTGCACGCTGGTCTACAACGACAAGCAGTGGCGCAAGTTCCTCGAGGTGATCGGCCGACCGCGGATGATGGACGAGGACCCTCGCTTCGCGTCGCAGGGCGCACGTCTCGCCAACATCGACGCGGTCTACGGATTCCTTGCAGAGATGCTCGCGACGCGCACTACCGAAGAGTGGCTTCGTCTGTTCGAACAGGCCGACTTGCCGGCCGCGCCGATGTATTCGCTGGAAGACCTGAAGCGGGACGCGCACCTGCGCGAGACCGGCTTCATCGGCGAGGTCGCGCACCCTTCGGAGGGCACGATCACCTCGATCGCGAATCCGACCGAGTGGTCGGAGACGCCGCCGTCAATTCGCCGGCATGCGCCGCGCCTGGGCGAGCACACCATCGAGGTATTGCGCGAGAGCGGGTTCGCGGAGGAGGCAATCCGCTCGCTGCTGGAAGAAGGCAGCGTCCGCGCCGCGTGACGAGCGGCGGCAGACGCTGCCCGGGCCCTCGCGGGCCCAGCGTTCAGGGCTTGATCTCGATCTTCGTCGCGTCCACCGTGACGCCGTCGGCGGCCAGCGTGCCGTGCACTTCGACGCGGTCGCCCGGGCTGAGGTCCGCGGCGGTGCCGCCCCGGAAGCTCGGGCTGCCGGCGTAGCTCACCGTGACGCCGCGCACCACGAAGGTCGACTTGACCGTGTCGACGGCATCGATGGTCCCGTCGACCTCGAAGCCCTCGTGCTCGTCGTCGGCGTCGGACTTCGGCTCGACCTTGGTGGCGACCAGCACGCCGTTGACGACCGAACCCTCCACTTCGACGCGGGCGCCCTTGGCGATGCCGTCGGTGCCTTTGGGGAAGGTCGCCTTGCTGGCGTCGACCGGCAGGCCGCCGAGGCTGAACGAGGTGGCGGACGTGAAGTCGGTGACGACGCCGTCCACCTCGCTGTGGTCGTTGTCCTCGGGGTGCAGGCGCACCGGCTTGACGCTGGTGGCGACCCACTCGCCGCTCACCTGGGCGGTGGCGAGCTTCACGCGCACCGGGTCGCCCGCCTGGATGCCGCCGTCGGGCATCGTCGCCGTCGACGTGTCGATCACGGCGCCGCCGATTCGCAGCGTGGTCGTGGCCGGATCGTAGGCGCTGACGACGCCGCGCAGCTTGTAGTTCTGCGCACCCGCCTCGGGTTCGATCCGCGTCGCGGTGTAGACGCCGGTCGACGTGTCGAGCATCCCGTGCACTTCGACGACGTCGCCGACGTTCAGCGCTGCGAGGCCGCCCGCCATCATGTCGTCGAAGACGGTGGTCGGGGTCACGTGCACGGTCTGGCCGAGCACGGCGATCGAGTCGGTGCCCTTGCTCTCGACGGGGCCGCGCATCAGCGTGCTGAACGTGATGGTCTGTGCGTCGGCCGAACGCACGCCGCCGGACTCGGCGATCTCGTCGGCCTCGACCTCGACCACCATGCCGAGCTTGAGCTCGCTGCTGTCGTGCGTGGTGCCGTCGTCGTCGACGACGTGCGCGAGGTCTTCCTTGTAGTGCACGCCGTTGACGACGATCGAGCCGAAGCCCGAGATCCGTCCGGACGCGTAGGTCGACTTGGTCGTTGCCGACGTGCTGCTGCCGCCGCCTCCTCCGCAAGCGACGAGGACGAGCGCGCTCAGCGCGATGGAAGCGAGGCCGACCGTCCTGCTGCGAAAGAGGCTCTTTGCGGATGCCATGGGTTGCTCCGTCGGGTGGGAAAAGCCAAAAAATGGAAACTTTTCCCATTGTATATCCGGCCCGGGTCGGGCGCGTGACACCCTGCACGGTGCTGCCGCCTCCGGACCGCGAGCGCCGACCGCTCGTCGGTCTCGGGGTCGATTCGACCGGCGGCGGCAACGGCGTCTACACTCGCCGCCGACGCCCCCTTCCATCCACGAGGAACTCCCGCATGAACGCCCCTGAACCCTCCCCGCGGATCGACCGCGCCGCCTTCGACGAGATCGCCCCGGCCGCCGTCGCCGCGCTGCGCGCGCTGGGCAAGGCGGTCGACGACTCAGGGCTCGAGAAGCCGCTCACCGAGCTGATCAAGGTCCGCGCGTCGCAGATCAACGGCTGCGCGTTCTGCATCCAGTACCACCTGAACATGGCGCGCAAGCTCGCCGTCGAGGCGCCCAAGCTCGACCTGCTCGCAGCGTGGCGCGAAGTCGGCGTCTACACGGCGCGCGAGCGCGCGGCGCTGGCCTGGACCGAGGCGCTGACGCGGATGGACCGGCACAGCGTCTCCGATGCCACGTATGCGCAGGTTCAGGCGCAGTTCACCCGCTCCGAGATCGCGTTCCTGACCGCCTCGGTCGGCGCCATCAACGCCTGGAACCGGATCGCCGGGGCGCTGCACTTCGAGCCGCCGGTGGCGTGACGCCGGGCGCGGCCTGCTGCCGCAGGTGCTCGACCAGCACCCGCGCGCTGGCCGACAGCGTCTCGTCCGATCGCCAGCAGATCACGAAGCGGCGCACCGCCCACGGATCGGCGAGCGGCACGACCACCAGGCCGGTCGCGCTGGCGGTCGGCGTGATCGCCTCGCGCGGCAGGATGGCCAGCCCGAGCCCCGCGGCGACGATGCGGCACGCCGCGTCGAGCCCCGAGACCTGGATCCGGTTGGCCGGCGCCCGGCCGACCAGCGCGGCCTGCCGGCGCAGCATCGCCTCGACCATGCCTCCGGGTGCGACGCCCACCGATGGGTGGTCGAGCGTCTGCGCGTAGCGCAGGCGCTTGTGCCGCGCGAGCGGGTGCGCGGCGTGCACCACGACGCACAGGTGGTCCGACCGATAGGGCGCGGTCCGCAGTCCGGCGAGCGCGCCGGCGTCCCACAGCACGCCCAGGTCGGCGGCACCCTCGCGCACCGCACGCACGATCTCGCTGCTCACCCCTTCGTCGAGACTGACTCGTACCGAGCGGTAGCGCGCGAGGAACGCGGCGATGTCGTCGGGCAGCCATTCGGCCAGTGCCGAGACGCTCGCCATCACGCGCACGCTGCCCTGCACGCCGGTGGCGAACTCGCTGATCTCGACGTGCATGCGCTCCATCGCTCCCAGCACGTCGCGCGCCTGCCGCAGCAGGACTTCGCCGGCCGCAGTCGGCTCGATACCGCGCCGGCCGCGCACCAGCAGCGCGGTGCCGATTTCGCGCTCGATGGCGGCGATTCTCTTGCTGACGGCCGAGGCCACCAGCGAATCGCGCGCCGCGGCGCGCGCGATGTTGCGCTCCTCGCAGACGGCGACGAACACCCTGAGCGTGACGGGATCGAAGTGGCGCGGCATGGCGGGTGACCGGCGGGGCTCCGGCGGGCTCCCGAAAATCGGGGAACCGGGTTCGGGGAACCACATTCTGGCATGACGCAACGGAACGAATGGGGTTCCCATAAATCACGAACGATCCGCGCAGGAATGCCTAGAATCGTTCCGATGAATGCATCGACGCCGAAGGTGGCCCTTCGCGAGGTCGGGCTGCGCGACGGCCTGCAGAGCATCGCGCGCACGCTGCCCACCGAGCGCAAGCTCGAATGGCTGCGCGACGCGCACGCCGCCGGCCTGCGCGAGATCGAGGTCGGGTCGTTCGTGCCGCCGCGGCTGCTGCCGCAACTGGCCGACACCGCGGAACTGGTCGCCTTCGCGCGCACGCTGCCGGGCCTCGTCGTCTCGGTGCTGGTGCCGAACCTGAAGGGCGCGCAGCGGGCGATCGAGAGCGGCGCGCACTCGATGCTGCTGCCGCTGTCGGCGAGCCGTGCCCACAGCCTGGCCAACCTGCGCAAGGCGCCCGACGACGTGGTGGCCGAGATCGCGGCGATCCGCGCCGAGCGCGATGCGGCCGGCTCGAAGTGCCTGCTCGAAGTCGGCATCAGCACCGCGTTCGGCTGCACGATCCAGGGCCGCGTCGAGCCCGACGAGGTGCTGCGCCTGCTGCGCGCGGTGCTCGATACGGGGGTCGATCGCGTGGGGCTGGCCGACACCGTCGGCTACGCCGACCCGAAGGCGGTGCGCGAGCTGTTCGAGCGCAGCTTCGCGATCGCCGGCGACCGGCTCGCCTGCGGGCACTTCCACGACACGCGCGGGCTCGGCATGGCCAACGTCTTCGCGGCCTGGCAGGTCGGCGTCCGGCGCTTCGACGCGTGCCTGGCCGGCATCGGCGGCTGCCCGCACGCGCCCGGTGCGAGCGGCAACGTCGCCACCGAGGACGTCGCCTGGCTGTTCGCGAGCATGGGCGAGCCGACCGGGCTCGACATCGACGCGCTGCTCGCGCTGCGCGCGAGGGTCGCGCAGTGGCTCGAAGGCGAGACCCTGCACGGCACGCTGTGGCGCGCCGGCTTGCCGAAGACGCTGCGCGAACCGGCCTGAGCGACATGCGAGCCGACCCTGACGCCATGCGTCTCTGCCGGAGTCCCGTATGAGCCGCGCCGACGCAGCCCCCGCCGCGCCGCAGCCACTCGCGGGCCTGCGCGTGGTCGAGTTCACCCACATGGTGATGGGCCCGACCTGCGGGATGGTACTCGCCGACATGGGTGCCGAAGTCATCAAGGTCGAACCGGTCGAGGGCGAGAACACGCGAAGGCTGCTCGGCGCCGGTGCGGGCTTCTTCCCGATGTTCAACCGGAACAAGAAGAGCATCGGCATCGACCTGCGCCAGCCCGAGGGCGCCGAGGCGGCGCGACGGCTGGCTGCCAGCGCCGACGTCGTCGTCGAGAACTTCAAGCCCGGCGCGCTGGTGAAGTTCGGGCTCGACTACGCGTCGCTCGCGAAGCGCAACGAGCGCCTGATCTACGTGAGCCACAAGGGCTTCCTGCCGGGCCCCTACGAGCACCGTACCGCGCTGGACGAGGTGGTGCAGATGATGGGCGGGCTCGCCTACATGACCGGGCGCCCCGGCGATCCGCTGCGCGCCGGCACCAGCGTCAACGACATCATGGGCGGCCTGTTCGGCGCGATCGGGGCGCTCGGCGCGCTGATCCAGCGCGGCATCACCGGCAAGGGGATGGAGGTGCAGTCGGCGCTGTTCGAGAACAACGTGTTCCTCGTCGGCCAGCACATGCTGCAGTACGCGATGACCGGCCGGCCGCCGTCGCCGATGCCGGCACGCGAGAGCCCGTGGGCGGTCTACGACGTCTTCACCGTGAAGGACGGCGAGCAGATCTTCCTCGCGGCGGTCAGCGACGCGCAGTTCGCGACCTTCTGCGACATTCTCGGCTTCGACGACCTGAAGGCCGATCCGGCCTATGCGACCAACAACGACCGCGTGCGCGCCCGCCCGACGCTGATGCCGGTGCTGCGCGAGCGGCTCGCGAAGCGCTCGGCGGCCGAGCTGGCGGCGCTCTTCGAGCGGGCGGGGCTGCCGTTCGCGCCGATCCGCAAGCCCGAGGACCTGTACGACGATCCGCACCTGCTGGCCACCGGAGGCCTCGCCGACGTGGTGCTGCCCGACGGCGACAAGGCCGGGCAGTCCGTGAAGACGACGCTCTTTCCGATCACGCTGCAGGGCGCGCGCCTGCCGGTGCGGCTCGATCCGCCGCGCTTCGGCGCGCACACGCAGGCGTTGCTCGAAGGCCTCGGTTACGCCGGCGCCGAGATCGACGCTCTGCGCGCGCGGCGCGCCATCGCCTGAACGTTCCTGCGTGCCACACGCCCCCAAGAGAGAGGAGACAACCATGGTCGATCGCCGCCGTTTCGCACGTCAATGCGCCGCGCTGTCCGTCGCCGCCTTCGGGTTCGGCGGCAGCGCCTTCGCCGCCGATTACACGATGCGCATCAGCCACCAGTTCCCACCGACGCACCACACGGCGGTCAACCTGGAGCAGTTCGCGAAGGAAGTGAAGGAGGCCACGAAGGGCCGCGTCGAGGTGCAGACCTTCGGCGCAGCGCAACTGTACAAGCCGAACCAGAACCACCCGGCGGTCGCCAGCGGCAAGATCGAGGCGGCGGTGATCCTCAGCTTCCAGTGGGGCGGGACGATTCCCGAGATGAGCGTCTCGGTCATTCCATACCTGATGACCTCGGTGGCCAAGCAGAAGGCGTTCATCGGCTCGGAGGCGTCGAAGCTGCTCGACGCGAAAATGGAAGCGCGCGGCGTGAAGAACATCGCGTGGATCGTCGACACCAACGACGGCATCTTCACGTCGGGCAAGAAGCTGCTCGTCGCGCCGTCCGACTTCGCCGGCCTGAAGATCCGCGGCCTGAACAAGCTGTTCGATGCGGGCCTGGAGGCGATGGGCGCGTCGCCGTCGGCGATGCCCGGCTCGGAGGTCTACCAGGCGCTGCAGACCGGCGTGCTCGACGCCGGGCTCACCGGCGTGAAGGCCGCGTACAGCCGCAAGTACTACGAGATCCAGAAGTACGGCGCCGCGTCGAACATCATCCTGGCCTTCGACAACCTGGTCGTGAACCCGGCCTGGTGGAACGGCTTGCCGCCGGACATTCGAAGCGCGATCCAGGCCGCGGCCGACCGGGCGGTGAAGCGCTCGATCCGCGCCACCGACGGCGTGCCGCCCGAGGACATCAAGGTGCTCGTCGACAAGGGCATGCAGGCGGTGGCGCTCACCGGGGCGCAGGAGAAGGCGATGGCCGACGCGATGCAGCCGGCGGTCAAGAAGGAGTTCCTGCGTGCGACCGCGCCCGACGGCGTTCGCTTGCTCGAGCTGATCGACCGGCTGTGACGCGCGGCCGGCCGTGACGAACGGGGCAGCGGGCCCGGCCCCGCACGAGGGCGACGCCTCGCGCGAGGGGCCGGCGCTGCGCGCGCTGGGTGGCGTGGTGCGTGCCGTCGCCGGCGTGGCGATGGCGCTGGCCGCGCTCGCGCTGCTGGCTTCGCTCGCGCTGATCGGCTGGGCGGTGGTGCAGCGCTATGCGTTCAATGCGGCACCGGTCTGGGTCGACGAGGTCGTCGGCTTCGCGCTGGTGGCCGTCGTGATGCTGTCGGCAGCGCAGGCGCTGCGCGACGGCGAGCACATCGGCGTCGACCTGCTGGTCGAACGGCTCTCTGCGCAACGACGCCGCTGGGTCCACCTGTGGTCGGCGCTGGGCGCGGGCGCGTTCTCGGTCGTGCTGATCGTCAACGGCTGGGGCACGGCGATGCTGGCGAAGACGCTCGGCCTCGTCACCGAGGGCTCGCTCGAATGGCCGACCTGGTGGCTGATGCTGCTGATGCCGGTCGGCGGCGTGCTGCTGCTGCTCGCGTCGATCGAGGCGTTCTGGCGTGCGGCCGCCGGCGCGCCGCCGGCGCACGCCGCGCGCGGGCCGCACGACGGGGAGGCCGCGTGACGATCGCGCTGATCTTCGCCGGGCTGTTGCTGCTGCTGTTCACCGGCCTGCCGATCTTCGCGGGGCTGGCGCTCTATGGCGGCGCGCTGCTGCTGGTCACGCAGGGCGACCTCGGGTCGGTGACCGAGATCGTCTTCGGCGAGGTGAATCACTACCTGCTGGTGGCGATTCCGCTGTTCGCGTTCATGGCCCACGTGATGATCCGTGGCCGCATCGTCGACGACCTGTACAACACCGCCTACACGCTGACGCGGCACCTGCCCGGCGGCGTCGGCATCGCGACGATCGTCGCCTGCACGATCTTCGCGGCGATCTCGGGCTCGAGCGTCGCGACGGCGCTCACGATCGGCGCGGTGGCGATCCCGCAGATGATCCGCTTCGGCTACCGGCCGCGGTTCGCGTACGGGCTGGTGGCGGCCGGCGGCACGCTGGGCATCCTGATCCCGCCGTCCGGGCCGATGGTGCTCTACGGCGTGTCGACGGACACGTCGATCGGCGGCCTGTTCATGGCCGGCGTCGTGCCGGGGTTGCTGATGGCCGGCGTCTTCATCGGCTGGAGCATGGCGAGCACCGCGCTCACCCACCGGCACCTGCAACGCGAGCCGCGCGCGACGCTCGCCGAGGCGCTGGGCGCGATCCGCCGGTCGCTGTGGGCAATCTCGCTGCCGTTGTTCGTGCTGGGTGGCATGTATGCGGGACTGTTCACTGCCACCGAGGCCGCCGCGGCCGGCGCCTGGCTGGCGTTGCTGATCGCGCTGCTCGTCTACCGGACGATCGGGTTGCGCGACGTCTGGAACTCGGCCGTCGACGCGTGCCGCGTGTCGGCGATGCTGTTCATGATCCTCGCCGGCGCTTCGGTGTTCGGCCACGTGCTGACGAAGCTGCGGATTCCGCAGCAGATCGTCGAGGCGATCATCGCCGCCGACATCGGCGTGACCGGTTTCCTGGTCGTGATGATGGCGCTGATCTTCGTGCTCGGGATGTTTCTCGAGTCGATCGCGATCATCCTGATCACGACGCCGGTGATCATGCCGGCGATGGCGCACCTGGGCATCGACCCGATCTGGTATGGGGTGCTGCTGGTCATCAACCTGGAGCTCGCGCAGATCACGCCCCCGGTCGGCATGAACCTGTTCACGATCAAGGCGATCACGCGCGCGCCGATCGGCGAGATCGTCCGCGGCTCGGCGCCCTACGTGCTGCTGATGATCGCGGTGATGGCGGTCGTCATGATCTGGCCGCAGGTCGCGCTGTGGCTGCCGGGGACGATGTTCGCGCGTTGAAGTCCGCGCGGCTCATTGCTCGCGAGGCGGATGCGCGCGGAACGCGCGCCACAAGGTCACGTCGTAGACCAGCTTCAGCACGCCGCTCGCGAGCAGCGGCGCCGACAGCCAGCCGGCGGCAATCAGCGCACCGGTCAGGGACGGGCTGACTGCCGCGGCCAGGCTGCGCGGCACCGCGGTGAAGCTCGCCGCCGCGGCGCGCTCCGCGGGCGTCACGATCGCCATCACGTAGGCGGTGCGCGGCGGCACGTCCATCTGCGACAGCGCGCTGCGCGTGAGCAGCAGCCCGAGCGCGACCGGCATGCTCGGGGCGAAGGCGGCCAGCGTCAGGCAGACGTTGGCCGGGATGTGCGTGAAGACCATCGTGTTCAGCAGGCCGATCCGTCGCGCGACCGCCGGCGCCGCGAGCTGCGAGGTCGCGCTCAGCAGCCCGGCCCAGAAGAAGAACTGGCCGGCCTGCGCGAGACTGAGCCCGTACCGCTCGAACAGCCACAGCGACAGCAGCGTGTTCACGACGAGCCCGCTGGCGAACGAGTCGACGCTGAACAGCGCTGCGAGTCGCACGACGACCGCGCGCGAGGGCCCGAGCGGCGCCGCGGGCACGGCGGCCTCGTCGGCGCGCAGCGGCGCGCGCCGGTACAGCCACCAGACCGCCGCGCCGATCGCGCCGTAGGCGACGAACATCGCGCGCAGCGCGTCGAGGCGCGCCACGTCGAGATGGCCGGCGACCCAGTCGGGCGCACCCGATGCGAGCGCTCCGACCGCGGCGCACAGCGCGCCGGTCACGCTGTAGCGCGCGAATAGCGCGGTACGCGCGTCGCCGCGAGCCGCGCCGGCGAGCGACGCCTGCTCCAGCGGCAGGAACACGCTGACGTCGCCGGAACTGGGATTGAGCGTGCCGACGAACGCCACGACCAGCAGCGGCCAGAACGAGGACATCGACGCGAAGCCGATGCCGGTGGCGAGCATCAGCAGCGCGGCCGCGCGCAGCAGCCGCGGTCGCGCGAAGCGGTGGCCCCAGGTGCCGACGGCCAACGTGGCGAGCGCCGAGCCGAGCATCGTCGACGTGCTGAGGATGCCGACTTCGAGCGTGCCCATGCCGAGCGCCAGCAGGTAGGCCGGCAGCAGCACCGCGACGTAGCCGTCGGCGAATGCGCGAAGCGCTCGCGCGAGCAGCAACGGCAGCGCCACGGGGTCGGCGCCTTCGGGCAGCAACCAGCGAAGCGGGTGGGCGATGCTTCGGCGAAGCGGCGGCACGGAGGGCATGCGCGATGATGACCCGATTCGCGTGCGTGCGGCCTGCTCAGCCGAGGTGCTCGCGCATCGCGGCGAATGCCTCGCGGAAACGCGCGGTCAGTTGCACGGCCGCGTGGGCGAGCCGCGCCGAGTCTGCCGCGAGCGCCCGCTCGATCGCGGCCGCCGCGTCGTCGACGTCGACGACCGCAG
This sequence comes from Burkholderiaceae bacterium, assembly GCA_019635275.1. Taxonomy (GTDB): domain Bacteria; phylum Pseudomonadota; class Gammaproteobacteria; order Burkholderiales; family Burkholderiaceae_E; genus Zeimonas. The sequence goes on along the minus strand of JAHBZV010000012.1, from coordinate 25,131 downwards.
GCATCTCGGCGAGATCCCAGGTCGACGCGAACGCGGCCTGCTTGCCGGTGCGCGCTCGCGCCGACGGATGGCGCAGGTTCACGCGCGGCAGCGCGAACGCCATCGCGACGATCCGGCCGTGCAGGCTGCTGCCGCAGTAGCCGTGCGCGGCCGCGACGAGCGCGCAGATGTCCCGGACGTCTGGCGACGCGAAGACCTGCGCCGTGCCGCTGCGCATCCGCGCCGCGACGCGCCGCAAGGCGTCGAGGTCGTCGTGCCAGGGCGCCGCGCCGGCGCGGAACAGCGCGACGCCGAGCCCGGTCGATGCGCAGGCGCGGTCGAGCTGCGCGGCCAGGCGGGACAGCGTCTCGTCGTCCCCGAAGTCGGCGCTGAACTGCACGGCGAGGTAGCCCTGCGGGAGCGCGTCGCGCAGGCGTGCGACCTCGCCGTGGTCGGCGCGCGCGTGCAGCTTCGCGCCGAACAGCTCGGCGACCATCACCGCCGGGTCGGGGGCGAGGCGCGCCGCGATTCCGGCCGACCGCAGGTTTGCCTGTGTCCGCAGGTCGCGCACGCTCACGTCATCGGCCGCGGCCAGTGCTGCCAGCACTTCAGCGCGCAACTCGCCGTCGCAGGCGTCGAGCTCGACGCCGCCGACCGCCAGGTAGGCGACCCTCAGCGGCCCGCGAAACGCGGCGCGCGCCGCGGTCGCGTACGGCGCGCGCGCGTCGGTGCCGAGCATCCGCGCCGCCCACGCGCGCTGCTCGCGCGGCCGGCCGTCGAGGCGGACGACGAGCCTCTGCGCCTCGTCAGGCGGCGTCAGCATGACGGCCGCCTGCCATGCGTCGCAGGTGAGGATCTCGCCGCCGACGTGGATCAGCGTGGCCGGGCGATCGCCGAGCCGGGCGCCGACCGCCGCAAGCGCCTCGACCCGATGGCCGCCCTCGGCACGCAGGTCGCGCTCGGCCAGCCCGGCGAAGATCGCCTCGCGGCCGGGCAGCATCGCGGCGGCGACGTGCGGAAACAGCAGGTCGCCGAAGTTGTGGCGGTCGAAGGCGCCGAACAGGATGACCGGAGCGTCCATCGGTTGCGATCATCGCCGATCCGCCGGCGCCCGCGCCCGTCGGCGTGCCGGCGTAAGATCGGCGATCCGCGCGCGCGAGTCGGAGGACCGTGATGCCGTACATGCTGCTGATGATCGAGCCGCCCGGCCAGCGGCGCACCCGCACCGAGGACGAAGGCCGCGACTTGTACGCGCGCATGCTGCGCTTCGGCGACGAACTGAAGGCGCAGGGGCTGCTGCGGGCCAGCGAGTCGCTCGAATCGCACGCCGGCGCCGCGCGCGTCACGGTGCGCGACGGCCACGCCCGGGTGCTCGACGGCCCGTTCGCCGAGGCAAAGGAGATGGTCGGCGGCTTCTTCCTGCTCGATTGCGACAGTCGGGAGCAGGCGATCGCGATCGCGCGCCGTTGCCCGGCGGCCGAATGGTGCACCGTGGAAGTGCGAGCGCTCGCTCCCTGCTACGAAGACTCGGCTTGAGTCCGGACGCGCGCGCCAGACCGAGGGTTTTCCCTGATCCGGTGCGCGTCGAGATCGCGGCGCCCCGCTCGTCGTGCCAATGGAAGCCGGTCCGGCTTCGCACGAAGGAGAACCGACCATGCGATTCATGATCATCGTGAAGGCGACGCCGCAGACCGAAGCCGGCGTCTTTCCGGAAGACAAGGAGAAGCTGTTCGCGGCGATGGCCGAGTTTCACGAGGAGCTGGCCAGGGCGGGGGCGTTGCTCGACGCGTCCGGCCTGCAGCCGAGCTCGAAGGGATGGCGGATCCGCTACGAGGGCGGCCGGCGCACCGTGATCGATGGCCCGTTCGCCGAGAGCAAGGAACTCGTCGCCGGCTACACGCTGATCCAGGCGCGTTCGCGCGACGAGGCGCTCGAATGGAGCCGGCGCTTCCCGGCGCCGCACGGCGAGTTCGCGGCCGGCGAGATCGAGGTCAGGCAGCTGTACGAGCTCGAAGATTTCGAGCCCGACGTCCCGGTCGAGCGCTTCCGCGAAATCGGCATCGGCAAGCCGGCGAGGGCGTCATGATCCGCGCCATTCTCGTGCTTGCGGTCCTGGCGGTGGGCGCGGTGCTGCTGTACGCGGCGACCCGCCCCGACACCTTCCGCGTCGAGCGCACGGCCAGCATCCGCGCGCCGGCCGCGAAGATCCATCCGCTGATCGCCGACCTGCGCCAGTTCAACACCTGGAATCCCTACGAGAAGAAGGACCCGAGCCTGAAGGGGCGCTACCGCGGCGCGTCGAGCGGCCCGGGTGCGGGCTACGATTTCGAGGGCAACAAGGACGTCGGCAAGGGCAGCATCGAGATCGTCGAGTCGGCGCCGCCGTCGCGCGTGGCGATGAAGCTCGACATGCTCGCACCGTTCGAGGCGCACAACCTGGTCGAGTTCACGCTGGCGCCGCGCGGCGAGGCGACCGAGGTCACCTGGTCGATGCGCGGCCCGAGCCCGTTCGTCGCGCGACTGGTCGGCGTGTTCATGAACATGGACCGGATGATCGGGCGCGACTTCGAGGCCGGCCTCGCGAACCTGAAGGCCATCGCCGAGCGGCCGTGACTCCGACGGTCCACCGCGCGATCGAGGCGGTCTGGCGCATCGAGTGCGCGAAGGTCGTCGCCACGGTCGCGCGGATGGTGCGCGACGTCGGACTGGCCGAGGAGCTGGCGCAGGACGCGCTGGTCGCGGCGCTCGAGCACTGGCCCGCATCGGGCGTGCCGGACAACCCGGGTGCGTGGCTCACCGCGACGGCCAAGCACCGCGCGCTCGATCACTTGCGGCGCGAGCGGATGCTCGCGAGCAAACACCAGGAGATCGGGCGCGACCTCGAGGCGCAGGAGGCGGCGATCGTGCCGGACTTCGTCGACGACCTCGATGCGGCGCGCGCCGACGCAATCGGCGACGACCTGCTGCGGCTGATCTTCACCGCCTGCCACCCGGTGCTGTCGCCGCAGGCGCGTGTGGCGCTGACGCTGAAGCTGCTCGGCGGCCTGTCGACTGCGGAGATCGCGCGAGCGTTCCTGGTGCCCGAGCCGACGATCGCGCAGCGCATCGTGCGCGCCAAGCGCACGCTCGCCGAGGCCCGCGTGCCGTTCGAGTTGCCGCCCCGGCCGGAGCTGGCGACGCGGCTCGCCTCGGTGCTGCAGGTCGTCTACCTGGTCTTCAACGAAGGCTACACGGCCACTGCGGGCGACGACTGGATGCGACCTGCGCTGTGCGACGAGGCGCTCCGGCTCGGCCGCGTCCTCGCCGGCCTGGCGCCGCGCGAGCCCGAGGTGCACGGGCTGCTCGCGCTGATGGAACTGCAGGCCTCGCGCAGCGCCGCGCGCGTGGACGCTCGGGGCAGGCCGGTGCTGCTGCCCGATCAGGACCGCAGCCGCTGGGACCGGCTGCTGATCCGCCGCGGGCTGCAGGCGCTCGCGCACGCCGAGGCCATCGGCGGCGCGCTCGGGCCCTACGCGCTGCAGGCGGCGATCGCCGCCTGCCATGCCCGGGCCGAGCGCGCCGACGACACCGACTGGCCGCGCATCGCGGCGCTGTACGACGCGCTCGCGCAGGTGGCGCCGTCGCCGGTGGTCGAACTGAACCGCGCGGTGGCCGTCGGCATGGCGTTCGGCCCGTCCGCGGCGCTCGAGATCGTCGACGCGATCCGCGACGAGCCCGCGCTGCGCGGTTACCAGTGGCTGCCGAGCGTGCGCGGCGACCTGCTCGCGAAGCTCGACCGCCACGACGAGGCGCGCGAGGAGTTCGCGCGCGCCGCAGCGCTGGCGCGCAACGCGCGCGAGCGCGAGCACCTGCAGGAGCGGATCCGCGCCTGCGAGCGGGCCACGGCTTCGGGCGGGGCGTCCGCACGGGGTGCGCCGAACGGGCGCAGCGATCCGTGAGCGCCGTCGTGTAAGCTCGGCGGCCGATGAGCACGACGATCCGCGAAGGCTACGTTCCCGGCTGCATCGGCCGCATTGCCGAACTGCACGCGTCGTACTACCACCACACTGCCGGTTTCGGCATGGCGTTCGAGAGCAAGGTCGCGCGCGAGCTGGCCGACTTCTGCGAAAGCTACGTCGCCGGCCGCGACGGGCTGTGGCTCGCACTCGCCGACGGCCGGATCGAGGGCTCGATCGCGATCGACGGCTCGCACGCCGCGCACGACGGCGCGCACCTGCGCTGGTTCATCGTCTCGGATGCCGTGCGCGGCCGCGGCGTCGGCGGCGGGCTGCTCGATGCGGCGATGGCGTTCTGCCGCGCGCGCGGCTACGAGCACGTCTACCTGTGGACCTTCGAGGGGCTCGACGCCGCGCGGCACCTCTACGAGAAGGCGGGCTTCAGGCTGGCACGGCAGCAGCGCGGCCGGCAGTGGGGCACCGAGGTGAACGAGCAGCGCTTCGAGAGGCAGGCCTAGAACGCCGCGTCGACGCGGAACAGCACCAGCAGGCCCATCACCGCAAAGATCGCGGCCGCGATCGAGTGGACCAGCTTCATCGGGATCTTCGCGGCGAAGCGGTCGCCGACGAACACCGCCGGCACGTCGGCGATCAGCATGCCGAGCGTGGTGCCGATCACGACCAGAAGCGGGTTCGCGTAGTGCGCGGCCATCGCGATGGTGGCGATCTGCGTCTTGTCGCCCATCTCGGCGAGGAAGAACGTGACCAGCGTCGCGCCGAAGACGCCCAGGCGGCGCGCCACCTTCGCTTCGTCCTCCTCGATCTCGTCGGGAATCAGCGTCCAGGCGGCCATCGCGAGGAACGACAGGCCGAGCACCCAGCGCAGCACCTCGGGGCTCAGCACCGACGTGATCCAAGCGCCGAGTGCGCCGGCGAGCCCGTGATTGACCAGCGTCGCGCACAGGATGCCCGCGACGATCGGCACCGGTTTGCGGAAGCGCGCGGCGAGGATGAAGGCGAGCAACTGGGTCTTGTCGCCGATCTCGGCCAGCGCGACGACCGAGGTCGAGACGAGGAGCGATTCCATGGCTCGCGAAGATATCAGGTGTCCGCGGCCTGCCCAGGGCCCGCGAGCCCCGGGCGCAGGGCTGCGGCACCGGCGATCGCGCAGCCGGCGAGCGCCAGGACGATCACCGCGCCGGACGGTGCGTCGAGCAGCGCGGACAGCGCCAGCCCCATCGCGTAGCCGGCCGCGCCGATCCCGTAGGCGAAGGCATGCCGCCTCGCGCCGCGATGCCGCTGCGTCGCGAGCGCCGGGATGATCAGGCTCGAGAACACCAGGTACACGCCGACGAGTTGCACCGATGCGGTGACGGCGAGCGCGAACGCCCCATAGAAACCGAAGCGGCCCGCGCGTTGCACCCAGCCGAGCGACAGCGCGGTCACCAGCAGCGCCGACACGATGGCGAGCCAGGCCAGTTGCCGCGAATCGACCCACAGGATCTGCCCGACCAGCAGGTCCTTCAGGTGCTCGCCGCCGTGCGGATTGCCGGCAAGCAGCAGCAGCCCGGCGCAGGCGGCCAGCACGAAGATCACGCCGATCAGCGCCTCCTGCTGCTGCGGGGCGCGGCGCTCGGTCCACGTGAGCAGCAGCGCACCCAGCAGTGCGGCCGACACCGCTGCGGCCTGCACGGCGGGCCCGCCGTCGGGCAGGCCGAGCGCATCGGCGGCGATGACGCCGAGCCCTGCAATCTGCGCGATCGCGAGGTCGGCGAAGACGATGCCGCGGTCGAGCACCTGCCTGCCCAGCGGCACGTGCGTGGCCAGCACCAGCAGCCCGGCGAGCAGCGGCGGGCCGAGGATGCCCCAGTCGAGTGCCGTCCAGTTCACTTCGCCACTCCGGCGGCCAGCAGGCGCGCGATGGTGTCGTCGAAGAGGCCGAACAGGTCCTTCGCGCCGTCGGTGCCGCCGACGGTGAACGGCAGCTTGACGGCCGCGACGCCGGCATTGCGCTGCAGCCAGTCGGACGGCCGCGGATCCTGGTAGGCCGCGTACAGCACCATGCGCGCCGGCGTCGTCTTCAGCGACGCGAGCACCGACTGAAGGTGCGAAACCGTGGGTTCGACGCCGGGCTTCGGCTCGAGCACCGCGAGCTCCTTCATGCCGAGCCAGTCGTACAGGTAGACGAAGGCCTTGTGCTGCGACACGACCGGTGCGCCCTTCAGCGGCGCGGCCTGCGCGGTCCAGCGCGCGATCGCTTGCTGCCAGCGCTGCGAGAAATCGGCCTCGCGCCGCGCGTACTCGGCCGCGTGCGCCGGGTCGAGTTGCCGCAGGCGCGCGGACAGCGCCGTGGCGACCAGTGCGATGTTGCGCGGGTCGGTCTGGATGTGCGGGTTGCCGGCGGCGTGCACGTCGCCCTGCGAGCGGTCGACTCGCGCGGGCACGTCGAGCTTGCGCACGAAGTCGGCGCTGGCGAAATGGCCGGGCTGGCCCGGTTGCACGCGGTCGTTGCCGGACTGCTGAAGCAGCGTGGGCAGCCAGCCGATCTCGAGCTCGGCGCCGGTGCACACCACCAGGTCGGCATTGCGCACGCGCGCGATCAGGCTCGGCCGGGCCTGGATGCGGTGCGGGTCCTGCAGCGCGCTGGTGGCCGAGGTCGCGTCGACCAGGTCGCCGCCGAGCTCCTTCGCGAGCGCGGCCCACTCGGGCTCGCAGGCAAGGACGCGCAAGGCGGCGTGCGCGGGCAGCGTGAACAGGGCGAGCGCCGCGGCGGCCAGCGCGGCGAGTGTCGTGTGCTTCATCATCGGTCCCCTTGGGGCGATCAGTAGCCGTGCGCGCCGTGCGCGCCGAGGCTCATCTGGTACTGGAGGAAGAGCTGGTGGTCGACGAACCCCTCGCGCGCGCGGTCCTGCGCGAACTGCAGGCGCACCCGGGAGAACTCGCTCGGGCTGTAGTCGAGCATCAGGCTGTGCTTGCGCGGGCGGTAGTCGGGGGCCGCGAGGGCTGCGGCGTTGACGCCGTAGTCGGGCGCGCCCGGATCGAGCCGCTCGGTGCGCAGGCCGACGCGCCAGCGCGGCATGAACTTGTAGACCCCCTGCAGGTACCAGCCCGATTGCACGACGCGATAGGCGCCGGCACTGCCGGCGCCGCCCACGTCGTAGACGAGGTTGCCATCTCGCGCGCTGCGCAGGTATTCGCCCTGCAGCTTGAAGCTCGTGCGCGTGGCGTCGCCGTGGGGCGCCCACTTCCAGACCGCGTCGGCGATCCAGACGCGCGTGTCGCCGCTGAACGCGCTGGCCACGGGGTTGCCCGCCGGATCCGTCGCGACCAGGTCCTGGTCGCGCGCCTTCGCGTCGAGCACCGACAGCCCGGCGCGCCAGCTGTGGCTGTCGCCGACGTCGCCGCCGACGTGCGCGGCGAGCGCGCGCATCCCCGCGCCGTTGCGCGACGCGTCGCCCCCGCCCGGGAAGCTGCGGCCCCGCCCGAGCTCGGCGCCGAGCTCGATGAACAGATCGGTCGGCGCGACCCAGTTCAGCTGTACGCCGTCGTCGCCGTACTGGCGGCCGAGCATCGCCTGGTAGGCGAGCGGGCTGTCGACGAAATCCCAGGTGTGCGCGTGCTTCGGGTTCAGGTAGCCGATGCCGGAATAGAACCGTCCCGCCTTCAGCGAGAAGCCGCGGCCCAGGCGCGTGGTCTGGAACCAGGCCTCCTCGACCGACAGGCTGTCGTCGGGATGCAGCGCGACGCTCGCCGCGCCCCGCAGCCACGGATCGATGCTCGCCGAGAAGCGCAGCTCGGACTCGGCGAGGCCGAAGCCGCGCGTGCCCGGGCCGATCTCGGCATCGGCCGGCAGCGGAAAGCCGGTGATCGCGTAGTGCGCCGGATCCTGCGAGGTGCGCGTGTAGGTGCCCGACAGGATCAGCGACAGCGCCGGGTTGAACGCGTTGGCACCCGCGGGGGGCGCGGCGGCAGGCGCCGCCGCGACGGGCGCGGGCGAGGGCGCCACCGGCGGCTGCGCTGCGGCGGCGCCCTCAGCGCCGCTCGTCGACGGCGCCGCCTCGCGGGCCGGGGCCCCCGGCGTGGCGCCAGCGCCGGCCGCCTCGGCAGCCTTCAGGCGTTGCTCCATCGCCTGCAGCCGCGCCTCGTAGGCGCTGCGCATCGCTTCGAGTTCCTGTCGAAGCGCCCTGATCTCGGACGGTGTGTCGGCCATCGCGCCGAGGGGTGCGGCCAGGGCGAGCGCGATGCTCGCCCGCAACAGCTTGTGCATGGGAATCCGGCTCCAGCGAAGGACGTTGGACCGCCCGGCCTGCGGACGGGGCGGGCCGGGCGCTGCGCTGCAACGGTCAGTGCCGGACGGAGGGGGGTGCTCGGCTGCGGTAGGCGCTCGACGTGGGCGCGAGCGCGGCTGCGCCGGAATCGGCGCTGGGCATTTCCTGGACGCAGGCCGGGCACGGCAGCGCGGCAGGCCTGGCCGGCAGGGCGCCGCTGCCCAGCGCGGCCGCAGCGAGGCACAGGTCGCACTGGGAATGCGCCGGGCCGTGCTTGCCCTCGTCGCTGCCCGCCCGAGCGCCTTCGTGCGCGACCACGTGCCAGGCGGCAGCGGCCTGCGCGAGCGGCATCAGCAGGGCGAGCCAGAGCAGCCACGCGAAGCGGCGGCGCGAAACGGGGTCGGAAGAGCCTGGGCGCATGGCGAGCGCCCATCGTAGCAGCGCGGGCCACCGGGGCACGAATCGGGCGATTGACGGTGAGCAAGACCCGCGCCGGGCCGGGGGCCCATCCTGACGTACCCTGATGCCCGCGGCCAACTCCTGCACGGCCCCCAGCGCACCATGCCCGGCTCCGACACGATCGCGTATTTCTCGATGGAGATCGGCCTCGAAGAGGCGATGCCGACCTACAGCGGCGGCCTCGGCGTGCTCGCCGGCGACACGGTGCGTTCGGCGGCCGACGGCGACGTGCCGATGGTCGCGGTCACGCTGGTGCATCGCAAGGGCTACTTTCGCCAGCGGCTCGACGCCGCCGGCGGGCAGACCGAAGAGCCGCAGCCGTGGTCGCCCGAGGCGCTGCTGACCGAGATGCCGGCGCGCGCGAAGGTGAGCATCGAAGGCCGCGAGGTCGCGCTGCGCGCGTGGCGCTACGACGTGCACGGCGCCGGCGGCGTGACGCTGCCCGTGCTGCTGCTCGACAGCGACCTCCCCGGGAACGCCGATTCCGACCGGCGCCTCACCGACTACCTGTACGGCGGCGACGAGCGGTACCGGCTCTGCCAGGAGATCGTGCTCGGCATCGGCGGCGTGCGCATGCTGCGCGCGCTGGGCTACGACAGCATCCGCCGCTTCCACATGAACGAGGGGCACGCGGCGTTGCTCGTGCTCGAGCTCGGGTTCGAGGAGATGAAGCGGCGCGGGCTCGACGAGGTGACCCGCGAGGTCGCGGTGGCGGTCAAGCCGATGTGCGTCTTCACGACGCACACGCCGGTGCCCGCCGGGCACGACCAGTTTCCGCTGTCGATGCTGCGCCGGGTGCTCACCGACTACGGCGATGCGTACAACCAGCGAGCGGTCGAGTTCTGCCTCGACAACGTGCTGAACATGACCTACCTCGCGCTCGACAACAGCCACTACGTCAACGGCGTGGCCAAGAAGCACGGCGAGATCTCGCGCCAGATGTTCGGCCAGTACAAGGTCGACTCGATCACCAACGGCGTGCACGCGGGCACGTGGATCGCGCCGCAGATCCAGGCGGTGATCGACCGGCACATCGCGGCCTGGCGCGAGGACAACGCGAGCCTGCGCTACGCGCTGGGCATCCCGCGGCACGAGCTGTGGGCGGCGCACCAGGCGGCGAAGCAGGACCTGGTCGCCTGGGTCAACCAGCGCACCGGCGCGACACTGTTCTCGAACACCTTCACGATCGGCTTCGCCCGCCGCGCGACGCCCTACAAGCGGGCCGACCTGTTGTTCCACGACCTGCAACGCCTGCTCGCGCTGCACCGCAGCGCCGGGCCGATCCAGGTCGTCTACGGCGGCAAGGCTCATCCGCGCGACGGGGGCGGCAAGGACCTCATCCGGCAGATCTTCGCGCAGATCGCGAAGCTGAAGGGTCAGCTCACGGTCGTCTACGTCGAGGACTACGACATCGCGGCGGCCCGGCGCATGGTCGCCGGCGTCGACCTGTGGCTGAACACGCCTCAGCCGCCCCTGGAGGCCTCGGGCACCAGCGGGATGAAGGCCGCGATGAACGGCGTCCCGCAATTGTCGATTCTCGACGGCTGGTGGATCGAGGGTTGCATCGAGAACGTCACCGGCTGGTCGATCGGCGACGGCAACGCGGCAAACGGCGGCGGCATCGACGAACGCGCGTTCGACGCCGAATCGCTGTACAACAAGCTCGAGACGGTGATCCTGCCGATGTTCTACCGCGACCAGGATCGCTACATCGACGTGATGCGTCACGCGATCGCGCTGAACGGCTCGTTCTTCAACACCGAGCGGATGGTCGACCAGTACGTCAGGAAGGCCTATTTCCGCTAGGGCGTTCCCAGATCGGCACGCCGTTACGGAATACCTGCCGCACGCGGTGGAACGGCACGCGATGGACGGTGCCTTCGTCGTCGGTGACCTCGAACGCGAAGTGGTCGTGCGGGTCGAGCACGACCTCGCGCAGCGCCACGACGACGATGCGGCCCAGGACACGGTCCCGGTAGCCGAGCGCGAACTCGCCCTGGCCGAATTGCGGATCCCAGCGGATCCGCGACAGCAGCTCGTGAAGCGGCGTCATGGCGGGGCGGTTTCCAGCGGCGCGGCGACCACGCTCACCGTGGCGAGCGACGACTGCCGATCGACCTCGAAGCGCACCGGCAGGAACCGTTCGATCAGCCACATCGCCGTGCTCGCGTGGCTCGTGATCGCGCGCGTCGTGAAGCGCGATCCGGCGCCGGCGAGCGCGAGATGGACGAGCAACTGGTCGGCGGCGTGGGTGTCCAGCGCGGCGCGGCTCGCGAGGTCGCCGCGAAGCTCGGCGGCGGCTTCGGCGCCGAGTCGCTCGGCGGGAACGCCTCGCTGTGCGACCCGGCCTGCGCCGAGCACGCTGCGCGAAGTGCGCGCGACGAGCACGATCGCGCCACCTGGGCCGACGGCCTGCTCGGGGCCGTGCACCGCGACGCGAACCAGAGGCTCGGGCAGGCCGGCGAGCGCCTCCCGCGCGGCCGACGCCATTCGCTGCGCGATGTGCGCGGGCAGGTTGGCGACGTGCGAGAACGCCTCGATCGACGCCAGCGGTCCGGGATCGACGAGGTCGACGGACTGCAGCGTCGAGGGCTCGACCTCGCATTCGACCTCTCCGCCGCCGCGCGGGTAGTAGCCGCGGCGCACGACCTCGACGCGCGCACGCACGCCGATCCGATGCAGCAGCGGCAACAGCACGCCGCGCAGGTAGTCGAATGGCGGCGCGGCGCGCACGTCGGTGCCTCCGACCACGCGAACCGTGGTGCGCCCCGGCGCCGCGAGCATCACCGGCATCAGCGCCTGCAACACCAGCGTGACGCTGCCCGCGGTGCCGACCTCGAAGACGTGCGTGCCGGCGCGCGGCGCGCCGGGGTCGAACTCGATGGTCTGCGACCCCGCTTCGAGGCCGTCGACGCGGGCGTTGCACAGCGCGCCCACCGCCCGCACGGCGGCGAGGTGCTGGGCGGCCAGTCCGGGACGCTCGCGCCGCGCGCGAATCCGCACGACGCGAATCCGCCGGCCGGTGATCGCCGACAACGCGACGGCCGTGCGCAGCAGCTGGCCGCCGCCTTCGCCGGTGGAGCCGTCGATCTCGATCATCGTGCGTCGTCCGGTACCCGATGGTACGCCGTGAAGCCCGGCGCGCGTCGACGGGGAGGAGTCTCCCCGGTTGACCGGCCGTCGGCCGCTGGCTACGCTGCACCGGCTCGCGCCGACGTGGCGCACACGACGGACAGGCGCCGCAGCGCGCCCGGGGGAGGCACGACATGAACAAGATGAAGACGGGACGGATTCGCGGTGCGTTCGCATTCGCGCTGGCGGTCGGCGCGCTGGCGCCGGGGTTGGCCTGGTCGCAGACCGTCACCGTGGTCACCTCGTTTCCGAAGGAACTCACCGCCGCCTACAAGGCCGCGTTCGAGAAGGCCAACCCCGGCACGAAGGTCGAGATCCTGAACAAGGGCACTTCGGCGGGCGTCGCCTACACGCGCGAGGCGCCGGCGGGCAGCCGCCCCGACGTGTTCTGGGCCTCGGCGCCCGACGCGTTCGAGGTGCTGGCCAAGGACGGCCTGCTCGAGAAGTACGACCCCGGCATCCAGGGCATTCCCGACAAGATCGGCAACTATCCGATCAACGACCCGCAGGGCTACTACCGCGGGCAGGCGCTGGCCGGCTACGGGATCATGTGGAACACACGCTACATGAAGGCCCACAAGCTGCCCGAGCCGCGAGAGTGGGCCGACCTGGCCAAGCCGGTCTACTTCGGCCACGTCGCGATCTCGTCGCCGTCGCGTTCGGGCACGACGCACCTGACCGTCGAGACGATCCTGCAGGGCGAGGGCTGGGCGAAGGGCTGGGCGCAGATCCTGCGGATCGCCGGGAACTGCGCGGCGATCACCGAGCGCAGCTTCGGCGTGCCCGAGGGCGTCACCAACGGCCAGTACGGGCTCGGGCTGGTGATCGACTTCTTCGGGCTCGCCGCGCAGGCCTCGGGCTTTCCGGTCGGCTTCGTCTATCCGTCGGTGACCGCGATCGTGCCGGCCAACATCGGGCTCGTCGCCGGCGCGAAGTCGCCCGAGATGGGCAAGCGCTTCATCCAGTACACGCTGTCGCCGGCGGGGCAGGAGCTGCTGCTCGACCCGAAGATCAGCCGGTTGCCGGTGCTGCCCGAGACCTACCGCAAGGCGCCCGCGGGGTTTCCCGATCCGTACGGCGGCAAGATCAAGGCGAAGGTCAACTTCGACTCGAACGCCTCCGAGCGCCGCTACTACCTGGTGTCGTCGCTGTTCGACCAGACGATCACGTTCCGCCACAAGGAACTGGTCGCGGCGACGAAGGCGATCGACGAGGCCGCCGCGCGGCTTGCGCGCAAGCCCAACGCCGAGGCCGAGAAGCTGCTCGCCGAGGCGCGCGCGCTGGCCTTCACGCCGGTCGTCGACGAGGCGAAGATGAAGGACGACGGCTTCGTCGGGGTGTTCCGCGACACCAAGCGCGACGCGGCCAAGCAGAAGCAGATGACCGCGCTCGAGGAGCACTGGGGCAACGAGGCGCGCCGCAACTACGAGCGCGCCGCCGAGCTGGCGACCAAGGCATCCTCGATGGCCCGCTAGGGAAGCGCCGGTGCCGCGCTTCGGGCCGGCGATCGCCGCGGTGGCGCTGGCGATCGCCGCCTTCCTCGTCGTCTTCCTGATCGTCCCGGTCGTCACGGTCGTCTGGTCGGCGTTCTCGACGCCGCAGGGCGACTTCACCCTCTCGCACCTCGCCGGCTTCTTCTCGCTGTCGCTGATGCGCGAGTCGTTCGGCAACAGCCTCTACGTCGCGGGCATGACCGTGCTGTGCGCGACGATCGTCGCGGTGCCGCTCGCCTACTTCACGGTGCGCTTCCAGTTCCGCGGCGCGATCATCGTGCAGACGCTGGGCGTGCTGCCGCTGATCATGCCGGCCTTCGTCGGCGCCGCGTCGCTGCAGTTGCTGTTCGGGCGCTCGGGGTCGGTAAACCTGCTGCTCGGCGAGTGGTTCGACGTCACCATCCCGGTGATGGAGGGGTTGAACGGCGTCGTCTTCGTCGAGACGCTGCACTACTTTCCGTTCATCCTGCTGAACCTGTCGGTGGCGCTGAACAACATCGACACCGCGATGGAGGAGGCGGCGCAGAACATGGGCGCGTCGGGGCTGCGCCTGTTCCGGCGGATCGTCTTTCCGCTGGCGCTGCCGGGCTACGTCGCCGGCGCGTCGCTGGTCTTCATCAAGGTGTTCGACGACCTCGGCACGCCGCTGGTGCTCAACGTCACCAACATGCTCGCGCCGCAGGCCTACCTGCGCGTGACGTCGATCGGGCTCGAGGATCCGATCGGCTACGTGATCTGCTTCATCCTCGTCTGCTTCTCGGTCGCGGCGATGGCGGGCTCGACGCTGTTCCTGCGCGGACGCGAGTTCGCGACGCTGCAGCGCGGCGGCACTTCGCTGCTGCGCCGCAAGCTGAGCCCGTGGCAGTCGGCGTTCGCCTACGGGTGGATCGGCGCGGTGCTGCTGCTGGTGCTCTCGCCGCACGTCGGCGTGCTGCTGCTGTCGTTCTCGAAGGTGTGGAGCTACAGCGTGCTGCCCGACGTCTACACGCTGGAGAACTACGCGACGGTCTTCGCCGACTCGACGCGGATGATCTGGAACACGTTCCTCTACTGCGGTGTGGCGGCGCTGATCGACGTGGTGATCGGCACCGCGATCGCCTACCTGGTGCTGCGCACGCGGCTGCCCGGCCGGCAGCTGCTCGACCACATGGCGACGGTCGCGCTGGCGATGCCGGGCGTGGTGCTGGGAATCGGCTACCTGCGCACGTTCCGGGAGGTCGAGGTGCCGTTCACCGGGACGCTGCTCACGTCGAGCTGGCTGATCTTCGTCCTCGCCTACTCGGTGCGGCGCCTGCCGTACGCGCTGCGCTCGTGCATGGCCGCGCTGCAGCAGGTGCACATCTCGATGGAGGAGGCGGCGCAGAACCTCGGCGCGCCGCGCGGGCGGACGATCCGGCGCATCGTCGTGCCGCTGATGGCCGGCGGCATCCTCGCCGGCTTCGTCACCAGCTTCATCACCGCGGCGGTCGAGATCTCCGAGACGATCCTGCTCACCAGCCGCGAGAGCCTGGCCCCGATGTCGTACGGGATCTACCTGTACATGCAATCGATCGTCGGGCGCGGGCCGGGGGCGGCGCTCGGCGTGATCGCGGTCGTCGTCGTGGCGCTCGGTACCTATGCATCGCACCACTTCGTCGCGTCGCGGCAGGCGCACAACATTGCGAGGAAAGGTGCGTGAGGACAGGCGCACGAGGACAGGCGCACGAGGAGAAGCTCATGAGGAGTCGAACGTGAAGGGTCCGGTCAGAGTCGAGGCGCGCGACGTGAACCTCGCTTTCGGCACGAACGTCGTGCTGCGCGACATCGACATGGTCGTCGAGCCCGGCGAGTTCTTCGCGCTGCTCGGACCCTCCGGGTGCGGCAAGTCGACGCTGCTGCGCCTCATCGCGGGCTTCAACCGCGCGCAGCGCGGCGCGATCCTGATCGACGGCGAGGACGTGACCGGAGTGCCGCCGTGGAAGCGCAACGTCGGCATGGTCTTCCAGAGCTACGCGCTGTGGCCGCACATGACCGTGGGCGAGAACGTCGCGTTCGGCCTCGAGGAACGCCGCTTGCCGCGCGCGACGGTGCGCGAGAAGGTCGCGCGGGCGCTGGAACTGGTGGGGCTCACCGAGTACGCCGGGCGGCGGCCCGGCCAGCTCTCGGGTGGCCAGCAGCAGCGCGTGGCGCTCGCGCGCACGCTCGCGATCGAGCCGCGCGTGCTGTTGCTCGACGAGCCGCTGTCGAACCTCGACGCGAAGCTGCGCCACCACATGCGGCGCGAGCTGGTCGCGATGCAGAAGCAGCTGGCGATCACGACGATCTTCGTCACGCACGACCAGGAGGAGGCGATGACGACCGCCGACCGGATCGCGGTGATGCACCAGGGCGTGATCCAGCAGGTGGGCGCGCCCACCGCGCTCTACGACGACCCGGTCAACCGCTTCGTCGCCGAGTTCGTCGGCACGATCAACCTGGTGCCGGGCGAGGCGGCGGGCGGCGCGGTCGCCTCGTCGCTGGGCACCGTGGGGCTGCCTGCGGGGTCGGTCGGCCGGACGGGCCGCGTGGAGATCGCGTTCCGGCCGCACAGCGTCGCGCTGAGCGCGGCGCCGGGCAACGCCTCGCGGCACTGGGTCGCGGCGACCGTGTCCGAGCGCGAGTTCCTCGGCGAGTTCGTCCGCTACCGCGTCCGCGCCGGCGACGTCGAGCTGATCGCCGACCAGCCGCACGCGCTCGGCGACCCGGGCTTCGCGCCCGGCGCGCGGGTGCACGTCGGCGTCGATCCGGGGCAGCTGCGCCTGATTCCGGCCTGACCCCCGCGCACTCGCCGGCGCCGGTGCGCGCCGCAGCGTTGCAGCGCCAGGCCTACGAGCGTTCGAGCACGACCGCGTGGATCGGCGGCAGCGAGGTCGACACTGCTTGCCAGCGCTCGCCGCCGTCGTCGCTCGCCCACAGGCTGCCCGTCGTCGAACCCATCAGCAGCGTGCGGCCGTCGGCGCCGACATCGAGGCCGTGGCGGTAGACGAGGTCGTAGCAGTGCGCCTGCGGCAGGCCCTCGCGCAGCGCGGTGAAGGTGGCGCCACCGTCTGCGGTGCGCAGCACACAGAGTGCCGCGTCGACCGGTACGCGACGCTGGTCGGCCACTGCCGGCACGAACCACGCGCGTGCCGGATCGTTCGGGTCGACGGCGACGGTGAAGCCGAAGTCGGACACCGGCACGCCGGTGACCTGCTGCCACGACGTGGCCGCGTCGGTCGAGCGCCAGATGCCGTTGTGGTGCTGGCACCAGAGGTGCTCGGGGCGCGATGCGCAGGCGACGATCCGGTGCACGTCCTGCGCCGTGTCGTCGAAGGCGCGCTCGGGCGGCATGTAGTCGGCGCGCATCCCGCGCGCGGCAGGGGTCCAGCTGGTGCCGCCGTCGCGGCTCGCCCACGCACCGCCGGTGCTCACGCCGACCAAGACGCGCTGGCGAGCCGGGTCGCGGTCGCGCGGGTCGAGCACGATCGAATGGATGCCGGGCGCGTCGTAGCCGCCGCCGGACCACTCGCGCCGGCGCGGGTCGTTCCATAGCGATTCGCACAGCTGCCAGGATGCGGCGCCGTCGGCGCTGCGGAACAGGCCGCCGGGCAGCGATCCGGCCCAGATCGCGTCGCCGTTGGCCGCCAACGACCAGACCTGCAGCAGCTTCCACTCGACGTCGTCGCGCGCGTCGGCCGGCTGCGCGGGGAACGCGGGCGCGCTCACCTCGCGCCAGCGGCGTCCGCCATCGTCGGACGCGTGGCACTTGACCCCGAAATGGCCGAGGTTGAGCGCCGCGATCATCGGGCGGCCCGGCGCCGAGGGATCGGCCGGCAACACCGCGCTGACCGGATCGCCGAGGAAGCTCACCGACGCGATGCGCCATTGCGCGCGCTGGCGGCGAAGTTCGAACAGCCCCTTGCGGGTCGCGACCCAGGCGCGCGCGCTCATCGTCATCCTCCGGAGAGCGCCTGAAGCACGTAGACGGTGCCGTCGGCCGGCAGCGGCACGTCGAGTTGCGTGCGATCGCGCAGCCTGCGCCCGTCGATGAACACCGCGAGGTGCGGGCGCAGGTGCGCCTGGTCGTCGAGCACGTAACCGCGCAGCTGCGGATTCACCGCGAACGCCTCCTCGAGCGCCAGCCTCAGCGAACCGGCGTCCGAGTCGATCTCGGGCACTTCGGTGAAGCGACGCAGTTGCTGCGTGAAGACCAGGCGGGGCATCGGCTCGACCACGGATGCGTTGCACCGATTGATACTGCGGGGCTCGCGGCGCTGTCAAACACATTCCGGATGTAGGTATTGGCGTCAGGGCCGCAGCGAACCCGACGACCGATTCGCGCTAATCTGGAAGAACTCACGACGCGGGGCGTGTGCGCCGAGCGTCGGCATCGAGCGGCAATGCCCGATCCCGAGGACGACCTCCATGCCGAACCGCCTCGCCGGCGAAACCAGTCCGTACCTGCTCCAGCACGCCGACAACCCGGTCGACTGGCACCCGTGGGGCGAGGAAGCCCTCGCGCTCGCGCGAAGCACCGGCCGGCCGATCCTGCTGTCGGTCGGCTACTCGGCCTGCCACTGGTGCCACGTGATGGCGCACGAGTGCTTCGAGGACGACGAGACCGCGGCGCTGATGAACCGCTGGTTCGTCAACGTCAAGGTCGATCGCGAGGAACGCCCCGACATCGACCAGATCTACCAGGTTGCGCACCAGTTGATCGCCGGGCGGCCGGGCGGCTGGCCGCTGACGATGTTCCTGACCCCGGGCGGCAAGCCGTTCTTCGGCGGCACCTACTTCCCGAAGCGCTCGCGCTACAACCTGCCGGGCTTCGACGAGCTGCTGCAGCGCGTCGCGCAGGTGTGGGCCGGGCAGCGCGAGCAGGTGCTCGCGCAGGGCGACGAACTGGTGCGGCACCTCGCGGAGACCGTTCCGCAGCGCGGCGACGGCGCGGGCCGCGACGAGCACGCCGCGGGCGACGCGCTCGATGCGCTCGCGCGGGCCGCGCCGCGCGGGCTGCGCGACGCGTTGATGCCGTCGTACGACGCGACGCACGGCGGCTTCGGCGGCGCGCCGAAGTTCCCGCAGCCGTCGAGCCTCGACGCGCTGCTTCGCCACGCGGTCGCCGCCGACGACGCGCAGGCGTGCGACGCGGTGATCTCGACGCTGCGGCACATGGCCGAAGGCGGCCTGTACGATCACCTGGGCGGCGGCTTCTGCCGCTACAGCACCGACGCGCAGTGGCTGATCCCGCACTTCGAGAAGATGCTGTACGACAACGGGCCGTTGCTGCGCCTGTACGCCGAAGCCTGGCAGCTCACCGGCGATGCCCTGTTCCGGCAGGTCTGCGAGGAGACCGCGGCCTGGCTGATCCGCGAGATGCAGTCGCCCGCCGGCGGTTACTACAGCAGCCTCGATGCCGATTCCGAGGGCGAGGAGGGGCGCTTCTACGTCTGGCAGCGCGACGAGGTGCGGCGGATGCTCGACGACGCGCAGTTTGCCGTCTTCGCTGCGCGATACGGCCTGGACGAACCGGCCAATTTCGAGGGGCGGGCGTGGCACCTGCACTTGTCCGCGCCGCTCGACGCAGCCGCCGCGAGGGCTGGCCTGCCGCCCGATCGGGCGGCCGCGCTGCTCGCCGACGCGCGGGCCCGGTTGTCGGCGCGGCGCGAGGCGCGCATGCGGCCGGGCCGCGACGACAAGGTGCTGACGAGCTGGAACGCGATGGCGATCGACGGCATGGCCTTCGCTGCGCGCGTGTTCGGCGAACCGCGCTGGGCGCAATCGGCGCGGCGCGCGCTCGACTTCGTGCGCGCCGAGCTGTGGCGCGACGGGCGGCTGCTCGCGACGCACAAGGACGGTCGCTCGCACCTGAACGCCTATCTCGACGACTACGCGTTCCTGCTCGGCGCCGTGCTCGAGCTGATGCAGGCCGGGCCGTTGCGCCCCGACGACCTGCATTTCGCGCGCGGACTCGCCGACGCGTTGCTCGCGCAATTCGAAGACCCGCGCGACGGCGGCTTCTTCTTCACCAGCCATGATCACGAGGCGCTGGTGCTGCGGCCCAAGTCCGGGCACGACGGCGCGACGGCGTCGGGCAACGGCGTAGCCGCGCTGCAGTTGCAGCGGCTCGGTCACCTCGTCGGCGACGTTCGCTACCTGCAGGCCGCCGAGCGCACGCTCGCGTTGTTCGCGCCCGAGATCGGGCGCGTGACGCACGCGTTCGCGACGCTGGTGAGCGCGCTGGCCGAGCGCGCGTCGCCGCCGGCGATCGTCGTGCTGACCGGGCCGGATGACCCGCTGCGGGGATGGCGTGCGGCGCTCGCGCGGCGCTACTTGCCCGGCGCGTGGGTCGGGCAGCTGCCTGCCGACGTCGCCGGCTTGCCGCCGGCGCTGGCCAGGCCGGCCGGCACCGTGGCCCAGGCCTGGGTCTGCCGCGGACCGCAGTGCCTGGCGCCGATCGGCGACCTCGAGCGGTTGGCCGCCGCGCTCGGCGCGGCGACGCTTCGCGCCTGAACCAAGGGGGCACTCAGGGGGAAGGAGACACCCCGAAAGGCGCTCCCTCGATGGCGTCATGCCGTCGGCCACCCGGCCGATTGTCCCGCCGTACCCGCACTGCTAAGCTGGCCGGCATGGGATCGTTCTCGGTGGCCCTGCTCGAGGCGCTGGTCTCGGCCGGTGTCGCGCCCGACCGGGCGCGGGCGGTCGTCGACCTGTTCGATCGTTCGGTCGACGAGCGCTACAGCCTTCACGCCGAGGTGCTGGCCACCAAGCGCGACGTCGCGATGCTGCAGTCCGCGACCACGCGCGCGATCGCCGATCTCGAGATCCGCCTGACGCGCGATCTCGCCGAGAACCGCGCGAGCATCGCCGAAACGAACTCGCGCATCGCCGAGACGCACTCGCGCATCGCGGAGGCGAAGGTCGATCTCGTCAAGTGGGGCCTCGCGGCGCTCACCGCGCAGACCGCCCTGATCCTCGGAGCGACGAAGCTGCTCTGACGCCGCCTTCACAGGCCGGCGATGTACTCGGCGACGGCCTTGATCTCCTCGTCGGTCATCCGCCCCGCGAGCAGTCGCATCACGCGCCCGCGATCGTTGCTGCGGGCGCCGCTGCGGAACTGGTTCATCTGCTCGATCGTGTACGCCTGGTACTGGCCCGCCAGGCGCGGGTAGCGCGGGTGGCCGGCACCGTCTTCCCCGTGGCAACCGGCGCAGGCCGCGACGCCCGAGTCCGGATTGCCGTCGAGGTAGATCTTGCGGCCCGCCTCGGCGAGCTTCGCGTCTTCGACGGTGCCCGGGGACGGCTTCTGCGAGGCATACCAGGCGGCAAGGGGCCCGACCTCGTCGCGCTGAAGCGTCGAGACGATCGGCGCCATCATCTCGGCTTCGCGCTTGCGCACCATCGTGTAGTGCTTGCGTGCGCCGACGAAGTAGTCGTTCAGCTGCTTTGCCAGGTACTCGCGTTGCACGCCGGCCAGCTTCGGAAAGGTCGGCGCGGGGCTGTTGCCGTCGGGGCCGTGGCAACCGGCGCAAACGGTCGTGGCCAGCTCCTTCGCGCGGTCGGCGTCGCCGGAAGCCGGCGCGGCGGCCACGAGCAGCAGCCCGGCCATGGCGCGCGCGATCGTCGTGGCGGGCATCGTGGCTCCTCGCCTCAGAAGTCGAGCCTGACGAAGGCGCCGAGCAGCGCGGCCCGGTAGTCCTGCGGGCCGGCGTCGAGCGACGTGTGCTGGGTCGACCCCGCCGCCGCGCCGGCGCCGGCGCTGTCGTACTCGAGGTCGCGAATCCGGCCGTCTTCGTACCGCAGCAGGAGGCGCACGGAAAGCCGCCGGTCGATGGGCACCACCAGGCTGGTTTCCAGGATGTTCTGCGCGAAGCGCAGCGACGAGAGTGCTGCGGTCGTCTGCGACTGGATCGCCGCCGGGATGCCGACGCCGTATTGCGGATCCATCGTGGTGCGACCGTTCACCCGGGTGTAGCTCGCGTCGAGCCGCGCCTTGCCGAAATTCATCGACACGCCGACGCCGACGACGTCGCTGCGGTCCTGCTGGGTCAATGCCCAGCGGCGGTCCAGCGGGAGCAGGGTGCTGCCCGGCGTCGCGCAGGCGGCGAGCAGGGCAGCGGTGGCCGCCTGGCTCGGCGTGGCCGCACCCGTGATGACGCACGCTCCGCCCGGCTGGATGTCGGCCTGCGTCACCTGCCCGTTCTGGTACGAGTAGAAGCCGTAGACGCCCATGGCGGGGCTGGCCTGCCAGTTGACGTCGACGTTCAGCGAGTTCCGCTTCTGGTGGCCGGTGCGGCCGTAGTCCGAGTCGGGGTATCGCGCATCCTTCCACTGCAGCGACAGGCCGGCATCGAGGTCCGATCGCAGCGCATAGTTCAGGCGCGCATTCAGCGTGTCCTGGTCGCGGTCGGCCAGGTCGAACCTGCGCAGTTGCGGCAGCAGGTGGATCCAACTGGTCACGTTTCCGGGGGTGGTGGGCAGCGGGCCGAGCCCGGAGCTGTAGAACGCGCCCGCCGGGTCGGCCACGTAGTCGCTGCCCCGCCGTCTGCCGTGCTCCCAGGACAGGCGCAGCGTGCCGCGCTCGAAGCTGCGATCGACGTAGCTCAGCCTCAGCTTGTGTTCCCAGGTTTCCTTGCGCTCGCGGAAACGGCGCTCGTAGTCCTCGCGCTCGACTGCGAGGCCCAGGTTGCGCTGCCGGCCCAGGCGGTAGTCGGCCGACAGCACGTACTGGGTCTGCGTGTAGTCGTAGGGAATGCTGCCGATCCGCACGTTGCCGACGTCCGGGACGACGCCGAGCGCCTGCACCGCGGCGACGTCGCAGCCGCCGGCGGCGTAGACCGGCGCGTTGACCATCGCGGCGCCACTTCCGTCGTTGTTCAGCTGGCCCCACTGGCCCGTCAGCCGGTTGCACGACCAGTACCGTGTCGAGTTCTCGGTCTCGAAGCGGCGGACCTTGCCTTTCACTGCGAGCTTGCTGGTCGGCTTCAGGCTCAGGCCCAGGTCGACCAGCCGCGAGTCGATCTTCGCCCCGGCGGATGGCCTGCCCAGCGACGCGGCCGTGTTCCACGCGCCGCCGGGCACGCCGTCGACCAGTGCGCCGGCATACGGCGTCGGCGCGATCAGGTCGTCGTTCTGCCGCATCCGGTTGGCCGACACCACGGCGGTGAAGTAGCCGTTGAAGAAGTCGGGGAGGCGACGCGCGTATTCGCCCTTGAAGCCGAGCGAGTCGTTGTCCGGATCCAGGCCGAGGCGGCCGATCGGGAGCGCTCCCGAGCCGGCGCCGGCCGCGAGGCCGTTGGCCGGTGTCACGAACAGCGGATTCTCGAACGTCGTCGTCGCGAGGTTGTTGCGGAAGAACGAAGCCGAGACTTGCGCGTTGAAGCTGCTCGACGTGTCCGCCCACTGCACGCCGGCCACGATGTCGTGCGTGTCGCTGTCGACGGACTCGGGCACGTCGAGGCTGGCGCCCCCTCCGCCGCCACCCGCGCCGCCGCCACCCGTGCCACCGCCGCCGCCACCTCCGCCGCCGCCGCTGCCGCCACCTCCGCCGGCGCCGCCCGTGCCACCGCCGCCCGCGCCGCCGCCGCCTCCGAATGCCGCCGAGGAAGGCTTCGCCCCCTGCCGCTTCTCGCTCGTGTAGCTGGCGAACACCTTCCAGTCGCCGGGAAGGTTCGCGTCGATGCGTACGCCGCCCTTCCTGCGCACGATCCCCAGTTCGGAGAACGGCGTGGCGCTCACCGCCGCCCGGATGTCGGCGTTCGTGGCGGACCGGTCGGTCGTGCCGCCCGGCGCCAGCCGGTTCAGCGTCAGGCTGCCGCTGCCCACCCCGCGCCAGAGGCTGCGGTAGGTGCTGGTGAAGACGTGCGGCGTCTCGTCGTAGAACGCGTGCAGCCGCCAGTCGTTGTAGCGTCCCAGCCGCAGCGAGTAGAACTGGTCGTCGAAGGCCGTGCCGCCGCCGAAGACCTCGATGAATCGCGCCGTGTCGGGCTTGTCGGCTTGTATCCGGAACTTGTTCAGGTACGGCCCGTTGTCGAGGTCCTTGTAGGCCCGGAACAGCGCGGAGCGTTCGTTGCCTGCGCCGAAGATCGCCCCGGCCTCGATGGCGCCCGAGTATTCCCAGCCCGACGGGGATTGCGTGGGCTGCGGCGCCGCGGGCGGCCAGCGATGCAGCCAGCCGGTCGGCGTGCGCGGAAAGGGGGTCACGCCCATGCCCTCGAAATCGCGTTCCCGCGTCGTGCCGATCGCGTACGGATTCAGCGCGTTGCCCAGTTCGGTGTCCACGCCGACCCCCGAGTCGGCCCATGCGGAACCGGCTGCGACCGGTGCGAGCGCTGCCCCGACGCACGACGCCAGCGCACGGCGGCGCCAGCGGTGGCGCGCATCGGGAGGGCGGTCGCGGGTATCCATCGCGTCGGCAACCTTGCCCGGCTCAGCGCAGCAGAGACGCGCCGGACGGGTGGTTGCTGCCGTGAACCTTCGTGTGGCAGGTCTCGCAGGGCCTCGCGATCGCACGCTGGCCCGGATGTCCGGTCACCGGGTTGTGGCAGGCGAGGCACTGCACCTGTCGCGGGCTGTCGAGCAGCTTGTCGTGGTTCGAGCCGTGCGGAAGGTGGCAGTTCAGGCAGTTCTCGCGGACCGGCGCGTGCTCCCAGACGAACGGGCCGCGCAACTCGGCGTGGCAGGCATAGCAGAGCTGGTTGACGCTGTCGGCCTTGATCAGCGCGTCGGTCGGAGAGCCGTGCGGGTTGTGGCAATCGGTACAGGACATCTTGCCCTCGGGCAGCGGCATGTGCGATCGCTTGCGGAACTCGGCGCGCTGCTGCGCGTGGCACTGGTAGCACGTCTCGGAGATGCTCTGCCGAACCAGCAGGCCGCCGGCAGACAGCCTCGCCATCGGGTTGTGGCAGTCGGCGCAGCCGACCCGGTTGTCGGCGTGGATCGAGCCGGGCCAATGCAGGCGATTGCCCCCGCGGTGGCAAGCCAGGCACTGCCCGTCCTGGACCTCGATCGGCGTGCCCCAGCCTTTCGTGAAGCCGATGATCAGGCGCTTGTCCGTTGCGTTCCTCGCGTGCGCCGAGCCGGGGCCGTGGCAGGCCTCGCAGACCCGCGCTTCGCTCTCGTTCCTCGGATTCAGGCGGAAGGCCTTCGCATGGAGGGTCTGCGTGAAATGCGCGTTCTCCTGGCCGTGGCACGCGATGCACGCCTTCTCGCCCACGTAGTGCGCGCCGCCAGCGGGCGCCGTCGGCGCTTGCGCGGCCGCGAGGCCGACGACGACGGCCAGGCACGCCGCGCTGGCCGCAAAGAGCGCGCGCAACGCGCGGTCTGTGCCCGGGAGTCTCATTGCGCGGTGCGCATCTTTCAAAGCGGCTGTTCGGCCGGAATCGGCCGATTCACTCTAACCCGGCAACGCGCGCGATGGCCAGACGACGTGCCCGGCGAGCGACGCGCCGAACGTGCTGCTTGATCTGCGGCAAGGGGCGCGGCGCCGGGGCCTCGCGCGATGCAGTGCGTCGAGTGGCGCGCGCGCCACGCCGCGCCGTTGTCCGGCGAACCGGCACCGCAGCCGCTCCACCCCGGTCGATGTCCGAACCACGGACATCCTGACCGCCGCCAGGTGTATGGATTCCGATCAGTCGACCCGGCTGGCGCCGGTGGCTTTCCCTTGTCGATCAAAGCCTTCAGCCGGGGGCGAGGCTGGCACGTGCCTTGCAACGCTTACGCCCAGACCCCGGCTCCCGGACCGGGCCCGAACCCCCATGAGGAGAGACTCCATGCAGCTTTTCCCGCTTCTGAAGCGTGCCGGCCGCTGCGCGCTGCCGCTCGTCGCAGGCGCGATGCTGGCCGGCACCGCGGTCGCGAAGGACATCA
>JAHBZV010000119.1 GCA_019635275.1 Burkholderiaceae bacterium | reverse complement strand
GTCGGCACGATGCTCTCGGGCGAGGTCGCGCGCCGCTACGGGCACGAGGGCCTGCCCGACGACACGATCCACATCCAGCTCAACGGCACGGCCGGGCAGAGCCTGGGCGCGTTCCTCGCCAGCGGCGTCACGCTCGACCTGGTCGGGCAGGCGAACGACTACGTGGGCAAGGGGATGTCGGGCGGGCGCATCATCGTGCGGCCGACCAACGACTTCCGCGGCCAGGCCGACCAGAACATCATCGTCGGCAACACCGTGATGTACGGGGCGATCGACGGCGAGGCGTTCTTCTCGGGCGTCGCCGGCGAGCGCTTCTGCGTGCGCAACTCGGGTGCGACCGCGGTCGTCGAAGGCACCGGCGACCACGGCTGCGAATACATGACGGGCGGCACCGTCGTCGTGCTCGGCGACACCGGCCGCAACTTCGCCGCCGGCATGTCGGGGGGGATCGCCTACGTCTTCGATCCGGACGGCCGCTTCGAGTCGCGCTGCAACCTGTCGATGGTCGGGCTCGAGCGGGTACTGTCGACTTCCGAGCAGCTGGTGCAGACCGATCCGGCGACCTGGCATCGCGGCGAGTGCGACGAGATCATCCTGAAGGGGCTGATCGAGAAGCACTTCCGCTTCACCGGCAGCGAGAAGGCGCGGACGATCCTCGACCACTGGGACCGCAGCCGCGCGCAGTTCGTCAAGGTCTTCCCGAGCGAGTACAAGCGCGCGCTCGGCGAGATCCACGCGAAGCAGCAGGTCCGGCCGAAGCAGAAGAAGACCACGGCCTGAGCGGCGCGGCGGGCAGCGCCGCCAGGCACCTACCGAACGACACAGCGCGAACGAAGCAGCGAAATGGGCAAAGTCACAGGGTTCCTCGAGTTCCAGCGTCTCCAGGAGGCCGCCGAAGACGCGAAAGCGCGCGTGCGGCACTACCGTGAGTTCGTCATGCACCTGTCCGACGAGGAAGCGTCGAAACAGGGCGCACGCTGCATGGACTGCGGCATCCCGTTCTGCCAGAACGGCTGCCCGGTCAACAACATCATTCCCGACTGGAACGACCTGGTCTACCGGGGCAACTGGAAGCTCGCGCTCGACACGCTTCACTCGACCAACAACTTCCCCGAGTTCACCGGCCGCATCTGCCCGGCGCCGTGCGAGGCGGCCTGCACGCTGAACATCAACAGCGACCCGGTGGGCATCAAGTCGATCGAGCACGCGATCATCGACAAGGGCTGGGAGATGGGCTGGGTGGTGCCGCAGCCGCCCGCACGCCCGACCGGCAAGAAGGTCGCGGTGGTCGGTTCGGGCCCCGCAGGGCTGGCCTGCGCGCAGCAGCTCGCGCGTGCCGGCCACGAGGTCACGGTGTTCGAGAAGAACGACCGGATCGGCGGGCTGCTGCGCTACGGCATTCCCGACTTCAAGCTCGAGAAGCACCACATCGATCGCCGCGTCGAGCAGATGCAGGCCGAGGGCGTGCGCTTCCGCACCGGCGTGCTGGTCGGCGAGGCGGGCGCGAGCGGGGTCACCGACTGGTCGCGCGAGACGCTGCCGGCTGCGAAGCTGCTCGAGGAATTCGACGCGGTCGCGCTGACCGGCGGCGCAGAGCTACCCCGCGACCTGCCGGTGCCCGGCCGCGAGCTGCGCGGCGTGCACTTCGCGATGGAGTTCCTGCCGCAGCAGAACAAGGTCGTGGCCGGCGACAAGGTCGACAAGCAGATCCTCGCCACCGGCAAGCGGGTCATCGTGATCGGCGGCGGCGACACCGGCTCCGACTGCGTCGGCACCAGCAACCGCCAGGGCGCGAAGTCGGTGACGCAGTTCGAGCTGATGCCCCAGCCGCCGGAGCACGAGAACAAGCCGCTGACGTGGCCCAACTGGCCCTACAAGCTGCGCACCTCGTCGTCGCACGAGGAGGGTTGCGCGCGCGACTGGGCGGTCACCACCAAGCGCTTCGTCGACGACGGCAAGGGCAACGTCAGGGCACTGCTTGCCGCGCGCGTCGAGTGGAAGAAGGACGAGGCCAGCGGCCAGATGAAGATGGCCGAGGTGCCCGGCTCGGAGTTCGAGCTGCCGGCCGAGCTGGTGCTGTTCGCGATGGGCTTCGTCTCGCCGGTCGCCAAGGTGCTCGAGGCGTTCGGCGTGCACAAGGACGCGCGTGGCAACGCGCAGGCGAGCACCGACGGCGCGGGCTGCTACGCGACCAACGTGCCGAAGGTGTTCGCGGCCGGCGACATGCGCCGCGGCCAGTCGCTGGTCGTCTGGGCAATCCGCGAGGGCCGGCAGTGCGCGCGCGCGGTCGACGAGTTCCTGATGGGCGCGTCGGACCTGCCGCGCTGATCCGGCGCAGTCCGGGATGCACTCGCTGGCAGACCTGGGCGCCGCGCGGCTGGCGGCGGCGTTTCGCAGCGGCGAGGCATCGCCGGTCGACGCGCTGCGCGCGGTGCTCGAGCGCGTCGACGCCTGGGAACCGCTGATCAACGCGATGTACCTCGTCCACCGCGACGCGGCGCTCGCGGCGGCGCGCGAGTCCGAGGCACGCTGGCGCGCCGGCCGGCCGTTGTCGGCGCTCGACGGCGTGCCGGTCACGCTGAAGGAGAACCTGTACACGAAGGGCGACCCGGCACCGCTCGGCACCGGCGCGACCGCGCTTGTTCCCAAGCCCGCCGACGCGCCGCCGGCGGCGCGCGTGCGCGAGGCCGGCTGCGTCATCGTCGGCAAGACGACGATGCCCGATTTCGGGATGCTGTCGTCGGGCGTGTCCTCGATCCACGGCGTCACGCGCAATCCGTGGCGGCTCGACCGCAACACGTCGGGCTCGTCGTCGGGCGCGGCGGCCGCCGCGGCCGCAGGTTACGGCCCGCTGCACGTCGGCACCGACATCGGCGGATCCGTTCGCCTGCCCGCGACCCACTGCGGGCTTTTCGCGCTCAAGCCCAGCCTCGGCAGGGTGCCGATCGACCCGCCCTACATGGGCCGGGTCGCGGGGCCGATGACGCGCAGCGTGCACGACGCGGCGCTGCTGATGAACGAACTCGCCCGGCCGGACCGGCGCGACTTCATGAGCCTGCCCTACCAGCCGGTGGACTACGCGGCGCAACTCGACGGGCTCGACGCGAAGCGGCTGCGAATCGGCCTGCTCACCGACATGCGCGCCGGGCTGCCCCCGCAGCCTGCCGTGGTCGCGGCCTGCGAGG
>JAHBZV010000118.1 GCA_019635275.1 Burkholderiaceae bacterium | reverse complement strand
AGGCGGCGCGCGGCAGTACGTCGAGCGCATCCTCGCGCGGCTCGACGACGTGCGACTCGGCACGCCGGTGCGCGCCGTCTCCCGGCGCACGACCGCGATCGACGGCAAGGTGCACGTCGTCACCGACTCCGGCACCGAGGTCTTCGACCACGTCGTGCTCGCCTGCCACAGCAGCCAGTCGCTGCGCCTGCTCGCCGAAGCCGACCGCGACGAGCGCGCGGTGCTCTCCGCGGTGCCCTACCATCCGAACCACGCGTGGCTGCACACCGACGTCGCGCTGATGCCCAGGCGGCGCGCCGCATGGGCGGCCTGGAACTACCTGGGCAACGGCGACCGCGAAGCGCCCGAGGTGTCGGTCACCTACTGGTTGAACCGGCTCCAGCCGCTGCCCTTCTCGACGCCGCTGATGGTGAGCCTGAATCCGCTCTCGCCGCCCGCGCCGGACAAGGTCATCGCCCGCATCGACTACGAGCACCCGCTGTTCGACGTCGGAGCCGCCGCGGCCCAGCGGCGGCTCGCCAGCCTGCAGGGGCGCTCGAACACGTGGTTCGCCGGCGCCTGGACCGGCTACGGGTTCCACGAGGACGGCCTGAAGTCGGGTCTGGCGGTGGCCTCGTCGCTGCTGCAGCGCGCGCCCGCGTTGCGCCGCGCAGCCTGAGAGCCGCAGGCGATGCGCCCCGGCCTGCCCCACTGGCGCCTGGCATTCGGCGAAGTGCGCCACGCGCGGCTGCGGCCGGTGCTGCACGCGTTCCGCTACCGCGCGTTCTTCGTGCGCGCGCCGCTCGACGAACTCGAGGCGCGCGCCGGCTCCTGGCTGTTCGGCGTGAACCGCGCCGCCCTCGTCGGGTTCCGGCGCGAGGACCACGGCGACGGTCGGCCGCTACGCGTCTGGGTCGGGGCCATGCTGCGCGAGGCCGGCATCGTCGCCGACGGCGACGTCTGGCTGCATGCGCTGCCGCGCGTGCTCGGCTATGCGTTCAAGCCGGTGAGCTTCTGGTTCTGCCACCGTCGCGACGGCGCCCTCGTTGCGGTGATCGCCGAGGTGAACAACACTTTCGGCGAGCGCCACTGCTATGTGCTAGGCGATGCGCCGGGCACGCCGATCGGCGCGGGCGCCGAGCTCGCTGCGGCGAAGGTCTTCCACGTGTCGCCGTTCTGCGACGTGGAAGGCCGCTACCGCTTCCGTTTCGTCACGACCGCGGAGCGCGCCGTCGCGCGCATCGACTACGACGACCGCGACGGTCCGCTGCTGACGACGAGCCAGAGCGGCCGCTTCGCGGCGCTCGACGTCGGGGGTGTCGCGCGCGCGCTGCTCGGCTATCCGCTGTTCACCGTGGGCGTGATCGTTCGTATCCACTGGCAGGCGCTCAGGTTGTGGGCGCGGCGCGTGCCTTTTCGCGGCAGGACCCCTGCCGTCGCCACCCGGGGGACCCGATGACCATCCAGCACTCCGACGCGTCGGCGGCATTCGTGCCACCGGGCGCCCGCCACCCCGAGCCGCCGTCGCGTGGGGCGCGCTTCGTCCTGCGGCTGCTCGAGCGGATCGGCCACGGCGAACTGAAGCTCGTGACGCCCGACGGCCGCCAGCTGCGCTTCGGCGGCGGGCAACCGACCGCCACCATGCGGCTGCGCAACTGGAACGCGTTCGACGCCGCGCTGCGTCGCGGCGACGTCGGCTTCGCCGAGGCGTACATCGCCGGCGACTGGAGCACCGACTCGCTGGCGGACCTGCTCTCGGTGGCCGTCGCCAATCGAAACGCCATCGAGGACGCGGTCTATGGCCACTGGCTCGGGCGCCTCGCCGACCGGATTCGCCACCTGCTCCACCGCAACACGCGCGCCGGCGCACGCAGGAACATCCACGCCCACTACGACCTCGGCAACGACTTCTACCGGTTGTGGCTCGACGAAGGGATGACCTACTCGAGCGCGCTGTTCGACGGCGACGATCGAAGGCCGCTGAAGGACGCCCAGGACGCCAAGTACGCGCGCATCCTAGACGCGCTCGCGCTGCCGGCCGGTGCGTCGGTGCTCGAGATCGGCTGCGGCTGGGGGGCGTTCGCCGAAGTGGCCGCGCGACGCGGCCTGTCGGTGACCGGGCTCACGCTGTCGACCGAACAGCTCGCCTGGGCGCGCGAGCGCATCGCCGGCGCCGGACTCGCCGACCGTGCACGCTTCGAGCTGCGCGACTACCGCGACGAGGCCGGGCGCTACGACGGCATCGCGTCGATCGAGATGTTCGAGGCCGTCGGCGAGCGCTACTGGCCGGAGTACTTCCGGACCTTGCGCCGCTGCCTCGCCCCGCGGGGCCGCGCGGTGGTCCAGACGATCGTCATCGACGACGCGCTGTTCGACCGCTACCGCCGCGGCACGGACTTCATCCAGCAGTACGTCTTTCCCGGCGGCATGCTTCCGAGTGCTTCGCGCTTCGCGCAGGAAGTCGAGGTGGCCGGCCTGCGCATCGTCGACCGCTTCGCCTTCGGCCCGGACTACGCGCTCACGCTGCGCCAGTGGCGCGAGCGCTTCGTCGCGCGCCTCGCGGCGGTACGTGCGCTCGGCTTCGACGGCCGCTTCGTGCGCACCTGGGAGTTCTACCTCGCCTACTGCGAGGCCGCCTTCAGGCACGGCAACACCGACGTCGTCCAGTTCACGATCGAGCAGCGATGAGGCACCCGGCCTTCCGACACCGGTCCTGCGGCTGGCCGCCGACGGCGCCCGCGCACGCGCTGGCCCTCGCCGGCGTGCTGGCGGTGGCGAACGCGCACGCCGTGGGGCCCTCGCGCGACTCGCCGGCGTCGTCGACAGCGACGGCGTCGCCAGCCGGAGCGATCCAGGCCGCACCGGCGGCACCCGAGGCCAGTGCGGCCACGACCGCTCCCCGCACGGCCGCGCCCGCCCCGATTCGCGCCACGCTGCCGTCCGCCCGCCTGGCCGGCGAGGGCGCGCTGCACTGGCTCGGACTGCGCATCTACGACGCGCGGCTCTGGGTCGGGCCGCGCGGCCTCGACCCCGAGCACATCGGCACGGACGCCTTCGCGCTCGAGATCAGCTACGCGCGATCGTTGTCGGGCGCGGCGATCGCCGAGCGCAGCGCGGCCGAGATCGCGCGACTGGACCTCGCCGCGACCGAGGCGCAACGCATCGGCTGGCTCGAGCGAATGGGTGCGATCTTCCCCGACGTGCGCGCC
>JAHBZV010000117.1 GCA_019635275.1 Burkholderiaceae bacterium | reverse complement strand
GCAGGTGACCCGGGCGGCTCGGCAGCGGCGCGGCGGATAGAATCGCGCGATGCGTGCCCTCGCGCGATGGGCCGGACGCGCGCCGGCGGTCATTGCTCTCCTGCTGCTGTCGCTCGCCGCGCACCTGGCCGTGCTGCGCGGCGCCAGCCTGTCCGGCTGGTTCTCTCCGCCTGCGCCCGCTGCGCTGCCGGTGACCGTGAGCCTGATCGAGCCCGCGGCGCCGGCGCCACCGCCCCCTGCAGTCGAACCGCCGCCGCCCGCCAGGCCCAAGCCCCCGCCGCGCGCGAAGCCTCGCCCCGCGCCGCATGCGGCGCCGAAATCCGTGCCGAGGCCCGTCGCCGAGGCGCCCGCACCGACGCAGCGGGTCGATGGACCCGGAGCGTCGATCGCCGAGGGCGAACCCGTGTCCGCAGACGAGCCCGGGTCCGACGCAGCGGGCACGGCGCAAGGTGCGGCGCCGGCCGGGCCGATGCCCGCCGGGGCGGCGGCGCCCGGCGCGGAGCCGTTGACCGGCGAGCCCGCGATTCCTCCGCCGTCCCCCGAGCCGCCGATCGTGGTGACGCCGCAGTCCGGTTCCGTGCGCTATCGGGTCCATTACGGCGATCCGGCAGACGGCAACGTGGTCGCGACGCTCGAGCAGTCGTTCGCCATCGGCGCGGATCGATACCAGTTGCACAGCGAGGGCCGGGCGCAGGGGCTCATCGCGTGGTTCTACCGCGGAACGCTGGTACAGGACAGCGTCGGCACCGTGTCGGCGGCCGGGCTCGCGCCGTCGATCTATCGCGAGCAGCGTGGCGACCGCGCGCCGCGCTGGGCGACGATCGACGCCGCGAGGGGCGAGGTCGTCTTCGGCTCGGGCCTGCGGCGCGAAGCGCCGCCCGGCGTGCAGGATCGCCTGTCGGCCGCGGTGCAGCTGGCGCTGCTGCGGCAGTCGCGGCCGGCGCTGTTCGAACCCGGCGCGACGATCCATCTGCCGATGCTCGGCAGCTCGAACGTCGAGTCGGTGGGTTGGCGCGTGCTCGGCGAGGAGCCGGTGACGACCGACGCCGGCGTGGTGAGGGCCATGCGCCTGAGCCGCGCCGGCACGAGCGAGGACGACCCGGCGATCGACGTCTGGCTCGCCCTGGACGCGCGCATCGTGCCGGTGCGCATGCGCATCACCGAGCCCAGCGGGCGCGCGCTCGACCAGGTCCTCGCGTCGCAGTGACTGCGCTATCCTGCGCGCCATGACACGCGTATTCCACCGCACGCTCGGACGCAGGTTCCCGGTCGCCGTTTCGGGCAGCGGCGTGTGGCTGCGCGACGCCGAGGGCAAGGCCTACATCGACGCATCGGGCGGCGCGGCCGTCTCGTGCCTCGGCCACGGACACCCCGACGTCGTCGCCGCGATGCACGCCCAGATCGACCGGCTTTCCTACGCGCACACCAGCTTCTTCACGACCGAAGTCGCCGAGCAACTGGCCGAGACGCTGGTGGCCGACGCGCCGCAGGGGATCGCTCAGGTCTACTTCGTGTCGGGCGGCTCGGAGGCGATCGAGGCGGCGCTGAAGATGGCGCGCCAGTACTTCGTCGAGATCGGGCAACCCGAGCGGCGCCACTTCATCGCGCGCCGGCAGAGCTACCACGGCAATACGCTCGGGGCGCTGGCGGTCGGCGGCAATGCCTGGCGCCGCGCGCAGTTCGCGCCGCTGCTGATCGATGTCGCGCACGTGTCGCCGTGCTACGAGTACCGCGACCGCGGTACGGGCGAGACGCCCGAGGCCTACGGTCAGCGCCTGGTCGCCGAGCTCGCGGCCGAGATCGAACGGCTCGGGCCGCACAACGTGATCGCCTTCGTCGCCGAGACCGTGGGCGGGGCCACTTCGGGCGCGCTCACGCCGGTGCCCGGCTACTTCCGTGGCGTTCGCGAGCTTTGCGATCGCCACGGCATCCTGCTGATCCTCGACGAGGTGATGTGCGGCATGGGCCGCACCGGCACGCTGCACGCCTGCGAGCAGGAGGGCGTTTCGCCCGACCTGATGACGATCGCCAAGGGGCTCGGGGGCGGGTACCAGCCGATCGGGGCCGTGCTGGTGCAGCAGCGCGTGGTCGACGCGTTCGCACGCGGCAGCGGCTTCTTCCAGCACGGGCACACGTACCTCGGCCACGCCGTGGCGTGCTCGGCGGCGCTCGCGGTGCAAAGGGTCATCCGGCGCGACCGCCTGCTCGATGCCTGCGTGCAGCGCGGCGAGGACCTGCGCGCCGGGCTCGTGCGGCGCTTCGGCACCCACCCGCACGTCGGCGACATTCGTGGCCGCGGCCTGTTCATGGCGATCGAACTGGTGGCCGACCGCGAGGCGAAGACGTCGTTCGATCCCGCGCTGAAGCTGCACGCGCGCATCAGGCAGGAGTCGATGGCGCGCGGCCTGATGGTCTACCCGATGGGCGGCACGATCGACGGCCGCCTGGGCGACCACGTGTTGCTGGCACCCCCGTTCATCGTCGCGCCGCAGGAGGTCGGGCAGATCGTCGAGCGGCTCGGCGAGGCAGTCGACGCGTCGATCGCGGCGCTGGCGGGTGCGCCGCGCTGAGCGGCGTCGAACGCGACCGGAGCGCTCGCGCGTCGCGCGGGCGGGCCACGCTTTCCCGACTTGCCTCGGGCGGCGGGATCAGCATAATGAGTCGGTTCCAACAAGAGAAAGACAGGGAGTCCTCCGCATGAAGCAGACCATCCGAACCGCGCGTCTCGCTGCGATCGCCGGTGCCGCGCTGTCGGCGGCCGCGTTCGCGGCGCCGGTGGCGGCCCAGTCGAAATTCATCACCATCGGCACCGGCGGCGTCACCGGGGTCTACTACGCGGCCGGCGGCGCGATCTGCAGGCTGGTCAACAAGGATCGTTCCAAGCATGGCATCCGCTGCTCGGTCGAGTCGACCGGCGGCTCGGTGTTCAACGTCAACACGATCAAGGCGGGCGAGCTCGATCTCGGCTTCGCGCAATCCGACGTGCAGTACAACGCACTGAAGGGTGCCGGGCAGTTCAAGGACGCCGGCGCCTGGGCGGACGAGCGCGCGGTGTTCTCGGTGCACCCCGAGCCGTTCACCGTGGTGGCGCGCAAGGAAGCCAACGTGCAGAGCTTCGCCGACTTCAAGGGCAAGCGCTTCAACGTCGGCAATCCGGGCTCCGGCACGCGCGCGTCGATGGAGGAGCTCCTCGGCGCGCTCGGCTGGAAGATGAGCGACTTCGGGCTCGCCGCCGAATTGAAGGCCGACGAGCACGGCCCT
>JAHBZV010000116.1 GCA_019635275.1 Burkholderiaceae bacterium | reverse complement strand
TAGCGTTGCTCGAGCTCGTCGACCACGCGCAGCGACTGCAGGTTGTGCTCGAAGCCGCCGTGCTCGCGCATGCATTCGTGCAGCGCGTCCTGTCCGGCGTGGCCGAACGGCGTGTGGCCGAGGTCGTGCGCCAGCGCAATCGCCTCGACCAGGTCCTCGGCCAGCCCCAGGCTGCGGCCGATCGAACGCCCGATCTGCGCCACCTCGATCGAGTGCGTGAGCCGGGTCCGGAACAGGTCGCCTTCGTGGTTCACGAAGACCTGCGTCTTGTACTCGAGACGCCGGAACGCCGTGCAGTGGACGATCCGGTCGCGGTCGCGCTGGAACTCGCTGCGCGTCGTCGCGCGCGGCTCGGCGTGGCGGCGGCCCCGGCTGGCGTCCGGATCGGCTGCCCACGGGGCGAGCCTTGCGGCCGTGCGCGCCCAGGCTGGCCCTGTCGTCGGCGCCACCGCGGCTCAGCCGGTGCAGGCGCCGATCGTCGCGCGCAGCGGCTCGTCGGGCACCCGCTGCACGCGGGCCAGCCCCAGGCGCTCGAGCAGCACGAACTTGGGCGTGCCCTGCTGCGCCTTCTTGTCGACGCTCATCAGCTCGACATAGCGCTCGAACGACCACGCCGGGCCGCGAACCGGCAGGCCGGCGGCGGCGATCGTGCCGCGCAGGCGCTCGACCAGCGCAGCGTCGACCAGCCCGAGCCGGCGCGACAGGTCGGCCGCCATCACCATGCCTGCGCCGACCGCCTCGCCGTGCAGCCACTGGCCGTAGCCGAGTCCCGCCTCGATCGCATGGCCGAACGTGTGCCCGAAATTCAGCGTGGCGCGCACGCCCGCCTCACGCTCGTCGGCTGCGACGACGGCGGCCTTGATCTCGCAGGAGCGCAGGACTGCGTCGACGAGCGCCGCGGCGTCGCAGGCGCGCAACGCGGCGAGGTCGCGCTCGAGCCGGGCGAGATACCCGGGATCGGCGATCGCCCCGTGCTTGATCATCTCGGCCAGGCCCGCCGAGATCTCGCGCGGCGGCAGCGTGCGCAGCGTGTCCACGTCGGCCAGTACCAGCTTCGGCTGGTGGAACGCGCCGATCATGTTCTTGCCCAGCGGATGGTTGATCGCCGTCTTGCCGCCGACCGACGAATCGACCTGGGCCAGCAGCGTCGTCGGCACCTGCACGAAGTCGACGCCGCGCTGGTAGACCGCCGCGGCGAACCCCGTCAGGTCGCCGATCACGCCGCCGCCGAGGGCCACCAGCAGGCACTGCCGGTCGAAGCGCTCGCGAAGCAGGCGGTCGAAGACCCGGTCCAGGGACTCCCAGTTCTTGTAGGCCTCTCCGTCGGGAAGGCGGATCGACACGCGCGCTGCCGCCCCGGCCAGCGACTCGGCGAGCCGCGCCTCGTACAGCTCGCCGACCGTGTCGTTGCTGACCACCGCGACCTGGCGGCCCTGCGCCAGTTTCGCCAGCGCGTCGCTGCCGCCGAGCAGCCCGGCTCCGATGAGGATCGGGTAGCTACGCTCGCCGAGCGAAACACGCAGTTCGCGAACAGTCATGCGGCACGGGAGTGGGGCCTCAGCCGGACCCGGAGCCGGGCCCGGAGTCGGCCCGGGATTCGGCCCGGATTTCTTCGGGAAGACGCCCGATTATATCGGCGACCAGCTCGTCGACCGGCTGGCGCGCGCTCACCACGGTAAGCGTGGCGATCTCGCGATAGAGCGGCTCGCGCAGCGCAAGCAGCTCGGCAATGCGCTCGCGCGGGTTCCCGGTCTGCAGCAGCGGCCTCGTGCGGTCGCGCCGCAGCCGTTGCCACAGGTCGGCGAGCGAAGCCTGCAGGAAGATCACCAGGCCACGCTCGGCGAGCAGGCGGCGATTCTCGTCGCGCATCACCGCTCCGCCGCCCGTGGCGAGCACGATCGAGGGCTGTCGCGTCAGCTCGTCGAGGATCGCCGCCTCGCGGCGGCGGAAACCTTCCTCGCCCTCGAGCTCGAACACCGTCGCGATCGGCACGCCGCAGCGCTCCTCGAGCACCTTGTCGGCGTCGACGAAGCTTCGGCGCAACCGCGCCGCGAGCCGGCGGCCGACGGTGGACTTGCCCGATCCCATCATCCCGACCAGGACGATCGGGCGGGACGCGGCACCCTCGGGCGCCGCGCCGTGCGAGGCCATCAGCAGCGGCGCCGGCAGGTACGGCCCGGCGTCGCCATCACCGCGCCATCGCGGTATCGGTCACGACGCGCGGCGTGAGGAACACCAGCAGCTCGGTACGGTTGTTCGTGCGGCTCGTGTTCTTGAACGCGTTGCCGATGACCGGCAGGTCGCCGAGCAGCGGCACCTTGTTGACGTTGTCGCGCTCGAACTGCTCGTAGATGCCGCCGATCACGACGGTGCCGCCGTTCTCGACCAGCACCTGCGTGTTGACGCGGCGGGTGTCGATCGCGAACCCCGCGGGCGTGAGCTGCCCGACCGCGTCGCGGTTGACCTCGACCGACATGATCACGTTGCCCTCGGGCGTGATCTGCGGCGTCACCTCGAGCTTCAGGTTGGCCTTGCGGAACTGGATCGAGGTCGCGCCGCTCGACGTCGCCTGCTGGTACGGCAACTCGGTGCCCTGCTCGATGATCGCCTTGCCCTGGTCGGCGGTCAGCACCCGCGGGCTCGACACGACCTTGCCGCGCTGGTCGGCTTCGAGCGCCGAGATCTCGAGATTCAGGAACCGCGTCAGGTTCGAATTGAACAGGCTGATCGCGAAGGTCGACGGGTTGACCCCCGAGATGTTGGCCGCCGGCAGGTTCACGAAGTTCGTGTTGGAGAGCGCCGTCGAGCCCGTGCCCACCGCGCCCGGCAACGGCGTCAGGTCGTGCACGCCCTGCAGGTTACCGGCGATCGTGCCTTGCCCCGCGACGCCGCCGGCGGGAAAGTTGACGCGGTTGTAGCCCAGCCTCACGCCGAGGTTGCGCGAGAAGCGGTCGTCGGCCTCGACGATTCGCGCCTCGATCAGAACCTGCCGCACGGGCACGTCGACCTGCGCGATGATCTTGCGCACTTCCTCCAGGCGCGAGACGGTGTCCTGCACGAACACCTTGTTCGTGCGCTCGTCGACGACGACGCTGCCGCGCTTGGACAGCACGCGTTGCTTCTCGTCGGCCAGCAGTTTCTGCAACGCGTCGGCCTTCTGGTAGTTCAGCTGGAAGGTCTCGGTGCGCACCGGCTCGATCTCGGAGATCTGCGCGCGCGACTCGAGGTCGAGCTTCTCCTTCGCGGCGATCTCGTCGCGCGGCGCGACCATGATCACGTTGCCGTTCTTGCGCATGTCCAGGCCCTTGGACTGCAGGATGATGTCCAGCGCCTGGTCCCAGGG
>JAHBZV010000115.1 GCA_019635275.1 Burkholderiaceae bacterium | reverse complement strand
GCCACGCCCTTGGCCTTCATCTTGTTCTTCATCATCATCGTCGCCATCGCTTCCATGCCGGGAAGCGCCTGCACCAGCACCGGCATCGGCACGGGCATCGGCATCGCCGGGTTGGCCAGCGGGCTGATCCTGATGCCGCTCAGGTCCTTGCGCAGCAGCGACAGGCCGTAGAAGGTGCAGAACACCTGCACTTCGTAGCCGAGCGCAGCTGCCGTCGAAGACAGGATCAGCGGCGGGTACGCCCAATCGAGCGTGCCCTTGGTGGCGATGATCGCCATCTTCTTCGGTTCCATTCGTCTCCCTCTTTGCAATTCGCGTTGACGCCCTGTCGACGCCGGCGGGCGATGCGTGCCGGCCTACTTCTTCTTGATCAGGAACACGAAGTTGCCGCCCTCTTCCCCGGACGACAGCAGCTCGTTGCCGGTCTGCTTGGCGAAGGCTTCCATGTCCTTCACCGAGCCGGAGTCGGTCGACGTGACGCGCAGCACCTGGCCGGAGCTCAGGTCGTTGAGCGCCTTCTTCGTCTTGATGATCGGCAGCGGGCAGTTCAGGCCCCGCGCGTCGAGTTCCTTGTCGAAATTCATCCTCGATACTCCCTTCGTTGATCGATCGGCGTTCGCCGCCAGGCGCCACGCACGCGTGGCCGCCGGCCAGAGCGTAACCGAGAATTACGCGCGATCGCGGGGGCCGCGTCCATACCCTCGTCGGGTAAGCGCGGCCCCTGCCGACGGCGTACCTTCAGTACCCACCCTTGCCGAAGGGCTTCGTCAGGCCTGCGACGCGAGGGCCCTGCCGGGCCGGCTGGTTCGGAAACAGCTCGTAGAGCTTCGTCTTCCAGTCGACGCCCGGATGCGATGCCTCGAAATCCTTCAGCATGTTCCGGAAGTTCGGCGTGTGGCCGTCTTCCTGGAAGCGTTCGCGCAGGTAGGCGACCACCGTCCAGTGGTCGTCGGTGAGTTCGATGCCCTCGGCCTGCGCGATCGCGCGCACCGCGTCCTCGCTGTAGTCGGGTTCGAGCAGGAAGCCTTCCTCGTCCGCCTCGACCTCGACGCCGTTGATCAGGTACCCCAAAGTCCGTCCCTCGTCGTGTTTCCGGTCAGAACTGCCAGCCGAATGCGACGCCCAGCGAGTTCTGGCTCATGCGCAGGTCGGCCGTGCCGCCGC
The DNA here is from genome assembly GCA_019635275.1 of Burkholderiaceae bacterium. GTDB lineage: Bacteria > Pseudomonadota > Gammaproteobacteria > Burkholderiales > Burkholderiaceae_E > Zeimonas. Next base: position 2,227 of record JAHBZV010000115.1, on the reverse strand, counting down.
CCATGAACGGCGGCAGGCTGCCGCTCACCGTCTTCTTGAACCCGTGCATGTAAGCGACGCTCAACTCCTTGCCCCCCCCCAACTGCCAAGTGCCGCCGAGCGTGAGGTGGTTCTCGATGACGCCGGGAGCGAGGATGTTGAACGCCACCTCGCTCGACGGAATCGGCTGCCGTCCGGTGCTGAAGCCGCCGCGCAGCGTGAGCTTCTCGTTGTACTGGTAGCTCGCGCCGAGCTTGAATACGGTCATGTCGCGCCAGCCGAAGCCCGGGGCGCCCGGATCGCCAAGCCGGCCAGGGCTTGCCATCGGATTTCCGACCGACCCGACGCCGCTATAGTCGATCTGCTGGACGTCGGCAGCGACCGTCAGCTTCGGCGTGGCCTTGAACGCGATACCCACGCCGTAGTTGGCCGGGATGTCGAAGTCGCCGCCGTCGGCGAACAGGCCGGCGTACTCCTTGAACTTGCTCATCTTCGTCTTGGTCTGGTAGGTCGCGCCGAGCGTCAGCGTGTCGCTCATGCGGCCGGTCCAGCCGACTCGCACGCCCCAACCGGATGAGGAGTCCTCGCCGTTGTTGGTCAACTTCGTCGGATCCGATGACAACCCCAACATCGCGAATGGCTGCAAGCCGTACGCCGAGAAGCGCTGGTGCGCCAAGTTCAGCGAGACGCCGACCGCGTGGTCGGGTGTGATCTTGTAGGCGACCGTCGGCGCGATGAACAGCTGGGTCAGGTCGACGCCGGCCGTCCCGGGCATCCCGAACGGCGATGTCTCGTAAGTGGTGTTCATCCCGCCGTTGCCGTAGACGACGACGCCCAGCGACAGGTTCGGGTTGATCATCCGGTTGTAGCCGAAGTCGGGGACGAAGAACATGTTGCGTCCGTCGCCGTCGAACGTCATACCGCCCATCTCGACCTCGCGCTGCGGCATGAACACGTCGAGCCCGACGTCCATCCGGTTGCCGACGAAGACCATGCCGGCCGGGTTGGTCGCCGCGGCCATCGCGTCCTGCGGCAGCGCGATACCGACGCCGGCCATCCCCTTGGCCTTGATTCCGTAGCCGTGCGAAAAGTAGCCGTTGGTCGCGTGACCGAGCGCGGGTGCCATGCAACCTGCCACCACCAGCGCAATCTGACTGATCCTGAGCTTCACGGTGTCTCCTGCTGCCCTGTTGTCGATTCCGGCGCGAGGCCACTCCCCGCGACCGCTGCCTTGCATGTTCATGGCGCGCCCGGAAGGCGTCCATAACCCTAATGATAGCGACGTTATTACCTTAAAGGGGTATGGAGTATCGGGACTCAGTCGGTCGGCCGCGTCTCGAAGCCGACGAACTCGCCGCTCGCGGGCCCGACGTCCACCCGCGTGACGCGCGCCGCCGTCGGGCCGCACGCCGCCCAGCGCGTCAGGGCCTCGACCGCCGCCGGGTCGCCGGCCACGACCGCCTCCACCGAGCCGTCGCGACGGTTGCGGACCCAGCCGGCCAGCCCGAGGCGCCGGGCCTCGCGCGCGAGCGAAACGCGAAACCCCACCCCCTGCACCAGCCCGTGGATCGTCAGCCGGCGCTGCAGCATGGCGCGGGCTCAGCGGCTCAACGGGTTCGTGGCGCCGCGCGCCACCGCCCGCGCCCGGGTCGCCAGCACGACGGCGATGCCGCCGAGAATGGCGGCCGACGCGAGCATCAGCCGCGGCGTGATCGGCTCGGCCAGCATCAGGGCGCCGCCCATTGCCGCGATCGGCGGCACGGACAACTGCACGGTCGCGGCTCGCATGGCCGTCAGCCCGCGCAGCGCGGCGTACCAGATGACGTAGCCGATTCCGGAGCTCAGGGCCCCCGACGCGACCGCCAGCGCGACGCCCGGCGCGTCGGCATGCGCGGCGCCGGCAGTGAGCGCCGACAGCGCCAGCGCCAGCGGCGCCGCGCGCGCGAAATTCGACGCCGTCGCGGCGAGCGGGTCGGCGATGCCGCGGCCGCGCAGTGAGTAAACCCCCCAGGCGGCGCCGGCCAGCGCCATCGCGGTCGCACCCAGCGGCGCGGGGGCGGAAACGCCCGGCGAAACCAGGTAGAACAGCCCGGCGATCGCCGCGGCCAGCCCGGCCCACGCGGCCGGTGCGAAGCGCTCGCCGGCCCGCAGTCCCGCGCCCAGCATCGTGAGCTGCACGGCGCCGAACAGGATCAGCGCGCCCGTCCCGGCCGACAGGCTCAGGTAGGCGAACGAGAACAGCGCGACA
>JAHBZV010000114.1 GCA_019635275.1 Burkholderiaceae bacterium | reverse complement strand
GCGCGCCCGCGAGCGGGCCGCGGCCGATCGGCTCGCGATGACGTTTCGCGAAGCCGACGCCGAGGCGTTGCCGTTTCCGGACGGCAGTTTCGACGCGGTCGTCTCGACCTTCGGCGTGATGTTCACGCCGGACCAGCCGCGCGCCGCGGCCGAGATGGCCCGCGTGTGCCGGCGCGGCGGCAAGATCGGCCTCGCCAACTGGACGCCCGAGGGCTTCATCGGCCAGCTGTTCAAGACCATCGGCAAGCACGTTCCTCCGCCGGCGGGAGCCTCGTCGCCGGCGCTGTGGGGCACCCGAGACCGGATCTCCGAGCTGTTCGGGCGGCAGGCGACCTCGATCGCGTCGTCGCAGCGGAACTACGTGTTCCGCTATCGCTCGCCCGAGCACTGGCTCGAGATCTTCAGGACCTGGTATGGCCCGGTGCTCAAGGCGTTCGGCGCGCTCGATGCCCAGGGGCAGGCCGCACTCCAGGCCGACATCCTCGCGCTGATCGGTCGGTTCAACCGCTCCGGCGACGACACCATGGTCGTGCCGGGCGAGTACCTCGAGATCGTGATCACGCGTGGCTGACGACCCGGCTCAGCCCCGGCCCGTGGCCAGGTTCGTCGCGATCTCGAACGCGAGCCGCCCGTCGGCGACGCAGGGCGACAGCGATTCGGCGCTGTCGTCGACGATCGCGTCGACGGTCTTCGCGCGTTGCGCGTCGTCCATCTGGCGCGAGGCGGGGCTCATGCCCACGAGTGCAGTTGCGTTCAATCGCGCGAACACATCCGGATCGTCGAAGCGAACCGTCCGCGTCAGGGTCCTGACGCGGACCTCGCCCAGGCCCGCGCCGGCGAGCAGCGATCGAAGCGCGTCGGCATCGCCGAAGCCGTGGCGCTGGTCGACGAAGCTGCCGAGGTGGCGTTCTGCGACCCGATGCAGCGCGTGGAACAGCGGCAGTTCTTCCTCGGGGCGCCACGTCGCGATCGCGAACCTGCCGCCGGCGGCCAGTGCGCGCCGGATCTCGCGCGCTGCGCCCCGCTTGTCGGGGAAGAATTGCAGCCCCTGCTGGCAGACGACGACGTCGAATGTCTCGCCGCCCTGAAGCGGCAGCGCGCAGGCATCGCCCTCGCGCCAGTCGATGTCCGGCGCCGTCGTGCGCGCGACGGCGATCATTGCCGGGCTGATGTCGATGCCGACGACGCGCCCGGCATCGCCCAGGCGTTCGCGCGCCAGTCGAGCCACGATGCCGGTGCCGCACGCGACGTCGAGGACGCGGTCGCCCGGGGCCAGGCCCACGTCGTCGAGGATCGCTTCGGCCCATGGCCGGAACAGCGGGCCCACGAGGCAGCGCTCGTAGATCTCGGGAAAGCTCGAGAGATTCATCGCATAGGCAGGAAGCGACATGGCGACCTCCGTCGGTACTGCCTGCGAATCGACGACGCGCCGTGCGGATCGATCGCAGGGCACGGTCGCAGTATCGCTCCGGAGCAGCGCTCCGGAACAGCCCCGGGGGCGGCGGTCCGCAGGCGCATCGCCGCGCGCCGAACGGTGCCGCGAGGCGCCGGTCGCTCGGCGGGGACGCCTACCGGTCCTGCTCCCAGTGGAACCTGTGCATCAGGCGGTGCACGACTGGCGCGAAGAGCAGCCCCGCGGCGACCAGGAACACCAGCCCGGCGTAGAGCGCATAGAGCCCGGCGAACAGCTTGCCGGCATCGGTGCGCGGGGCGTCCACCGGCCCCATGCCGCCCATCAGCATCGCGGAGTTCAGGAACGCATCGCGCCAGGGCAGCCGCTCGAAGTGCTCGTAGCCCGCCATCCCGACCGCGAGCGAGACCGCCAGCAGCGCGAGTGCGGCAGCCGCGTGTCGCACCATGCGCCGGAGGAAACGCCGGCGCGGAATCGGCGGATGCGAGCGGGCTTCGTACATGGTGCGTTCGTCCGCGGGGGTGGCGGGGGCCGGGCCCGACGTTGCGATCAGGCCGGTTGCGTGAGGGCGGCGACACCTGGCCCGCGGGCCGCGCCGAGAAACGCCTCGAGCGCCCGCTCGGTGTGCGTGCCGGCGCGGGCGGCCAGCGCAGCCGGCGCGCCCGTCGAGACGATGCGGCCGCCCCCGGCGCCACCCTCGGGGCCGAGGTCGACGATCCAGTCGGCCTCGGCCCAGATGTCGAGATTGTGCTCGACCACCACCAGCGTGTTGCCGGCGTCGACCAGCCGGTGCAGCACCCGGATCAGCTTCTCGACGTCGGCCATGTGCAGCCCGACCGTGGGCTCGTCCAGCACGTACAGCGTGTGCGGGCCCGGGGGCAGTGTCCTGCCCGCGGCGAGCGCCTTCGCGCGGGCCCGCGCGACGCGCGGGTCGTCGTCGGCGCCTTCGCCGCGGCTGCGCACCTTGGCGAGCTCGGTGACCAGCTTGATGCGCTGCGCCTCGCCTCCCGACAACGTCGGGCTCGGCTGGCCGAGCGTCAGGTAGCCCAGGCCGACGTCCTGCAGCAGTCGCAGCGGGTGGGCGATGGCCGGGTGCGCCGCGAAGAAGTCGACGGCCTCGTCGACGTCCATCGCAAGCACGTCGCCGATGCTGCGGCCGCGCAACTGAACCTCGAGCGTCTCGCGGTTGAAGCGCCGTCCGCGGCAGACGTCGCACAGCACCTTGACGTCCGGCAGGAAACTCATCTCGATCGTCTGCTGGCCTTGTCCTTCGCAGGCCTCGCAGCGCCCGCCGCCGGTGTTGAAGCTGAAGCGCCCCGGGCCCCAGCCGCGGATCCGCGCCTCGCCGGTGTCGGCGAACAGCCTGCGGATCGCGTCCCAGAAGCCCACGTAGGTGGCAGGGCACGAGCGCGGCGTCTTGCCGATCGGCGCCTGGTCGACTTCGAGCACGCGGGTGATGCCTTCCCAGCCCTCGATGCGCTCGACCCCGGCCAGCGGCGGCGCGGCCTTGCGCTGGTTGCGCGCGCGAACCTGCGCGGCGGCGTTGGCGAGCAGCACGTCGCGCGCCAGCGTCGACTTGCCGGAGCCGGAGACGCCCGTGACGACCGTCATCCGGCGCAGCGGGATGCGGGCGACGACGTGGCGAAGGTTGTGCAGGTGTGCGCCGCGCAGCACGAGCCAGCCGTCGTCTTCGGGCGGCGGGACCGCCCGCGGGGCGTTCAGCGGATGCGCCAGCGGGTTCGCCAGGAAGCGGCCGGTCAGGCTGTCCGGATGGCTCGCGAGCGCCTCGTGATGTCCGGCCGCGATGATCCGGCCGCCGAGCTTGCCGGCACCCGGCCCGATGTCGATGACGTGGTCGGCGCGGCGGATCGTGTCCTCGTCGTGCTCGACGACCAGCAGCGTGTTGCCCTTGTCGCGCAGGGCCTCGAGCGTGTCGAGGAGGATGCGGTTGTCGTGCGGGTGAAGCCCGATCGTCGGCTCGTCGAGCACGTAGCAGACGCCCTGCAGGTTCGACCCGAGCTGCGCGGCCAGGCGGATGCGCTGGGCTTCGCCGCCGGACAGCGTCGGCGCGGCGCGATCGAGCGTCAGGTAACCGAGGCCGACCTCCGACAGGAACGCGAGCCGCGAGCGGATCTCGGCG
>JAHBZV010000113.1 GCA_019635275.1 Burkholderiaceae bacterium | reverse complement strand
TCCTGGGGGCTCGCGAAACTGTCCGATTTCCTGAAGCGGCTGCACGGCCCGACGAAGGCCACGACGCTGGGCGTCGGCTGCGTGCTGATCGCCTCGTCGATCTGGTTCTCGGTCGACGGCGGCCGGCCGAGCGTGCACGAGTTCCTGATCACGCTGTTCCTGTTCCTGACCGCGCCGGTCTCGGCGCAGCTGCTGATCAAGTCGGCGATGAAGCTCGACCCGTCGATCCGGCCCGCCCCGCCGGCATCGCCTGCGATGGCATCGCGGGACCCGGCGGACGGCGAAGGGCTCAGCCGACCTTCGTGAAGTCCGGCCTGCGCTTCTCGAGGAACGCGCTGAACGCCTCGCGCGCCGCCGGCGCGGTCAGCATCGCGCGGAACTCGGCGCCCTCGTCGCGCATTCGCTGAACGATGGACGCACCGAGCCCCTCCTTCATCAGCCGCTTCGTCGCCCGCAGCGAAGACGCCGGCAGCCGTGCGAGCTTCGCGGCCTGCGCAAGCGCATGGCCGATCGTCTCGGTCGCCGGCAGGATCCGGTTCACCAGGCCCATCTCGCGTGCCTCGTCGGCAGAGAACGGTTCGCCGAGCAGCAACTTCTCGGCCGCGCGCTGGTGCCCCACGATCATCGGCAGCAGCAGGCTCGACGCCGCCTCGGGACAGAGCCCGAGCTGAGCGAACGGAAGCGCGAATCGGGCATTGTCGGCGGCGTAGACCAGGTCGCAATGCAGCAGCATCGTCGTGCCGACTCCGACCGCCGGACCGGCCACGGCTGCGACCAGCGGCTTCGTGCACGCGGGCAGCGCGGTCAGGAAGCTGAACACCGGCGCGTCCTCGCCTAGCGGAGGATTGTTCAGGAAGTCCTCGAGGTCATTGCCCGCCGTGAACGCGTCGGCCGTGCCGTGGATCACGATGCAGCGCACCGCGGGATCGGCATCGCCAGCGCGCAGCGCGTCGGCCATCGCCCGGTACATGGGCGCGGTGAGGGCATTCTTCTTCGCGGGGCGGTTCATCGCAATCGTCGCGATGCCGTCGGCGACGCGGGTCAGCACGTCCATCTTCGATTCTCCTCGTGGGTCACGCGCGCGCACCGATCCAGTCCGCGGCGACCGGCCAGAGCGTATCGCGGTATCGACGCCGGAAGAAGCCGACGTGGCCGACCGGGCCACCCGCATCGGCCGGCGAGATGCGGCGCGAATCGCGCCGCACGTTGCGCAGGTGAGCGTGCAGCGCATCGACGTTGCGTTGCGGCATCATCGCGTCGTCGGTGAAGGTCAGCGACAGGAGGTCGAAGCGCGCGCGTTCATACGCTTCGCGTGCGCCCGGCTCGACGCCGACCAGATAGTCTTCGTCGAGGCACCACCGTCGCCACTGCCGCATCACCCCGGCCGGAAGGTCGCCGATCATGCGCAGCCGGCGTCCCGGGAAGTAGCCGGCCAACGGCATCGCCAGCGGCGCGGCGCCGTGCAGCATCAGCAGGATCATCGGCCGAAGGCGTGCCGGAAAGCCGCGCCAGTACCCGCTGCCGCCGGCCACCGCGACCAGCGCGCGCACCTCGTCCGCGGACGGGAGCAGCGCAAGGAGTTGGGCGCCGAGGCTGTGGCCGACGACGAACAGCGGCCGGCCGCCAGCGCGCGCCCGGGCCTCGCGGATCGCGGCTTCGTAGTCGAAGCGGATCCAGTCGTCGATCGTGGCCCGGAATCGCCTGAGCGTGCGGGGCGCTGACTGCCCGATGCCGCGATAGTCGAAGGTCAGCACGTCGAAGCCGCGCTGTGCGAGCCATGCCGCGAAGTCGCGATAGAACGCCTGCGGCACCCCCATCGCGGGCGCGATGACCACCGACGCGCGGGGGTCCCGGGCCGGGAACCGATGCGCCGCGAGCGCCGCACCGTCACCCGCCGAAAGCTCGAACCGCTGACCGCCCGCTTCGTCCACCCTTGCCCCTTCTCCCTTCTCTTCTCCTTCGCTCAGACGCGCTCGAAGATCCCCGCCGCGCCCATCCCGGTGCCCACGCACATCGTCACCATCCCGTACTTCAGCTGGCGTCGGCGCAGCGCATGGACGACGGTCGTGGCGCGGATCGCACCGGTGGCGCCCAGCGGATGCCCGAGGGCGATCGCGCCGCCCATCGGATTGACGACCTGCGGGTTCAGGCCGAGGTCGTTGATCACCGCGAGCGACTGCGCAGCGAACGCCTCGTTCAGCTCGATCCAGCCCATGTCGTCGAGCTTCAGACCGGCGACCTTCAGCGCAGCCGGGATCGCCTCCTTCGGCCCGATGCCCATGATCTTCGGCGGCACGCCGCGTACCGAGAACGACACGAAGCGCGCCAGCGGCACGAGCCCGAACTGCTTGAGGACGCGTTCCGAGACCAGGATCATCGCCCCCGCGCCGTCCGAAGTCTGCGAGCTGTTGCCCGCGGTCACGCTGCCCATGCCGGTGGGCTTGCCGCCGGGGTCGCGCGGCGCGGCGAACACCGCACGCAGCTTCGCCAGCGCCTCGAGCGTCGTATCGGCGCGCGGCCCCTCGTCGAGCTCGACGCGGCGGGTGCGCACCTCGACTTCGCGGCTCGCGAGGTTCGGGAAGCGCTCGACGACGTCGATCGGGCTGATCTCGTCGGCGAACTCGCCGGCGCGCTGCGCGGCGATCGCCTTCTGGTGCGACGCCAGCGCGAACGCGTCCTGCGCCTCGCGCGTCACCTTCCACTGCTGCGCCACCTTCTCGGCGGTCAGCCCCATGCCGTAGGCAATGCCGACGTTCTCGTCGCCCTCGAACACGCGCGGATTGATCGACGGCTTGTTGCCCATCATCGGCACCATGCTCATCGACTCGGTGCCCGCCGCGATCATCACCTCGGCCTCGCCGACGCGGATCCGGTCGGCGGCCATCGCGATCGCGGTCAGGCCCGACGCGCAGAAGCGGTTGACGGTCACGCCGCCGACCGTGTCGGGCAGGCCGGACAGCAGCGCGCCGATGCGCGCGACGTTCAGCCCCTGCTCGGCTTCGGGGATCGCGCAGCCGACGATCGCGTCCTCGATCGTCTTCGGATCGAGCGCCGGCACCTGCGCGAGCGCCGAGCGGATCGCGTGGACCAGCAGGTCGTCGGGCCGGACGTTGCGGAACACGCCCTTCGGCGCCTTGCCGATCGGCGTGCGCGTGGCGGCGACGATGTAGGCGTCCTGCACTTGCTTGCTCATCTTCAACTCCTGAAATTCTTCGGGACGACGTCGTCCGGTTGCGTGCCGCTCAATTGCGCACCGGCTTCCCGGTCTGCATCATCCCCATGATCCGTTCCTGGGTCTTCGGATGCGTGAGCAGGCCGGTGAACGCCTTGCGCTCGAGCGCCATCAGCCATTCCTCGTCGACCACCGAGCCCGGCTCGACGTCGCCGCCGCACATCACCTCGGCGATCGTGCGACCCAGGTGGTAGTCGTGCGCCGAAATGAAGCCGCCGTCGCGCATGTTCAGCATCTGAGCGCTGACGGTCGCGACGCCCGCGCGTCCCGCCACCTTGATCATCGACTTGCGCGGCGGCCGGTACCCGGCGTCGCTCATCGCCTTCGCTTCGCGGATCGCCGCGTAAAGCAGCTCCTGGCGATGGAAGACGATGCGGTCTTCGGGCAGCAGGTAGCCCAGCGCGCGCGCCTCGATCGCCGAGCGCGACACCTGCGCGGTGCCGGCGGCCAGGACGTACTTCTTCAGGAAGTCGAGCAGGTTCGCGTCGGGCGCGGCACCCTGCTCCTCGGCTGCGCGGCGGGCGCCGAAGGCGAGCCCGCCGCCGCCCGGGATCAGGCCCACGCCGACCTCGACCAGCCCGATGTAGCTCTCGAGGTGCGCGACGCGGCGCGCGCAGTACATCGCCAGCTCGCAGCCCCCGCCGAGCGCCATGTTGGCCACCGCGGCCACCGTCGGCACGTGCGCGTAGCGCAGCCGCAGCATCGCGTCCTGCAGCGCCTTCTCCGCTTCGCCGATCGCGCCGACGCCGCCCGACATGAACACCGGCAGCATCGCCTGCAGGTCGGC
>JAHBZV010000112.1 GCA_019635275.1 Burkholderiaceae bacterium | reverse complement strand
CGGCCCTCGCAGGCCGCCAGCGCGTCGATCGCGGCGCGCACCGAGTCGGGATTCGCGTTGTAGCTGTCGTCGATCAGCGCCGCCCCGCTTGCGCTGCGCAGCCGCGCGAGCCTGCCCATCGCAGGGCGGAACCTCGCCAGTCCGGCGGCGATCGTCGCCGCGCCGATGCCGAGTGCGTGCCCGCAGGCCGCCGCCGCCAGCGCGTTTCGCACGTTGTGCGCCCCGTCGATGGCCAGCCGCACTTCGACCCGCTCGCCGGCGACCTCGAGCGCGAAACCGCCAGGACGCGAATCCGGCGCCGCACGCACCGGATACCGCTCGTCGGCGTCGAGGCCGAATTCCACGCTCCGGCGCGCGCCGGCGAGCTCGCGCCAGACGGGCGCCTGCGAATCGTCGCCCGGAAACACGGCGACGCCCTCCTCGCCCAGTGCCGAGATCGACGCGCCGTTCTCGCGCGCAGAACCCTCGACGCCCTGCAGGAACTCCTGGTGTTCGCGCTGCGCGTTGGTCACCAGCGCCACGGTCGGCCGCGCCACCGAAGCGAGCCAGCCGATCTCGCCGGCATGGTTGGTGCCGATCTCGACGACCGCCGCGCGATGCTCGTCGCGCAGCCGCAGCAGCGTCAGCGGGACGCCGACGTCGTTGTTCAGGTTGCCGCGAGTGGCCAGCCTCCGGGCTTCGCCGAACTGCTCGACGAGGATCGCCGACACCATCTCCTTCACGGTCGTCTTGCCGTTGGCACCGGCGACGGTGACCAGCGGCAACTCGAAGCGGCTGCGCCACCCACGGGCCAGTTCGCCCAGCGCGCGGCGGGTGTCGGCGACGCGGATCGCGGGAACGCGGATTCCCGGCACCCAGCGCTCGAACACCACGGCCACGGCGCCGCTCGCCTGCGCCTGCGCGAGGAAGTCGTGCGCGTCGAAGCGCTCGCCGCGCAGCGCAACGAACAGGTCGCCGGCCTCGATGCTTCGCGTGTCGGTCGAGACACCGCCGACGCGAGTGCCGCCGTCGCCGTAAAGGCAAGCCGTCGAGAGCCAGCCGAGCGCCTCGCGCAGGTCAAACACGGACCGCCTCCTGGCGCTTCTGCAGGAAGCGGCGGGCCACCTCGACGTCGGAGAACGGCAACCGCTGGCCGGCGATCTCCTGCCAGGACTCGTGCCCCTTGCCGGCGATCAGCACGACGTCTTCGGCGCCGGCACCCTCGAGCGCACCGCGGATCGCCTTCTCGCGATCGAGCTCGGTCAGCCATGGCTCGCGCGTGAACCCTGCCCGGATGTCCGACACGATCCGGAACGGTGATTCGCTGCGCGGGTTGTCGCTGGTCACGACGACGCGGTCGGCGAAGCGCTCGGCCACCATGCCCATGATCGGACGCTTGCCTGCGTCGCGGTCGCCGCCCGCGCCGAACACGCACCACAGCGTGCCGCCGCGCGCGTCCGCGATCGGTCGCAGCGCCTGGAGCACGTTGATCAGTGCATCGGGCGAATGGGCGTAGTCCACGACCACCAGCGGCCCGCCGTCGACGACGACCTGCTCCATGCGTCCGGGCAACGGACGCAACCCCTCGAGGCGCCGCATCGCGTCCTCGAAGCTGTCTCCCAGGCTCATCCACACCGCGGCGACAGCCATCGCGTTGACGACGTTGAACTGGCCGATCACGCGCAGGTGGACCTGCGCGCGGCCCCAGTCGCCGCCGACCGACACCTGCGTGCCGTCGCGCCCCTGGACGATCTGGTAGGCCGACAACTTTCGGCGCGCCCGCCAGCCGTGCTCGCCGGGCAGTTGCCCGAAGGCCACGGTCTGCACCGACTCGGGGAGAGCCTCGAGGATCCGCGGCGCGACCGGATCGTCTCCGTTGACGATCGCGGTTCGCAGTCCGGGCCAGTCGAACAGCCTGCGCTTCGCTTCGAGGTACGCCTCCTCGGTCTCGTGGTAGTCGAGATGGTCGCGCGACAGGTTGGTGAACACCGCAGTGCCGATCCGCGTACCGTCCAGGCGGCCCTGGTCGAGGCCGATCGACGACGCTTCCATCGCGACCACTTCGACGCCGCCCTCGACGAAGGCGGCGAGCATCCGTTGCAGGGCAACCGCGTCGGGCGTGGTCAGGCCGAACGCGTCGAGCACGGGCGCCGAGTCGTCGGAGGGAACGACCCCGCTGCCCAGGGTGCCGATCACGGCGGCGCGACGGCCCGCCTTCGCCAGCCCCCGCGCGATCCACTGCGTGCAACTGGTCTTGCCGTTCGTGCCGGTGACGGCGACCACCTCGAGGCGCTCGCTCGGCCGGCCGTAGTACTCGGCCGCGATCGGGCCGGCCAGCTCGCGCAGCCCCGCGACGGCGCGGCTCGCGACCGCGCCGGTCGCCGCCTCCGCGTCGCCCTCGTAGAGCACCGCAGCAGCGCCGCGGGCGATCGCCTGCCCGATGTAGTCCCGGCCGTCGTGGCTCGCACCGCGCCACGCGACGAAGGCGTCGCCGGGCCGCACCGCGCGGCTGTCGGCGACCAGCGCGGCACCCGGAGCGAGCACCTCGCGCAGCCACTGCCCGAGCGAAGCGGCAAGCGTCGCCCGCTGCCCGGCCTGATCGATCACATGCTCTCCTTCACCGCCTCGGCCGGCACCGACAGTTGCGCCATCGGCGCATCGGGCGGCACGCGCAAGGTGCGCAGCGAGTCGCCGACGATGCGGGCGAACACCGGTGCCGCCACCTGTCCCCCGTAGTATTTTCCGGCACTCGGCTCGTCGACCATGACCGCGACGATCACTCGCGGGTCCGACGCCGGGGCGAGCCCGACGAAGGAAGCGAGGTACTTGTTGACGTATTTCCCGCCATCGCGCTTGTGCGCGGTGCCGGTCTTGCCGGCGACGCGATAGCCGGAGATCTGCGCCTGCGGTGCGGTGCCGCCGGGGCCGGCGGCCATTTCGAGCATGTGCCGGACCGCGCGCGCAGTCTTCGCCGCGACCACTCGCTGGCCTGCAGGCGGGTCGTCGACCTTGAACATCGACAACGGGAGCAGCTCCCCGTCGTTGGCGAACACCGTGTAGGCGCGCGCGAGCTGCAGCAGCGATACCGAGAGGCCGTATCCGTACGACATCGTCGCCTGCTCGATCGGCCGCCAGCTGCGGTACGGCCGCACGCGCCCGGCGACCGCACCCGGGAAGCCGATCCGCGGCGGCTGCCCGAAGCCCAGCTCGGCGTACATCTCCCACATCTTCTGCGCGGGCATGCCGAGCGCGATCTTCGCCGTGCCGACATTCGACGACTTCTGAACGATCTGCTCGACGGTCAGCGGGCCGTGCGCGTGCGCGTCGCCGATCGTGTTGGGGCCGATCGTCAGCCGCCCGGGCGCCGTCTGGATCACGGTGCCCGGCGTCACCTCGCCGAGCTCGAGCGCGAGCGCGATGGTGAACGGCTTCATCGTCGAGCCCGGCTCGAACGTATCGGTGATCGCCCGGTTGCGCAGTTGCGCCCCGGAAAGCTGGCCGCGCTGGTTCGGGTTGTAGGTCGGCCAGTTGGCCAGCGCGAGCACTTCGCCGGTGCGCGCGTCGAGCACCACCGCGGCACCCGCCTTCGCCTTGTTCGCCTGCACCGCCTCGCGCAGCGCATCGAAGGCGAGGAACTGGATCTTGCTGTCGATCGCGAGCGCGAGATCGCGGCCGTTGTGGGGCTCGCGCACCGCGCCGACGTCCTCGATCACCTGGCCGAGCCGGTCGCGGATCACGCGCCGGCTTCCGGGCCGGCCCGCGAGATCGGGATTGCGCGCGAGCTCGACCCCCTCCTGTCCGACGTCCTCGACGTTGGTGAAGCCGACGACGTGGGCCAGCGTCTCGCCCTGCGGGTAATACCGCTTGTACTCCCGCTGCTGGTGGATGCCCGGGATCCGCAGCGCCGCGACGCGTTCGGCCACGGCGGCGTCGACCTGGCGCTTGAGGTAGACGAAGCTGCGATCCTCCTCGGCGAGCTTGCGGCGCAACTCGCGCTCGCTCGTGTCGAGGAGCTTCGCCAGCGACGCGATCTGCTGCGG
>JAHBZV010000111.1 GCA_019635275.1 Burkholderiaceae bacterium | reverse complement strand
TTCGTCCTGGTGGATCTTGAACGCCTCGGCGATCATCGCGTTGCGCTTCGTCTGGTCGGTCTCCGACTGCACCAGCTTCGTCAATTCGTCGACCCGCGCGTTGCTGTACCCGCCCAGGTTGAACTGTCCGCGCCCCGACGGATCGGGCGTCCCGATAATCGCGTTCAGCACGTTGTGCGAGTCGTAGGTGGCCGGCGTCCAGCCCAACATGTAGAACGAGGTGTTGCGCGACAGGATCTTCGGGAAATAGGTGCCCTTGGTTTCGGCCTCGAGGTTCACCTTGACGCCGACGCGAGCGAGCATCCCGGCAACCGCCTGGCAGATCTCGCCGTCGTTGACGTAGCGATCGTTCGGGCAGTTCATTTTCACCTCGAAGCCGTTCGGATAGCCGGCCTCGGCGAGCAGTTTCTTCGACGCCTGCGGGTCGTACGGCAGCCGCTTGTTCAGCTCCGGCGCGAAGCCCTTGATGCCCGGGGCGACCATCAGCGCGGTCGGCGTGGCCGCGCCGCGCATGATGCGCGTCCTGATCGCCTCGATGTCGATCGCCTGGAAGAACGCGCGGCGCACGCGCACGTCCTTGAACGGGTTCTTGCCCTTGACGTTGGAGAACAGCAGCTCGTTGCGCGCCTGGTCCATTCCGAGGAAGATCGTGCGCAGCTCGGGCCCCTGCACGATGTTCAGGTTCGGGTTCTGCTTCAGGCGGGCGACGTCCTGCACCGGCACCGGCTGCATGAAGTCGATCTCGCCCGAGATCAGAGCGGCCACCCGCGTCGCGTCGGCGCCGATCGGCGTGAACACGACCTCGTCGATGTTCGTCTCGACCTTGTCCCAGTAGTTCAGGTTGCGCACCAGCACCGTGCGCACGCCGGGCTCGCGCGAGCGCAGCCGGAATGGGCCGGTGCCGTTGGCCTTGAACGAGGCCGCGTTCTCGATCCCCTTGCGCTTGTCGACCGGCTTCTCTGCGCGGTTCTCCTCGCACCACTTCTTGCTCATGATGTAGACGAGCGAGATCACGTCCGGGAGGATCGGGAAGGGGTTCTTCGTCACGATCTCGACGGTGTCGGCGTCGACCTTCTTCACCTGCGCGATCTCGTTGGTATACGACTTCATGTCCGAGCCGTCGCCGGCCGCACGTGCAAAGCTGAACAGCACGTCGTCGGCGGTGAACGGCGTGCCGTCGTGGAAGGTCACGCCGCGGCGCAATTCGAAGCGCCAGGTCGTCGGGTTCACCTGCGTCCACTTCGTCGCCAGGCCCGGCACCAGCCCGAGCTTCTTGTCGTGCGCGACCAGTGGCTCGTAGATGTTTCCGTCGAACGACAGCTGCAGCGACTCGTTCAGCGAGTGCGGGTCCATCGACAGCGCGTCGCCCTGGTCGGCGATGCGGAAGGTCTTCGCTTCGGCTGGGGCGACCGCCATCGGGCCGACGGTGGCGCCGAGTGCGACGCTGGCGGCGATCGCGAAGGCGAGCCTGCGGAACTTCGGCGCGGCGGCGCGCGGCGGGGTGCGGGTCATCGTGGGTCTCCTCGTGGTTGTGTCGTCTTTCGGGGGCAGGGGCAGCGGCCCAGGAACCTCAGGCGATCGACCCGAGCGGCATCGACTGTTCGGCCAATCGCACGAACAGCGCGGCGCCGATCGGGAGGATCGAGTCGTTGAAATCGTAGCGGGTGCTGTGCAGCAGCGAGCCGGCATCGGCGCCGCCCTGCCCGATCCGGAAGTAGGCGCCGGGCCGCACCTGCAGCATGAACGAGAAATCCTCGGCGCCCATGCTCGGCTCGAGGTCGCGCACCACGCGCTCGGCGCCGACCAGCTCCTCGGCGACCCGGGCGCCGAACAGCGCCTCGCGATGGCTGTTGATCGTCGCCGGGTAGATTCGCTCGTAGAACAGCTCGGCGGTCGCGCCGAATCCACCGGCGATCGAGTCCACGAGCGCGCGAAGCCGTTGCTCGACGAGTGCCTGCGTCTCGGTGCGGAACGTGCGCACCGTGCCGACCAGCTTCGCCTCGTCGGGGATCACGCTCATCGCGCCCGGGTGGCCGGCCTGGATCGAGCACAGGCTGACGACGGCCGAATCGATCGGGCTCACGTTGCGCGACACGATCGATTGCGCGGCGGTGATCACGTGCGCGGCGGCCAGCACCGGGTCGACGGTCAGGTACGGATGCGCGCCATGGCCGCCGCGCCCCCTGATCGTGATGGTCACCCGGTCGGCGGCCGCCATCATCGGACCGGGGCGCACCGCGATCGTGCCGGGCGGCAGCGCGGGCCAGTTGTGCATCGCGTAGACGGTGTCGCAGGGAAAGCGCTCGAACAGGCCGTCGTCGATCATTGCCTGCGCGCCCGCGAAACCCTCCTCGCCGGGCTGGAAGATCAGGTGCACGGTGCCGTCGAAGTCGCGGTTCGCGGCGAGATAGCGCGCGGCGCCCAGCAGCATCGTCATGTGGCCGTCATGGCCGCAGCCGTGCATCGCGCCGGCCTTGCGCGAGCGGTGCGGCAGGTCGTTTTCCTCGTGCATCGGCAGCGCGTCCATGTCGGCGCGCAGCCCGATCGTCCGGCTGCTGTGCGTCTGCTTGCCGCGGATCACGCCGACCAGCCCCGTGCGGCCGATTCCGCGATGCACCTCGTCGACGCCGTAGCGGGCGAGTTGCCGCGCGACCAGCTCGGCGGTGAAGTGCTCCTCGAAGCCGAGCTCGGGATTGGCGTGCAGCGCGTGGCGCAGCGCGGTGAGCTCGCGGTGCCAGCCGCGCAGCTCGGCGAGTGCCGGGTGGCGGGCGAGATGCCGCTCGGGTGCGGCGGCGACGGGGGGTTCGACGGCGTTCATCGGTTCCGGGTTCAGTGCGCGGCCGCGCCGCGGTCGGCCCGCAGCCGCGGATCGACGGCGAAGTAGAGCAGATCGACGATCAGGTTGATCGTCACGAAGACCAGCGCGATCAGGCACAGGTACGCCGCCATGATCGGGATGTCGGCGAACTGTACTGCCTGGATGAACAGCAGCCCCATGCCGGGCCACTGGAACACCGTCTCGGTGACGATCGCGAACGCGATGATGCCGCCCAGCTGCAGGCCGGCGATCGTGATGACGGGCACCAGCGTGTTCTTCAGCGCGTGGCCGAAGTGCACCGTGCGGTCGGGCAGCCCGCGCGCGCGCGCGAACTTGATGTAGTCGGTGCGCAGCACCTCGAGCATCTCCGAGCGGATCAGCCGCATGATCAGCGTCATCTGGAACAGCGCCAGCGTGATGGCCGGCAGCACCAGGTGCGCCAGCCCCTCGCGGGTGAGCAGCCCCGTCGTCCACCATCCGATCGCCACGGTCTCGCCACGCCCATACGAGGGCAGCCAGCCGAGCACCACCGCGAACAGCAGGATCAGAAAGATGCCGATCAAAAAGGTCGGCAGCGAGACGCCGACCAGCGACGCCGCCAGCAGCAGGTTCGACAACACGCCGCGTCGGCGCAGCGCCGTGTAGACGCCCAATGGAACCCCGATCGCCAGCGCCAGAAGCGCCGCGGCGAACGACAGTTCGAGCGTCGCCGGGAAGCGCTCGCGGATCAGCGTCGAGACCTTGCGTCCCTGCCGGTACGACAGGCCGAAGTCGCCCTGCGCCGCGTTGCCGAGGAAGTGCGCGAACTGCAGGTAGAACGGATCGTCCAGGCCGAGGTCGCGGCGCAGCTCGGCGCGCTGCTCGGGCGTCGCGTCCTGGCCGAGCATCGACAACACCGGGTCGCCGACGTACTGGAACAGCGCGAACGCGATGAACGCCACCACCAGCATCACCAGCGCGGCCTGCGCGATCCGGCGGACGACGAAGGCGAGCATCGCTGGCGCGGTCGGGGCGCTATCGCCGGTTCAGGCGGCTCAGCGCGGCGCCAGCCAGCGCTCGGCCAGATGGACCCAGTACGAGGCTCCGATCGGTATCAGTTCGTCGTTGAAGTCGTAGTTCGGGTTGTGCAACGTGCAGGGCCCCAGGCCGTGGCCGGCCTCGCGGTGCGCGCCCTCGCCGTTGCCGATGACGACGTAGCAGCCC
>JAHBZV010000110.1 GCA_019635275.1 Burkholderiaceae bacterium | reverse complement strand
CCGGTCGAACGCGTCGTTGTGCGCCTCGCCGTGGCGCTCGAGCGAGACGCGGGTGAACGCGGTGACCGTGAGCCCGACCTTCGCCGGGCGCAGCAGCGTCACGCAGCGATCGATCAGCCCGGCCTCTTCCAGGCGCTGGATGCGGCGGCTGACCTGCGAGGCCGACAGGTGCACGCGCTCGCCGAGCTCGGGGTTGGTCGCGTGGCCGTCGTGCTGCAGGGCCGCGAGCAGCTGGATGTCGATCTTGTCGAGTTCGAGCACGGTTGCGGCTCCGGATGGGACGATGATGCACGAAACGTGCGTCAGAAGCGAGAAGATCCGTGCAATTCGCGCGAACCGTGCGCGCCGGTGCGCCTAGCATTGCACGGATTGAACCCCGTCGCGGCTCGCCGTCGCGCCCTGCCCATGAACGCGCCCGATCGCCTGTTCGTTCCGCCCGCTCCGCTGCGCGTCGACTACCGGCTCGAGGACAGCCTGGCGGCCCCTTCGGGGCCGATCTTCCTCACCGGCACGCAGGCGCTGGTGCGCCTGCCGCTGATGCAGCGCGCGCTCGACGCCGCGCGCGGGCTCGACACCGCCGGCTTTGTCAGCGGCTATCGCGGCTCGCCGCTCGGCGCCTACGACCAGCAGCTGTGGCGTGCGCGGGCGCGGCTCGACGCGGCCAACGTCCGCTTCCTGCCGGCGATCAACGAGGAACTTGCCGCCACCGCGGTGCTCGGCTCGCAGCAGGTCGAGAGCGACCCTCAGCGCACCGCGCGCGCGGTGTTCGGGCTCTGGTACGGCAAGGGGCCCGGTGTCGATCGCGCGGCCGACGCGCTCAAGCACGGCCACGCGCGCGGCGCCTCGCCCAATGGCGGCGTGCTGGTGGTGGCCGGCGACGATCACGGCTGCGTGTCCTCGTCGATGGCCCACCAGAGCGACTTCACGATGATGTCGTGGCGCATGCCGGTGCTGAGCCCCGCGAGCGTCGCCGAGCTGATCGAGTTCGGCCTGTACGGCTGGGCGCTGTCGCGCTACTCCGGCGCCTGGGTGGGCATCAAGGCGATCTCCGAGGTCGTCGAGAGCGCGGCGACCGTCGACCTCGATGCGTTGGAGACGCGCTTCGACGGGGCGGGCGCGGCCGATGCAGCGGGCTCGGCCGGTCTCGCCGCGTCGCTGCAGGCGGACGGCGCAGCCCGGGAAGCCCGGCGTACCCGTGGCTTGCACTATCGGTCCGACGACGTGCCGGGCGCCGCGATCGAGGCGCGGATGGCGCAGCGGCTCGACGCGGTGCGCGAGTTTGCGCGCCTGCAATCGATCGACCGGCTGGTCTGTGCGCCGCGCGATGCGCGGCTGGGCATCGTCACCTGCGGCAAGGCGCACTTCGACCTGCTGGAAGCCTTGCGCCGCATCGACATCGGCTTGCCCGATCTGGAGCGCGCCGGCATCCGCTTCTACAAGGTGGGCCTCGCCTACCCGATCGAGCCCACGCGGATGCGCGAGTTCGCGCGCGGCCTCGACGAGGTTCTGGTGGTGGAGGAGAAGGGCGCCGTTGTCGAGCAGCAGATGCGCGAGCTGCTCTACAACGCGCCGCCCGGCTGTCGGCCGGTGATCGTCGGCAAGGCCGATGCGAACGGCGAACCGCTGCTGCCCGACGTGGGCGAGCTGCGCCCGTCGCGCGTGCTGCCGGTGCTGGCCGAGTGGCTGGCGCGCCACCGGCCGGCGCTCGACCGGCGCGATCGCGTGGTCGAGTTCGTGCGTCCGCCGCTGCCGTCGAACGCGGCGGACCGCGTGCGCCGCGTGCCGTACTTCTGCTCGGGATGTCCGCACAACACGTCGACCCGCGTGCCCGTGGGCTCGCGCGCGCAATCGGGCATCGGCTGCCACGCGATGGCGATGTGGATGGATCGCGACACGACCGGCCTGATCCAGATGGGCGGCGAGGGCGTCGACTGGATCTCGCACGCACAGTTCACGCGTGCGCCGCACGTGTTCCAGAACCTGGGCGACGGGACCTACTTCCACTCGGGCTATCTCGCGATCCGCCAGGCGGTCGCGGCCGGCACGACGATCACCTACAAGATCCTGGTGAACGACGCAGTGGCGATGACCGGCGGCCAGCCGGCCGACGGCGTGGCCACCGTCGACTCGATCGCGCGGCAGGTGCGCGCCGAGGGCGTGCAGCGCATCGCGGTGGTGTCGGACGATCCGGGCCGGCACACGGGGCGCGAAGCGTCGTTTCCGCCGGCCACGAGCTTTCACGGTCGCGACGAACTCGACACCGTGCAGCGCGAGTTGCGCGAGACGCCGGGCGTCACCGTGCTGCTGTACGACCAGGCCTGCGCAGCCGAGAAGCGGCGCCGGCGCAAGCGCGGCACGCTCGCCGACCCCCCGCGCAGGCTGTTCATCAACGAGGCGGTGTGCGACGGCTGCGGCGACTGCGCCGCGAAGTCGAACTGCCTGTCGGTGGTGCCGGTCGAGACGCCGCAGGGGCGCAAGCGTCAGATCGACCAGTCGTCGTGCAACAAGGACTACCGTTGCGCCGACGGCTTCTGTCCGAGCTTCGTCTCGGTGACCGGCGGCAGCCTGCGCCGGCCGGCGGCGACGCTGGACCCCGAGCGGCTCGCGCACGCGCTCGAGTCCGTGCCCGAGGTCGAGCCGGCGAACTGGCGCGGACCGTACGACCTGCTGGTTACCGGCGTGGGCGGCACCGGCGTGGTTACCGTGGGCGCGGTGATCGCGATGGCCGCGCACCTGGAAGGAAAGCACGCGTCCGTGCTCGACTTCATGGGCTTCGCGCAGAAAGGGGGCAGCGTGCTCTCGCACGTGCGGCTCGCGGCGAGCGCCGACGCGCTGAACCAGGCGCGCATCGACACGCAGCAGGCCGACGCGGTGCTGGCCTGCGACGCGGTAGTGGCCGCGAGCGACGACGCGCTGCAGTCGGTGAGCCACGGGCGCACGCGCATCGTGGCCAACCGGCACGTGCTGCCGGTGGCGGCGCAGGTGACCGACCCCGACGCGCCGCTGCCGGTGGACGCGCTGCTGGAGAAGCTCGCCGCCGCCTCGGGCGAAGGCCGGCTCTCGGTGTGCGATGCGCACGCGATCGCCGGGCGTGCGCTCGGCGACACGATGGCGACCAACATCGTGATGCTGGGTTACGCGTGGCAGCAGGGCATCGTGCCGTTGTCGCGTGCGGCGATCGAGCGCGCGCTGGAACTGAACGGCGTGGCGCTCGAGGCGAACCTGCGGGCGTTCCGCGTCGGGCGGCTGGCTGCGCACGATGCGCGGGCGCTCGACGCGGTGCTGGGCGGCGCGGCCGGCGGCGCGATAGGCGCGAAGGCGGACGCCGACGAGACGCTGCCTGCGCTGGTGCAGCGACTGAGCGCCGAACTGGTGGACTACCACGGCGCCGCGCATGCGGCGCGGCTGCGTCGTCTGGTCGACGCGGTGGCCGCTACCGAACGCCGACTGCGCCCGCCGGGCGCGCCGCTCGTCCTGGCCGCCACGGTGGCGCGCAACTACGCGAAGCTGCTGATGGTCAAGGACGAGTACGAAGTGGCGCGCCTGTACTCGTCGGAGCGGTTCCGCCGTGAACTGGAAGCGCAGTTCGAGGGTGATTACAGCTTGAGCGTGCTGATGGCTCCGCCGCTGCTGGCGCGGCGCGGCCCCGACGGGCTGCCGCGCAAGATGCGCTTCGGCCGCTGGGTATTCCCCGTGTTGCGCGTGCTGGCCGCGGTGCGGCGGGTGCGCGGCACGCCGTTCGATGTCTTCGGCTACACGCACGAGCGTCGCATCGAGCGCGCACTGCCGGCCGACTATGCGGCGACGATCGGGGCGATGCTGCCGGTGCTGGATGCCGAGCGGCTCGAACTGGCGGTGCAGCTCGCAGACATACCGGCGTCGATCCGCGGCTTCGGGCATGTGAAGCTGCGCAACCTGCGCGAGGCGAAGCGGCGCGAGGCGGCGGTAGCGGAGCGGCTCGGCGTGGTGCCGGTGGTATCGGAGGTGGTGCGCGGGACGCTTGCCGAGCCAGCGTCGGGCACTTCCGCGCGGCGGGACATGGCGGTGGGCTCGCACCGCGCGTGAGAGCGCGGTTCGACGTCGAAGGCGCACTGCGGCACGGCGTCGCGAAGCTGCACGCTTCGCGAGCGACGATCACCAATCGGTCGGACTCCCGACAGGGAGATGCGGGGCCTCATTGCGCTGTTCGCAGGCAGGCCCGGGCGCCACTGGCGACGCACCGAAGAACGATGCAGAATGAATCGAC
>JAHBZV010000011.1 GCA_019635275.1 Burkholderiaceae bacterium | reverse complement strand
ATCGACTCGGCGTCGTAGCCCTGGCGCGCCAGCTCCATGCGCGCCGACGAATCGATGCGCACGAAGTTCAGCGGACGATCGTCGGTGCTGCCGCGGCTCGGGTCGCTGTTCAGTTGCAGGTCGATCAGCTCGGTGACGGTGGATCGACCGTCGCCGACGACGACCGCCGGCTCGCCGCGTGCAGCGGCCACCATCCGGCCGCCGACGACCAGCAGGCGGTGTTCCTTGCCCTGCACGAAGCGTTCGACGATGACGCCGCTGCCTTCCTCGATCGCAACGGCCCAGGCCGCCTCGACTTCCTCGCGCGTCATCACGTTGGTGAACACGCCGCGGCCGTGATTGCCGTCGTAGGGCTTGACGACCACCGGCACGCCGATTTCGCAGGCCGCTTCCCAGGCGTCTTCGGGGCTCTTCACGAGCCGGCCTTCCGGGATCGGCACGCCGCACGCCTGCAGCAGCTGTTTGGTGAGGTCCTTGTCTCGCGAGATGCCTTCGGCGATCGCGCTGGTGAGGTCGGTCTCCGCGGTCCAGATGCGGTGCTGGCGGGCGCCGTAGCCGAGCTGCACGAGGTTGCCGTCGTTCAGGCGGATCGCGGGGATCGAGCGGTCGTCGGCGGCGTCGACGATCGACAGGGTGCTCGGGCCGAGATAGTGCTCGTCCGACAGCGCGTGCAGTTCGTCGACGACGCTTGCGACGTCGTAAGCACGGTCTTCGATCGCCGCCATGACGAGGTCGCGCGCCGCATGCAGGGCGGCCAGCGCCACTTCTTCCTGGAACGAGCGGATCACGACCCGGTACACGCCGCGCCGGGAAGTCTCGCGGGCGCGCCCGAATCCGCCCGGCATGCCGGCGAGCCCCTGCAACTCGAGCGCGACGTGCTCGAGGATGTGTGCGGGCCAGGTGCCCTCGTGCAGGCGCCGCACGAAGCCACCTCGCTCGCCGTAGCTGCAGTGATGCTCGACCAGCGAGGGCAGCCAGGCGACCAGCCGCTCGGGGAAGCCGGGGATCAGGTTCGAGGGGAAGTCTTCCAGCGCCCCGATGTCGACGACCGCCTCGAGGACGGGCCGATACGTCCAGCGACCGGGCCCGCGGATGAACCGGACCTCGAGGATGTCGATGTCCTTGCGGGCGGTGGCGGGAGATCCCTGGGAGCTGGGTGCGAGCATGAACCGTTCCGGAAGCTGTTTCGTCGATCAACGCGGGACGCAGGCTTCGGTTGACTCGCGATCACGTCCCGGCGCGCCGCGCCATTGGTGATGCCCCGGGGGTACCCCGGGATGCGGTAAGCTTGCCGGCCCGCGACCCCTGCGTCGCGGCAGGATGTCCATGACAGCAGACGCAGCAGCTCCACGGATTGCCGACGCATCGTTGCCCGCCTCGTGGCGCGGCGAGGTCGAGGGCCGGCTCGAACCCGGCGAACAGCCGGTTGCCTGGCTGGAACTCGACCTCGACGAGCGACTGCGCTACGCGCCGGGCCTGCTGGTCCTCACGCCGCGGCGGCTGATGGCAGCCGGCGCGGATCGTTCATCATGGCACAGCTGGGCCCTGCACCCCGGCCAGACGCTCGAGCTGTCGGATCACGGGGGCGTCGGTGCACTCGAGTTGCGCGACGCCGATGCCCGGATCGCCGGATGGCGGTTCACGCTCGGCCAGCACGCGGCCGCGCAGCGGCTGGCCGATCGTTTCGAGCGCGTCGGCGGCGAGCGCGGTGCGGTCTCGGCGGGAGAGCCCTCGGCGACCTGCCCGCACTGCCACGCGCTGCTGCCCACGCCCGGCGCGCCGTGCCCGCACTGCGTCGGCGAAGCGGTTGCCGAGGCGGGCGCGGCCGGCGAATCCGAGGAGCCGCCGTCGACCTGGACGCTGCTGCGCCTGTGGCGGTTCGCCCATCCGTACCGGCGGCGACTGCTGGCGGGGTTCCTGCTGACGC
Source organism: Burkholderiaceae bacterium (assembly GCA_019635275.1). Classification (GTDB taxonomy): domain Bacteria; phylum Pseudomonadota; class Gammaproteobacteria; order Burkholderiales; family Burkholderiaceae_E; genus Zeimonas. The sequence goes on along the minus strand of JAHBZV010000011.1, from coordinate 66,059 downwards.
TCGCGTCCACCGCCGCGACGCTGGTGCCGCCGTACATGACCATGCCGCTGATGGACGACGTGCTGATCCCGTTCCAGAACGGCAAGCCGATCGACCACATGCTGGTGGCCGCCTACCTCGGCGGGCTGCTGGGTGCCGCGCTGCTGGCGTGGGTGCTCGGCTGGGCGCGCACGTACATCCTGGCGCTGGTCAGCGAGCGGCTGGGTGCCGACCTGCGTACCGCTACCTACGAGCACCTGCTGAAGCTTTCGCTCGAATATTTCGGCGGCAAGCGCACCGGCGACCTGATGGCACGAATCGGCAGCGAGACCGACCGGCTCAACATCTTCCTGTCGCTGCACCTGCTCGACTTCGCGACCGACGTGCTGATGATCGCGATGACCGCCGCGATCCTGGTGTCGATCGACCCGTGGCTCGCCGCCGTGACGCTGATTCCGCTGCCGTTCATCGCGTGGCTGATCCACCTGGTGCGCGACCGGCTGCGGCACGGATTCGAGAAGGTCGACCGGATCTGGTCGGAAGTGACCAACGTGCTCGCCGACACGATCCCGGGCATCCGGGTCGTCAAGGCGTTCGCCCAGGAGAACCGCGAGGCGGCACGCTTCCGCGCCGCCAACGAGCACAACCTCGCGGTCAACGACCGCGTGAACCGCGTCTGGTCGCTGTTCTCGCCGTCGGTGACGCTGGCGACCGAGGTCGGCCTGCTGGTGGTCTGGGCCTTCGGCATCTGGCAGGTTTCGCGCAACAGCATCACGGTGGGGGTGCTCACCGCGTTCCTCGCCTACATCGGTCGCTTCTACACGCGGCTCGATTCGATGAGCCGGATCGTCTCGCACACCCAGAAGGCCGCCGCCGGCGCCAAGCGCATCTTCGACATCCTCGACCACGTCTCGAGCGTCCCCGAGCCCGCGAATCCGGTGCACCTGCCCCGCGTGAACGGGCGCATCGAGCTGCGCAACATCGGCTTTCGCTACGGCAACCGCGCGGTGATCCGCGGCATCGACCTCGACATCGCGCCGGGCGAGATGATCGGCCTGGTCGGCCACAGCGGCTCGGGCAAGAGCACGCTGGTCAACCTGATCTGCCGGTTCTACGACGTCTCCGAGGGATCGATCCTCGTCGACGGCGTCGACATCCGCTCGTTGCCCAACGCCGAGTACCGGCGCCACATCGGCCTGGTGCTGCAGGAACCGTTCCTGTTCTTCGGCACCATCGCAGAGAACATCGCCTACGGCAAGCCCGACGCGACGCGCGACGAGATCGTCGCGGCCGCACGCGCCGCGCACGCGCACGAGTTCATCCTGCGCCTGCCGCACGGCTACGATTCGCTGGTCGGCGAGCGAGGCCAGGCGCTGTCGGGCGGCGAGCGGCAGCGCATCTCGATCGCGCGCGCGCTGCTGATCGATCCGCGGATCCTGATCCTCGACGAGGCCACGTCGGCGGTCGACACCGCCACGGAGAAGGAAATCCAGAAGGCGCTCGACAACCTGGTGCAGGGGCGCACCACGATCGCGATCGCCCATCGCCTGAGCACGCTGCGCAAGGCGCACAGGCTGGTGGTCCTCGATCGGGGCCAGGTGGTCGAGGTCGGTCCGCACGACGAGCTGATGGCCTGCGAGGGCGCCTACTACCGGCTGTACCAGGCGCAGCAGCGTCGCGCCGAGGCCGATCGCCTCGACGAGGGCGCGGCGAGCGGCAGCGCCGACGGCGATGGCGAGGCCGAGGAGGCGCCAGTGGTGCCGGCGATCGCCGGGGGAGCGAAGCAGGCATGAGCACCGAACAGCGGGGTGCCGGCGAACTCGCGACCATCGCGCCGCCGGGGTTCGCGCTCAGCCGCGACGCATTGGGGCGGCTGGTGGTGCGCCTTGCCGACGGCACGACGCACGTCGGCGCGGTGGCTGCGCGCGCGTTTCCGATCTCGGCGCCCGACGAGGGCGTGTCGCTGGTCGACACCGACGGGCACGAACTGGTGTGGATCGCGCGCCCGGCCGGACTGCCCGAGGCGACGCGCGTGCTGCTCGCCGAAGAGCTCGCGTCGCGCGAGTTCATGCCCGAGATTCGCGGCATCCGCTCGGTGTCGGGTTTCATCACGCCGTGCACCTGGGAGGTGACGACCGACCGCGGCGAGACCCGTTTCGTGCTGCCCAGCGAGGATGCGATCCGGCGGCTGTCGCGCTCGACGCTGCTGATCGGCGACACCCACGGCATCCACTACCTGGTGCGCGACATCGCCTCGCTCGATCGCGGCAGCCGCAAGCTGCTCGACCGCTTCCTCTGACGCGCGGGCGCCGGCCGCGCGCCCGGATTCACTGCTTGCCGATTCGTTCGACGACTGCCTTCATGACCTTCGCATCCTGCTCGACGAAGGCCGCGAATTGCGGCGCGTCCTGGTAGAGCACCGGCGTGCCTGCCGTGCCGATGGTGCGAACGACCTTCTCGTCGGCGGCCGCCTGCCTGGCCGCGTCGCGCAGCTTCGCGATCACGGGCGCCGGCGTTCCGGCGGGCACGAACAGGCCGGACCACTGCAGGAACGTGATCGGGTAGCCGAGCTCGCGGAAGCTGGGCACGTCGGGCAGCGCGGCGAGGCGGCCTTCGCCCCAATGCGCCAGCGCGCGCAACCGGCCCGCGCGCACGTGCTGAACGATCGTGGCCGGCCCGGTGGCCAGCGCGTCGACCTGCTCGCCGAGGAGCCCGACGATCGCCGGCCCGGCGCCGGTGTACGGCACGTGCACCATGAACGTCTTCGTCGACTGCTTGAGCATCTCCATCGGCACGTGCATCGTGCCGTAGTTGCCCGAGGACCCGAACGTGATCGCGCCCGGGTGCGAGCGCGCGTAGTCGATGAAGTCTTTCGCCGTCTTCCACGGGCTGTTGGCGCGCACCACCAGCACGGTGGGGTCCGCGGTGAAGCGGGCGATCGGCACCAGCTGGTCGAGCTGGTACATCGGCGCGCGCTGCAGCACCTTGTCCGCCTCGGGGATGATCGTGATCGACGACAGGGCCATCAGCATCGTGTAGCCGTCGGGCCGCGCCTTCGCGGCGGCGGCCATGCCCACGCCGCCGCCGGCGCCGGCGCGGTTCTCCACCACCACCGGTTGCCCCAGGATGCGCGTGAGCGCCTCGCCGACCGGCCGGCCGACGGTGTCGGCGACGCCGCCGGGCGGGAAGGGCACGATCATCGAGATCGGATGGCTCGGCCAGGCATCCTGCGCATGCGCCGGGACGAGCGCCGAAGCGGCGAGCGCCGCGCAGGCGAACGCGAGGCGGGCTGCGAGGGCGCGTCGTGAAACCTTCGGTTCGTCGTGCATGGGTCTGCTCCGCCGTGATCGTTCTTCAGCGCAGCCGCAGCAGGTCGAGAAGCTCGAGCGGTTGCGAGATCAGGTGATCGGCGCCCCAGCGCTCGGGCGGCGAATCGCCGCCGCAGAAGCCGTACGCCGCGGCGATCGCGAGCATCTCCGCCGCGTGGCCGGCCTCGATGTCGCGCAGGTCGTCGCCGACGTAGACGCACTGGCGCGCGTCGACGGCGGCCAGCCTCGCGCCGTGCAGCAAGGGCTCGGGGTGCGGCTTGGAATGAGGCGTGGTGTCGCCGCCGACTGCGCAAACCGAGCGCTCGAGCAACCCGAGTCCGGCGAGGATCGGGCGCACGTAGCGCTCGAACTTGTTGCTGACCACGCCCCAGCGAATTCCGGCGTCGTCGAGCGCGTCGAGCACCTCGGGCATTCCCGGGAACAGGTGCGTGCGCACCAGCATCGCCGCCTCGTAGCGCCGAAGGAACTCGAGCCGAAGCGGCTCGAAGCCGGGATCTTCGCGTGCAACGCCCAGGCCCTTGAGGATCAGCCCGCGCGCGCCCATCGACGCGTACGGACGCAGTTCCTCGTCGGGCATCGGCGCGAGCCCGCGATCGGCGCGCATCGCGTGGATCGGCGCGGCCAGGTCTTCGGCCGTGTCGGCCAGCGTGCCGTCGAGATCGAAGAAGACGGCGAGCGGACGATCGACGCCCATCGGCATCAGGCGCTGCGCCGGAACGCGGCCAGGTAATTGACGTCGACGTCGCGCGGGTCGAGCCGGTAGCGCTTCGTGATCGGGTTGTAGGTCATCCCGCTCATCTCGACGGCCTCCAGGCCGCTGCGGCGCGCCGCCGATGCGAGCTCCGACGGGCGAATGAATTTCTCGTATTCGTGGGTGCCGCGCGGCAGCATGCGCAGCACGTATTCGGCGCCGACGATCGCGAGCAGGAACGACTTCGGGTTCCGATTGATCGTGGAGAAGAACACCCACCCGCCGGGGCGGACGAGCCGCGAGCAGGCGCGCACCGTCGACTCTGGATCGGGAACGTGTTCGAGCATCTCCATGCAGGTGACGACGTCCCAGGCGCCCGGCTCGCGCGCAGCCAGGTCCTCCGCGGCGATGCGCTCGTATTGCACCGCTGCGCCGGACTCGAGCGCGTGCAGCTCGGCCACCTGCAGCGATCGCTCCGCCAGGTCGATGCCGCGCACCTGCGCGCCGCGCTGCGCCATCGCCTCGGCGAGGATGCCGCCGCCGCAGCCGACGTCGAGCGCCCGCTGTCCCGACAGCGGCGCAATGCGGTCGATCCAGTCGAGCCGCAGCGGGTTGATTTCGTGCAGCGGCCGGAACTCGGAGTGGGGGTCCCACCAGCGCGAGGCGAGCGCCTGGAACTTCTCGAGCTCGGCGGGGTCGACGTTGGCAAGCGTGGGGGCAGTCACGGGATCCGGTGCGGCATGGGACGAGCCCCGATTCTACGGGACGAAAAAAAACCCCGCCGAAGCGGGGTTCCGGGCCATCCGGCCGGTCGAGGCGGCCGGACGACGCGATCAGCGACGCGCGCGCGTGCCGACGACTTCCACTTCCACGCGACGGTTCTTCGCGCGGCCCTCGCGGGTGCGGTTGTCGGCGACCGGCTGCTTCTCGCCCTTGCCTTCCGTGTAGACACGGTTGGCTTCGATGCCCTTGCTGACCAGGTAGGCCTTGACCGCTTCGGCACGGCGCACGGACAGCTTCTGGTTGTAGGCATCGGTGCCGATGCTGTCGGTGTGGCCAACGGCGATGATCACCTCGAGGGCGACGCCAGCCAGCTTGCCGACGAGGTCATCGAGGCGCGCCTTGCCTTCGGGCTTGAGCACGGCCTTGTCGAAATCGAAGAACGTGTCGGCCGCGAACGTGACCTTCTCGCTGGTCGGGGCCGGGGCCGGGGCGGGCTTCGGAGCCGGGGCGGGCGCCGGGGCCGGAGCGGGCGCCGGAGCAGGGGCCGGAGCGGGCGCCGGAGCCTGCTTCGGCAGCAGGTCGTCGTCGCAACCGACGAACGCGTCGGCCGGCGTCCAGTAGCCCGTGTGCCAGCACAGGCCGGTGCCGCTCTTCACGACCGCACGGTCGGGGCTCACGGTGTATCCCGTCTTGTCGGCGGGGGCGGTCTGCGAAAACGACACCAACGGGGCCGCCAGCATCGCCGCAGCGACGACGCAAGCCAGTTTGACCGGTTTGTTCATGTTTCTCCTTTCGGTAGAACGCAATTCTGGATTCGACGCTGACAGGCGCATAACGGCCCGGGTTCAGACCTGACCTGACAAAATTTCGCCGACACGATTGTGCCACACGGTAGTACGAGCAACCACCTCGCCGATTTGAAGCTTGACGGCGTCGTCAGTTATTTGTCGCTTGCGGACAACATGGCGGCCCGCCACCCAGACGTGCTGCACGTGCTCGCGCCCGCAGCTGTAGACGAGGTGCGAAACGGGGTCGAACACCGGCGCGAGCTCGGCCGCAGACAGGTCGAGCGCGACCAGGTCCGCCTGCTTGCCGACCTCGATCGAGCCGATGCGGTCGTCGAGGCCTAGCGCACGCGCCGCGTCGAGTGTCATCGCGCGCAACGTGCGCGCAGCGGGCCAGGCCTCGGCGCTGCCCGATTGGCCCTTGGCGAGCAGCGCCGCGGTGCGCGCCTCGCCGAGCAGGTCCAGCCGGTTGTTGCTGGCCGATCCGTCGGTGCCGATGCCCACGCCGATCCCCAGTTCGTGCATGCGCGCGGTCGGCGCGATGCCGCTGGCCAGCTTGAGGTTCGAGTGCGGACAGTGGGCCACCGATGCGCCGGCTTCGGCGAGCAGGCGCAGGTCGCCGTCGGTCATGTGCACCGCGTGCACCGCGATCAGTTCGGGGCCGACGACGCCGAGGTCGGCCAGGCGCTCGAGCGGGCGCATGCCGTGGCGCGCGACGCTGGCCTCGACCTCCTCGAGCGTCTCGTGCACGTGGGTGTGGATCGGCAGGCCGAGTTCGCGCGACAGGGTCGCGATCCGGCGCAGCACGTCGTCGGTCACCGTGTACGGCGCGTGCGGCGCCAGGCAGAAGCCCACGAGCGACTCGTCTCGCATCCGGTCGCGCAATTCCAGTCCCTTGCGCAGATAGTCGCCGGCGTCGCTCGCGTAGGCGGACGGGAAGTCGATGACGATGATGCCGTGCACGCTGCGCAGCCCCAGCGTCGAGGCCGCCTCGATCGCGGCCTCGGGGAAGAAGTACATGTCGTTCACGCACGTGACCCCGCCCAGCAGCATCTCGTGGAAGGCGAGCAGCGCGCCGTCGCGCACGAACTGCGCGCCGACCAGTCGCGATTCGAGCGGCCAGATGCGCTGGTTCAGCCAGCGGTGCAGCGGCAGGTCGTCGCCGACCCCGCGCAGCAGCGCCATCGCCGCGTGCGAATGCAGGTTCACGAATCCCGGGGCGAGCAGGTGGCCCGGCAGGGCCACCGTGTCGGCGTGCGGGTAGCGCTGCTGCGCCTGCGCGAGCGGCAGCAGGGCCGCGATGCGTTCCCCCTCGACGACCACCGCGTGGTCGGCAAGGACGACGTGAGCCGGGTCGGGCTCGCGGGGATCGACCCTGGGCGGACCGACCGGGACGATCCATTGCGGGGCGATCAGGACGGGGTTCGGCAAGGGCGGGTCCGGGCGTGTGGCGGCTGCGGGCGCGCGGCAGCCGCGCCTTCCGGCGCGATTTAAGCACAGCCCGTTCGCGGCGTGGCCGGAGCGGCCGGGAATGGGGGGCCGCATGTTAAAATTCAAAGGTTTAGCTGCACACTTTTCGCGCCTTCCGCCCGCGCATTCCGAGATCCGCCCCGCATGGACCAGTTCGCCAAGGAAACCCTCCCGATCAGCCTCGAAGAGGAGATGCGCCGCTCGTACCTCGACTACGCGATGAGCGTGATCGTCGGGCGCGCGCTGCCCGACGTGCGCGACGGATTGAAGCCGGTCCATCGCCGCGTGCTGTTCGCGATGCACGAGGTCAACAACGTCTGGAACCGGCCGTTCGTGAAGTGCGCGCGCATCGTCGGCGACGTGATGGGCAAGTACCACCCGCACGGCGACGCGTCGATCTACGACACGCTGGTGCGCATGGCCCAGGACTTCTCGCTGCGCTACCTGCTCGTCGACGGCCAGGGCAACTTCGGCTCGGTCGACGGCGACAACGCGGCGGCGATGCGCTACACCGAGTGCCGGCTGCAACGCCTGGCCGGCGAGATGCTCGCCGACATCGACAAGGAAACGGTCGACTTCCAGCCGAACTACGACGGCAAGGAGAACGAGCCGACCGTCCTGCCCGCGCGCATCCCGAACCTGCTGATCAACGGCTCGGCGGGCATTGCGGTCGGCATGGCCACCAACATCCCGCCGCACAACCTCGGCGAGGTCGTCGAGGCTTGCATGGCACTGCTGCGCCGGCCCGAGACCACGATCGACGAGTTGATCGAGCTCGTCCCGGCGCCCGACTTTCCCACCGCAGGCATCATCTACGGCGTCCAGGGCGTGCGCGAGGGTTACCGCACCGGGCGTGGCCGCGTGGTGATGCGCGCGAAGACGCACTTCGAGGAGATCGACCGCGGCAACCGCAGCGCGATCGTCGTCGACGAGCTGCCGTACCAGGTCAACAAGCGGCTGCTGCTCGAGCGGATCGCCGACCTGGTCAACGACAAGAAGATCGACGGCATCTCCGACATCCGCGACGAGTCCGACAAGTCGGGCATGCGCGTGGTGATCGAGCTCAAGCGCGGCGAGATGCCCGAGATCGTCCTGAACAACCTGTACAAGCAGACCCAGCTGCAGGACACGTTCGGCATCAACATGGTGGCGCTGGTCGACGGCCAGCCCCGGCTGCTCAACCTGCGCCAGATGCTCGAGGCCTTCCTCGCGCACCGGCGCGAGGTGGTCACGCGGCGCACGACGTTCGAGCTGCGCAAGGCGCGCGAACGCGGCCACATCCTCGAGGGCCTGGCGGTCGCGATCGCCAACGTCGACGAGATGATCGAGCTGATCAAGGCGTCGCCGACGCCGCCGATCGCCAAGGAACGCCTGATGGCGCGCAGCTGGAACGCCGGCATCGCGCGCGAGATGCTCGAGCGCGCCGGTGCCGACATCGCCGCGTTCAAGCCCGAGGGCGTCGACCCGGCGGTCGGGCTGTCGGGCGACGTATACCGGCTCTCGGACGTGCAGGCGCAGGAGATCCTGCAGATGCGCCTGCAGCGGCTCACCGGCCTCGAGCAGGACAAGATCGTCCAGGAGTACCGCGAGGTCATCGAGCAGATCATCGACCTGCTCGACATCCTGGCGCGTCCCGAGCGGATCACGCAGATCATCGGCGACGAACTGAAGGCGATCAAGGCCGAGTACGGCGACGCGCGCCGCTCGGTGATCGAGCTCAACGCCACCGAGCTCGACACCGAGGACCTGATCGCGCCTCAGGACATGGTCGTCACGCTGTCGCACGCCGGGTACATCAAGAGCCAGCCGCTGTCGGAGTACCGCGCGCAGCGCCGCGGCGGTCGCGGCAAGCAGGCGACCGCCACGAAAGAGGAAGACTGGATCGACCAGCTGTTCATCGCGAACACGCACCAGTTCATCCTGTGCTTCTCCAACCGCGGCCGCGTCTACTGGATCAAGGTCTGGGAGGTGCCGCAGGGCACGCGCACGTCGCGCGGCAAGCCGATCGTCAACCTGTTCCCGCTGGCCGAGGGCGAGAAGATCACCGTCGTGCTGCCGGTCAAGTCGTTCGACGAGTCGCACTTCGTCTTCATGGCGACCAGCCTGGGCACGGTCAAGAAGACGCCGCTCTCCGAGTTTTCGAACCCGCGCAAGGCCGGCATCATCGCGGTCGACCTCGACGAAGGCGACTTCCTGATCGGCGCCGCGGTCACCGACGGCGGGCACGACGTGATGCTGTTCTCCGACGCCGGCAAGGCGGTGCGCTTCGACGAGAACGACGTGCGGCCGATGGGGCGCGCGGCGCGTGGCGTGCGGGGCATGATGCTCGAGGACGGCCAGCAGGTGATCTCGATGCTGGTGGCCGGCGACGAGCAGCAGTCGGTGCTCACGGCCACCGAGAACGGCTTCGGCAAGCGCACCCCGATCACCGAGTACACGCGCCACGGGCGCGGCACCAAGGGGATGATCGCCATCCAGACATCCGAGCGCAACGGCAAGGTCGTGGCCGCGGTGCTGGTCGACGAGCGCGACGAGATCATGCTGATCACCACCGGCGGCGTGCTGGTTCGCACGCGCGTGGCCGAGATCCGCGAGATGGGCCGCGCGACGCAGGGGGTCACGCTGATCGCCGTCGACGAGGGCACGACGCTGACCGGCGTGCAAAGGGTGGTCGAGCGCGACGCCGCCGAGAACGGCCACGAAGGCGACGGTGGCGAGGCAGCTTCGGGTGCGGACGGCGACGACGGCGACGCAGGCAGCGGCGGCGCCCCCGGTGCCGACGGGCCGCAGGCCGATGGCGCCTGACGGCGGACGCGTCGCGCTCGCGCCGGGGCTGGCGTGGCCTCGCTCGCGCAGATCCTGCTGCCCGTCTTCCTGCTGATCCTGGTCGGCGTGGCGGCGGCGCGCAGCGGCCTGCTCGCCGAGCCCGCGGTCAAGGCGCTGTCCGATGCCGCGTTCCTGATCTTCCTGCCGGCGCTGCTGTTCGGCGCGATTGCGCGCGTCGAGTTCGATCGGTTGTCGCCGGGTGCGGCGCTCGCCTACTACGGGGCGGGGTTGCCGCTCTATCTGGCCGTGCTGGCCGTGCAGTTGCGACGTGGCGCCGCCGTGCACGCGGCGGTGGTGCAGGCGCTCGGCGCGGTGTTCGCGAACACGGTCATGCTGGGCATTCCGGTCGTGAGGATCGCCTACGGCGACACGGGACTGGCCTTGCTGCTGACGATCGTCGCCGTCCACGCGCTGACCTTCCTCACGCTGAGCACGCTGGTGATCGAGATGGGCGCGGTCGCACGCGAGCGTGCCGCAGTCGGGCGGGATTCGTGGCGGTCGGCGGCCGGCAGCCTCGGGCAGGTGGTGCGCGCCTCGCTGCTGCATCCGGTCGTCCTGCCGATCCTGGCGGGCCTCGCCTGGTCGGCCACGGGCGCGAGCCTGCCGGCTGCGGTGGACACCACGCTGTCGATGCTCGGGTCCGCGGCGGCGCCGTTGTGCCTGGTGCTGCTGGGCGCATCGCTCGCCCGGATCGACCTTCGACAGGGCATCGCCACCGCGCTCGGGCTGACCCTGCTCAAGAGCGCGGCGCACCCGCTGCTGGTCTGGCTCGTCGGTGCCTTCGTGCTGCGGGTCGCGCCGCTGCCGCTCGCGGTCGCGACGGTGACCGCGGCACTGCCGATCGGCGCCAACGTCTACCTGTTCGCGCAGCGCTACGAGGCGCAGGTCGGCGAGATCAGCGCCGCCGTCACGTTGTCGACGTTGGCCGGCGCGCTGACGCTGCCCTGGCTGCTGCTGTGGCTGCCCGGCCGCTGACGCGTCGGCGGCCCGGCCGACCGAACCGCCGGACGGGCGTTTGATACGATCGACCTCATCGACTTCCCGAAGGACCGCGAGCGCCGCCATGGCCGAGCCACCGAAACCGCAGCCCGATCGCCCCGGCGTCGACCTCGAGACCCTGCGCGCGTCGATCGACGCGGTCGATCGGGAGATGGTCGAATTGCTGAACCGACGGGCGAAGCTGGCGCAGCAGGTCGGCGAGCTCAAGCATCGCACCGACGCACCGGTCTACCGTCCCGAGCGCGAGGCGCAGATCATGTCGCGGCTGCGTGCGATCAATCCGGGGCCCCTGTCGGGCGACGCGATCGAGGCGATCTGGCGCGAGGTGGTGTCCGCGTGCCGCGAGCTCGAGCGGCGGCTTCGGGTGGCGTATCTCGGGCCGGCCGGCACGTTCTCCGAGCAGGCACTGCTGCGCCACTTCGGATCCTCGGTCGATGCGGTGCCCTGCGCGACGATCGACGAGGTGTTCCGCTCGACCGAGGCCGGAGCGACCGATTTCGGCGTCGTGCCGGTCGAGAATTCCTCCGAGGGCGCGGTCAACCGCACGCTCGACCTGTTCCTGCAGTCGCCGCTGTCGATCAGCGGCGAGGTGTCGGTGCCGGTGCGCCAGAACCTGATGACGCGCAGCGGCGGCATGGACGGGGTGCGCCGGATCGTCTCGCACCCGCAGTCGCTCGCGCAGTGCGCGGGCTGGCTCGACCGGCATGCCGCAGGCGTCGAGCGCGTGCCGGTGGCCAGCAACGCCGAGGCGGCGCGGCTCGCGTCCGAGGACGCGGCGACCGCGGCGATCGCCGGCGAGCACGCCGCGCAGCGTTACGGCCTGCAGATGGTCGCCACCAGCATCCAGGACGATCCGAACAACCGGACCCGGTTCGCGGTGATCGGCCGCCACGAGTGCGCACCATCGGGTGGCGACCAGACCTCGCTGATCCTCTCGGTGCCCGACCGCGCCGGCGCGGTCCACGCGCTGATCGAGCCGTTCGCCAGGCACGGCGTCTCGATGAAGCGCTTCGAGTCGCGTCCGGCACGCCAGGGCCTATGGGAGTACTACTTCTACATCGACGTGATCGGGCACCGCGACGATCCGCCGGTGGCGGCGGCGCTGGCGGAACTGAACTCGCTCGCCGCGTTCTGCAAGGTGGTCGGCTCGTATCCGCGCGCGGCGTAGCGCCGTCGCGGGCGCGGCCCGCCCGGCGACTCGGTTATCCTTGAACGCCAGCCGCCGGGCCCGCCGGCGGGCACCTTTCCCGGCACCGAAGCCCATGAGCATCCACGCACCCGAGTACGTCAGGAAGATCGCCCCGTACCAGGCCGGCAAGCCGATTTCGGAGCTTGCCCGCGAGTACGGGCTGCAGCCCGAGCGCATCGTCAAGCTCGCGTCGAACGAGAACCCGCTGGGCATTCCGCAGTCGGCCCGCGACGCGATGGCCGCGGCCGTGGCCGACCTCGGGCGCTATCCCGACTCCAACGGTTTCGAGCTCAAGGCGGCGATCTCGAAGCGCTACGCCGTCCCGCAGGACTGGATCACGCTGGGCAACGGCTCGAACGACATCCTGGAGCTCGCGGCGCACGCGCTGCTGCAGCCGGGCTGCTCGGCGGTGTATTCGCAGTATTCGTTCGCGGTCTACGCGCTGGCCACCCAGGAGACCGGCGCGCGCGCGATCGTGGTGCCGGCGCGCGAGCTCGGGCACGACCTCGACGCAATGCGCGCGGCGATCGCCTCCGACACGCGGCTGGTGTTCATCGCCAATCCGAACAACCCGACGGGTACCTTCCTTCCGGCCGACCGCATCGCTGCGTTCCTCGCGGCGGTTCCGCGCGACGTCGTCGTCGTGCTCGACGAAGCGTACAACGAGTATCTCGAGCCGGCGCTGCGCTTCGACTCGTCGCGCTGGCTGTCCGACCATCCGAACCTGATCGTCTCGCGCACGTTCTCGAAGGCATACGGCCTGGCGGGGCTGCGCGTCGGATTCGGCCTCGCGCAGGCCGAACTCACCGACCTGATGAACCGCGTGCGCCAGCCCTTCAACGTGAGCTCGGTCGCGCAGGCGGCGGCGATCGCGGCCCTCGACGACGACGCCTTCCTGGAGCGAAGCTACGAGCTCAACCGCGACGGACTGGCGCGGCTGCAGTCGGCCTTCCGTGAAATGGGCCTCGAGTACGTGCCGTCGTACGGCAACTTCGTGCTGGTGCGCGTCGGCGACGCGGCGGCCGTCTACGAGGGGTTGCTGCGAGCCGGCATCATCGTGCGGCCGGTGGCGAACTACGGGTTGCCCGACTGGCTCAGGGTAACGGTCGGACTGCCCGAAGAGAACGACGCGTTCCTCGAGGCGTTCGCCCGCGTCATGGGCCGCTGAGGTGCTCGCGGTGCCGCCGGCGGTCCAGAAGCTCGCGATCCTCGGCGTCGGCTTGATCGGCGGTTCGCTGGCAGCGGCGCTCAAGCGCGCCGGCACGGTCGCGCAGATCGCCGGCTATTCGCCGAACGACGACGCGCGCGTCGCGCGCGCGCTCGGCCATCTCGACGTGGCCTGCGACAGCGTCGCCGAGGCCGTCGCCGGCGCTTCGTTCGTCGTCGTCGCCGCGCCGGTCACGGCGATGCCGGCGCTGTTCGCGCAGATCCGCGAGGCGCTCGATTCGCAGGCGATCGTCACCGACTGCGGCAGCACCAAGCGCAGCGTGATCGACGCCGCGCGTCGCGTGCTCGGCGACGCGTTCCTGCGCTACGTGCCCGGACATCCGATCGCCGGCTCCGAGCGCAGCGGCCCGCAGGCGGCCGACGCGGACCTGTTCCGCGACCGACGCTGGCTGCTGTGCCCGCTCGACACGACGCCCCAGCAGCACTGCGAGGCAGTCAAGCGGCTCGTCGAGCCGACCGGCGCGCAGGTCTCGACGCTCGACCCGGCGCTGCACGACCGGGTCTTCGCCGAAGCGTCGCACTGGCCGCATGCGGTGGCGTTCGGGCTCTCGGCAGCGATCGCGGGCGGCGAACTGGCCGAGCGCGCGCTCGAGTACTCGGGCGCCGGCCTGCGCGACACCACGCGCGTGGGGGCGTCGTCGCCGACGATGTGGGCCGACATCCTGCTGGACAATCGCGAGGCCTGTCTGGCCTCGGCGGCGCGCTTTCGCGCGTGCAACGAGGCCATCGTCGCCGCGCTCGAAGCGGGCGACCGCGACGCGCTGGTGGCGATCTTCTCGGCGGCCAGCCGCTGGCGAAGCCGGCTGGGCTAGGCGGCTGGGCTAGGCGGCTACCAGGGGCTGCGGCGGGCTTCGAGCCGTTTGCGCAGGCCGACCTGCACTTCGTCCAGGTAGTACTCGCGAAGGCGGGTCAGCTCGAGCACCGAATCGAATGGAAAGCCCTCGCGATTGCCGCGCCGGTCGATCAGCAGTTCGTCCATCAGTTCGAGGAATCGCTTCGGTGCGCCCCACTCGGCCGCGATCCGGTTCAGCACGTGCGGGAAGCGCTGGCGGGTGACGGAAAGGCGGTACGCGTAGGGCAGCGAGGCGAACAGCCGCTGCGCGCGCACGTCGAGCGGCTCACGCTTCGACGCCGCGTCGATCACTTCCGGGCAGGGAAGCGGCATGGGCACGGTGTCGGGCGACAGCGCCTGGCGGGTGGAGTCGCGGGTGTCGCCGCTCTGTAGAATCATGGCTGCCTCGTTCGTCATGAGCGCACTCTAGCCACGCCGCGGAGCGCGCCACAGGAAAAACTTCATGGTCCGCAGTTTTCGCGTCGCCCCCGGTGGCGCCTTGTCCGGCGCCCTTCGCGTGCCGGGCGACAAGTCGATTTCGCATCGCTCGGTCATGCTCGGCGCGATCGCCGAAGGCGTGACTGAAGTTGCCGGTTTCCTCGAGGGTGCCGACGCGATCTCGACGATGGAGATCTTCCGGGCGCTCGGCGTACGAATCGACGGGCCGAGTGCCGGACGCGTGACCGTGCACGGCGTCGGCCTGCACGGCCTGCGCGCGCCGGCGCGGCCGCTCGATTGCGGCAACGCCGGCACCGCCATGCGGCTGTTGATGGGCCTGCTCGCGGGCCAGCGCTTCGAGTCCACGCTGGTCGGCGACGAAAGTCTGTCGAAGCGGCCGATGCGCCGCGTCGCCGAGCCGCTGGCCGCAATGGGTGCCCGGATCGAGACGCGCGACGGCTGCCCGCCGGTGCGGATCCTGCCGGTCGACACGCTGCGCGGCATCCGCTACCGGATGCCGATGGCCAGCGCGCAGGTGAAGTCGGCGCTGCTGCTGGCCGGCCTGTACGCACAGGGCGAAACCACGGTGATCGAACCCGCGCCGACGCGCGACCACACCGAGCGCATGCTCGGCGGCTTCGGCGTCGCGGTGGCGCGCCACGGTGCGGAAGTGACGCTTCGCGGCGGCCAGCCCCTGCGGGCTGCCGCGATCGACGTGCCGGCGGACATCTCGTCGGCGGCGTTCTTCCTGGTCGGCGCATCGATCGCACCGGGCTCCGACCTGGTCCTCGAGCACGTCGGGATGAACCCGACCCGGACCGGCATTCTCGAGATCCTGCGCCTGATGGGCGCCGACATCGAGGTGCGCAACGAGCGCGAGGCCGGCGGCGAACCGGTCGCCGACCTTCGGGTGCGCGCGGCCGCGCTGCGGGGCATCGAGGTGCCGCCCGGCCTGGTGCCGCTGGCGATCGACGAGTTTCCGGCGCTGTTCGTCGCCGCGGCCTGCGCGCAGGGACGAACCGTCGTGACCGGCGCGGCCGAGTTGCGCGTGAAGGAGTCCGACCGCATCGCCGTGATGGCCGACGGACTGCGCGCGCTCGGCGTCGATGCGACACCGACGCCCGACGGCATGGTGATCGAGGGCCGTGGCAACCGGGGCGCGGTGTTCGCATCCGGCGCCGTCGAAGCGCATGGCGACCACCGGATCGCGATGTCGTTCGCCGTCGCCGCGTTGCGGGCCGCGGGCGACGTAACGGTGCGCGACACCGCCAACGTCGCCACGTCGTTCCCCGGATTCGAGGCGCTGGCGCACTCGGCCGGCCTGCGCATCGAAAGCCGCGAGCGGGCCTGAGCGGCCGGGCGATGGGCGTGCCGCTGATCGCGATCGACGGGCCGACGGCCTCCGGCAAGGGCACGGTCGCGCAGCGCGTCGCACAGGTGCTGGGTTGGGCGTATCTCGACTCCGGGGCGCTCTACAGGCTGTGCGCGCTGGCGGCGCTGCGTGCCGGCGTCGACCTCGACGACGAGACGGGGCTGGCCGCGCTCGCGGCCGCATTGCCGGTGCGCTTCGTCGACGGCCGAATCGAGCTCGACGGGCACGACGTGACCGAGGCGATCCGCGACGAGGCGGTCGGCAACGCGGCGTCCCGGATCGCCGTGCTGCCGGCGCTGCGCGCGTCGCTGCTCGGGCTGCAGCGCAGCTTCCGGCGCCCGCCGGGCCTCGTGGCCGACGGTCGCGACATGGGCACCGTCGTGTTTCCCGACGCCACGCTGAAGGTCTTCCTGACCGCCACCGCCGAGTCGCGCGCCGAGCGCAGGTATAAGCAGTTGATCGAAAAGGGTTTTTCTGCTAATCTCGCCGACCTTTTACGGGATCTGCAGCAGCGCGACGAACGCGACGCGAATCGCGCCGTGGCGCCGCTCAGGCCCGCCGAAGGCGCGGTGGTGATCGACTCCACGCACCTGGACATCGACCAGACGGTCGCTCGGGTGCTCAGGGCCTATCGCCATCCCGCGCGCCGCTGACCGGGCCCGCCAGGGCCCGATTGCGGCGCGATCCGGTCCGCCACGGATCGCGGGGGCATGGCCTCCGCGGCGGAAGGTACCCGTCGCTTGCGACGGGGTGATCGACAACTCCGCTGGGTTGCCGCCCGGCGACCGGCCCGGACCGACGTCCGGCCGGCGCAGGAATCGGCCGTTCGGCGTGTCTTGAAAGCACTGGAACCACTTTGACTACTGCAACCGCAACTGCAAACCCGACCGAAAGCTTCGCCCAGCTGTTCGAGGAATCCCTGTCGCGCCAGGAAATGCGCCAGGGCGAGGTCATCACCGCCGAGGTGGTGCGCATCGACCACAACTTCGTCGTCGTCAACGCCGGACTGAAGTCCGAGAGCTTCATCCCGATCGAGGAGTTCCACGACGATCGTGGCGAACTCGACGTCAAGGCCGGCGACTTCGTGTCGGTGGCGATCGAGGCGCTCGAAGACGGCTACGGCGAGACCCGGCTGTCGCGCGACCGCGCCAAGCGGCTTTCCGCGTGGATCAGCCTGGAGAAGGCGCTCGAGTCCGGCGAGCACGTCGACGGAACCATCACCGGAAAGGTCAAGGGCGGCCTGACCGTCATGACGAACGGCATCCGTGCGTTCCTGCCCGGTTCGCTGATCGACACGCGCCCGGTCAAGGACACCACGCCGTACGAGGGCAAGACCCTCGAGTTCAAGGTCATCAAGCTCGACCGCAAGCGCAACAACGTGGTGCTCTCGCGCCGCGCGGTGGTCGAGCTCACGCAGGGCGAGGAGCGCGCCAAGCTGCTCGAGACGCTGCACGAAGGCGCGATCGTCCACGGCGTCGTCAAGAACATCACCGACTACGGTGCGTTCATCGACCTCGGCGGAATCGACGGGCTGCTGCACATCACCGACATGGCGTGGCGTCGCGTGCGTCATCCGTCGGAGGTGCTGCAGGTCGGCCAGGAAGTCACCGCCAAGGTGCTCAAGTTCGACCAGGAGAAGAACCGCGTCTCGCTGGGCGTCAAGCAGCTCGGCGACGACCCGTGGGTCGGCATCGGGCGGCGCTATCCGCAGGGCACGCGGATGTTCGGCAAGATCACGAACATCACCGACTACGGCGCGTTCGTCGAGATCGAGCCGGGCATCGAGGGCCTGGTGCACGTCTCCGAGATGGACTGGACCAACAAGAACGTCAATCCCGGCAAGATCGTCGCGCTCGGCGACGAGGTCGAGGTGATGGTGCTCGAGATCGACGAGGAGCGCCGCCGCATCTCGCTCGGCATGAAGCAGTGCCGTCCGAACCCCTGGGAAGAGTTCGCCGACAACCACCGCAAGGGCGACAAGGTGCGCGGCACGATCAAGTCGATCACCGACTTCGGCGTGTTCATCGGCCTGCCCGGCGGCATCGACGGCCTGGTGCACCTGTCCGACCTGTCGTGGCACAGCCCGGGCGAAGAGGCGGTGCGCAACTTCAAGAAGGGCGACGAGGTCGAGGCGATGGTGCTGGCGATCGACACCGAGCGCGAGCGCATCTCGCTGGGCATCAAGCAGCTCGAGGGCGATCCGTTCGGCAACTACGCGGCGACCCACGAGAAGGGCGCGATCGTCAAGGGCATCGTCAAGAGCGTCGATCCCAAGGGTGCGGTCATCGACCTGGGCGGCGACGTCGAGGGGTACCTGCGTGCCTCCGAGATCTCCCGCGACCGGGTGGAAGACGCTCGAAACCACCTGAAGGAAGGCGAGGAAGTCGAGGCGATGATCGTCAACGTCGACCGGAAGAATCGCTCGATCAACCTGTCGCTGAAGGCTCGCGACACGGCCGAGACCGCCGAGGCGCTGCAGCGGATGCAGGCCGAGAGCGGCGCGGCCAGCGGCACGACGAACCTCGGCGCGCTGCTGCGCGCCAAGCTCGACACGCCGAAGGAGTGAGTCGGGGCGCGTCGCCGGCCGCGAGCCGGCGACGCGCCGCCGGGTCCTCGAACGACTCGACCACGGGCGCGAAAGGCGGATGAGGCAAATGGGATTCCAGCCGGACGAAGACGGCTTCGCGGGCGACGCCGACCACCCGACGATGACCAAGTCGGAGCTGATCGCACGGCTCGCCGAGCGGTATCCGCAGTTGGTTGCAAAGGACGCCGAATTCGCGGTCAAGACCATCCTCGACGCGATGGCGCGCACGCTGGCCGACGGCCGGCGCATCGAGATTCGCGGCTTCGGCAGCTTCGCGCTGTCGCATCGTCCGCCACGCGTGGGGCGCAACCCGAAGTCGGGCGAGAAAGTGCTGGTGCCCGAGAAGCGCGTGCCGCACTTCAAGCCGGGCAAGGAGCTGCGCGAGCGGGTCGACGGCGGCCCTGCCAAGAGCGTCGGCTGAGTCCTCGACGTCGCGCGCGACGCGCGACGGATCGTCCCGCAGGGCCCCCTGGCCCGGTGATTGCCCGGCAATAGCCCGTGCGGTCGAAGCGCCGGGCCGACCCCTCGGCTTGCCACGACGCCCGTCCAGTCGGTCAGAATAGCGTCCTGTTCACTCCTGGCCCGAGCGGAGTCGCCGATGCGAGTCGTCACCTGGCTATTCAACCTGATGCTGTTCCTGCTGGCGCTGGGGTTCGCGCTGTCGAACACCCAGGCGGTCGACTTGCGCTTCATGCCGGGCGACCTGGTCTGGCGCGCCCCGCTGGTGGTGTTCCTGCTGGTCTTCCTCGCGGCGGGCGTGGTGCTGGGCCTGCTCGGCGCGGCGCCATCGCTGTTCCGGCACCGTCGCGAGATCGCCCGGCTCACGAAGGAGCTGAAGCACGCCGCCAGGCCCGCCGCGGCACCCCAGGCCCCGGCGACGCCGTCGGTTCAAGAGACCGCGACCGGGTCGTCGGTCGGGCTGGGCGTCTGAGCCGCCGGGCGCGTCGATGCTCGAGTTCGAGACCTGGTGGCTGTTGGCGATCCCGCTGTTCTTCGGGCTCGGGTGGTTCGCGGCGCGCTACGAGGCGCGACTCGGCAGCAGCCAGCGCCGACGCGACGGCAACGGCCTGCCGGACGCGTACTTTCGAGGCCTGAACTTCCTGCTCAACGAGCAGTCCGACAAGGCGGTCGACGCGTTCATCGACGTGGTCCGGCTCGACCCGGAAACCATCGACCTGCACTTCGCGCTGGGCAACCTGTTCCGCCGGCGCGGCGAAACCGACCGCGCCATCCGCGTGCACCTGAACCTCGCCGAGCGCGGCGACCTCGATGCATCGCAGCGCGAGCACGCGCTGTTCGAACTCGGACAGGACTACCTGAAGGCCGGACTGCTCGATCGCGCCGAAGACGCGTTCAACCGGCTCGAAGGCACCCGCTACGGGGCGCCGGCGCTGCACCACCGTCTCGAGATCGCACAGATGGTGCGCGACTGGCCGCATGCCATCGAGCTCGCCGAGCGGCTGCAGCGAGATCTCGGCGAGAACCGCGCGCGCGACATCGCGCACTTCCGCTGCGAGCTCGCGGCGCGCGCGCTGGCCGGCGACGCGCTGTCGCGCTTCGAGGTGGCCCGGCACGAACTCGAGCAGGCGATGCGCGCCGATCCCGCGCATCCGCGACCGCAGTTGCTGCTCGGCGAAGTGGCGGCCGCCGAGGGCGACCACGCCGCGGCCATCGAGGCATGGCGCCGCGTCGAGCGCGAAAGCCCGGCCTGGCTCGCGCTCGTGGCGCCGGGCTGGCTCGCGGCATTCGCGGCACTCGGACGGCGCGACGAGGGCGTCGACGCGCTCGAAGCGGTCCACCGCGAGCATCCGTCGATCGACGCATTCTCGGCGCTGGCGGCCGCACGCGCCGAGCGCGACGGAGGTCCGGCGGCCGTGGCATGGGCCGAGCAGGCGCTGCAGGCCGCGCCGTCGCTGCTCGGCCTCGAGAAGCTGCTGGCGATGAAGGTGGGACTGCTTCGCGGCGACGACCAGGCCGAGGTCGAGCTCGCGCAGCGGCTCATCCAGGCGCAGGCGCGTCGGCTGTCGCGATACGTCTGCGGCCATTGCGGCTTCAAGGCGCGACAGTTCTACTGGCAATGCCCGGGGTGCAACCGCTGGGACACCTACGCGCCCAAGCGAAGCGAGGAGCTCGAACGTGGTTGAACCGATCGTGCGGGTCGACTTCTCCGGCGCCCGCCTGCTGGTGGTGGGCGACCTGATGCTCGATCGCTACTGGTTCGGCGACGTGCAGCGGATTTCGCCCGAAGCGCCGGTGCCGGTCGTGCGCGTCACGCGCACCGACGAGCGGCTCGGGGGCGCCGCCAACGTCGCGTTCAATGCGGCCGCGCTCGGCGTGCACGCGACGCTGATCGGCGTGGTCGGCGACGACGAGCCGGGCCGGCGCATCGAGTCGCTGGCGCGCGAGCGCGGCATCGACTTGCGCGTGGCCCGCGATCCGCAACTGGCCACGACGATCAAGCTGCGCGTGATCGGTCGACAGCAGCAATTGCTGCGGGTCGACTTCGAGCAGGCACCGGGCGCACAGGCGCTCGCGCTGACGCTCGACGCGGCGCGCGAAGCGATGGGCCGCGCCGACGTGGTGGTGCTGTCCGACTATGGCAAGGGCGTGCTCGCGCAGATCGACCGCATCGTCGCGCTGGCGCGCGCCGCGGGCCGGGTGGTGATCGCCGATCCGAAGGGCGACGACTATTCGCGCTACCGGGGCGTCACCGTACTGACGCCGAACCGCGGCGAGCTGCGCCAGGTCGTCGGCACCTGGCGCGACGAGGCCGACCTCGCCGCGCGGGCGCAGGCATTGCGACAGTCGCTCGACGTGCGCCACCTGCTGCTGACGCGCTCCGAGGAGGGGATGACGCTGTTCTCCGAAGACGGCGTCCTGAACGTGCCGGCGCAGGCGCGCGAGGTCTACGACGTCTCGGGCGCGGGCGACACGGTGGTCGCCGTGCTCGCGTCGATGCTGGCTGCGGGCCGCCCGATCGCCGACGCGGTCGGCCTCGCCAATCGCGCGGCCGGCATCGTCGTCGGCAAGCTCGGAACCGCGGCGGTTACGCCGCAGGAGCTGTTCGCTTGAACCCGGGCCGCGCGCTTCGCGCGATCGCGCTCGGCTTCGGCATCGGCTTCGCCGGCGCGGCCTTCGCGCTGGACGCGAATACCGCGACGCAGGCCGAACTCGAGTCCATCCGTGGTGTCGGGCCGGCGTTGTCGGCGCGCATCGTCGAGGCGCGCCGCGCGCGGCCGTTCACCGACCTCGATGACCTGAAGGCGCGCGTGCGCGGCATCGGCGACGCGAATCTGCGCCGCATGCGCGAGGCCGGTCTCGCGGTGGGCCCGTCGGCGCGCGTGCAGACCTTTACCGGGCAGCCCGCCGCCGCCGCGCGCGCGAAGCGCGAGCCCGGGCGGCGCTCGAGCTCGCCCGAAGCGGCGCGCCGGTAGTCGTGGCGCAGGTGACCCGGAAGCCTGGCCTCGCGTCGACGCTCGCGCCATGACCGCACCCGCCGCCTCTGGACGCGTTGCCGCCCTGCGCGAGCGGGCGGTCCTGTACTGGCGCCTGACGCGGATGCACCGGCCGATCGGCACGCTGCTGCTGCTGTGGCCGACGCTGGCGGCGCTATGGATCGCGTCGCGCGGCTGGCCCGACCCCTACCTGCTGTTCGCGTTCGTGCTGGGCACGCTGCTGATGCGCTCGGCCGGGTGCGCGATCAACGACTGGGCCGACCGGGACTTCGATCGCCACGTCGCGCGCACCCGCGACCGCCCGCTGACGTCCGGCGCGATCGAGCCGTGGGAGGCGGTGGCGGTCTTCGTCGTGCTGTCGCTCGTCGCGCTGCTGCTGATCGTGCCGATGAACCGCCTGGTGTGGGCGCTGGCCGTGGTGGCGGCCTTCCTCGCGGCCAGCTATCCGTTCACGAAGCGCTTTCTCGCGCTGCCGCAGGCCTACCTCGGCATCGCGTTCGGCTTCGGCATCCCGATGGCCTTTGCGGCGGTCCGGCACGAGCTGCCTGCGGCGGCGTGGACGATGCTCGCCTCCAACGTCTTCTGGGCGCTCGCCTACGACACCGAGTATGCGATGGTCGACCGCGACGACGACCTGAAGATCGGCATCCGCACCGCGGCCATCACGTTCGGCCGCTTCGATGTCGCCGCGGTGATGGCCTGCTACGCGGCCACGCTGGCGCTGCTCGTCGCGGCCGGTCGCATCGAGGGGCTGGGGCCGGCGTACTACGCGGGCCTCGCGGCAGCGGCGGCGATCGCCGGGTACCACTTCACGCTGATCCGCGATCGCGGCCGCGACGGATGCTTTCGCGCGTTCAACCACAACAACTGGTTCGGGGCGGTGGTGTTCGCCGGCATCGTCGCGCACTACGGGTTGGGCTGACCGGGCCAGCGGGCCGCGCAGCCGCGCGTCAGTCGCGACCGAATTCGTCGCCCAGTTCCACGCTGCGCCGCTGCGCCGCCTCGAGGGCCTGGCCGACGAGCTTGCGCAGGCCGCCGGCCTCCATCACGGCCAGCGCCGCGGCGGTCGTGCCGCCCTTCGACGTGACGCGCTCGCGCAGCGTCGCCGGCGGATCGTCCGAGCGCAGCGCGAGCTGGGCGGCGCCGGCGAACGTGTTCAGCGTGAGCTCGCGGGCCTGTCGCGCATCGAGCCCCAGTGCCAGCGCGGCGTCCTGCACTGCCTCCATGAACAGGAAGACGTAGGCCGGGCCGCTCCCGCTCACCGCGGTCACCGCGTCGAGCAGCGACTCGTCGTCGACCCAGACGGTGGGGCCGACGGCGCCCAGCACCCGCCCGGCCGTGTCGCGGTCGGCCTCGCTCGTGCCCGGCAGCGCGGCGAGGCCGGTGACGCCCATGCCGATCAGCGCGGGTGTGTTCGGCATCGCGCGCACGATTCGCCGATGGCCGCCGAGCCAGCGCGACAGGTCGTGCGCGCGGATGCCGGCCGCGACGCTGACCACCAGCGCGTCGCGAAGCATCGAAGCGAGCGGTGCGACGGCCTCGCGCATCTGCTGCGGCTTGACGGCGAGCACGACCAGGTCGGCGTTCGCCAGCGCGTCAGGCCCGGCGCGATCGAAGGTCGCGACGCCGAAGCGCGCGCGCAAGGCCTCGCGCTGCGCGGCGAGCGGCTCGACCACGCGGATCGATCCGGCCGCCGCCCCGCGAGCCAGCAATCCGCCGACGAGTGCCGCGGCCATGTTGCCGCCGCCGATGAATCCGATCTGCATGCCGGTCTGCTCCGTTGGAAAACCACGAGGATCGGCGCTTTCGCGGCGCGCGCGCAAGCGCTGCGCGTCAGTCGCTGCGGCGTCCGTGCTTCACGAACTGCATGGGGCGCACGCCCAGGGCCAGCAGCGCGACCAGGTAGACGATCGCGCCGCCGGCGACCAGCCCGAGGGTGAGGCCGATCCGCTCGAACGGTGCGGCGCGCATCGCGATCCAGTCGAAGCGCGGCACGGTCGCGGCCAGCGCGGCGGCCAGCAGGGCGGACGACGCGATCGTCTGGCCGAGGAACTTCGGCCATCCCGGCGTCGGAAGCCAGACGCCGCGCCTGCGCAGCCCCACCAGCAGGAGCCCGGCATTGGCGAGCGCCCCGACGGAGATCGACACCGCCAGCCCCGCATGCGCGAACCAGGGCACCGTCAGCAGGTTCAGCAACTGCGTGACCACCAGAACCGCGATCGCGATCTTCACCGGCGTGCGCACGTCCTGCTGCGCATAGAAGCCGGGCGCCAGGACCTTGATCGCGATGAGGCCGATCAGCCCGACCGCGTAGCCGCTGACCGCGCGCCGCGTCATCTCCACGTCGTGTGCGTCGAAGCGTCCGTAGTGGAAGAGCAGCGCCGTGAGCGGCTCGGACATCAGCGCGAGGCCCACCATGCACGGCAGCGCCAGCAGCACGCACACGCGCAGTCCCCAGTCGAGCAGCTCGCTGTACGCGCGGTCGTCGCCGCGGCCGCGCGCTCGCGCGAGCGTCGGCAGCAGGACGGTCCCCAGCGCCACGCCGAGCAGCGCGGTCGGGAACTCCATCAGCCGGTCGCCATACGAGATCCACGAGACGCTGCCCGGCGCCAGGCGCGAGGCGATGTGCGTGTTGATCACCAGGCTGATCTGCGCGACGGACACCGCCAGCACGGCCGGCGCCATCAGCTTGAGCACGCGGCGCGTGTGCGGGTCCGCTAGCGCCTCGCGAAGGTTCAGCCGGATGCGCGGCAGCATGCCGATCCGGCGCAGCGCCGGAACCTGGATCGCGAGCTGCGCGATGCCGCCGAGGACGACGCCGGCGGCGAGCGCGAAGACCGGCGGATCGAAGTATCGCGACAGGCCGAGGGCGGCCCCGATGAAGCACAGGTTCAGCATCACCGGGGTGAACGCGGGCACCGCGAAGCGCTTCCAGGTGTTGAGGATCCCGGCCGACAGCGCAATCAGCGACGCGGAGAGGATGTACGGGAACATCCAGCGGGTCATCGTGACGGCCGCCGCGAAGACCTCGGGCTGCTCCCGCAGGCCCGAGGCGATCAACCAGACCAACGCCGGCGACGCGAGCACGCCGACCAGCGACACCGCCACCAGGGTCCAGAACAGCGCCGTCGCGATGCGGTCGACCAGCGTGCGCGTCTCGGCGAGCGCGGCCTGAGGGTCGGCGCCGCCGCGCGCCTCGGCGTGCGCGCGCGACTCGGCAAGGATCGGAACGAAGGCCTGCGAGAACGCTCCTTCGGCGAACAGGCGCCGCAACAGGTTCGGCAGGCGGAACGCGACGAAGAACGCGTCGGTGAAGGCCGAGGCGCCGAAGATCGCGGCGGTGAGGTTCTCCCGGGCGAGCCCGGTGATCCGCGACAGCAGGGTCAGTCCGCTGACGGTGGCGGCAGCCCGCAGCAGGCTCATGCGCGCCCGGGGCGCCGGCCGCGGCGATCGAGTCCGCTTGCGGGGATGGCGTGAATTCGGTTATTATTCAAGGCTTTCCGGAATATTTTCCGGGGCCGCCGGATTCCCGTCATCGGGTCGCGGCGCCGGAAGTCGACTCGAGCGAGATTCTCTCATGGCCAACATTGCCTCAGCCCGCAAGCGTGCCCGCCAGGCCGCCAAGCGCAACCTGCACAACGCGAGCCTGCGCTCGCGCCTGCGCACCGCGATCAAGTCGGTGCGCAAGGCCATCCTGGCCGGCGACAAGGCTGCGGCCGCGAAGACGCTGCAGTCGGCGCAAAGCGTGATCGACCGCATCGCCGACAAGAAGATCGTCCACAAGAACGCGGCCTCGCGCCACAAGGCCCGCCTGTCGGCCGCGATCAAGTCGATGGGCTGACCGTCTGCTGCCGGGGCGGGCGGGCGCCGAACAGCGCGCTGCCCACCCGGACGATCGTCGCCCCCTCCATCACCGCGGACTCGAGGTCCGCCGACATCCCCATCGAGAGCGTATCGAAGTCGCTCGCCGCGTTCGCGAAGATGCCGTTCGCCGCGTTCGCGAAGATGTCGTTCGCCGCGTTCGCGGCGAGGGCCTCGCGCACGCGCGCATGCAGTTCCCTCAGCGTGGCGAAGCGGGCGCGCTGCAGCGCGACGTCTTCGGTGGGCTCGGGGATCGCCATCAGCCCGCGCAGTCGCACGCCCGACAGCGCTGCGCAGGCCAGCGCGAGCGCGACCACCTCGCCGGGCGCCACGCCGCTCTTGCTGGCTTCGCCCGACACGTTCACCTGAAGGCACAGGTTCAGCGGCGGCAAGCCGGCCGGCCGCTGCTCCGCCAGCCGACGCGCGATCTTCTCCCGGTCGACCGAGTGCACCCAGTCGAAATGCTCGGCGATCGGGCGGGTCTTGTTGGACTGTATCGGGCCGATGAAGTGCCACTCCAGCGGCGATCCCGGCGCCGCTCGCCGGGGGGCGGCGTCCGATGACTCCCGCGCCGGTTCGATCGTGGCGCTGCGCCCGGCGGCCGCGGCCGACCGCTCGTCGCTGCATGCGGCGATCTTGTCCAGCGCCTCTTGCAGGTAGTTCTCGCCGAACGCACGCTGTCCCAGGGCCGCGAGCGCGAGCACGTTCGCGGCCGGAAAGGCCTTGCTGACCGCGAGCAGGCGCACCGAGTCGGCCGGCCGACCGGCAGCCTCGCAGGCGTCCCGGATCCGTTTCAGGACCTGCTCGTAGTTTTGGCGCAACGCGCGGTCGCCGTTCATCGCGGGAATTGCCGTTTCGCCCCGGCGGGGCTGCCGAGGAACTCGCGGGTTCCGAAGATAGCAGGAATGAACGACGGCGCCGCGCCCGCGGCGCCCCGGCCGATAGAGGGATGCGCGATGGACATTGCCGAACTGCTGGCGTTTGCGGTCAAGAACAAGGCCTCCGACCTGCACCTGTCCGCGGGACTGCCGCCGATGATTCGCGTGCACGGCGACGTGCGCCGGATCAACCTGCCGCCGATGGAGCACAAGGACGTCCACGGCATGATCTACGACATCATGAACGACTCGCAGAGGAAGGAGTACGAGGAGAGCCTCGAGTGCGACTTCTCCTTCGCGATCCCGGGCCTCGCGCGCTTCCGCGTCAACGCGTTCGTGCAGCAGCGCGGCGCCGGTGCCGTGATGCGGACGATCCCGTCGAAGATCCTCACGCTCGAGGAGCTGAACGCGCCGAAGATCTTCACCGAGATCTCGATGACGCCGCGCGGACTCGTGCTGGTCACCGGCCCGACCGGCTCGGGCAAGTCGACGACGCTCGCGGCGATGATCAACCACATCAACGAGAACCTCTACGGCCACATCCTCACGGTCGAGGATCCGATCGAGTTCGTCCACGAGTCGAAGCGCTGCCTGATCAACCAGCGCGAAGTCGGGCCGATGACGCTGTCGTTCAACAACGCGCTGCGATCGGCCCTGCGCGAGGACCCGGACATCATCCTGGTCGGCGAGCTGCGCGACCTGGAGACGATCCGGCTCGCGCTGACCGCCGCCGAGACCGGCCACCTGGTGTTCGGCACGCTGCACACCTCGTCCGCGGCCAAGACGATCGACCGGGTCATCGACGTCTTCCCGGCTGCGGAGAAGGACATGGTGCGCGCAATGCTTTCGGAGTCGCTGCGCGCGGTGATTTCGCAGACCCTGCTGAAGACCAAGGACGGCAGTGGCCGCGTCGCCGCGCACGAGATCATGATCGGCACCCCTGCGATCCGCAACCTGATCCGCGAGGCGAAGGTCGCGCAGATGAACTCGGCGATCCAGACCGGCGCGTCGGTGGGGATGCAGACGCTCGACCAGTGCCTGACCGACCTCGTGCGCAAGAACCAGATCTCGATGGCGGAAGCCAAAGCCGTGGCGAGCGTCAAAGAGAACTTTCCGGGCTGACATCGCCAGCCCACCGACCGGGATCCACCATGGAACGCGAACAAGCCTCCAAGTTCCTGCACGACCTGCTGCGCCTGATGACGTCGCGCAACGGGTCGGACCTCTTCCTCACGGCCGAGTTTCCGCCGGCGTTCAAGATCGACGGCAAGGTGCATCCGGTCTCGAACGCGCCGCTCACGCCGCAGCACACGGTCGAGCTCGCGCGCGCGCTGATGAACGACAAGCAGGCCGCCGAGTTCGAGGCGCACAGGGAAGTGAACTTCGCGATCAGCCCGGCCGGGATCGGTCGGTTTCGCGTCAACGCCTTCATGCAGCAGAACCGCGTCGGCATCGTCATGCGGACGATCAACACCGAGATTCCGACCTTCGAGCAACTGCAGTTGCCTTCGGTGCTCAAGGACCTCTCGCTGACCAAGCGCGGCCTGATCATCGTGGTCGGCGCGACCGGTTCGGGCAAGTCGAACACGCTCGCAGCGGTCGTGGGGCACCGCAACGAGATGTCGCACGGGCACATCGTGACGATCGAGGACCCGGTCGAGTTCGTTCACCCGCACCGCAACTGCATCGTGACGCACCGCGAGGTCGGCGTCGACACCGAGAGCTGGGAAGTGGCGCTGAAGAACACGCTGCGCCAGGCGCCCGACGTGATCATGATCGGCGAGATCCGGGACCGCGAGACGATGGAACACGCGGTGGCCTTCGCCGAGACCGGCCACCTGTGCCTGGCGACGCTGCACTCCAACAGCGCCAACCAGGCGCTCGACCGGATCATCAACTTCTTTCCCGAGGAGCGGCGCGCGCAGCTGCTGATGGACCTGTCGCTGAACCTGAAGGCGATCGTCTCGCAGCGACTGATTCCGACCGCCACCGGCAAGGGGCGCGTGCCGGCGGTGGAGATCCTGCTGAACTCGCCGCTGATCGCCGACCTGATCTTCAAGGGCGAGGTCGGCGCGATCAAGGAAGTGATGAAGAAGAGCCGGGAGCTCGGGATGCAGACTTTCGACCAGGCGCTGTTCGACCTGTTCGAGGAAGGGCGGATCAGCTACGAGGACGCGTTGCGCAACGCGGACTCCGTGAACGACCTGCGGCTGAACATCAAGCTGCACAGCAAGCGCTCGGAACGCGACCTGAATCGCGGCATCGAGCACCTGGACATCGTCTGAAGGCCGACGCCCGCGGCGGCGACTCGCCCGTTTGACCGGTGGGGGCTCGCCCGGTTACTCAGTCCTTGTGCCGGAAGCTGATCCGGCCCTTGGTCAGGTCGTACGGCGACAGTTCCATCGTGACCCGGTCGCCGGGCAGCACGCGGATGCGGTGCTTCTTCATCTTGCCGGCTGCGTAGGCCGACACCTCGACCCCGTTGCTGAGCGTGACGCGGAAGCGCGTGTCGGGCAGCACCTCTGCGACGACGCCTTCCATCTGGATCAGATCTTCCTTTGCCATTCCTGGGCTCCTGGTTCGCGCGCAGGGCACGCGGGCGGCCTTCCGGGCCGCGAATTCGACGGGCTTCGGGTGCCCTCGGGACCCGCCTGCGATGCGCCGCGCATGCGTGGCGGCCTGGCCGGACTCGGCGGCGGGACGGGCGGCCGGTCGCGGCACGCCAATCGGGCGTCGCGTTCCGACGTCGTCGCAGGGTTTGCGCCGTTCGCTCCGGCGGCGCACGGCGATGCGGTGGGAAGTCTTGCCGGAAGCTTGCGATTATACTCGTTATCGATCTCGCGGTTCGCGCCTGGCCCACGCTGCGTGTTCGTTCCCATCGGTTGTCTTCCCCGGATCCACGGCATGCCTGCACTTCGCCTCGCCGGCTCGTTCGCCTCCAGCCTGGCGTCGATCGTCGCCGCCTGTGCGCTGCTCGCGGGGCCCGCGCGTGCGGACACCCTGACGCTGCACAACGGCGACCGGCTCACCGGGCGAGTGCTGCACATGTCGCCGTCGACGGTGACGTTCGAGACCACCTGGGCCGGCGAGTTGCGCATCCCGCGCTACGAGGTGCGGGCCATCGAGACCGACAAGCCGGTCGGCGTGTTGCGCGAGCGCTCGAACCGGACCGAGACGATGACGATCAGGCCGGCCGCGCCGGGGCAGGTGACACTCTCGCCCGAGTCGGCCGAACGCGATCCGGCTCCACCACCGGATTCCGCGCCGCCCGGCGTTCCCGTGCCGACCGCGGCGCCGCAGCCGGTCGAAACCTTGCCGCTGGCGCGGGTGCGATACATCAACCCGAAGCCCGAGGAGAGCGGCGAGGGCGTCTCGTACGAGGGGCGGCTCACGCTCTCCGGTGCCTTCGTGCGCGGCAACAGCAACGGCGATCGCGCCTACGTCGAGGGCGACCTCGACGCGCGGGCCCTCGACTGGCGGTATGCGCTGAACGCGAAGCTGCGCCACGAGCGCACCGACCAGGCCACGAGCGCGTCGAACTGGCTGGTCGGCGGCAACTTCGACCGCTTCCTGAACGACCGTCGCTTCGCCTATCTGCGCGGCTCGCTCGAGCGCGACCGATTTCGCGACATCGCCTCGCGCGCGGCCGTCGGTGCAGGCGTCGGCCTGCAGGTCGTGCAGACCGGGCGTGCGAAGCTGTCGGTTCGCGGCGGCCTCGACGCGATCGACGTGCGGCGCATCGCCGGCGCCGACGAGTCGTGGCCCGCGCTCGGCTGGGGCGCCAACGTCGGCTACCGGCTCGACACCTGGTCGGCCGAGCTCTTTCACGACCAACAGGGGTTCCTGAACCTGGACGATCTGTCGCAGGTGACGCTGCGAAGCCGCAGCGGATTGCGGCTGCCGTTCGCATCGGGCCTCACTGCGTCGCTGCAGCTCAATCTCGACTGGGACAGCCAGCCGGCACCCGGCCGCCGAGGCACCGATGCGACCTGGCTGGTCGGGCTGGGCTATGCCTGGTGACCGCCTCGGCCTGAGGGCGGCGACACTGGCTGCCTGCGTCGCCGTGTCGGCGTGCGCGCAGTCGCCGGCGCTGCCGCAACCCCCGCAAGAGCGCGTCGCCGCGGCGGATCCTGCTGCGCCCGCACGCGGAGCCGAGGCGGCCTGGGCGATGGCGGCGCCCCGCATCGACGAGGTCGCCGCGAGCGCGGCCTACGCGGGAGCGCGCACCTACTCGGGAACGCTCTTCTGCGCCGGGTGTGCGGAGCGCAGGCTCACGCTCACGATCTTCCCGGACGGCACCTTCCGCATGCTGCAGACCGGCGACGAGGGTACTGGGATGCGCGTGGTCTACGACATGGGCCGCTGGAGCACCTCGGAAGCGGCCGCCGACACGATCGCGCTGCACGGCGACACCGAGGGCGCGCGCCTGTTCCGCCGCGTCGTTCCTGACGGCCTCGCGATCGTCGACAACGAAGGGCGCGAAATCCGCGGCCTGGGCAACGCCACCCTGTCGCGCGCGCCGCAGGTCGATCCACTGTCCGGCCCGTTGCGGTTGGCCGGAAGCTACCTGTACGAGGGCGGGCAGCCGGTGTTCGTCGAGTGCCTGACCGGACGCCGGCTGCCGGTGACCGATGCGGTGCCGGCCAGCGGCGCGCCGCTGGCCGCGCGCTGGCTCGCCGCCGCGCGGTCGGCGCTCGACGACGCGCATCGCGCGGTGAGCGACTCGCCCGCCGACCCGGTGCTCGCGATCGTGCGCGGCTACCTGGTGCCGCGCGCCGCGCAGGCGGGCAGTCCCGAGAAGGAAGCGCTGGTGGTGGTGGGCTTCGAGCGCGCGATGCGCGCCGGGCGCTGCGAAGACGTCGTGCGGAGGGCGCCGTGAGCGCCGACCGCCTGTTCCTGTTCCTCGGCGCGCTGTCGGCCGCGATCGCCGTGGCTGCGGGGGCGGTCGGCGCGCATGCGCTGCAGTCGACGTTGACGCCGGAGCGCCTGGCGGTATTCGAAACGGCCGTGCGATACCAGACGTATCACGCGATCGGCATGTGCGTGGTGGCGTGGGCCGTCGTCCGGTTCGAAGGGCGCGCCGCGCCGCTGGCAGGCGCGCTGTTCGCGCTGGGAACCCTCGTGTTCTGCGGCAGCCTGTACGTCTATGCGCTCACCGGGTGGCGTGCCGCGGCGCTGGCGGCGCCAGTGGGCGGCGCCGCGTTCATCGCGGGCTGGATCTGCCTGGCGTGGCTGGCGCTGGTGGCGCCGCGTCGTCACCACTGAGCCGGCCGGGGCGGCCGAAGATCTCGAAGCCGAACAGCCGGCATTCGATCGCGCCGTTGTACAGGGGCGTGCGGCGGCGCTCCTTCATGCCGAGTTGCCGGGGCAGTTCGCGATCGCTGCTGAGCAGCCAGGCTTGCCAGCCGGTGAAGCGCGCGCGAAGCGTCGCGCCGAACGCGCTCATCGCCTGCTCGTGGCGGGCCGCATCGCGACGCGCGGCGGCGGCAGGCGCCGACCCGCCGGCTGCCTCGATGCGCTCGCCGTAGGGCGGATTGGCCAGGATGATGCCGGGCACATCGAACGGCGGGGTCGACCGGGCCGCGTCGACGACGCGGGTGTCGATCGAGCGCGCCGGCAGCCCGGCGCGCTCGATGTTGCGCCGTGCCTGCTCGACCGCGCGAGGATCGATGTCGGAGGCGGCCAGGCGAGCCGTGGCCGCGCCGCGCCGCGTGCCCGCCTGGGCCCGCCGGATCGCTTCGGCGCGCAGCGCGGCCCACAGGCCCGAGTCGTGGTCGAGCAGCTTCTCGAGCCCGAACGCGCGAGAGAGTCCGGGCGCGATGTCGAACGCGACCTGCCCGGCCTCGATCGCGATCGTTCCGGAGCCGCAGAACGGGTCGTACAGCGGGACGGCCGGGGTCCAGCCCGACAGGGCGAGCAGGCCCGCCGCGAGGTTCTCCTTCAACGGCGCTTCGCCCTTGTCGTCGCGTCCGGAGCGCCACCCCCGCTTGAAGAGCGGCTCGCCGCTGAGGTCGAGGTAGAGCGTGGCCTCGCGGTCCTCGAGATAGGCGAACACGCGCGCGTCGGGCGCACGGGTGTCGATCGACGGGCGTTCCCCGGTGCGTTCGCGCAGCCGGTCGACGATGCCGTCCTTCACGCGCAGCGTCGCGAAGTTCAGGCTGCGCAGCGGCGATCGCACCGCACTCACGTCGACGCGCAGCGAGTGGCCGGCGTCGAAGAAGCGCTCCCATTCGGCGCCGAGCGCCAGCCGGTACAGGTCGTCGTCGTCGCGATAGCGCCGCTGCGCGACGCGGCGAAGCACGCGGCTGGCGAGCCGCGACCACAGGTTGGCGCGGTAGGCGACCTCGCGGTCTCCGCCGAACAGCACGCCGCCCGGGACGGCGCGGCAGTCGCGTGCGCCCAGGCCTGCGAGCTCGGCGGCGAGCGCGGCCTCGAGGCCGCGCGGGCACGCGGCGAACAGCTCCGGGGCCATCGCGGTCAGAACGGCTTGACCACGACCAGCACCACGGTGACCAGCAGCGCGATCACCGGCAGTTCGTTGAACCAGCGGAACCAGACATGCGAGCGCCGGCTCTCGCCGCGCTCGAAGCGGCGCAGAAGGCGCCCGCACGCGTGGTGGTAGCCGAGCAGCAGCACGACCACCGCGAGCTTGGCGTGCATCCAGCCGCCGCCGACGCCGTAACCCAGCCACAGCCACAGGCCGAACGCCACGGCCAGCAGCATCAGCGGCTGCATGAATCGCCACAGCTTGCGCGCCATCAGCAGCAAGCGGTCGCGTTCGGCGCCGGCGTCGGGCACCATCGCCAGGTTCACGAAGATCCGCGGCAGGTAGAACAGCCCCGCGAACCAGCTCGTCACGAAGACGATGTGCAGCGCCTTGACCCAGAGATACCCGGTCGACATCACCCGCGGATCTCGCCGTGACCGAACACGACGTACTTCAGCGACGTGAGCCCCTCGAGGCCGACGGGCCCGCGCGCGTGCAGCTTGTCGGTGGAGATGCCGATCTCGGCGCCGAGCCCGTATTCGAAGCCGTCGGCGAAGCGGGTCGACGCGTTGATCATCACCGAGGCGGAGTCGACTTCGCGGACGAAGCGCATCGCGCGCGAGTGGTTCTCGGTGACGATCGCGTCGGTGTGCTGCGAGCCGTAGGCGGCGATGTGGTCCATGGCCTCGTCCAGGCCGGCGACGACCCGGATCGACAGGATCGGGGCGAGGTACTCGGTGCGCCAGTCTTGCTCGGTCGCCTCGTGGCAGGCGACGCCCGCGGCCGACAGGATCTGGCGCGTGCGCGCGTCGCCGCGCAGTTCGACGCCCTTGTCCGTGTACAGGCGGCCGAGCCGGGGCAGCACCTCGGCGGCGATGCCTTCGGCCACCAGCAGCGTCTCCATGGTGTTGCAGGGCGAGTAACGCTGTGTCTTGGCGTTGTCGGCGATGCGCACCGCCATGTCGAGGTCGGCGTCGTCGTCGATGTAGACGTGGCAGATGCCGTCGAGATGCTTGATCACCGGCACCTTCGACTCGCGCGAGATGCGCTCGATCAGCGACTTGCCGCCTCGCGGCACGATCACGTCGACCCACTCGGGATGCGTGATCAGCTCGCCGACCGCGGCGCGATCGGTCGTCTCGATGACCTGCACCGCGTCCTCGGGAAGCCCGGCGTCGCGCAGCCCCTCGCGGATCAGCGCCGCCAGCGCCTGGTTGCTGTGGAGGGCCTCGGAGCCGCCGCGAAGGATCGTCGCGTTGCCCGACTTGATGCACAGGCCGGCGGCGTCGATCGTGACGTTCGGACGCGATTCGTAGACGATGCCGATGACGCCCAGCGGCACCCGCATCCGGCCCACCTGGATGCCGGTCGGGCGGAAGCGCATGTCGAGGATTTCGCCGACCGGGTCGGGCAGCGCGACGATCTGCTCGAGGCCGCTGGCCATCGACTCGATCACCGCGTCGGTGAGCGCCAGCCGATCGACGAACGCCGGGTCGTGGCCGGCGGCGCGCGCGGCAGCGAGGTCCTTGTCGTTGGCCGCCTTCAGCGCGCCCACCTCGCGGCGGATCGCGGCAGCGGTGGCTGCCAGCGCGCGATCCTTGGCAGCGGTGGCCGCGCGCGCAGTCAGGCGGCTCGCCGCCCGTGCGCGCCGGCCGACGTCGGCCACGTAGGCCCGGATGTCGATGGGATGGATGTCCAAGTCAGTTCCCTGCGAGGGTCGGGGCGCCTGCCACCGACATGGCGAGATCCTGAAGTCCGCGCCACGCGTCGGTGCCGTCGAGCCCCTTGATCATTCTATCGGTCCCGGCGGCCTGCTGCAGCGCCGCGCGCAGGCGCTCCTCGTCCAGGCGGCGCAGCGCCTGCTCGAACAGCCTCTCGCGCGGACCGAACACGCGCGCCTCGCGCAGCGCCTGCGCCAGCGGGCGCCCGGCGCGGCGCGCCTCGGCGAGCCTGAGCAGCGTGCGCAGCGCGTCGGCGAGCGCCCAGAGTACCAGCGGTTCGGCGACCCCCTCGGCGCGCAAGCCGTCGAGGCTGCGCAGCGCGCGCGCGACGTCGCCGGCGAGCACCGCCGCCACCAGATCGAACGCGTCGTAGCGCGCAACGTCGAGCACCGCGGCGCGGGTCTCCTCGGGCGGGAGTTCGCCCTCGGGGAACAGCAGCCCGAGCTTGCCGATCTCCTGCTGGGCGGCCAGCAGGTTGCCTTCGACCCGCTCGGCGATCAGCTCGAGCGTGTCGCGATCGGCGCGCTGCTTCTGGCGAGCCAGACGGGCGGCGATCCACTGCGGCAGTTGCGCGCGCTCGACCGGCCAGACCGGGACGATCAGCCCGGCGCGGTCGACGGCGGCGAACCAGGCCGATTCGGTCGTCGCGCGGTCGAGCCGCGGGCCGCTGACCAGCAGCCGGGTGTCCTCGGAAGCCTGTGCCGCGGCGTCGGCGAGCATCTGCCCGATCTCGCGGTTCGGTTTGCCCGGCAGGCGCAACTCGATCAGGCGCCGGCTCGCGAACAGCGACAGCGCGCTGGCCTCGGCGACGAAGGCTTCGGCGCGAAAGCCGCGTCCGCCGTCGAAGACCTGCCGCTCGTCGAAGCCGGATGCGCGCAGTGCCTGGCGCACCGCGTGGGCCGCCTCCTGGACGAGCAGGGGCTCGTCGCCGTGGATCCAGACCAGCGGCGGAACACCGCGGGCCAACGCCGCGGCGAGGTTCTCGGCGCGGACCTGCGTCACCGCCGGATCGCGGCGAGCCGCCGCAGCAACTGCTGGACCAGGTCCGACTGCATCTCGCGATAGAGGAGTTCTTCCTCCTGCTGCTTGGCGACGACCTCGATGTCGCTCGACGTGATGTCGCGCCGCAGGACGATCTCGGTGGGTGCGAGCAGCGGCTGGCCGTCGCGGTCGACGACGCGGAACGTGAAGCGCAGCCGCAGCTGGTACTCGCGCGGGCGGCCGGTGCTCGAGAAGCCGACCACCTCCTTCTCGCGCACTTCGCGGATGACCTCGAGCCGCGCGTCGGCCTCGGCAGGATCGTCGACCAGGCGCGTGTCCTCGGCGACGCGCACGAGCCGGCGGAACTCGGCGCCGATCGCCGACGTCGGCGCGAAGCCGGTGTACAGCGTGCGAAAGGGCAGCGCGGCGGAACGGCGCAGCTGGAAGCCGCAGCCGGTCATGGTCGCGACGGCGAGCGACGCCAGTGCGACCGACAGCGTGCGCCGGGTGTGCCTCGTGCTCACGCCGCCGCGCGCCGGCGACTTGCCGGCACCCGCGCCGCCCCGATGCGCCGACCCCGTTCGCGCGGCACGCATCGACGCCTCAGACGACGACGTTGACCAGGCGGCCGGGCACGACGATCACCTTTCGCGCGGCGCGGCCTTCGGCGTGGCGGACGAATGCCTCGGTCGACACGGCGGCGGCTTCGATCGCGGCACGGTCGGCCTGCGCGGGCACGCGCACGGCTCCGCGCACCTTGCCGTTGATCTGCAGCACGAGCTCGATCTCGTCCTGCGCCAGGGCGCCTTCGTCGACCTGCGGCCACGGCGCGTCGAGCAGGTCGCCGTGGCTTCGCGCGTAGCCGAGCCCGCTCCACAGCGCGTGCGTCACGTGCGGCACGACCGGATACAGCACGCGGATCAGGATGGACAGCGCCTCGCGCATCACCCCGGTGGACTCCGGCGACGCTTCGAGCTTCGCGCCCTCGATCGCGTTGAGCATCTTCATCGCCGCCGAGACGACGGTGTTGTACTGCTTGCGCTGGTAGTCGTAGTCGGCCTGGCGCAGGATCGTGTGGATCTCGCGGCGCAGCGCCTTGTGCGCCTCCGACAGCCGAGAGGGGTCGAGCGGGGCGGGCGCCGCCGAGAGCGTCGCGTGCTGCTCGAACGCGCAGGCCCACAGCCGGCGCAGGAAGCGCTGCGCGCCCTCGACACCGGCGCCGGACCACTCGAGCGTCTGCTCGGGGGGCGACGCGAACATCACGAACAGCCGCGCGGTGTCGGCGCCGTACTGGTCGATCAGCGACTGCGGGTCGACGCCGTTGTTCTTGCTCTTCGACATCGTGCCGATGCCGTTGTAGTCCACCGGCAATCCGTCGGTCTTCGAGCGGCAGCCGACCGGCTTGCCCGCCTCGTCGTGGATCCACTCGATGTCGTCGGGCCAGAAGTACTCGATGCCGCCCTTGTCGCTCTTGCGCGAGAAGATGTGGTTGAGCACCATGCCCTGGCAGAGCAGGTTGCTGAACGGTTCGTCGAACTGCACCAGCCCGCGCCCGGCGTCTCCGGGGAAGTCGCCGCGAACGTCGCGCATCACCTTCGTCCAGAAGCGCGCGTACAGCAGGTGCAGCACCGCGTGCTCGATCCCGCCGATGTACTGGTCCATCGGCATCCAGTAGTCGTTGCGCGCGTCGACCATCGCCTGCGCGTTGTCGGGCGAGCAGTAGCGCATGTAGTACCACGACGAGTCGACGAAGGTGTCCATCGTGTCGGTCTCGCGCCGCGCGGGCTTGCCGCACTTCGGGCAGGCGCACCTCAGGAACCGTTCGTCCTTCGCAAGCGGATTTCCGCTGCCGTCGGGAACCAGGTCTTCGGGCAGCACGACCGGCAGGTCTTCGTAGGGCACCGGCACCGCGCCGCAGGCGTCGCAGTGGATGATCGGAATCGGCGTGCCCCAGTAACGCTGGCGCGAGATGCCCCAGTCGCGCAGCCGGTACTGGATGCGCTTCTCGCCGAGCCCCTTCGCGGCGAGGTCGGCGGCGATCGCGTCGACCGCGGCCTCGTGCGCGAGTCCGTCGTACTTGCCGGAGTGGACGCAGCGCCCGTTCGCCTTGTCCTCGTACCAGGCCT
Organism: Burkholderiaceae bacterium; assembly: GCA_019635275.1. GTDB lineage: Bacteria > Pseudomonadota > Gammaproteobacteria > Burkholderiales > Burkholderiaceae_E > Zeimonas. Next base: position 28,103 of record JAHBZV010000011.1, on the reverse strand, counting down.
GCCATTCCCGGTCCAAGAACGGCTGGCCCCTCACGTCGATGACCTGGCGGATCGGCAACCCGAACTTGCGCGCGAACGCGAAGTCGCGCTCGTCGTGCGCGGGCACGCCCATCACCGCGCCGTCGCCGTAGCTCATCAGCACGTAGTTGCCGACCCAGACCTCGACCGGTTCGCCGGTCAGCGGGTGCGCCACGAAGAGGCCGGTGGGCCGGCCGTCCTTCTCGCGCGTCGCGAGCTCGGCCTCGGTGACGCCGCCGCGCTTGCACTCGTCGATGAACGCGGCCAGTTCGGGGTCGCGTGCCGCCGCGACGGCGGCGATCGGGTGCTCGGGGGCGACTGCGACGAAGGTCACGCCCATGATCGTGTCGGCACGCGTCGTGAACACGTACATGCGTCCATCGCCGACGAGCGTTCCCCGCGCGTCGCGGACGTCGTGCGTGAACGCGAAGCGCACGCCGGTCGAGCGGCCGATCCAGTTCTCCTGCATCAGCTTCACGCGCTCGGGCCAGCCGAGCCCTTCGAGGTCGGCGAGCAGTTCCTCGGCGTAGCGGGTGATGCCGAGGTAGTACATCGGGATCTCGCGCTTCTCGACCAGCGCGCCCGAGCGCCAGCCGCGGCCGTCGATCACCTGCTCGTTGGCGAGCACCGTCTGGTCGACCGGGTCCCAGTTGACGGTGCCGGTCTTCAGGTAGGCGATGCCGTGTTCGAGCATCTTCAGGAACAGCCACTGGTTCCACTTGTAGTAGTCGGGCGAACAGGTGGCGACTTCGCGGGTCCAGTCGATGGCCAGGCCCATCGCCTGCATCTGCCCCTTCATGTGGGCGATGTTGTCCCAGGTCCACTTCGCCGGGGCGACGCCGTTCTTCATCGCCGCGTTCTCGGCGGGCAGGCCGAACGCGTCCCAGCCCATCGGCATCAGCACGTTGTACCCGTTCATCCGCAGGTGCCGGTACATCACGTCGTTGATCGTGTAGTTGCGCACGTGCCCCATGTGCAACTTGCCCGACGGGTAGGGCAGCATCGAGCAGGCGTAGAACTTGCCCTTCGGAAAGCGCGGGTCGTGCTCGATCGCGCGGTAGGCGTCGCTCGCCGCCCAGTGCGCCTGGGCGGCCGCTTCGACCGCAGCGGCGTCGTACTTGTCGTGCATGGTGCTGGGAGATCCGGGGGAGGGGGTCGCCGGCGCGGGGCCGGATAAACCCTTGATTTTACACGGCCGGATTGGCTCAGCGCCGGTCGCCGCGGCCGGCATCGTCGTCGCGTTCGCGGCCGCGCGGATTCCAGTTGCGGGCGACCCACACGCCCAGCGCGACGAGCACGACGAGGTTGATGCCGATGCCGATGACCCAGAATGCCGTCATCGGGCGGCGGGGCGGCCGGCCGCCTTCGCGGGCGGCTGGTGCGCGAAGAAGTGGGCGAGGTCGGTCAGGTCGGTGTCGGACAGGCCGCTGAGTTCCTGCGTCATCGCCGCGCCATAGCCCAGTCGCTTGCCGCTGGCGAACTCGCGCATCGCCTTCAGCAGGTAGTCCTCGCGCTGGTTCGCCAGGCGCGGCATCTGCTCGCGGCCGGAGAAGTCAGGGTTGTGGCAGACCCCGCAGCGGTGTTGCGCCGCCAGCGCACGGCCGCGCTCGAAGCGCAGCGGATCGGCCTTGTCGGTGGGCGGCAGCGGCGGCGGCAACTTCGAGATCGCGTCGGCGAACGCGCGCAGGTCGTCGTTGCTCATGCCCTTCGCCTGCTCGATCATCACCGGCTCGCCGCGCCGGCCGTCGCGCAGCAGGAACAGCTGCGTCATCGCGAAGAAGGCGGGCTGGCCGCCCAGCGACGGCGTGAGCGGCGTCTGCGACTGGCCGCTTGCGCCGTGGCAGGCCAGGCAGGTTGCGAAGCGCTGTTCGAAGGGGCCCGGCGCGGCGAGCACCGCCTTGGCCGCGCAGGCCGCGAGCACGAGGCTCGCGATCCGCGCGGCGCGGCCAGGGCGGCGCCTGCGCGCCGCGGCGACCGGCATCAGCGCTTGCTGTAGGTGATGCGGTAGATCGCGCCGTTGTGGTCGTCGGACACCAGCAGCGATCCGTCCTTCATCACCATCACGTCGGCGGGCCGGCCGAGGTAGCCGTTGTTTTCGACCAACCCGGTGAGGAAGGGCTCGACCTTCGACACGTTGCCCTTCGCGTCGAGGAAGATCGCGACCACGTCGGCGGCGTACTTCTGGCTGCGGTTCCACGGGCCGTGACGCGTGAGGAAGATCGCGTTCTGGTACTTGGCCGGGAACATCTTGCCGGTGTAGAAGCGCATGCCCAGCGGCGCCGCGTGCGGGCCGAGCAGCGTGGCCGGCTTCGTGTAGTCCTTGCAACTCGTGCCCCAGCCGAACTCGGGGTCGGCGTACTCGCCCGAGTGGCAGAACGGGAAGCCGAAGTGCTGCTTGCCGGGCTTGGTGACATGGTTCAGCTCGTCGCTGGGCAGGTCTTCGGACAGCCAGTCGCGCTGGTTGTCGCCGAACCAGAGCTCGCCGGTCTTCGGATGGAAGTCGAAGCCCACCGTGTTGCGAACGCCGCGCGCGACGGTCTCCTCGCCGCTGCCGTCGAGGTTGATCCGGAAGATCCGTGCGTACTGCTCCGACGGATTGCAGATGTTGCACGGCGCACCGACCGGCACGTAGAGCTTGCCGTCCGGGCCGACCTTGATGAACTTCCAGCCGTGCGGGATCTCTCCGGGCAGCTTGTCGTACACCGTGACCGGCGCGGGCAGCTTGTCGAGGCTCGACTCGATGTTGTCGTAGCGGACGATCTCCTTCGGCGTGGCGACGTACAGCGCGCCCTTGTAGAACTCGATGCCGTTGGGCAGCATCTGCTTCTCGAGGATGGTCTTCACCTCGCGCTTGCCGCCCTTGTCGGTGATCGCGTAGACCTTGCCGGCGACGAACAGCGAGCTCACGAACACCGTGCCCTTGTCGCCCTGGCGCATGCCGCGGGCGTCGAGTACGTCGCTGGCCCACACCTCGGCCTTGAAGCCGGGCGGCAGCTTCATCTTCGAGATCGGCAGCTTGTCGGCCGGCGTCGGGATCGGGAACGCCGGCACCGGCGCCATCTTCATCGCGGTATCGGTGTTCGGCCGGCCCTTGGCCCAGAACGGCTCTTCTTCCTTCTTGGCCTCCTGGGCGTTGGCCGCGAGCGGCAGCCCGACGGCCATCGAAACCACGGCAGCGAGCACCGACCGTCTGCTCCGCTTGGAAAGCAGGTTCATCTGACTCCTCCTTGGTGTGTTCTTTCGCCCTGCCTCGACGCCGGCGCGCAAGGTCCGGCGGCGGGCCGCCGTGCAGCGGGTGCCGGCGTGGGCGAGAAGCGTAGCGCAGTTCGGCTGCGCCGGCACCTGTTTTCGCGGGGCGGCTCAGAACGCGTAGCTCGCGCGGGCGCCGGCCACCCAGGCGCGCCGCGGCGCCGGCTCGTAGTACCGGCCGTTGGCCGCGTTGACGATCACCGAACCGATGTAGCGCTGGTCGGTCAGGTTGTCGATGCGCACGAACGGCGAGAGCTGCCAGCCGCCGAAGCGCCAGTCGAAGCCGGCGCGCCAGCCGAACACCGCGTACGAGCCGGCGTGCTCCGAGTTCGCGTCGTCGACCGCGACCTTCGCGTTCCAGCGCCCGTCGACGCCGGTGACGAAGCCGCTCGGGGCGTGGCGCCAGGCGAGCTCGGCGTAGACCGAGGACTTCGGCACGCCAGGGATCGCGTTGCCCGACAGGTCGACGCCGGTCGTGCCCAGGTAGTTGCGGAACTGCGCGTCGACCCATGTCCACGCGAGCCAGCCGGTGAAGCCGTTGCCGAACTGCGATTCCAGGCCGAGCTCGAAGCCGCGCCGCTCGGTGCGCGCCGCGTTGCGGAAGGTCGTGCGGCCGCCGGCGTTGACGTCCGGCACGATGTCGTTGCGTGTCGCAGTGCGGAACACCGCGAGGTTCAGGCGGGTGGCGCGCCCGAGCAGCATCTTGATTCCGGCCTCGTAGTTGGTGCTGCGGCTGGGCTCGAGCGCGAAGTTCAATCCGGGCAGGCCGTCGGGCCGGTAGGCGAGCTCGGCGAAGGTCGGCGTCTCGAAGCCGCGCCCGGCCGATGCGTACAGGTTCACCGTGTCGGTGAGCGCGTACAGCACGCCGATCACCGGGTTGGTCGCCGAGTAGCGCTTGCTGCCCGAGTCGTCGGGGTTGGCCGTCGTCACGAAATCGTCGCTGACGTCGAACGAGACACTCGAGCGGCGAACGCCGCCCGAGAGCTTCCAGTCGGGTGCGAACCACCACTCGGCGATCGCGTACTGGTCGAAGCTCGACGCGGTGTCGAGTTCGTCGCGGCGCAAGCCGCCGGCGACGCCGGAGTTGTTCACGTAGCCGCGCCGGCGCTCCTGCATGCGGTCGTAGTCGGTGCCGAGCGTGAAGTCGAATCGCCCGTTGGCGAGCATCGTCGAGTGCGTCCACTGCAGGTTGGCTCCGCCGAAGCCGCGGTCGAGGTCGACGACGCCCCCCGACGATGAGGCCGCCGCGCCGCTGAACGCGAGGAACTGGGTGACCTGACGGTCGCCGAGGTAGCCGCGCAGCTTCAGCGTGTCGCGAGCGCCGACGCGCCGCTCCCAGGACAATCCCAGCTGCCGGTGCTCGACGCTCTTGCGGGTGTCGAAGGCCTGCGCGCCGGTGCTGGCCTGCCTGGGGTCCTGCTCGACCTGCTGGCGGGTGAGCCCGAGCGGGTCCTGCGTGTCGGGCTGGTCGAGCAGCGTGGCGTTCAGCGCGAACTTGCTGTCGGGGTCGGCCGCCCAGACCAGCCGCGCGCTGGCCAGGTCGCGCCGGGTGCGGCTGTGGTCGCGGTAGCCGTCGGTCTCGAAGCGCGACGCGTCGACGCGGGCGCCGACGGCACCGATCGTGTCGCCGTAGCCGGCGCCGAGTTTCCAGCTTCCCCAACTGCCGGCACTCGCGGTCGCGCGCCAGGTCGGGCGGTGCGGCGGGTCGCCGGTGAACACCGTGACGAGGCCGCCCGACGAGTTGCCATAGAGCGCCGCGAACGGCCCGCGTAGCACTTCGATGCGCTCGGCGGTCTCGAGGTCGAACAGGCCCGTCTGGCCCTGGCCGTCGGGCGCGGTGAACGGGATGCCGTCCTGCAGCAGGCGCACGCCGCGCACGCCGAACGCGGCCCGCGCGCCGAAGCCGCGCGAGGACAGCTGCAGGTCCTGCGCGTAGTTCTGGCGGTTCTGGACGTGGATGCCCGGGACCCGGCCGAGCGACTCGGACAGGTTGACGCCGGGCTTGTGTTCGCGGATCGCGTCGTCGCCGACCGAATCGATCGCGACCGGAACGTCGAAGCTGCGCTGCTCGATGCGCGTCGCGCTGACCGTCACGGGGTCGAGCTCGGCGGAGCGCGGCTGCGCCGGCTGCCGCTGTGCCTGCGCGCTGCCCGTCGCGAATGCCAGCGATGCGAGCAACGCACCGGGAATCGATGCGTGGTTCCTGCCGCCGTCGTTTCGCCGCTTCATGGAGCCTCGCCGCCGCCCAGTGTCGCGAGAGTATGCGATCGGGCGGCGGATGCGGCAACGGCGACCTTTCGCCGGCCGAGGCCGGCGAGGTGCCGGCGGCGCGAACTTGCCTTATGCTTGCCTGCATCGCAGCATCAACCACTCGAGGAGGCGCGCCCCATGTACGATCGAATCCTGGTTCCCGTCGACGGGTCCGCCTTTTCCGAAGAGGTGCTTCCGCACGCACTGGGCATCGTGCAGGCCACCGGCGCGACGCTGTCGCTGCTGCGCGTCGTCGACCGGGAAGAGGATCAGTCCGAAGCCGCGCGCTACGTGGGCGCGCTCGCGGCCGAGCTGTCGGCCGACGGTCGCGCGATGGTGGCGCGCGGCGACCTCGCCGACACGGTTCTCGCCGAGGCGCGGCGCGTTCCGGGCACGCTGATCGCGATGACCTCGCACGGCCACAGCGGCCTGATGGAGGCGATGATGGGCAGCGTGGCGCTGCGCATCGTGCGCACCGGCGGCGACCCGGTGATCCTCTATCGCCCGCGAGGCGCGGCGGTCGAGGGACGCAGGCAGGCGACCCGCGTGAACACGGTGGTGCTGCCGCTCGACGGCACGCAGGTTTCCGAGGCCATGGCCTCGCAGGCGGCCGGCATGGCGCTTTGGCTCGGTGCCGACCTCGTCGTCGTCGAGGTGATCGCGCCCGACGTCAAGCTCGCCGCCGACATCCCCACGGGCGACGTGATGGAGTCCTCGTACGTACGCACCCGCGCCGAAGAGTACGCCACGCGCTATGGCGTGCGCACGAGCTGGGAGGTGCTGCACGGCGAACCGGCCGAGGCGATCGCCCGCTTCCTGGACGAGCGACGCGACGTGATGCTCGCGATGGTCACGCACGGCCGGCGCCCGCTCGAGACGGCGATCCTCGGCAGCGTCACGGCCGGCTGCCTGCATCGGTGCGCGGTGCCCATCGTGACCCGGCTGCCCTGATCGTCGGGCGCCGGTGCCGGGGGCCGCGGCCGCCCGGTGCCGTGACACGCCGCCAGTCGTCGGGTTCGGGAACCGGCCACGGCAAGACGGGGTGCCCGGTTCGAAACGCGGGATTCCGTTTTCAGGATAATGCGGGTCATGAGCAACGACCCGAACCCCGTGGCCGAGGCGCCGCAGGTCGATGACCCGGCCCCGGCCGGCTCGGCCATCCTGCGCGCGATGCGCGTGATGGAGGCGATCGCGGCGAGTCCGGTGCCGCCGCAGCTGGCCGAGATCTGCAAGGCGGTCGAGCTTCCGAAGCCCACCGTGTTTCGCATCCTCGCCACGCTCGAAGTGGCGGGGCTGGTCGGGCGCGAGCCCGGCAGCAAGCGGTATCACTGCGGCCGGCGGCTCAGTACGCTCGCTGCGGACGTGCTGCTGCATTCCCCGAACCGCGCCGCGCGCCACGCCATTCTCGAGGAGCTGGTCGAGCACACCGGCGAGACCTGCAACCTCACGATTCCCAACGGCAACGCGGTCATGTACCTCGATCGCGTCGAGACGGCCTGGCCGCTGCGCATCGCGCTGGGCGCGGGATCGAGCGTGCCGCTGCACGCGTCGGCCAGCGGCAAGCTGTTCCTCGCGCACATGCCGAAGCGGTCGCGCGAGCGCTTCATCCAGCAGAGCCCGCTGGTGCGGCACACGCAGAAGACGCTGACCGAGCCGCGCGCGCTCGCCGCCGAACTCGAGCGCATCCGCGAGCAGGGCTACGCCACCGACGACGAGGAGTACCTCGCCGGCATCTGCTGCCTCGCGGTGCCGGTGCACGACGCCGACGGGCGCGTGGTGGCTGCACTGGCCATGCACTCGCCGGTGCCCCGACTGGCGCTGGCCGAGGCGATGCAGTTCCTGCCTGCGATGCAGTCGGCCTCCGAGGCGATGGCGCAGACGCTCGACTGGTAGCCGGCGTGACGATCCTGGTCCTGAACAGCGGGTCGTCGAGCTTCAAGTTCGCCGTCTATCGCAGCGTCGACGCCGCGAGCGGCGCGCCCTGCGAGCCGGTGGAGCGGCTGCGCGGGCAGGTGCACGGGCTGCCCGACACGCCGGTGATGGTCTGGCGCACCGAGGGCGGCGAGCGCGGCGAGCGCGCCTTGCCCGCGCCGGCCGACCAGCGCCGGGCGCTGAAGGAGGTGCTCGCCCGGCTGCAGTCCGACGGCCTGATCGACCGCGTCGAGGCCGTCGGCCACCGGGTGGTGCACGGCGGCGAGGCGCTGGTGGCGCCTTGCCTGATCGACGACTCGACGCTGCGCCTGGTCGAGTCGCTCGAGCCGCTCGCGCCGCTGCACCAGTCGCACTGCGTCGCCGGCATCCACGCGATGGCGGCCGTGGCGCCAGGCGTTCCGCAGGTGGCGTGCTTCGACACCGCCTTCCACGCCACGCAGCCGCGGCTTCACACGACGATGCCGCTGCCGGTCTCCTGGCGCGACCGCGGCGTGCGGCGCTACGGATTCCACGGGTTGTCGTTCGAGTCGATCGCGCGGCAGCTGCCGGCGCTGGCCGGCGCGCAGGCCGACGGCCGGATCGTCGTCGCGCACCTGGGCAGCGGCGCCAGTGTCTGCGCGATGCACGAGCGGCGCTCGGTGCGCACGAGCATGGGGTTGTCCACGCTCGACGGGCTGGTGATGAGCACGCGCCCGGGGGCGGTCGACATCGGTGTCGCGCTGTTCGCGCAGCAGCAGCTCGGGCTCGACCTCGAGACGCTCTCGCGCGGGCTGTACCACGAGTCCGGCCTGCTCGGCCTGTCGGGCATCTCGGCGGACATGCGGGTGCTGGCCGCCAGCGACGATCCGCGCGCGCGCTTCGCGATCGAAGTGTTCTGCCAGCGGGCCGCGCAGGAGATCGCTGCGAGCGCGGTCGTGCTCGGCGGCTGCGACGCGATCGTGTTCACCGCCGGAATCGGCGAGCACGACGCCCAAGTGCGCGCGCAGATTGCCGGCCTGCTCGGCTGGATGGGCGCCCGCATCGACGAGGCGGCCAACGCCGCGCAGGGGCCGCGACTGCACGCGGCCGACTCGACGATCGGCCTGTGGGTCGTGCCGACCGACGAAGAGGGTGTCATCGCAAGGCACACCGCCGCGCTGGTGAGACAGCGCGGCGCGCGCTGAGCAGCCGGCCGTTTCGAGGCGCGCCGCAGCCGCGGCGTCAGGCGTGTCCGGTGCCGAGCCAGTGCGCGTACAGGTTGGCGAGGATGCAGCTGTTGATGCGCGCCGCCACGCTGTCGGCGCGGCTGGTCAGCAGGACCGGCACGGCGGCGCCGAGCACCAGCCCGCCGAGTTCCGCGCCGGCCAGGTAGGCGGCCTGCTTGTACAGCGCGTTGCCGGCCTCGATGTCGGGGACGAGCAGCACGTCGGGGTCGCCCGCGACGCGCGAGACCAGGCCCTTGCTCCTGGCCGCCTGCGCGGAAATCGCGATGTCGAACGCCAGCGGGCCGTCGACGATGCCGTGCGCGATCTGGCCGCGATCGGCCATCTTGGCGAGCGCCGCCGCATCGATCGTCGCCGGCATGGCCGGGTTCACGTCTTCGGTCGCGGCCAGCACGGCCACCTTCGGGGTGGCGACGCCGAGCGCGCGGCACAGGTCGATCGCGTTGCGCGCGATGTCGGCCTTGTCGGCGAGCCCCGGGGCGATGTTCACCGCGGCGTCGGTGAGCGCGACGAGCTTCGGGTAGGCGGCGAACGCGAGGACGAACACGTGGCTCACGCGGCGCTGCGTGCGCAGGCCCGCGTCGCGGGCGACGATCGCCGACATGTAGTCGTCGGTGTGCAGGCTGCCCTTCATCAACGCCTGCACTGCGCGATCGCGTGCCAGCAGGGCGGCGCGATGCGCGGCCTCGCGGGGGTCGTCGCGGGTGTCGACGATCTCGAAGCGATCGGCCTTCAGGCCATGGCGATGCATCAGCGTGGTCATCGCCGCATGCGGCCGACCAGCACCGGCTCGATGTAGCCGGCGTCGGCCGCTTCGTAGGCGGCGCCCAGCGAGGCCTGCGACAGCGGATAGACCACCGCCGTGCGGGCGGGTTTGAGGGTGGCCGCGCGTTCGCGCAGCGGGTCGAATAGCGAGTTCATGCTCGGGTTCCGGTCCGGTTGCCTGCGGCAATCATGCCGCAAGACTGGCGCCGAGCGCCGTGGCGGCCTCGCGCATGACGGGCAGCAGCCCGATCGCACGCTTGAGCGACAGCCGCCCGATCGGCGCGTGCACGGCTAGCGCGGCGACCGGCTGGCCGTCGCGCCCGGTCACCGGGACGGCGATCGCGATCAGCCCGAGCAGGAACTCCTCGCGATCGAGGCTGTAGCCCTGGCGGACGATCGCGCGCATCTCCTTCTCGATCGCCTCGGGGGCGACCAGCGTGTTCGGGGTCGCGGCCCACAGCGGGCGTGCGGCCAGCAGCCGCGCGCGCTGCGCCTTCGGCATGTGCGCGAGGAACAGCTTGCCGCTGGCGGTGCAGTGCAGCGGCACCCGCGAGCCGGGCTCGAGGTGCAGCCGCAACGGCCACGCCGACTCGACGCGATCGACGTAGAGGACCTCCGCGCCGGCGAGCATCGTCAGGTTGCAGGTCTCGCCGACGCGGTCGACCAGCGCGCGCAGGATGGCGCGGCGTTCGGCGTTGGCCGCGTCGTGATGCAGCGCGGCGAGCGCGAACTTCAGTGCCGCCGGGCCGAGGCTCAGGTTGCGCTCGGTGCCGCTGCGCAGCACCCATCCGGCCTGCTCGAGGTGGGCGCACAGCCGGTGCACCGACGGCTTCGGCCAGCCCAGCTGCTGCGTCACCCGGTGCAGCGACACGCCTTCCGGGTGCTGCGCCAGCTCCGACAGCAGCGCCAGCGCGCGCAGCGTGACCGAGCCGGCCTGCCTCCCGTCCGCGTCGGCCTGCGGCGGGCCGGACCGCGGCGTTGCCGCGCGCGGCGCGGCGGGTCTTCGCGCGGCGGCCTTCGCTACCGCAGCACGCCGGGCAGCCACAGCGCGATGGACGGGAAGAACAGCACGAGCAGCAGGCCGATCACCTGCAGCACCATGAACTGCATCATGCCCGCGTAGATGTCGCTCAGCTCCCACTGGGGCACCACGCCCTTCAGGAAGTACGCCGACAACGCCACCGGAGGCGACATCCAAGCGGTCTGCAGGCACACCGCGACCAGCGTGCAGAACCAGACCAGGTCGATGCCGAGCTTGTTGACGATCGGCAGGAAGATCGGCACGACGACCAGCACGATCGGCACCCACTCCAGCGGCCAGCCGAGCACGAAGATCAGCGCCAGCATCAGCAGCAGCATCACCGTCGGGCTGAACTCGAGCCCGAGCAGCAGGTTGGCGATCCAGTCGGCGCTGCCCAGCCGCGAGAAGATCGAGCCGAAGTAGTTCGACGCGGCGACCAGCAGCAGGATCATGCAGGAGACCTCGACGGTCGACATCATCGAGCGCCGGAACCCGGCCCAGCTCATCTTCCGGTAGGCCAGGGTGAGCAGCAGGGTCGCGAATGCGCCGACCGCTCCGGCGTCGGTCGGTGTCGCGATGCCAGCGAGGATCACGCCGAGCGTCGCCAGGATGACCAGCACCACCGGCACTGCGCCGATGGTCAGCTCGCGCAGCACCTCGGGCATCGGCCGACGCTCGGATACCGGCAGCGCCGGGCCGAGCTTCGGGTTCCAGTAGCTGCGCACGAGCGTGTACGCGATGTACAGCCCCGACAGCAGCAGGCCGGGGAACACCGCGGCGGCGAACAGGTCGGTGGCCGGGACGCCGACCACGGGCCCCATCACGATCAGCATGACCGACGGCGGGATCAGGATGCCGAGCGTGCCGCCGGCGGTGATCGCGCCCGCGCTCATCCGCACGTCGTAGCCGCTCTTCATCATCGCAGGCGCCGCCATCACGCCCAGCAGCGTGACCGACGAGCCGACGATGCCGGTGGCCGCAGCGAAGATCGTCGCCGTGATGATCACGGCCAGGTAGAGCGACCCATTGACGCCGGCCAGCAGCAGCTGCACGCCGCGAAACAGCCGCTGGATGAGCCCGGACTCCTCGAGCAGGTAGCCCATGAACAGGAAGAACGGCACCGACGCGAGCGTCGGGTCGCGCATCACCGAGAACACCTGCAGCGTCATCAGGTGGATGGCGACGTCGCCGAGCGCGAACTGCCCGACGCCCAGTGCGATCGCGACCAGCGTGAACGCGATCGGGAAGCCGATGAAGATCGCGACGAACAGAATGGCCAGGGCGACGAGCCCGATGATCTCGGGGCTCACAGCCAGACGCCCCGGCGCGCCGCGACGACGCTCTTGATGAATTCGGAGACGCCCTGCAGGAGCATCAGCGCGGTGGCAAGCGGAATCGACAGCTTGAACGGCCAGACGATCGGCATCCAGGGGCTGGTGACCATGCGCTCCTCGCGAACCCAGGAGGCCCAGAAGAAGTCCCAGCCGACCACCAGGAAGGCGATCATCGCGGGGAAGAAGAAGATCAGGTAGCAGGCGGCGTCGACGGTGCCCTGCGTGCGCACCGACCAGTCGGCGTAGAAGCTGTCGGTGCGGATGTGGCCCTTGCGCATCAGCGTGAACGCCGAGCCGAGCATGAAGAAGCTGCCGTACAGCATGTAGGTCATGTCGTACGCCCAGGTGGTCGGCGCGTTGAACAGGTAGCGAGCCCCGACCTCGTAGACGAGGCTCGCGACCATCGGGATCAGCATCCAGGACACCGCGCGCCCCGACCAGAGCGCGACGGCGTCGATGGCGGCGACGAGGCGGGCGACCCGCCCCGTGCCGGCGGGCGCTTCGCTCATTTCTTCTCTTGCAGCGCGGCGTTGCCCATGTTGGTGTACAGCGCGTTGATCTTCGTCCAGTACGGAACGACCGTCTTCGCGAAGTTGCGCTGCGAGTCGAGCACTTCCTTGAAGAACGCGTCCTTCGCGGCGTGCCGGTCGAGCACCGTGTTGGTCGCCTTGATGAACGCCGGGAAGAAGTCGGCCGGCGTGTCGTGCACGACCACCTGCGAATCCTTCTTCAGCTTCTCGAGTGCGGCCGCGTTGCGCGCGACGTTGAACACGTAGGTCTCGGCGATCGTCGCCATGGCCGCGGTGCGCAGGATCTCCTTCGTCTCGGGCGACTGCTTGTCGAACCAGGGTTTGTTGAAGATCACCTCGCCGACGTCGGTCGACTGGTGCAGGCCCTGCAGGTAGTAGTGCTTCCAGACCCGATGCAGGCCGAGGTTCACGTCGTCGGCCGGTCCGATCCACTCGGCCGCGTCGATCACGCCGCGCTGCGCTGCCGGCACGATCTCGCCGCCTGGCATCGCGACCGCCGAGACGCCCATCTCCTTGAAGATCTCGCCGGTGATGCCGGGCGGCGCGCGGTACTTCATCTTCTTGAAGTCCTCGACGCTGTTGATCGGCTGCTTGAACCAGCCCAGCGGATCCGGGCCCATCGGCTGGAGCATGAAGCCGACGACCTTGACCTTGAGGATCTCGTTGTAGAGCTTGTCGTAGAGCGCCTGGCCGCCGCCTTCGGCCATCCAGGCCATGTGCGAGAGCTGGTCGAGGCCCGCGCCGGCGCCGGCCATCGGGTTCGCGAACAGGCCGGCGGCAGGGTGCTTGCCCGACCAGTAGTGCGTCCAGGCGAAGCCGCCCTCGACGATGCCCTTGTCGACCGCGTCGAGGATCTCGAATGCGGGAACGACTGCGCCGTCGGGGAGGATGTCGATCTTGAGCTTGCCGCCGGTCATCTTGTCGACGCGGTCGGCATAGCGCTTCATCAGTTCGAAGTAGATGCTCGCCGTCGGGACCGCGGTCTGGACGCGGATCTTCTGCTGCGCCGACACGCCAGAGGCGATTCCGAGTCCGGCGACGGCCAGGACCGTCGCGGTGAGCTTGCGAAGCCAGGGTTTCATGTCTCCTCCACGCTGTTTCGATTCGGTGGTCAGGTACACCCGGTCGCCGACGCTGCCGCGCGAAGACGCCCGAAGCACATCGGAACCTATCACCGGCCCCGTCGGGCCGACAACGCCCTCGTGCGTTCCAGCGTTCCGGAAAACGATGATTTGCGTTCCGCCGGATTGAATCGTTGCCGCGGTTCCGATTCAATTCCCGTCACGGTGCGCGCCGGGCGACGGCGCGCACGCAACGGCACGGGCGCGGCAATGGACGAGTACGACTACATCGTGGTGGGTGCGGGATCGGCGGGCTGCGTGATGGCCGCGCGGCTGAGCGAGGGCGGGCGCCATCGCGTGCTGCTGCTCGAGGCCGGTCCCGAGGACCGCTATCCGTGGATTCACGTGCCGATCGGCTACGCGAAGACGATGTTCAACCCGGCGCTGAACTGGATGTTCCGCACCGACCCCGACCCGGGGATGAACCGGCGCCAGGTCTACTGGCCGCGCGGCAAGACGCTGGGCGGATCGAGCGCGATCAACGGACTGATCTTCATCCGCGGCCAGGCGCAGGACTACGACGACTGGGCCGCGCAGGGCAACGCGCAGTGGTCGTACGAGCAGGTGTTGCCGTGGTTTCGCAGGCTCGAGCACAACACGCTCGGTGCCGACGCGTGGCGCGGCACCGGCGGGCCGCTGTGGTCGTCGCACATCCGCGTGCGCCACCCGCTGATCGACGCGGTGATCGACGCCTGCGAGGAACTCGGCATCCCGCGCAACGCCGACTTCAACGGCGAGCGCCAGGAGGGGGCGGGTTACTACCAGCTGACCACGCGAAAGGGGCTGCGCTGCAGCACGGCGGTGGCCTACCTGCGCCCGGCGCGCAAGCGACCGAACCTGCGGGTGATCACTCGCGCGCAGGCGACGCGCATCGTGTTCGAGGGGCGCCGGGCGGTGGGCGTCGAGTACCGCGTCGGCGCGCGCGCCGACCTGCGCGACGCCGGCACCGCGCGGGCCTCGGGCATCACCGTCGAGGCCGGGCCGGCGCTTCAGGTGCGCGCGCGGCGCGAGGTCATCCTGTGCGCCGGCGCGCTGCAGTCGCCGCAGCTGCTGCAGCTCTCGGGCGTCGGTCCCGCCGCACTGCTGCAGTCGTTCGGCATCCCGGTCGTGCACGACTTGCCGGGGGTCGGCGAGAACCTGCAGGACCACCTGCAGGCGCGGGTGATGTTCCGTTGCAGCCGGCCGATCACGACCAACGACCAGCTCGCGTCGTGGTGGGGCAAGCTGCGCATCGGCATGGAGTACGTCTTCATGCGCGGCGGGCCGATGGCGATCGGCATCAACCAGGGGGGCATCTTCGCCCGCACGCGGCCGGAGATCGACCGGCCCGACGTGCAGTTCCACGTCGCGACGCTGTCGTCGGACATGGCCGGCTCGCCGGTGCATTCGCATTCGGGCTTCACGATGTCGGTGTGCCAGCTTCGTCCCGAGTCGCGCGGGCACGTGCGCATCCGCTCGACCGACCCGCTCGAGCCGCCGTCGATGCAGCCGTACTACCTGTCGACCGAAGCCGACCGCCGCACGGTCGTCGACGGCGTGAAGCTCGCGCGACGGATCGCGGCAACGCGCGCGCTCGCGCCGTTCGTCGTCGACGAATACGCACCCGGCGCGCAGGCGGCGAGCGACGCCGACCTGCTCGAGTTCGTGCGCAACCACGCCGGGACGATCTTCCATCCGAGCGGGACCTGCCGGATGGGCGACGACGCCATGGCGGTCGTCGATCAGCAGCTGCGGGTGCGCGGCGTCGGTGGGCTGCGGGTCGTCGACTGCTCGATCATGCCGACGCTGGTGTCGGGCAACACCAACGTGCCGGTGGTGATGATCGCCGAGCGAGCGGCGGCGTTCGCGCTCGTCGACGCTCGCTGAGCCCTAGCGGAACACGACCGTCTTGCTGCCGTTGAGCAGGATCCGGTGCTCGGCGTGCCACTTGACGGCGCGCGCGAGCACCACGTTCTCGACGTCGCGGCCGATGCCGGTCAGCGTGGCCACGTCCATCGAGTGGTCGACCCGCTCGACGTCCTGCTCGATGATCGGTCCCTCGTCCAGGTCGGCCGTCACGTAGTGCGCGGTGGCGCCGATCAGCTTGACGCCGCGCTCGTGCGCCTGCCCGTACGGCTTGGCGCCCTTGAAGCTCGGCAGGAACGAGTGGTGGATGTTGATCGCGCGGCCCTCGAGCTTGCGGCACAGCTCGTCCGACAGCACCTGCATGTAGCGCGCCAGCACGACCAGCTCGGCGCCTTCGGCGGCCACGATCTCCATCAGCCGCGCTTCGGCCCGCGCCTTGGTGGCGGCGGTGACCTGAACGTGGTGGAACGGTACGTTGTACGAGGCGGCGAGCTGGTAGAAGTCGCGATGGTTCGAGACGACCGCCCGGATGTCGATCGGCAGCAGCCCGGATCGGTGCCGGAACAGCAGGTCGTTCAGGCAATGCCCGAGCTTCGAGACGAGGATCACCGTCGGTGCGGGCCGGGCCGCGTCGAAGAAGGCCCAGCGCATGCGGAAGGTCTCGCCGACCGGCGCGAACGCGCGCTGCAACGACTCGATCGAGGCGTCCGCGGCGGCCGACTCGAAGTGCACCCGCATGAAGAAGAGCCCCGTGTCGCGGTCGTCGTACTGCGCCGCCTCGAGGATGTTGCCGCCGTGCTCGAGCAGGAAGCCCGACACCGCGTGGACGATGCCCGGACGATCCGGGCACGAGAGCGTGAGGATGAAGCCGTCTGTCATGGGAGATCCGATGCGCGTCGCGCCCGGCTGGGTGCAGGGCGCAAGTATATCGGTGGCGGCGCGGCGCGCGCGGCCCCCCCCGTGCAGGTTCAGGCGGCGCGTGCCGGCCAGCGCAACAGCGGTCCGATCGCGTCGAGCGTGTTCTTCAGGATCAGGCCGTATTCGGTGTCGCCTTCCATCACCAGCGCGCGCTCGAAGAACAGCCGGTCGGCGTCTTCCTCGCCGCGCAGCAGCCGCAGGTAGCTCGCGGCGTCCGCGGCGACCCGCAGCGCCACGTCGCCGCCGTCGGGCACCGCGTGAAAGCCCGATCCGGTGAGCATGAGGCGGCAGCGGATGCCGAGATCGCAGACCTCGATTTCGACGACGCGGTCGGCCAGTTGCTGCTCGACGTCGGCCGTGAGGTGCGGGCGCAGCAGGCGGTCGAGCGCGAGCGCGAGCACGAACGACGGGGGACGGATCGGCAGCCGCGCGACGAAGCTGCGCAGCGCGGCGGGGACGGGCAGGGCGGTCTGGCGGGCGGGCGTCATGGCGTGTTCCTCAGCTCCAGCTGCGTTCGAGTCCGGGGCGGCGATGCGCGAATCCGTCGACGAGCCCGCCGGGCAAGCTCATCGCGGCGAGCGACGCGCGCGCCTCGGCGGCATCGGCGCCGCCGTTCAGGACCTGGTCGAAGGTGGACAGCACTTCGCCGAAGCGCTGCGCCACCGGCGACAACCGTACCCGGCGTGCGCCGGCGGCGCGGATCGCCGCCGCATCGCCGATCAGGCACTGTTGCGCGGCCGACTGCGTCTGGATGCCGTTCAGCGTCAGGAAGGGCGCGCCCTCGCCGGTTGACAGCAGCAGGCCGTCCGGATGCTCCAGGCAGCGAAAGCCGCACTCGTCCTTGTTCAGGTGGTAGTGGCGGGCGGTGAAGCAGCGCGCCGAGAACGCGAGCGGCAGCCGCCCGAAGGCGAACACTTCGGTGGCGATCGGCGTGTCGGCGCACGGCCCGCCGGCGACCGGTGCGTCCGGCGGATTGACCAGCCCGATCGCCTCGAGGCTCAGCTCGACCGGGGCCACCCAGCGGATCGCGCCGAGCGACGCGTGCTCCTCGAGTGCCGGCCGGCTGTAGACGTTCACGTGCGGACCGAGCACGAACGGCCGGCCAGCCAGCGCGCGCAGCGCCGACGCGTCGCCGGCCTCGACCAGGAATTCGTCCTGCGAGGCCAGCCGGCGCAGGTCGCGCAGGTCGGACTCGGATTCGAGCAGCGCCTGGCTGGCGAGCACCACCTCCTTGCCGCAGCCGGCCAGCTCGCGCGCCAGCGCGAGCCAGTCGTCGTGCTTCATCTCGTGGCGCCGCGAGCAGACGACTTCGCCGAGCACCACCGTGTCGGCCGGCGAGTCGGCAACCTCGCCGTAGAAGTCGATCAGCGTCTTGCGCGGCCAGTAGTAGAGCACCGGGCCGACGGTGAGCTGGATGCGGGCGTTCATGTGTGGGAGCCTCCTGTCAGCGCCACGGCCGGTTGTAGGCGCCCAGCGTGTGCTGCTGGCCTTCGGACCAGCGCCCGAGCGCGGCGACCCATTGCGGCTGCACCGCGAAGCGCGCGGGCTGCGCCGCGCAGTGGTCGATCGCCGCGCGCCAGACGCGCGTGACCTGCTCGACGTAGGCCGGGCTGCGCTGTCGCCCTTCGATCTTGATCGCCGACACGCCGAACTCCATCAGCTGCGGCAGCACCGCCAGCGTGTTCAGGCTGGTCGGCTCCTCGAGCGCGTAATCGCGAACGCCTTCGACGTCGAACCTGCCCTTGCACAGCGTCGGATAGCCGCGCGGCTCGTCGGGTGCGTAGCGGTCGATCAGCACCTCGTTCAGGCGTGCGCGCACGCCGTCGGCGGCGTCCTCCCAGCGCACGGCCGACGGCGGCGAGCAGACGCCCGCCGTGTTCGGCGACTGTCCGGTCGCGTACGACGACAGCGCGCAGCGCCCCTCGACCATCACGCACAGGCTGCCGAAGCCGAACACCTCGATCTCGGCCGACGTGTGGCGGCAGACGTGGCCGACCTGCGACAGCGTCAGCACGCGCGGCAGCACCGCACGCTGGATGCCGTAGCGCTCGCGATAGAACTCGATCGCCTCGTAAGTCGTGGCCGAGGCCTGCACCGACAGGTGCAGGCGCAGCCGCGGCTGGTGGTCGCGCGCGTAGGCGAGCACCGCGGTGTCGGCGCAGATCAGCGCGTCGGCGCCGAGCTCGGCGGCGACGTCGACCGCGCGCCACCAGCGGGCGGGCTCGCGCGCGTCGGCGAACGTGTTCAGCGCCATCAGGACCTGCGCTCCGCGTGCGTGCGCGTAGGCGATGCCTTCGCGCGCCTGCTCGAGGTCGAAGTTCAGCCCGGCGAAGTTGCGCGCGTTGGTCGCATCCTTCAGTCCCATGTAGACGGCGTCGGCGCCGGCGTCGACGGCGAGCTTGAGCGCCCGCAGCGAGCCGGCGGGGCAGACGAGGTCGGGCTTGTTGAGCGTGCCCGGTCGGCGTTCGGTCATCGGTGAGTCCCCGTGTGCGGGCGCGCAGGCCGCGCCCTGATGAAGGTGGTCCCGGTCATCCCGGCCTCCCGTCGCTGCGCGGCCGGCCGTACCAGAGGACGTGCCGCGCGCTCCAGCCGAGCACCGCGGTCGTCCACAGCGCGGCTGCCGCCAGCAGCAGCACGGGCAGCTCGGGCCACCAGGCCGCCGCGATCCGCAGCACGATCGCGGCCTGCACGACGAGGAACAGCGTCCACGCGTAGCCGTCGATCGCGTGCGCCCGTCCGTACTGGCCGGCGCTGACGCGGGTCACGAAAGCGAACTGGATCGAGCCGAAGAAGCCCATGCCGAGCGCGTGAAGCCCGGCGAGCGGCGCCGCGCCGGCGCCGCCGGCGATCCAGGCGTGCGCCGCGGAGGCCGCCTGCAGCGCGAGCGAAAGCCCCAGCCACGCGAAGCCCACGTCGAGCATCGCCAGCAGGCGGATCCGCAGGTTCTGCGTCGCGCGCCAGCGCAGCGCCAGTACCAGGACGAGCGCGGCCGCTGCCGCGTCGACCAGCACGAGCGCGGCCGCGGCCGCGTCGCTGGCCAGCATGCCCGACGCGACGTGGCGCTCGGCCGGTAGCGCCCAGCCCAGCGGAACCTGCAGCAGCAGCACCGCCAGCAGGGTGCCGAGCAGCCACAGCGGGTGCTTCTCGTCGAGGCGCGGCGCCGCGACGCCGAAGAACGGCACCATCCGGTGCATGGCGGTGGCGAAGACCGGCGCCAGGAACCACCACAGCCCTGCGGAGATGGCCACGCCCAGCCAGGCCGCACGGCCGGTGGCGAGCCCCGCTGCGCCGGTCCAGAGCGCGGCGGCGCCGATTGCGCAGGCGCCCCCGATGATCCGCAGGTGGGTACGGTCGTCCGCGGCGCTTCGCCGCAACAGCTGCGCGAGGCGCCACGCGAACAGGGTCCACCCCGCGGCGACCACGGCGAGGCCGAGGGCAGCGATCGCCGCATCGGCGTGAACCCCCACCAGGAACGCCGCCCAGCCCGCCAGCCATGCCGCTGCGGTGGGCAGCAGCCGGCGCGCCGGCACCGCGGCGAGCGCCAGCCACCGCGGCCCGGCGGTGAAGAGGAAGCCGGCGAAGAACATCGGCATGAACGAGAAGCTCATCAGCAACGCGTGCGCGTGGGCGGGTGCGACGGCCCAGCGGGCCTCCCAGCCGGCGAAGTGCGCGCCCAGCGTCGCGAGCCACCACAGCGCGCTCGTCGACAGCGTGACCGAGCCGGCAAAGAAGCCCAGGCGGTGCGGCGCGTCGAGCACGCGGGCGAGGCGCCACGGCTCGGCCGAGGCGTCGCGACGCGCAGGACGCGGCGGCCGGCCGGCGGCGTGAACGGAGGGCACGGGGAGCGGTGGCGCGTGACGGGAAACCGGAGGCCCACTCTAGGCGGCACTATCCGCACGCGCCTTGCGCCATATCAAGCGGATCGAGCGCGTTGAAGCCCCGGCGTTGACTGCGGCCATCGCGCGGATCCGGGGCGTTCACGCATAATCTTTTCCGACATCCACCGTTTCGAATCGGACATCGATGAACCGTTCCGCCGCCGCCGAATCCGTCAAGCCCCAGGGCGCCCAGGCCGATCGTTCGCGTCCCCCGGAACAGGCACCCGAGACGATCGAGGCGTTGCAGAACTTCCGCATCATCTTCCGGTCGGTCAGGCGCCACTTCCACGAAGTCGAGGAGCGTTGCGGCATCAGCGGCTCGCAACTCTGGGCGTTGTCGGTCGTGGTGCAGTCGCCGGGCATACGGGTGAAGGATCTCGCGCGCTCGATGGCCGTGCAGCAGTCGACCGCCAGCAACCTGGTCGAGCAACTGGTGCGCCAGGGCCTGATCCGCCGGGCGCGCGAGAGCGCCGACCAGCGCATCGTCCAGCTCTACCCCACCGAAGCCGGCGAGGACGCGATCGCCCGTGCGCCGAAGCCGCTGGTCGGCATCCTGCCCGACGTCCTGTCGCGACTCGAGCCGAAGCGCCTCGTCACGCTGAACCGGTTGCTCGACGAGATCGTCAGGTCGATGCGCACGGCCGATCGCTCGGCGCGGCACACGCCGCTGGCAGACCTCTAGGTTCGGGCGCGGTGGCCGGGGCGGCGCACTGGCTGTTCGCCGACGTCGGCGGCACCAACGTCCGCATCTGCCGCTGGAGCCGCGAAAGCGGCATCGGTTCGATCGCGCGCAGCCCCGCGGACGCCAGCCCCGGCCTCGCAGAGGCGCTGCAAGGGTTCGAGCGCAGCCAGGGCGAGGCCGCCACGCGCGCCGCGATCGCCGTCGCGCTGCCGGTGCGCGGCGGACCGATGCGGATGACCAACCGCGACTGGATCGTCGACCCGGCCCGCTTGCGCGCCGCGCTGCAGCTGCGGGCGTTGCGCGTCGTCAACGACTTCGTGGCCGCCGCCGCCGGAATCCCGGCGCTGGGCGAGCGCGACACGCGCCCCCTGCGCACCGCATCGGCCGGGCCGGGCTGCCGGCTGCTGATCGGTCCGGGCACCGGGCTGGGCGCCGCGGTGCTGGTCGGGACCGCGGGCGGCGCAACGGGCGAGGCCACCGGCGACCACGAGCGGGTCCTCGCCAGCGAGGCCGGCCACATGGGCCTGGCCTGGCAAGGCGACGAGCTCGCGCCGCTTCACGCGCTCGGTCGCGCGCGCTGGGGGCGACTGTCCTGGGAGCGGCTGCTCGGCGGCGAGGGCCTCGGCTGGCTTCACGCATGGCGACGCGGTGCCGACGTGCCGTCGCCGCCCGCCGAGGTCGCGTCGCGGGCCGCGCTCGGCGAGCAGGCGGCTCGCGAGGCGGTGACCTGGTTCTCGCGTCTGCTCGGCGCGTTCGCCGGCGACCTGTGTCTCGCGTTCGGTGCGAACGGCGGCGTCTGGCTCACCGGTGGGGTCCTCGATGGCCTAGGCGACGCCTTCGATACGGACGCGTTCCTGCAGGCTTTCGACGACAAGGGGCGCTATGCCGCGAGCCAGCGCGAGGTGCCGGTGCGGCGCGTGCTGGCCGGCGACCTGGCGTTTCGCGGGCTCGCGCGGATCGTCGAGGGGGCGTGCCGCGCGCCGGGTGTCGCGCTCGGCGAGGCCGGCCCCGACTAGTGCCTGGCCACCCTGCGAGCGGGCTCGCGCGGGGACGGGCGAGTGCGCGCGTCGCGCAGCGAAGCGCGAGGCGCGCGCGCCGCGGCGCCGGCCCACCCGCGGGCGTGTGCGAGCAGGGCGTCGGCAGTCGCCGAACGGTACCGCTGCGGGTGCGCGACCAGCCAGAACGAGCGGGTCAGCGCGCGCCGCAGCGCGGCCGACCGGGGCGTGACGTCGCGCAGCGTGCCGTCGCGCAATTCCTCGGCGATCGCCATCCGGCTCAGGCATCCGAACCAGTCGCTCGCGGCGACCAGCCGTTTCAGGGCGAGCGGGTCGCTGACTTCGATCGCGACCTGCGGGGCGCCGATCAGCGGCTGCATCGCGCGCAGGAAGGTCTCGCGCGTGCCCGAGCCGCGCTCGCGCAGCACCCATCGGCCAGCCGCGAGCGCCCGCGGCGCCGGGTGATCGGCACGCGCGAACAGGCAGATCTCGTCGTTCATCCATGGCTGCACCGACAGACCCGGCTCGATCACTTCGCCTTCGATGAAGGCGAGGTCGAGGGTCAGGTCGCGGATGCGCGCGAGCAGCGTCTCGGTGTTCTCGATCGCGAGGTCGACCGACAGGTTCGCCGCCAGGCCCGGATGGCGGCGCGCGAAGTCGGCCAGCAGGCCCGGCATCAGGAACGGGCCGATCGTGCGGGTGGCGCCGATGGCCAGGTGCCGGGCGGGCGTCGCCTCGTCGACGGCGATCGCGGGCAGTTCGACGGCGCGCTCGACGATCTCGATGGCCTTCGGCAGCAGGCGGCGAGCCGCGTCGGTCTGGCGCAGCCCGCGTCCGGCGCGCTCGAACAGGCGCGTGCCCAGCGCCGACTCGAGTTCCTGCAGCGCCAGGCTGACTGCCGACTGCGTGCGCGACAGTCGCTGCGCGCCCGCCGACACGCTGCCTGCGAGCGCGACCGCGCAGAACGCTTCGAGTTGCCTGAGCGTCATGCGCGCGCGCCCCGCAGCGGGCGCGTCCCGGCGCGCTTCGCGCGCGCCCGGCGCGGCGGTGCGCGTGGCGGTGCGCTGGCGCTCGCGTGACGGCATGCCGGGTCAGGCTACGGACGACATCGCCCAATCATCGGATTCGCCAATGCGTGAGTCAAGAATTTCCAGGTATTTCAGATGGATGCGCCGGGCTAGAATGCCGGATGCACACCCCGCAGCACCCGGCCGTCGCGGCCCCGGCGCCGGCCTCAGTCGACCAGGGCCGGCGCTTCGCGCGCGCGGCTCCTGCCGGCGAACTGCGCCAGCGCGACGCCGCCCAGCGTGATCGCCGCGCCGAGCACCTTGGGCACCGTGAAGCGCTCGTCCGAGACCGCCCAGGCCACCGCCCCGGCGACGGGCGGCATCAGGTACATCAGTGGCGCCGTGCGCCCGACGCCGCGCACCGCGTTGACCCAGCCCCAGGCGAGCCAGCCCGCGAAGGCCGAGACGATCACCGCCCACAGCAGCCCGGCCCACAGCAGCGGCGACAGGTGCCGCCATTCGATGCCCAGGCCCACGGGCATCGACAGGACGACGACCGGAACGCTGCCGAGCAGCGTCGCGTAGGCCATCACGACGATTCCGCCGTGCCGCTCGATCAGCGGTTTCGCCGCGACCGTGTAGTAGGAAAAGAAGCTCGCCGCGACCAGCAGGAACAGGTCGCCGCCGCTGGCCAGCCAGCGTCCGGCGAGCAGCTTGTCCGACAGGAACACCAGCACACCGACGCACGCGACGGTCACGCCCGCGACCTGCGCGCGGTTCAGTTGCTCGATGCCCGACCAGCGCAGGATCAGCAGCGTGAAGATCGGCCCGCACGCGAGGATCAGCGAGCTCGAGAACGCGGTCGACCAGTCGATGCCGTGCGTGACCATGCCCACGTGCAGCACGTGGCCGAAGAAGCCGAGCTTGGCCAGGTCGAACAGGTCGCGCCGCGACACCGCCGGGAAACGGGTGCCGTAGATGCGCAGCAGCAGCGCGAGCGCGCACACCGGCATGATCAGGTATCGGGCGAACAGGAACCCCGTCGGCGTGATCGCCGCGAACAGCGCCTTCTGCACCGAGAAATTTGCGCCCCAGACGACGATGACCGCGAGCCCGACCACGAGGGCCTGCAGCTCGCGCTCGTGCCCGTCGGGTTGAACCGGCCCTTGCATGATTGCTTCACATGATAACTGATCGACGTCGCCTCGAACGCTTCCTGCCCTTCCTCGCGTGGCTGCCGCTGCTGCGAGACCGCTCGACGCTGCGCGCCGACCTGATGGCCGGCCTCACCGGCGCCGTCGTCGTGCTGCCGCAGGGCGTGGCCTTCGCGACGCTGGCCGGGATGCCGCCCCAGTACGGGCTCTACAGCGCGATGGTGCCGTGCGTGATCGCCGCGCTGTTCGGCTCGAGCCGGCTGATGGTGACCGGCCCGGCCAACGCGATCTCGCTGACGGTGCTGGGCCTGATCGCGCCGCTGGCGACGCCCGGCTCGGCCGTCTACGTGCAGCTGGTGATCACGATGACGTTCATGGTCGGCCTCTGGCAGCTGGCGGTCGGGCTCGCCGGCCTGGGCCGCGCGGTCGACCGCGTGCCGCACAGCGTGATCGTCGGGTTCACCGCCGGGGCCGCGGTGCTGATCGTCAACTCGCAGGTGCGCAACCTGTTCGGCTTCGACTGGCCGCGCGGCATGTCGGTGTGGCACACGCTCAAGCGGACGGTGCAGGACGTCTCGCTGATCGATTGGCCGACCGCGGTGGTGGCGTTCGGGACGGTGGCGGCCTGCCTGCTGGCCCGCCCGTGGAACAACCGCGTGCCGTACATGCTGGTCGGGGTGCTGGCCGGCGGCGCGATCGCAGCGCTGCTCGCGGCGATCTCGTCCGACTACGCGGTGAAGGTGGTCGAGCAGCTGCCGGGCGCGATTCCGCCGCTGTCGGCGCCGACGCTGGACTTCGACACGCTCGAGATGCTGCTGGTCCCGTCGCTGGTGATGACGCTGCTGGCACTGGCCGAGGCCGTGTCGATCGCGCGGGCGATCGCAGTCAGGAGCGGCGACCGCCTGGAGGGCAACCGCGAGGTCGTCGGGCAGGGGATGGCGAACCTCGTCGGCTCGTTCTTCTCGTCGTACCCCGCCAGCGGGTCGTTCAACCGGTCGGGCGTGAACGTCGCGGCCGGGGCGCGCACGCCGCTGTCGGCAGTGGCTGCCGCCGGGTTCCTGCTGGTGTTGCTGGCATTCGTCGCGCCGCTGTCGCACTACCTGCCGATGGCGGCGGTCGCCGGCATCCTGCTGATGGTCGCGGTGGGGCTGATCGACGTGCGCGAGATCCGGCACATCGCGCGGCACGATCGTCGCGATGCGATCGTGATGGCGGCGACCTTCCTGCTCGTCGTCACCATTCCGCTCGAGTGGGCGATCCTCGGCGGGCTCGCGGTGCACCTGGTGCTGTCGAAGCTGATGCCGTCGGGCCGCTGACCGATGCCGCTGCGGGGCCCGACGGCGGGCCGCCGCGATTTGCTAAAATACGCGTTCCCCCCTTACCGATCCGGGCGCGTCCCGCGAGCTCCGCAGCCGGAGCCTCGCTCGCCCGCGCCATGCCAGTCAGGAGATCGTGCATGCAGGAAAAGCTTCGTTCGACCGTGGATACGCCGGCCGCTGCCCCGCCCGCGCCGAGGCTGAAGGTCGTCGGCGGAACCGCTGCGCCGGCCGCGGCCCAGGAACCGGATTCCGCCCGGATCTACTTCGACGGCGACTCGACCCGCGTCGAGCAGCAGTACCACGACGTCATCCGCCGGCAGGCCGAGCGCTTCAACGCCGGTCCCGGAGGCACGCTGATCGTCTCGGGACACGCCAATCCGGTCGACGAACCCGAGGCGGCGGTCCAGCTGAGCATGCACCGCACGCAGGCCGTCGCCGCGCTGCTCGAGCAGTTCGGCGTCCAGAGCCACCGCATCGTGCGCGTCAGCCACGGCTCGAACGCGCCGGTGGTCGACCTGTCGGACGAGTCCTCGCGCTGGGCGAACCGCTGCGTCGAGATCCGCCACGGCGGACTGTCTCCGCGCCAGCCGGTGTGGTCGCAGCGTCTTCGCAAGCCGGCCAAGCGCTGAGCCCGCGCACGCCTGCGGTACGGCGCGCGCCGGCGGCGCGCCGACCGGCACGCCGATGTCGAACCTCCTCGCGCACCTGAACGAGCGGCAGCTCGCCGCCGTCACGCTGCCGCCGCAGCACGCGCTGATCCTCGCCGGCGCCGGCAGCGGCAAGACGCGCGTGCTGACCACGCGGATCGCGTGGCTGATCATGACCGGCCAGGTGAGTCCGCACGGGCTGCTCGCCGTCACGTTCACGAACAAGGCGGCGCGCGAGATGCTCACGCGGCTGTCGGCGATGCTGCCGGTGAACACGCGCGGCATGTGGATCGGCACCTTCCACGGGCTCGCCAACCGGATGCTGCGCGCGCACCACCGCGACGCGGGGCTGCCGCACACGTTCCAGATCCTCGACGCGCAGGACCAGCTCGCGGCGATCAAGCGGCTGCTGCGCACGCTCAACGTGGACGACGAGAAGTTTCCGCCGAAGAACCTGCAGCACTTCATCAACGGCGCCAAGGAAGAAGGGCGCCGCGCCGCCGACGTCGAGGCCTGGGACGACTACACGCGGCGCATGGTCGAGCTGTACGCGGCCTACGACGAGCAGTGCCAGCGCGAAGGCGTGGTCGACTTCGCCGAGCTGCTGCTGCGCAGCTACGAGCTGCTCGAGCGCAACCAGTTGCTGCGCGAGCACTACCAGGCGCGTTTTCGCCACATCCTGGTCGACGAGTTCCAGGACACCAACGCGCTGCAATACCGCTGGCTCAAGCTGCTGGCGGGCGAATCGGCCGTGATGTTCGCCGTCGGCGACGACGACCAGAGCATCTACGCGTTCCGCGGCGCGAACGTGGCGAACATGGCGGCGTTCGAGCGCGAGTTCCGGGTCGCCAACCTGATCAAGCTCGAGCAGAACTACCGATCGCACGGCAACATCCTCGAGTGCGCGAACGCGCTGATCTCGCACAACAGCCGCAGGCTCGGCAAGAGCCTGTGGACCGACGCGGGCGAGGGCGAGCCGGTTCGCGTCCACGAGTCGATGACCGACGCGCAGGAGGCGCAGTGGCTCGTCGAGGAGATCCGCGGGCTCGTAGCCGAGGGATGGTTGCGCAGCGAGGCGGCGGTGCTGTATCGATCCAACGCGCAGTCGCGGGTGATCGAGCACGCGCTGTTCTCGGCAGGCATCCCCTATCGGGTCTACGGCGGGCTGCGCTTCTTCGAGCGGGCCGAGATCAAGCACGCGCTGGCCTACCTGCGCCTGCTCGAGAACCCGGACGACGACGGCGCGTTCCTTCGGGTGGTCAATTTCCCGGCGCGCGGCATCGGGGCGCGCACGCTCGAGGCGCTGCAGGACGCCGCGAGCGCAAGCGGCCGAAGCCTGTTCGCGGCGGTCGGTAGCCTCGGAGGCGCCGCCGCGGCCAAGCTCGGCGCGTTCGCCGCGCTGATCGGGCGGCTGCGCGCCGACACGCAGGCGCTGCCGCTCACCGACGTCGTCGAGCACCTGATCGATCGCAGCGGACTGCTCGCGCACTACCAGGCCGAGCGCGAGGGCCAGGACCGCATCGAGAACCTGCGCGAACTGGTCAACGCCGCGGCCGGCTTCCTGGCCGAGGAGGGGATCGGGCAGGACGTGCCGGCGAACTTCGGCGTGTCGGGCGACGGTTCCTCCGGCAGCGCGCCCGGCGAGGCCGGCGTGCTCGACGCCGATGCCCCGGGCGCGGCGCGCATCACCCCGCTGGCGGCGTTCCTCGCGCACGCGTCGCTCGAGGCGGGCGAGAACCAGGCCGGCGAAGGCAGCGACGCGGTGCAGCTGATGACCGTGCATGCGGCCAAGGGGCTGGAGTTCGACGCGGTGTTCATCACCGGGCTGGAAGAGGGGCTGTTCCCGCACGAGAACTCGATCGCCGAGCCCGAGGGGCTCGAGGAGGAGCGGCGGCTGATGTACGTGGCGATCACGCGCGCGCGGCGGCGCCTGTACCTGTCGTTCTCGCAGACCCGGATGCTCCATGGCCAGACCCGCTACAGCCTGCGCTCGCGCTTCCTCGACGAATTGCCGCCCGGACTGCTGAAGTGGCTGACGCCGCGCGGCCAGCCGGCCGCGCCGGCCGGCTATCGCGAAGGCTGGGGCGGCGCCTGGGAGGGCTTCGGGCGCCAGGGCGGTGCGGCGCGCTCGCGCGCGGCCGCCGACAGCGATACGGGGCGGCTCTCGGGGGCCGAGCAGCGCGCCGCGCAGCGCTTCGACCGCGGCGTGGCGTTCCGCGTCGGGCAGGGCGTGGCT
>JAHBZV010000109.1 GCA_019635275.1 Burkholderiaceae bacterium | reverse complement strand
CAAACCTCCGACGCAGAAAAGCCACCCTCCGGGGTGGCTTTTTTGTTTTGGGGCGCCGCGGGAACAGGGGCATCGCGCCGCCAAGCGCCGCACCCGCTAACCTGTCGGCTGGCGGCGCGCGCGCGGTCGCGCGCGCGAGAGACTGATCGGTCGAGGAGGCGATGGAGCGTTCATTCCGGGAAGAGGTCGGCAAGCTGCGGCTTGGCGACGGCGAGGTGTTCCACGGCGAGGGCATCCTCGCGGTGACCAAGGCGCTGCTGCAGTCGGGCGTCGCCTACGTCGGCGGCTACCAGGGCGCGCCCGTGTCGCACGTGATGGACGTGCTCAACGACGCTCGCGACATCCTCGACGACCTCGGCGTGCACGTCGAGACCAATGCGTCGGAAGCCGGCGCCGCAGCGATGCTCGGCGCGTCGATCAACTATCCGCTGCGCGGGGCGGTCGCGTTCAAGTCGACGGTGGGCACGAACGTCGCGTCCGACGCGCTGTCGAACCTCGCGTCGGCGGGCGTGAAGGGCGGCGCGCTGATCGTGCTCGGCGAGGACTACGGCGAGGGCTCGTCGATCATCCAGGAGCGCAGTCACGCGTTCGCGATGAAGTCGCAGATGTGGCTGCTCGACCCGCGCCCGAGCCTGCCGAAGATCGTCGAGATGGTCGAGCGCGGGTTCGAGCTCTCCGAGGCCTCGAGCACGCCGGTGATGCTGGAGCTGCGGATCCGCGCCTGCCACGTGCACGGCTCGTTCGTGACGCGCGCGAATCGCCGGCCGGCGCTCTCGAAGAACGACCCGCTTCCCGGCCCGGAATTCGACTACGGCCGCATCTGCCTGCCGCCGGCGACGTACGCGCAGGAGAAGCACAAGATCGAGGTGCGCTGGCCCGCGGCGGTCGCATTCATCCGCGAGCACGGCCTGAACGAGACCTTCGACGGCGACCTCGGGCAGGTGGGCATCCTCTGCCAGGGAGGCCTCTACAACGCGACGGTGCGCGCGCTGCAGTTGCTCGGCCTGGCCGACGCGTTCGGCGCGTCGCGCGTGCCGATCTACTGCATGAACGTGACCTACCCGCTGGTGCCCGACGAACTGGTCGCGTTCTGCGCCGGCAAGCAGTCCGTGCTGATGATCGAGGAAGGGCAGCCGGCCTACATCGAGGATGCGCTGCTCGCGACGCTGCGGCGCCACGATGTGAACGCGGTGCAGGTGCACGGCAAGGACCTGTTGCCGCTGGCGGGCGAATACACCGGCGAGGTGGTGCTGAACGGCGTCGCCGCGTTCCTCGAGTCGGCCGGGATCGGAACCTCGGGCGCGGCCGGGCAGCTGCTGTCGGCGAAGAAGCGTGCCGCGGAACTCCTGGGCGGCGCGGTACCCGCGCGGCCGCCGGGCTTCTGCGTCGGCTGTCCCGAGCGCCCGGTGTTCGCCGCGATGCGGATCGCAGGCAGGGAGACGGGCGCGTTCCACGTCTCGGCCGACATCGGCTGTCACACCTTCGCGACGCTGCCGCCGTTCAACCTCGGCAACACGGTGCTGGGCTACGGGCTGGGGCTCGCGTCGAACTCCGCGATGCAACCGATGTTCGGCCGGCGCACCGTGACGGTGATGGGCGACGGCGGCTTCTGGCACAACGGTCTCACGTCGGGCATCGCCAACGCGGTGTTCAACAAGGACGACGGCATTCTGGTGATCATGAAGAACGGCTACAGCTCGGCGACCGGCGCGCAGGAACTGCCGTCGAGCCCGCAGCACAGCGAGCCCAAGGCCGACATGGCGATCGAGCGTGCGTTGAAGGGGATCGGCGTCGGCTGGATGAGGACAGTGGACAACTATCGGGTCGGCGAGGTGGCGAAGACGCTGAAGGAGGCGATGACCACCGACTACGCGGGGCTGAAGGTGATCGTCGCCGAAGGCGAGTGCCAGCTCGAGCGGCAGCGGCGCCTGCGGCCGCAGGTGGCCGAGCGCCTGTCGAAGGGGCAGCGCAACGTGCGCGTGCGCTACGGCGTGGACGAGGACACCTGCAGTGGCGACCACTCCTGCATCCGCCTGTCCGGGTGCCCGACGCTCACCGTGAAGGACAACCCCGACCCGCTGCGGAGCGACCCGGTAGCGACGGTGATCGACGGTTGCGTCGGATGCGGTCTGTGCGGCGAGAACGCGCACGCAGCGACCTTGTGCCCGTCGTTCTATCGCGCCGAGGTGATCCAGAATCCGCGCGCCTGGGACCGGCTGGTCGCGGGCGTCGGGCGCAGCGTCAGGAGGCTGTTCTCGTGAGCCTCCCGCAGCGTCCCACGACGATCCTGATCGCGGCGCTCGGCGGCGAGGGCGGCGGCGTGATGGCCGACTGGCTCGTCGACGCCGCCACGCGCAGCGGGTTTCCGGTGCAGAGCACCTCGATCCCGGGCGTCGCGCAACGCACCGGCGCGACCACCTACTACCTCGAGATCTACCCGGCGCCGCGCGACGCGCTCGGCGGCCGCGAGCCGGTGATGTCGCTCACGCCGACGCCCGGCAACGTCGACGTGATGGTGGCATCCGAGCTGCTCGAGGCGGCGCGCGCGATGCAGAGCGGCTACGTGAGTCCGGAGCGCACGACGTTCGTCGCGTCGACGCACCGCGTCTACGCCACCGTCGAGAAGATGCAGATGGGCGACGGCCGATTCGACGGTGCGCGCGCGCTCGAGAGCGCCCGGCAGCTCGCGAAGCGGCCGGTGCTGTTCGACATGCGCGAGTTGGCGCTGGCCAACGGCACGGTGATCAACGCGGTGCTGTTCGGCGCGATGGCCGGGTCGGGCGCGCTGCCGCTGTCGCGCGAAGCGTGCGAGGCGGCAATCCGGGCCGGTGGCCGCGGCGCCGAAGCGAGCCTGCGCGGCTTTGCGGCGGGGTTCGGGATCGCGGCCGGCGCGTCGGTCGGCGGGGCAGCGGCTGGCGGAGCTGCGGTCGGCGGAGCTGCGGTCGGCGGAGCTGCGGTCGGCGGAGCCGCGGTCGGCGGCGCGGCCACGGTGGGGGAGCCGCGCGCACCAGCGCGGCAGCCAGGTCGGTCGTCGCTCGACGCGCAACAGGTCATCGCGCTCGGCGTCGAGCGGTTGAAGGAGTACCAGGGCGACGCCTACGCAGACCTCTTCGTGCAGCGCGTGAACTCGCTCGCCACGAACGACGCGGCCCTGCTCGCCGAAACGGCGCGCCAGCTCGCGGTCTGGATGAGCTACGACGACATCATCCGCGTGGCCGACCTCAAGACGCGCGCCACGCGCTTCGAGCGCGTGCGGCGCGAGGTCGGGGCGAAGGGCGACGAACCGGTCGTCGTCGTCGACTACCTGAAGCCCGGCGTCGAGGAAGTCGCTTCGCTGTTGCCGCCGTTCGCCGGGCGCAGGCTGGTCGCGTGGGCGCAGCGGCGCGGCAAGCTCGATGCGTACAACGTCGGGATGCACCTGAAGACGTCGGGCGTTGCCGGCTACCTCGTCATGCGCGGGCTGGCGCTGCTGCGGCGCTGGCGCCCGTACAGCCATCGCTACGCCGAGGAGCAGCAGCTGATCGAGCGCTGGCTCGGGCACGTTCGCGAGGCCGCGACACGCAGTGTCCCGCTGGCCCTGGAGATCGCGCGGTGCGCGCGCCTGCTCAAGGGCTATGGCGACACGCATCGGCGCGGGCGCGCGAGCTTCGTCGGGATTCTCGACGCACTCGTCGAGCATCCGCCGGTGACCGACGCTGCCGCGCAGGCTGCGGCGATCCGTGCGGCCTGCGCGGCTGCGCTCGCCGATCCCGAGGGCGATGCGCTGTCGCAGCAGCTCGGACGGAAGGTGATCTGGCTGAACCCCGGCGGGGCGACTGCCGCCGGCGCGACACGAAGTCGGGCGTGAAGAAGACCGTGAAGGCGCGAGCCGCGCAGACCCGGCGCACCGTAATCGACGCGGCTCAAGCCGCGAGCCACTGCCTGAGGTGCCGGTAGACGGCGGGTCGCGCAAGCAGGTCGAGGTGGCTGGTCTCGTAGCTGACCCACTGCGAGTCTCGCGCGAACAGCGATCGATGCGAGCGTCCGCCGCGGCCCAGTGCGCTGGCGAGCGGTACCAGCCCGTCGCCGACCAGCCGGTCCTTCAGGTCGCCGCCGCGGCGCCCGAGCGTGCCCGCGATCGCCAGGCAGCGCACGCGTCCCGGCAGCGGCGCGATGTCGCCGGCGTCCGTCTCGGGTGCGGGACCCCGATCGGCTCCACCGGCTTGGTTGGCTCCGTTGGCTCGATCGATCCGATCGCTCGCGCGATTTGCCTCTGACACGGTGCCGTGGCGCAGGTCGGTGATGCCGGCGCTGCGAATCCGGCCCAGGCGAGCGAACGGC
>JAHBZV010000108.1 GCA_019635275.1 Burkholderiaceae bacterium | reverse complement strand
GCGGCAGAAGGCGCCGGCAATCATCTTCATCGACGAGATCGACGCACTGGGCCGCGCCCGCGGTGCGTTCGGCGCCTTCGGGGGCGGCCACGACGAGAAGGAGCAGACGCTGAACCAGTTGCTCGCCGAGATCGACGGGTTCGACCCGAGCGCCGGCGTGGTGCTGCTCGCCGCGACCAACCGACCCGAGATCCTCGACCCGGCCCTGCTGCGGGCCGGGCGCTTCGACCGGCAGGTGCTGGTCGACCGGCCCGACCGTGTCGGACGGGTGCAGATCCTCGGGGTGCACCTGAAGAAGGTGCGGCTCGACGACGACGTCGATCCCGAGAAGATCGCCGCCCTCACGCCGGGCTTCACCGGTGCCGACCTCGCGAACCTGGTCAACGAGGCGGCGCTGCTCGCGACGCGGCGCGGGCGCGAGGCGGTGCAGCTCGAGGACTTCACCGGCGCGGTCGAGCGCATCGTGGCGGGCCTCGAGAAGAAGAACCGGCTGCTCAATCCCGAAGAGCGCCGCATCGTCGCGCACCATGAGATGGGGCACGCGCTGGTCGCCTGCGCGCTGCCGGGCGGCGACGTGGTGCACAAGGTGTCGATCATCCCGCGCGGCGTCGGCGCGCTCGGCTACACGATCCAGCGCCCCACGGAAGACCGCTTCCTGATGCAGCGCGAGGAGCTGATGAACAAGATGGCGGTGCTGCTGGGCGGTCGCGCCGCCGAGTCGCTGGTGATCGGCGAGCTGTCGACCGGGGCAGCCGACGACCTGGCGAAGGTCACCGACATCGCGCGAACGATGGTCACGCAGTACGGCATGGAGCCGTCGCTCGGGCACCTGGTCTACGAGGCGCCGCGCTCGCCGTGGCTGGCGACGCCGCAGTGGCCGACCGAAGGCCCGCGCTATTCCGAGGAGACGGCGCAGCGCATCGACGCGGCGGTGCGCCGACTGGTCGAGCAGGCATTCGAGCGAAGCACGTCGATCCTGCAGGCGCAGCGTGCGCGGCTGGAGGCCGGCGCGGCACGGCTGCTCGAGCGCGAGACGCTCGGCGAGGAAGACCTGCGTGCGCTGATTCGCGAGATCCCCGAAACGGAGCAGAGCCGATGACCCGTCTTGCCCCCGAACAGCTGGTTCGCCGCTGGCCCGCCGAGGCGTTCGACTTCGAGTCGACCGCCTCGCTCGAGCCGCTCGCAGCAGCGGTCGGCCAGCATCGCGCGCTCGATGCGCTCGAGCTGGCGGTCGGGGTCGACCAGCCCGGCTTCAACCTGTTCGTCGTCGGGGCGCCCGAGACGGGCCGATTCGAGGCCACGCAGCGCCGCATCACGGAGCTGGCCGCGGCGATGCCGGTGCCCGACCGGTGGTGCTACGTCAACAACTTCCACGACGCGGTCCGGCCTTCGGCGCTGCGGCTCCCCGGCGAGGCCGGTGCGCGGCTGCGCGACGACATGCGCCAGCTGGTGGAGGAGCTGCGCTCGGCGATCCCGGCCGTGCTCGAGAGCGACGAGTACCGCTCGCGCGTCGAGCAGATCGAGGCGCACTTCGCGTCGCTGCAGGAGCAGGCCTTCGGCGAGCTCGTCGAGGACGCGCAGCGCCAGGGCATCGCGCTGCTGCGCACGCCCGCCGGTTTCTCGTTCGCGCCGGCGCGCGAGGGCGAGGTGATGCCGCACGAGGAGTTCGAGAAGTTGCCCGCCGCCGAGAAGGAGCGAATTGCCCAGGCCATCCGCGCGCTGCAGGAGAAGCTCGAGCGGATCCTGCGCCAGGCGGTCGGCTGGCGGCGCGAGCATCGCGACGAGATGAAGAAGCTCAATCGCGAGGTGACGACCTTCGCGGTCGGCCACCTGGTCGACGACCTGCTGCGCAAGTACGTCGCGCTGCCCGACGTCGTCGCCTACCTCGAGGCGGTGGCGAAGGACGTGGTCGAGAACGCCGACATCTTCCGCGCGCCTGCCGAAGGAGCGCAGGGAGCGTCGATGCAATCGGACGAGCTGCCGCCGCTGCGCCGGTACCAGGTGAACCTGCTGGTCGAGGACGGCGCGAGCGGCGCGCCGGTGGTCAGCGAGGAGAACCCCACGTTCCAGAACCTGATCGGCCGCGTCGAGCACGTCGCCAGGTTCGGCGCGCTGATGACCGACTTCGGCCTGATTCGCGCCGGCGCTCTGCACAGGGCCAACGGTGGCTACCTGCTGCTCGACGCGCGAAAGGTGCTGATGCAGCCGCTCGCCTGGGAGGCTCTCAAGCGCGCGCTGCTCACGCGCGAGATCCGCGTCGAGTCGCCGGCGCAGCAGTATGGGCTGATCAGCACGGTGTCGCTCGAGCCGCAGCCGATTCCGCTCGACGTGAAGGTGGTGCTGTTCGGCGACCGCATGCTTCACGCGCTGCTGCAGGCCTGGGACCCGGAGTTCGTCGAGCTGTTCAAGGTCGACGCCGACTTCGAGGACGACATCGTCATCGACGACGATTCGCTGCCGACCTACGCGCGGCTGATCGGCACCCTGGCGCGCGATGCGAAGCTGCCGCCGCTCGAGGCCGACGCCGTGGCGCGCGTGATCGAGCACGCCGCGCGCGACGCGGGCGACCGCGGCCGCGTGTCGCTGCACGTGCACCGCCTGCGCGACCTGATCGCCGAGGCCGCCTATCAGGCGGGCCGCAACGGGCGCGAGCGGATCGGCCGCAACGACGTGCAGGCGGCGCTCGACGCACGCCGCGAGCGCACCGGGCGCGTGCGTCGGCGCCTGCAGGACCAGATCCTCGAAGGCACGGTGCTGATCGACACTGCCGGGGCGCGGCCCGGGCAGATCAACGGCCTGTCGGTCTACGTGATGGGCGAGACGGCGTTCGCGCAGCCGACGCGCATCACCGCGACGACGCGCATCGGCGAGGGGAACCTGATCGACATCCAGCGCGAGGCCTCGTTGTCCGGATCGATCCACGCGAAGGGCGTGATGATCCTCTCGGCGTTCCTCGCGTCGCGCTATGCCGCGCGGCAGGCGTTCGCACTCAATGCGAGCCTCGCCTTCGAGCAGACCTACGGGCCGATCGACGGCGACAGCGCGTCGCTGGCCGAGCTGTGCGCGATCCTGTCGTCGATCTCCGGCATCCCGATCCGCCAGAACTGGGCGGTCACCGGGTCGATCGACCAGGCGGGCCACGTCCAGGCGATCGGAGCGGTCAACGAGAAGATCGAGGGCTTCTACGACATCTGCGCGGCGCGCGGCCTGGACGGGCGGCAGGGCGTCCTGATCCCGGCCACCAACGTGCGCCACCTGATGCTGCGCGACGACGTCGTCGGCGCGGTGCGCGACGGCCGGTTCGCGGTCCATGCCGTGTCCAGCGTCGACGAGGCGATGGCGCTGCTCACCGGCCGCGACGACGTCGACGCGGTGGTGCGGGCCCGGCTGGCGGAGCTCGGCAAGCTGCGCCAGAAGATCCTCGCGCCGGCGCAACGCAATCGCCAGGCGCGAAGCTGAGCCGGACGGCCCCGCGATGAACGCCAAGACTGCCGCTTCGCGAATCTGGATCGCGGTCGACGCGCTCGACCGCAGCGCCGCCGTGCTCGGCGCCGTCACGCGGCTGGCCTCGGGCCGCGCCGTCGAGCTGGCGGGCCTGTTCGTCGAGGACGCCGACCTGCTGCGCCTGGCGGGCTGGCCGACGGCGACCGAGACGCGCCTGTTCGAGGCGTCGATGCGGCCGATGGGCGGCGCCGAGCTCGAGGCGGCGCTGCGCGCGCAGGCGCTCGCCTTGCAGAGGCGCCTGGACGCGCTCGCGCGCGACATCGGCGTGCCGTGGTCGTTCCGCACCGTGCGCGGCCGCGTCGTCCAGCAGGCGTTGAGTGTCGCGGCCAGCGGCGACTGGATCGTGCTGGCGAGCGCGGCGACGACCGTCGCGCTGCGCGCGCGCCAGGCGGCGCCCCGGGCGCGCCCGGTGATCTGGCTGCTGCCCGAGGACGCCGGCGGCCTGGCGCGGCTGCTCGCGGCGGCGGCGGGCTACGACCCGCAGGGGGCCGCCGACAGGCGCGTGGTGCTGCCCGAAGACCCGGTCCGTGCGGGCGAGATCCGCGCGGCTGCGCAGGCCGCGGGCGCGGCGATGCGAATCGCCTCCGAGGCCGAGCTGATGGCGCGGGCCGCGTGCGGCCCGGCGGCGCCGGGCGACCTGGTGCTGATGACGCGCGAGTCGGGCGCCGCGGACCCGCAACGACTGGGCCGCCTGCTCAGGCGCGGCGCCGGGCCGCTGGCGCTCGTCTGAAGCATCGAGGGCGCCCGTTCGGGCCGTGCGGGCAGGGCTGCGGGCGCCCCGGCGAACGCCCCTTGCGAGCAGCGCGCTAGCCGCCGCGCGATGGCCCGCGCTCGATGCGATCGGCGAGCTCGCCCACCGAGGCCGAGACCGAATTGGCCTGCTGCTCGACCATGGCCTTGAGCTGCTGCTCGAGCGTGTCTAGCCTGCTTCGAAGCGCCGCGTCGAGTTCGGACTGGCGCGCCGCCTGGCGTGCGAACTCGGCGTCGAGATGGC
>JAHBZV010000107.1 GCA_019635275.1 Burkholderiaceae bacterium | reverse complement strand
ACGCCAGTACCTGTCGGGCGAGCTCGAGCTGGAGTTCACGCCGCAGGGCACGCTTGCCGAGAAGCTGCGCGCCGGCGGCGCGGGCATCCCCGCCTTCTTCACGCGCACCGGCGTGGGCACCATCGTCGCCGAGGGCAAGGAGCTGCGCGAGTTCGACGGCCAGACCTACGTGATGGAGCGCTCGCTGGTGCCCGACGTCTCGCTGGTCAAGGCCTGGATGGCCGATCGTGCCGGCAACCTGGTGTTCCGTCGCACCGCGCGCAACTTCAACCCCAACGTCGCGATGGCCGGCCGCATCACGGTCGTCGAGGTCGAGGTCATCGTGCCCACCGGCGAGATCGACCCCGACCAGATCCACCTGCCGGGCATCTACGTGCACCGGATCGTGCACAACCCGACGCCCGAAAAGCGCATCGAGCAGCGCACGACGCGGCCGGCGCGATAAGGAGAACCGACATGCCCTGGACCCGTGACCAGATGGCCGCGCGCGCGGCGCGCGAGCTTCGCGACGGTTTTTACGTGAACCTCGGCATCGGCCTGCCGACGCTGGTGGCCAACCACGTGCCGGCCGACATGGAGGTGTGGCTGCAGTCCGAGAACGGCCTGCTCGGCATCGGCCCCTTCCCCACCGAGGACGAAGTCGACGCCGACCTCATCAACGCCGGCAAGCAGACGGTGACGACGCTGCCCGGCTCGTCGATCTTCTCGTCGGCCGACTCGTTCGCGATGATCCGAGGCGGCAAGATCAACCTCGCGATCCTCGGCGCGATGCAGGTCAGCGAGAAAGGCGACCTCGCCAACTGGATGATCCCCGGCAAGATGGTCAAGGGGATGGGCGGCGCGATGGACCTCGTCGCCGGCGTGGGTCGCGTGATCGTGCTGATGGAGCACACCGCGAAGAAGAAGGACGGCAGCGAGGAGCAGAAGGTTCTCCCGGCCTGCACGCTGCCGCTCACCGGCGTCGGCGTCGTCGACCTGATCATCACCGACCTCGGCGTGCTCGACGTGACGGCGAAGGGCCTGAAGCTGCGCGAGCTCGCGCCCGGCGTCACGAAGGAAGAGATCGTCGCGAAGACCGGCTGCCCGGTCGACGTGTCCGCCGTACAGTAGAACGCGCAGGACGCCGGCCGCCTCGACCGGTCGCGTGCGTCGGTTCGCGCGGGCAAAGGCGCGGGCCGTCGGCCGTTGGCGCGCCGGGTGCTTGCCCCCGCTTCGCGGGGGTGCCCTGCGATGCTCGCCGCACCGGCTGGCGCGGCGAAACTCGCTACGCTCGCTGCGCGAGCTCCGCTCGGACAATCGCCGCGAGAATGTTGGACGATGCGCGCTGCGCGCGCCGCCGGTGCGGCTGCGCTTCTCGGCTGCGCACAAGGCGCGCCAACGGCCGACGGCCCGCGCCTTTGCCGACACCGTGGTGGTATTCGTGCGCAAGGGTCCCGACCTCCGCTCGGGCACCCATGACGTTGCCAGAGCGGCGGGTGACGGCGGGCCGCGTTGGCGGGGCGGTCGGCGCCGGGCGGCATTGGGGGGCGCCAGGCGCGAGGGCCCGGGCGCGGCGGGGCGATGTCGGCGGCGCCGAGCAGCGCAGCCTCGGGGTCGGCGCGCGAAGCGCGCTTCGCACTTCTGACTCGCGGCGCTTTGTCTGAGCGGAGCTCGCGAAGCGAGCGTAGCGAGTTGCGCCGCGCGACTCCGGGGCGGGCAGCGCAGGGAAGTCGGTGCGAAGCACCGACCGCCGTCGTCATCGCCCCGCCGCACCCGGGCCCTCGCGCCTGGCGCCCCCCAATGCCGCCCGGCGCCGGCCGCCCCGCCAACGCGGCCCGCCGTCGCCTGCCGCGACGCGCCGGCTAACGCAGTCGGGGCGTCGTCACCGCCTGCCGCGCGAAGTCCGGCAACGGCGCCGACTTGCGCTTCGGGTAGTCGACCCAGACCACCTTCGCCGAGCCGTGCGCATAGACCGTCCCCGGATCGTCGGTGCGCAGCATGTCGATGTACGTCTCGAAGCTCGAGCGCCCCATCTCGCCCACGTACTGCCGCGCCAGCACCGTGCCCGGGTACTGCAACTCGCGCAGGAACGTGCAGCTCGCGTTGATGATCAGCGGCCCCTCGCCCGACGGGTCGGGCCGGAAGCCCATCGAATCGAACCAGCTGATCCGCAGCTGCTCCATGTAGCGGAAATAGACCGTATTATTCACGTGGCCCATCGCGTCCATGTCGCCCCAGCGGATCGGCATTTCCAGTTCGAACACCAGGATGCGCTCGCTCACTCGTCTTCCTCGCTCGTCGACCGACGCCCGCCGCGGGCCAGCCCGCGTCGGCATCGCACCGTCATGATCATCCATCCCGACCGGGACGCGCTGCAGAACGAAATCCATGCGAGGCCCCGCCAGCCGTTGGCCACGCCGCAGCGAGTGTCGCACATCGCGCTGCTGCGCCCGGCGCGCGGGGCGCACGAGGCCGGCCCCGATCCGGTGGCGCGACTGTGCGAGCGCTCGGGCGTCGCCGCCCCCGACTCGCGCGACGGCCACTTCTTCGCCGACTTCGGCGCGTTTCGCCTCAAGCGCGAGCGCCACGGCGAATTCGACGACTACACGGTGTACTGCGACGGCGGCGATCCGCGCGCCCCATTCGAGCTGCCCGCCATCGACGCGCTGCCCGAGGGATGGCTCGACACGCTGCCGGGCTCGCTGATCGCCGCGGTCCACGTCGCGCTGCTGCCGGCGCGCCAGATTCCCGACGATCCGGCCGGCGCCGCGGCGGCCTTCGGCGGCAGCGAGTTGAGTGGCGCGTCGATCGCCGACGGCGCCGCCTGCGCCTTCACCGACTTCCGCGTCGACGCGCGCGGCTTCACCCGCGTCCTCGTGCTCGACCGGTCGCTCAGCGCCAACTACGCCGGCCGCGTCGTGCAGCGCCTGATCGAGGTCGAGGTCTACCGGATGATGGCGATGCTGGCGTTTCCGCTCGCGCGCGCGAACGCGGCCGAGCTCGACGGCGTCGAGACCTCGCTCGGGACGCTCGTTGCCAGGCTCGAATCCGCGCCCGTCCAGGAGGAACCGGAGCTGCTGCGCGAAGTCAGCCGGCTGGCCGGCACCGTGGAGCGCATCGCGGCCTCCGTGGGCTTTCGCTTCGGCGCTGCGCGCGCCTATCACGCGCTGGTGCGCCAGCGTGGCGCCGAGCTGCGCCAGCAGCGCCTGCCGGGGCTGCAGACGCTCACCGCGTTCCTCGAGCGCCGCTTCGACCCGGCGATGGCGTTCTGCGAGAGCGTGGGCCGTCGCATCGAGGCGATCGCCGAGCGCATCGCGCGCGCCAGCGCGCTGCTGCGCACCCGCGTCGAGATCGAGCGCGAGCGCCACAACCAGGAGCTGCTCGCGGCGATGAACCGCCGCGCGAAGCTGCAGCTGCACCTGCAGCAGACGGTCGAGGGCCTGTCGGTGGCGGCGATCACGTACTACGGGGCGGGCATCGCCGGATACCTGTTCAAGGCGATGAAGTCGATCGGCTGGCCGGTCGACCCCGAACTGGCCACCGGCCTGTCGATCGTGCCGATCGCGGTCGCGGTCGCGCTCGGCGTGCGCCACATCCGCGCAGGGATCCGCCGGCGGCTCGGCGGGTCCTGATCGCCCGATCGCCGAGGTGCGCGCGCTCGCGCTCCCGCCCCGCGCGGCGCTAGACCCCGAACCCGTCGTCCGCGGCGATCACCGCGCCGTTGACGAACTGCGACTTGTCCGAGGCGAGCAGCATCAGCACGCCGTCGAGGTCCTCGGGCTTGCCGACGCGGCGGCGCGGCAGCATCTGGATCAGCTTCTGGCCGGCCTCGGTCTGCCAGTGGTGCGCGTTGATCTCGGTCTCGATGTAGCCGGGGCAGATCGCGTTGACGTTGATGTTGTAGCGTCCCCACTCGAGCGCCATCGCCTTCGTCATCTGCACGACGGCGGCCTTGCTCATGCAGTAGACGCCGATCTGCGCGAGCACGCGCAACGCCGCCATCGACGCGATGTTGACGATGCGCGCCTGGCGCGCGGGATCGGCCTTGGCGCGCGCGATCATCCGGCGCCCGACCTCCTGAGCGACGAAGAACGCGCCGCGCGTGTTGGTGCCGAACATGAAGTCGTAGTCCTCGGGCTTCACGTCGACCAGCCGCTGCGTCGTGCTCACGCCCGAGTTGTTCACCAGGATGTCGATCGGCCCTGCCTCGTCCTCCGCGCGCGCGACCGCCGCGTGGATGCTCGCGACGTCGGTCACGTCGAGCGCGACGACGTGCGCGTCGCCGCCGGCCGCCTCGATCTCGGCGCGCAGTTCCTTCAGCCGCTCGACGCGCCGCGAGGCCAGCACGACCTGCGCGCCGTTGTCGGCGAGCACGCGCGCGAAGCGCGCCCCCAGGCCGCTCGAAGCGCCGGTGACGAGAGCGGTCTTGCCGTCGAGGTCGAATCGGATGGTCACGGTGAAGTCTCCTGTGCGGGGTGCGGCGAATCGCTAGCGGCACGATGTTAGCCGATGGCGTGCGCCGCACGCCGCGGGCCCGCTGGCCGAGGTCGCGCTCTCGCTCGCGCGAGGCCCGCGCCGGGGCCGTTTGCGCGCGGTCGCCGGTTTCCGGACAATCGTGGCCGCCAGCAGCATCGTCCCAGACAC
>JAHBZV010000106.1 GCA_019635275.1 Burkholderiaceae bacterium | reverse complement strand
CTGCGCCGCCGTTGCCGACACGGCGTGCGCGTCGGACATCGCGCCCGGGTGGAACGCGATGATCTGGTTGTCGGAGAGGTCGGTCGTGATGAACGCCTGCGCGGTGTAGTGCTCGTCGAGTCGCCTCACCTGCGACACGTCGATGCCCAGCGCCGACAGGCGCGCGAGGTAGTCGTCGCCGTCGCGGCCGATCGTCGCGAGCACCACGGGGTGGCCGCCGAGCCCGCCCAGGTTGTAGGCGATGTTGGCCGCGCATCCCCCGTATTCGCGCTTGAGCCTGGGCGCAAGGAAGGCGACGTTGAGCATGTGCACCCGGTCGGGAAGGATGTGGTCCTTGAAGTGGCCTTCGAACACCATGATCGTGTCGTAGGCGACCGAGCCGCTGATCAGGACGCGTCGTGACATCGTGACTCCCGGGGAGCTATGGATAGAAGAGGATGACCGAGTAGCCGGCCGGCTGCAGGTCGTTGGCCTCGAGCGCCAGCCGCACCGGCCATTCGGCGCGCGGCGGCAGGCCCTCGCCACCGCGCGACTCGCGCAGGTAGTCGTCCGGGCCGAGCACCTTGCGCACCAGCACGCGGTTGGCCGAGTCGGTCAGGGTGAGCTGCATCGACGGCCATTGCACCCCGTAGTCGGCACGGTTGCGAAGCAGCGCCGACATCGCGAGTACGCCGGGCGACGCGGAAGCCTGCAACTCGAACGACTCGATGGTCAGCGACTCGAGGTCGCGCGGTAGGCCGACGCGCAGGCCGAACGGGGCGAGCACCGCCGACATCGCCGGCGCGAGGGCCGGCAGCCGTGCGGCGATCATCGAGCGCTGCGCGATCGTCCACTGCAGGCCGAGCAGCAGCGCCAGCAGCGTCGCCCCGACCAGTGCGATCGGGCCGTGCCGGTCGATGAAGCCGACCCCGCGGCGCCCCGACGAGAAGTAGTCGATGGCCGCCTCGTCCTCGTCGTGGGCCGCGTCGCGGCTGAATCCGGCGACGTGCCGTGCGCCCGCGTCGCGCGCCGCGGGTCCGATCGACGGGCCGGGCAGGGCGGTCACCGGCGAGCCGGCCGCCAGCGCCGAACGATCCCGGCTCGCGGCCGCGGCCGGAAGGTCGTCGTGAACCTCGACGTCGATGAAGCCGCCGGGCGTCGTCGCGGTCAGCGACTCGATCTCGTCGCGGTCGTCGCCCGCTGCCAGGTCGCTGGTCGAACCGGGGCCCCACGCCACGATCTCGTCGCCGGCGCTGTCGGTCGGCGGGCGCGATGCGTCGTGCGCCGCGCCGGCCCCGGTCTCGGGCGCCGCCTCGGCCGGGAGTGCGGCGTCGGCCGGGGGTGCAGCGTCGGTCGGGAGTGCAGCGTCGGTCGGGAGTGCAGCGTCGGCCGGGAGTGCGGCGTCGGCCGGGAGTGCGGCGTCGGCCGGGAGTGCGGCGTCGGTCGGGAGCGCGGCGTCGGCCGGGAGCGCGGCGTCGGTCGGGAGCGCGGCGTCGGTCGGGAGCGCAGCTTCGATCTCGGGCGACCCCACGTCGGGCGCGATGGCGCCGGCGTCGGACACGGCCACGGGCGCGTCGGTTCCCCAGTCGATCTCGATACCCGGCCATCGGGCCTCTTCGGATCCTACGGGCTCGATCTGCGATTCCCCCGGCTCCGGCAGGGGGCTCGCCTCGAACGCGAGCAGATCCAGATCGGTCGTGCCGACGATCGGCGCAGCTTCCACGACGTCGTCGGGCAGGCGCTCGCCCCGCGCGGCGTCGTCAGGCGCCGGCGCTTCGCCGGGCAGGCGGCGTCCGGCGCCGTCCGTCGCCGCAGGCGTGGCGAGGATCGTCTCGGGCAGGAAGAACGCGGTCTTCAGGTCGTCGCCCGCGGGCTGCGCCGCAGCGCTGCCCGGCGCGGGCTCGGCCCGATTCGACTCGTCGACGTATCGCAGGAAGTCGATCCCCGAAAACACGTGCTGGCATGCACCGCAGCGGACCAGGCCACGACGCAGCTTCAACTGGTCGGGCACCACCTTGAAGCTGGTCTTGCACTGGGGGCAGGTGGTCGCGAGCGCCATCGTTGTCGTCGAGTCAGCGGGGAAGTCGCGCGGTCGTCGCGCGTGCGATGCCGATCATGACCGGCGCACCCCGGCCAGACAAGTCCAGCCATCGAGCGAGCGCCACGCTTCGAGCGCGATGGCCGGATAGCACTGCGCGATTCCCGCGGCCTGGCGGTCGAGCAGGCCGGCGAGCACGAGGTGCCCGCCCGGCGCGACGAGCCCGGAGAGCAGGGGTGCCAGGATCCGCAGCGGATTGGCGAGGATGTTGGCGACCACGACGTCGGCCGGTGCAGGGCGCGGGTCGGTCGTCGCGCGGATGTCCAGCGTCACCGCGTTGACGGCGGCGTTGCGTCGCGCGCTGTCGAGCGCCTGCGCGTCGATGTCGATCGCGCAGACACTGGTCGCGCCGAGCCGGGCTGCGGCGATCGCCAGGATGCCGGACCCGCAGCCGTAGTCGATCACGCGCTCGCCGCCGCGCAAGTGCTCGTCGAGCCACTCGAGGCACAGCCGGGTGGTCGGATGGCTGCCGGTGCCGAATGCGAGCCCCGGGTCGAGCACGATCGCGTGCCGTCCGTCGATCGAGCGCGCCGCCTGCGGGGCGGCCCCCTGGTCGGGCAGGTGCCACGACGGCGTGATCCACAACCTTCGCCCGACCGGAATCGGCGCGAACTGCGATTGCGTGGCCTGCACCCAGTCCTGGTCGGGCACCTCGCGCAGCTCGAAGCGGACCGGGGGCTTTCGCGCGCAGATCGCGCCCGCGCGCTCGAGCAGCGCAGGCGCGTCGGTGCCGGCGTCCACGAGGGCGGCCAGCCTCGTGCGCAGCCAGCCGCCGGCGGGTGCCGGCTCGCCGGGCTCGCCGAAGATCGGGGCCTCGTCGGCCGTCTCGGCGTCGGCGTCCTCGGCCTGCACCGACGCCGCGCCGGCCTCGAGCAGCGCGTCCGACCAGGCCTCCACCGCGTCGCGTTCGACGACGAATACGATCTCCGACCACATCAGCGTGTCGCGCCCCCCGGTTCGCGTGCCGCGCAGGCCGCCGTCAGGCGCCGCGCAGCGCGAGTTTCTGCTCGAGGTAGTGGATCGACGTGCCGCCGCTCACGAA
The DNA here is from genome assembly GCA_019635275.1 of Burkholderiaceae bacterium. Taxonomy (GTDB): domain Bacteria; phylum Pseudomonadota; class Gammaproteobacteria; order Burkholderiales; family Burkholderiaceae_E; genus Zeimonas. The sequence continues at coordinate 1,630 of JAHBZV010000106.1, read as the reverse complement.
GCGCGCGTCGGCGAGCAACTCGCGGTGCAGCGCGAGATTGGTCTGGATGCCTTCGACCGCCATCTCGGACAGCGCGATCCGCATGCGCCGGATCGCCTGGTCGCGCGTGTCGCCGTACGCGATCAGCTTGCCGATCATCGAGTCGTAGTTCGGCGGCACGAAGTAGTTCGTGTACGCGTGCGAGTCGACGCGGATGCCGGGCCCGCCCGGCGGATGCCAGGCGGTGATCCGCCCCGGCGACGGCGTGAACTTGTACGGATCCTCGGCGTTGATCCGGCACTCGATCGCGTGGCCCTTGATCACGATGTCGCGCTGCCGGAAGCGCAGCTTCTCGCCGGCGGCGATGCGGATCTGCTCCTGGACGATGTCGATGCCGGTGATGAGCTCGGTGACCGGGTGCTCGACCTGCACCCGCGTGTTCATCTCGATGAAGTAGAACTCGCCGTTCTCGTACAGGAATTCGAAGGTGCCCGCGCCACGGTAGCCGATCTTGCGGCAGGCGTCGGCGCAGCGCGCGCCGATGCGGTCGAGCAGGCGCCGGCTGATGCCCGGCGCCGGCCCCTCCTCGATGATCTTCTGGTGCCGGCGCTGCATCGAGCAGTCGCGCTCGCCGAGGTAGACGGCGCTGCGGTACTCGTCGGCGAGCACCTGGATCTCGATGTGCCTCGGGTTCTCGAGGAATTTCTCGAGGTAGACCGAAGCGTTGTTGAACGCGGCCTGCGCCTCGGCGCGCGTCATCGCGACCGCGTTGAGCAGGGCCGCTTCGGTGTGCACCACGCGCATGCCGCGCCCGCCGCCGCCGCCGGCGGCCTTGATGATGACCGGGTAGCCGACGGCGCGGGCGATCCGGACCACTTCCTTCTGGTCTTCGGGCAGCGCGCCCTCGGAGCCCGGCACCACCGGCACGCCGGCCTTGGTCATCGCTTCCTTGGCCGACACCTTGTCGCCCATCAGGCGGATCGACTCGGGCCGCGGGCCGATGAAGACGAAGCCGCTCTTCTCGACGCGTTCGGCGAAGTCGGCGTTTTCCGACAGGAAGCCGTAGCCAGGATGGATCGCCTCCGCGTCGGTGACCTCGGCCGCACTGATGATGGCCGGCACGTTCAGGTAGCTGTCGCGCGAGGCGGGCGGCCCGATGCAGACCGACTCGTCGGCCAGCTTGACGTACTTCGCTTCGGTGTCGGCCTGCGAGTGCACGACCACCGTCTTGATGCCGAGCTCGCGGCACGCGCGCTGGATGCGCAGCGCGATCTCGCCACGATTGGCGATCAGCAGCTTCTCGAACATGTCACTCGATCGCGAACAGCGGTTGCCCGAATTCCACCGGCGAGCCGTTGTCGACCAGCACCGCCTTGATCGTGCCGCTCTTGTCGGCCTCGATCTCGTTCATCAGCTTCATCGCCTCGATGATGCACAGCGTGTCGCCTTCCTTGACCTGGCTGCCCACCGACACGAAGGGATCCGCGCCCGGCTGCGCGGAACGATAGAAAGTGCCGACCATCGGCGACTTGACCAGGTGCCCGGCCGGCGCTTCGGGCGCGGGGGCGGCCGGCGCGGCGGAGCCCGGCGCGCCAGGGGCCGCGGCCGCGGCGACCGGCGCGGGGCCGGCGACCGCGGGCGCCGCGACCTG
>JAHBZV010000105.1 GCA_019635275.1 Burkholderiaceae bacterium | reverse complement strand
TGGAGTCGGCCGGCAGCGTGCGGTGGAACTGGCGGTTGACCCAGGCGTCGCCGGGGAAGTCCAGGGCGGTGGTGACGCCTGGAGCGGGCGCCGGGGCTGGAGCGGGCGCCGGAGCGGGCGCCGGAGCGGGTGCCGGAGCGGGTGCCGGAGCGGGTGCCGGAGCGGGTGCCGGAGCGGGCGCCGGAGCGGGTGCCGGAGCGGGTGCCGGAGCGGGCGCCGGATCGGGTGCTGGAGCGGGTGCTGGAGCCGGAGCCGGAGCCGGAGCCGGAGCCGGAGCCGGAGCCGGAGCCGGAGCCGGAGCCGGAGCCGGAGCCGGAGCCGGAGCCGGAGGAGGCGGATTGTTCGGTGTAGGAGCGGGCGCCGGTGCCGGGGCGGGTGCCGGGGCGGGTGCCGGAGCGGGCGCTGGAGCGGGTGCCGGAGCGGGCGCTGGAGCGGGTGCCGGAGCGGGCGCTGGAGCCGGAGCTGGAGCCGGAGCTGGAGCCGGAGCTGGAGCCGGAGCTGGAGCTGGAGCCGGAGCCGGAGCCGGAGCCGGAGCCGGAGCCGGAGCCGGAGGAGGCGGACTGTTCGGTGTAGGAGCGGGCGCGGGCGCGGGCGCGGGTGCCTGATTCGGTGTTGGAGCCGGAGCCGGAGCGGGCGCTGGAGGAGGGGGGTTGTTCGGTGTAGGAGCAGGGGCAGGCGCGGGCGCCTGAGTCGGTGTTGGCGCCGGAGCCGGAGCAGACGCGACGGGAGGCACCCCGCTCGGATTCTGCGGCGCGAAAGACTGGGCCGGGCGATTCGGCGTCGACCATTGGCCGCGGCTTGTGCCGACACCCTTCTCGGTTGTCGTCCCGACGTCCGCAGAATCACCGGACCCACAGCCGGTGACTGCGAGCGAGCCCAGCGACGCCGCGGCGGCACTCAGGAAGCTGCGCCGCGTCAGCGGCGTGCCAGTGACATCAGGTTTTGAAGATTTGCCCATGGGTTCCCTCGGCGGTGAGACTCGTACCGGGGCGAGGCGGGATGCAGGCGAGAGGCCTGCCGGCCGCAATTCGCGTGCTAAGAGGACGGAGCTGGCCGCGCCATATCGACCGATTGCCCTTCCGCGTTCTCGATAATCGCGCGTTCAACAGCGGCGCGCGAGCCGTTCGGCAGGCGACCCGCATCGAATGTCGGAGGGCCCGGAGGCAAGTGCCTGCAGCGGTTCGACCGAACACTGTCGAAGCCCGCGAATCTGGAAAATCAGACTCGATGATCCCGGTCAGCCTGGTCCCGTGTAGAGGTTAGCCCTGAAGCGGTCGTCGAGCCAGCGGAAGTGGTGTCCGCGGCCGGACTTGTCGGTGAGGTCGTCGGGCCTGGGGTTGGCGTTGAGGTACCAGATGCTCGAGGCGCCGGAGGCGGTGACGAGGTCGTCGGAGAGCGCTTCGCTGACCATGTCGGCGACCGAGAGCCGGGTGGTGAAGACCTTGAGCCGGCGCAGGAGCCCCTTGAGTTGTTCGCTGCCCGGGCCGCCGCCGCCGGCGCCGCCGGTGACGTGATCCCAGGGTGCATCGCCGAAGACCAGGGTCTGTGTCGAGGTGTTCGAGGGGAAATAGGAGGTGGGGAGGTCGACGGCGACGACCTTGGAGAGGTCGGGCAGGTCGTAGTAGAAGCGGTGATGCTTGCCGGAGGCATCGGCCCAGGCGACGAAGGCCTGGCGGTACCAGCGGTTGTACTGGATGAGGTCGCCGGTGTAGTCGTTGGCGTTGGCGGCGATTTCCCAGCGCATTTCGCCGGGGGGTACGCGCGGGTAGGGGCATGCGCCGTAGTAGCGGTCGCCGGCCGAGGCGAAGTCGCCGCGGATGCCGTGGAAGAAGCCGGTCTGGTAGGTGACGCCCTTGTCGCGAGGCAGCACGCTCATGACGAGGGTGAGGGGGTAGGCGTCGGGGACGGAGTCGGCCGGCAGCGTGCGGTGGAACTGGCGGTTGACCCAGGCGTCGCCGGGGAAGTCCAGGGCGGTGGTGACGCCTGGAGCGGGCGCCGGGGCTGGAGCGGGTGCCGGAGCGGGCGCTGGAGCGGGCGCCGATGTGCCGTCCCCCGTCCCTCCAGTGGGAGGGGCCGAGGTCTCAGTGCCTGCAACGACCGAAGACGCCCCGCCCCCCGAGCCGCAAGCGGTCATCGACAACGTGCCGAGTGACGCCGCTGCAGAACCCAGAAACCGCCTTCGGGCGATCAGAATGCGGGTCTCGTCGCGCTTCGAGGGCTTGCTCATGGCTCATCTCGGTGGGGTCGATGAACGCGCGGTGCCCGGCCGGAGGATGCACGGCGCTAGCGGGCTACGCGAGCATTCTCGCACACCGTCCGTAGCACCCTCGGAGGCCGCGGACCGACCTCGAGCGAGCGTCAGAACCGGATCGGGTTCTCGAACCGTTCCTGCTGCGCCGGGATCAGCAACCCGCCGACGTCCGCGTCGGCCTGCGCCGAGTTCGGTCGGCCCGGCTCGGCGCTCGCCTTCGGCTTGTCTTCGGGCGGGCTCATCGGCTCGAGCGTGCGCGCCAGGTAGTTCGGCGGCAGCATCGACGAGCGCGGATACGCCGCCGCATCGAGCATCCGGTTCCACATGCCCGCCTCGAACCCGACCATCCGGTCGGTGCCGACCGTCAGCACCGGGAATTGCGAGGTGCCCGGCTGCAGCTTGTTGAACGCGCGAACGTCGGCGGCGGTCTGGACGCGCTTCTCGGTGAACGGGACGCCGCGCTGGGCCAGGTGGTCGCGGCCCATGTCGCAGGGCTCGCAATCGGGGGACGTGTACAGCACGACCGGATACCGGCTCGCCGCCGAGCGCAGCGCATAGGGCAGCTGAGGGTCGCCGTTGGCCGGCGCCTCCGAAGAAGGGACGCCGGTCGGCGCGCGCACGATCCGGCGGCTGTCGGTCGGCGGGGGGCGGTCGCCGTAGTTCACGCGGCCATCGGCGCCGATCCACTTGTACTGGGCGTTTGCGACGGGCGCGGCGATCGCGGCGGCCAGTGCGAGACCGGCAAGCGCGACGGGGAAAGCGACGACGGTCTGGCGGCTAAGCATGGGACGGTTCCGGAGCGGATGCCTCGACCATTCCATTATGGCGAAGCAAGGCATCCAGCTCGGGATCTCGTCCTCTGAACGCGCGAAACGAGTCGATGGCCGGTCGGCTCCCGCCCACCGACAGGATCTCGTCGAGGAAGCGCCTCCCCGTCTCGGCCACCCGGGCCGGTGCGTCCGGTTGCGCCATGGCTTCCTCGAACGCCGCATAGGCGTCGGCCGACAGCACTTCGGCCCACTTGTAGCTGTAGTACCCCGCCGAGTAGCCGCCCGCGAAGATGTGCGAGAAGCTGTTCTGGAAGCGGTTCCACGGGGGCGGCACGACCACCGCGACCTCGCGCCGCACTTCGTCGAGCACGTCCTGCACGCTGCGCGCACCCCCGGGCTGGAAGCCGGCGTGCAGCCGCATGTCGAACAGCGCGAACTCGATCTGGCGCAGCGTCGCCATGCCGCTCTGGAAGTTCTTCGCGGCGAGCATCCGGTCGAACAGCTCGCGCGGCAGCGGCGCGCCGGTCTCGACGTGCGCGCTCATCGACGCGACGATGTCCCACTCCCAGCAGAAGTTCTCCATGAACTGGCTCGGCAGCTCGACCGCGTCCCACTCGACGCCCGAGATGCCCGACACGGCGAGATCGTCGACCCGCGTGAGCAGGTGGTGCAGGCCGTGGCCGAACTCGTGGAATAGCGTCGTCACGTCGTCGTGCGTGAGCAGCGCCGGGCGTCCACCGACCGGCGGCTGGAAGTTGCACACCAGGTAAGCCACCGGCGTCTGCAGCGCGGCGTGGCGGCGCCGCCGCGAGCGCGCGTCGTCCATCCACGCGCCCGGCCGCTTCGAGGCGCGCGCGTACAGGTCGGTATAGAACTGGCCGACAAGTTGCCCGTCGCGCTCGACGCGGAAGAAGCGCACGTCGGGATGCCAAACCGGCGCCGAGTCGGGCGCGATGCGCACCGAGTACAGGCGCTCGATCAGGCTGAACAGTCCGTCGAGCACGCGCGGCAGCTGGAAGAACTGCTTCACCGTCTGGTCGGAGAACGCGTAGCGCGCCTCCTTGAGCTTCTCGCTGGCGAAGGCGAGATCCCAGGCCTGCAGCTCGGGCAGCGACAGCTCGTCGGCGGCGAAGCGCCGCAGCTCGGCCATGTCGCGCTCGGCGAACGGGCGCGCGCGCGCGGCGAGGTCGTGCAGGAACTTCATCACCTGCTCGGGCGACTCGGCCATCTTCGGCACCAGCGAAACCTGCGCGAAGTTGGCGTAGCCGAGCAGGCCGGCCTCCTCGTGGCGCAGCGCGAGCAGCTCGTCGATGATCGGCGCGTTGTCGAGCGCCGCGGCCGCCTCGCCGTCGGGTGCGAGCGCGTTCGACGAGGCGCGCGTCGCATAGGCGCGGTAAATGCGCTCGCGCAACGGACGGTGCGCGGCGTACTGCATGACCGGCAGGTACGACGGGAACTGGAGCGTGAACGTCCAGCCTTCGTGGCCGTCGCCCTGCGAGGCCTCGCGCGCGGCCTCGATGGCATCCGGGTGCAGGCCGGCGAGTTCGGCGGGGTCGGTGACGCGCAGCTTGAACGCGTTGGTTGCGTCGAGCACGTTCTCGGAGAACTTCTGGCCGAGCGCGGCCTGCCGGTCCTGAAGCTCGGCGAAGCGCTCGCGCGCGGGAGACTTCAACTCGGCGCCGCCGAGCCGGAAGTCGCGCAGCGCATGGTCGACGATGCGCCGGCGCACCGGCGAGAGCTGCGCGTACTGCGCCGACGCGGCGAACGCCTTGTACTTCTCGAACAGCGCTTCGTGCTGCGACAGTTCGGTCCAGAACTGCGTGACCTTGGGCAGG
>JAHBZV010000104.1 GCA_019635275.1 Burkholderiaceae bacterium | reverse complement strand
TCTGCTCGGCCGCGGCACCAACGAGAAGGCGGTGCTGCTGATGCCGGTCGGCTATCCGCGTCCCGATGCGAAGGTGCCCGACCTGCAGCGCCTGCCGCTCGAGGCGATCGCGCAGTGGAACGCGTGACGGGGCGCTTCGGCGGCGACTCGATGGACGCTCGTTCCGGGAGCGAGCCGTGCGTCAGTCGCGTGCACGCTCGAGGTTGCGCACCAGCACCAGCGCCTCGCCGTCGACCAGCACCGCCCCGGTCACGTCGCGCACCGTGCTGCGAAGGTTCACCAGCTGTTTGAGCGGCCGCACGCGCACGACCTCGACCATCGCCTGCAGCGCCTGGCCGGGATGCACCGGCCTCAGGAAGCGAAGCGACTGCTTCATCCACCCGGTGCCTCGGCCGGGGAGCTTCGTGCCGAGCAGGTCGGAGAACATGCCCGCGAGCAACGGGCCCGGCACGATCCGACCGGGCAGCCCCGCACGTCGCGCCGCTGCGGTGTCGACGACCAGCGGATTGGCGTCGCCGCAGAGGTCGGCGTATTCGTCCAGCTCGCCGGCTTCGAACCTGCGCGTCGCTTTCGCACGCTGGCCAGGCTCGATGCCGAACAGCGACGCCTGCGCGGCCGGCCGCGAACCCGCCGGTTCCGCCGGATCCGCCGACGGCTGCTCGACGAGCGGAACCGTGTCCGGCCCCGTGCCCAGCGGCAGCGTGTCGGGGCTGTCGTCGCCCGCCGCCGGCCCACCGGCGCCGCCCGTGCCCTGCGCCACGCGCATCACGACGCTCTCGCCGATCGCCGTGTCCGCCAGCCGACCGTCGCGCTCGACCACGACGCCGACGTCGAAGGCATGCGGCGCCAGGCGCGCGCCCACGCGCACGGTCACCGCGTCGCCCGCAAACGTGGGCGCCGGGAACATCAGTGTCTGGGCGACCGGCAGCCACGGCACGGCGAGCCGGCGCGTGAGCCCGCTGCAGATCAGCCCGTACAGGAACATGCCGTGCGCCACCGTCGCGCCGAAGTGCGTGCCGCGCGCGAACCCGGGATCGCAGTGGATGGGGTTGTCGTCGCGCGACAGCGCCGCGAAGCGGTCGAAGTCGCGCTGGGTGACCACGCGCTTCGTCACGTCGCGGCTCCGTAGCGTTGCCGCAGCGCCGGCTTCTCGACCTTGCCTGCCGGGGTACGCGGCAGCGCGTCGACGAAGCGCACGTGCCGCGGCACCTTGTAGCCTGCGAGCCGCTCTCGGCAGTAGGCCTGCACCGATGCCTCGTCGAGCCACGCGCCGGGTTCGAGCACGATGACGGCGAGCCCTACCTCGACCCACTTCGGGTCGGGCACACCGATGACGGCCGCTTCGGCCACGCCCGGCATCCGGTACAGCAGGTTCTCGATCTCCGCCGGATAGACGTTCTCGCCGCCCGAGATGAACATGTCCTTCAGGCGATCGACGATCCAGTAGTCGCCATCGTCGTCGAAGTACGCGACGTCGCCGGTGTGCAGCCAGCCGTCGCGGATCGCCGACTGCGTCGCCTCGGGATTGTTCCAGTAACCGGGCGTGACCCCGGGCCCCTTGACCAGCAGTTCCCCGCGTTCGTTCGCCGTGCAGTCGCGGCCCTGCGCGTCGACCACGCGCGTGAGCATCGTGCCCACCGGCTTGCCGACGCTGCCCGGCTTGGCGCGCGCGGTCGCCTCGTCGGGAATGAACACGGTGGGCCCGGTCTCGGTCATCCCGAAGCCGAAGCAGATCGTCACGCCCTTCTTCGCCCAGGTCTCGAGCAACGCCAGCGGCATCGGCGAGCCGCCGGCCGACCAGTGGCGCATCTTCGCGAAGCGCGCGTCGCCGAACCGCGGGTGCTGCGCGATGAACAGGTACACCGCGGGCACGCCGAGGAACTGCGTGACCTCCGTTTCGAGCCAGCGCAGCGCCTCGCCCGCGTCGAACTGGCGCATCACCACCACCGTGCCCCCGGCGAACAGGATCGGGTTCGCGTAGAGGTTCAGCCCCCCGGTGTGGAAGAACGGCAGCGCGGCGAGCAGTACGTCGTCGCCCGAGAGCTTCGTCGCGAGCATCGCGTGCACCGCGTTGAAGAACGCCATGCCGTAGGTCTGGATCACGCCCTTGGGCTTGCCGGTGGTGCCCGAGGTGTAGAGCAGGTACCAGGCCTCGTCCATCGGCCGGCACGGCATTTCGACGACGCGCCCGCTCGAGGCCTCGAGCGCCGACTCGTAGTCGGGCCAGTCGGACAGCTCGCGATGCCGCCCGGCGGGCGTGCCGGGGGCCGGACGCGCCTCCGGCCTGGCCTGCGCGCCGCGCACGACGAGGCCGGGCAGCGCGGCGCGACCCGCGAGCGCCGCAGCCGCCACCGCGAGGAACTCTTCGCCGCAGACGAAGGCCGACGGCTGCGCGTCGTCGACGATCGGCGCGAGCTCGGTCGCCGGCAGCCGCCAGTTCAGGCAGACCATGACGACGCCCGCCTTCGCGCAGCCGTAGAGCATCTCGAGGTAGTCGGCCGAATTGCCCGCGAGCACGGCCACCCGTGCGCCGGGGGCGAGCCGCCAGCGCGTCGCGAGCAGCTCGGCGAATCGGCTCGCGCGCTCGTCGACCTGCCGGTAGCTGCGCGCCTCGCCGGTGGCGCTGTCGACCAGCGCCGGCTTGTCCGGGTGATGCAGCGCCTGCTTGTGCAACCAGTCGACGACGTACATGGCTCGCTCGCTGACCGATCGGGGGCCGTCCGCGCCGCGCCTCAGGCGCGTGGCACCCGGTCCTCGTCGGGGTAGCCGGTGAAGGTGCGCAGGAAGCGCGCGACGCCTTCGCGCGCGTCGGCGCCGCCGATCGCTGCGACGAACTGCTGACGCTCGGCCTCGAGCGCGCGCTCGACCGCGCCGAGGTCGCCGGCGAGCAGGCGCTTGCCTTCGCGCATCGTGGCCGGCGGCGCCGCGGCGATGCGCTGCGCGGCCTCGCGGGCGGCGGCCGCGACCTGCTCGCGCGGCGCGAGCTGCGTCACGATGCCCCAGGCGTGCGCCTCAGCCGCGGGAAGCGTGCGGTTCAGCAGCACGCAGGTCGCCGCGCGCCGGCGGCCGACCAGCGCCGGCAGCAGCGCAGTCCAGCCGCCATCGGGCGTGAAGCCGGCGCTCGCGTAGTGCGCCTTGAACGCCGCGTCGTCGGCCGCGACGACGACGTCACTCGCGAGCACCAAGCCGATCGAGCCGCCGGTCACCAGACCATGCACGGCCGCGACCACCGGCTGCGGCAGCCTGAGCAGCGACAGGATCGACTGGTTGAGCAACCCGACCAGTTCGGCCGAATAGGTCTCGAGCGCGCGCCCCTGCATCTCGGTCGCGAAGCGCCGCATGTCCCCGCCGATCGAGAACGCCTCGCCGTCGGCGGCGAGGATCACCGCTCGCGTCTCGGCGCGCCGCGCCGTCTCCTCGAGCGCCACGCACAGGTCGAGCAACAGGTCGGGCACCAGCGCGTTGTGCATCGCCGGCCGTGCCAGCGTCAGCGTCGCCACCGCGCCCGCCTGCGAGACGCGCACCAGCGGCCGGCGCGCGTTCACGCGAGCCTCCGCGCGAGCGCGCGCGCCCGCAGCCTGCCGACCACGCCGGTGGGGAAGTAGTACACCGACAGCACGAACAGCACCCCGAGCCACAGCAACCACCGATCGGGCGAGAAGAGAGCCGCCAGCAGCGGCACCGATTCGAACCCGCCCGAGATCCAGCCCATCAGGTCCTGCAGGTAGCTCTGGGCAAACACGAACAGCGCGCTGCCGATCACCGCGCCGTACATCGTGCCCATGCCGCCGATCACGACGATCAGCAGCGTGTCGAGCATGATCTCGAACGACAGCGTGGTGTCGGGCCCGTTGTAACGCAGCCAGATCGCCAGCAGCGCGCCGGCCAGCGTCGCGAACATCGCCGCGAGCACCGTCGAGAGCGTGCGGAACACGACCGTGCGGTAGCCGAGCGCCTCGGCGCGGAAGTCGTTCTCGCGGATCGCCTGCAGCACGCGGCCGAACGGCGAGTTGACAATCCGCAGCAGCACCAGGAACAGCGCCAGCACGACGAAGAACAGCAGGTAGTACGACAGGAAGCGGCCGTCGATCGACAGTCCCAGCACCGTGTCCTCGAACAGCTCGAACGAAGGCTGCAGCACCTCGGGCACCTTGAAGGTCAGGCCGTCCTCGCCGCCGGTGAATTCCGACAGTTGCGACGCCAGCGTCTGGAACGCCGCCGCCACCGCCAGCGTGATCATCGCGAAGAAGATCGCCTTCACGCGCAGGCTGAACAGGCCGATCACCAGCGCGAGCAGCGCCGACAGCAGCAGCGCGCAGGCGACGCCGAGCGCCACCGCGTCCCAGCCCGGCCCCATCCGCGTGCTCGCGATCGCGACGCCGTAGGCGCCGATGCCGAAGAACATCGTGTGCGCGAACGACACGATGCCGGTGTAGCCGAGCAGCAGGTCGTAGCTGGCGACGAGCAGGATGAACACCAGCACCTTGGCGGCGACCGCCAGCAGCCGCACGCTGGGGAACACGAACGGCGCCAGCGCCAGCACGGCGAGGATCGCCAGCAGGATCGCGGCGACCGCGCGGCTGCGCGGGTAGTCGGCCGAGAGCAGGCTGCGGATCATCGCTTCGCCACCGGGTACAGCCCCTGCGGACGCCACAGCAGGATCGCGACCATCAGCAGGATGTTCGAGAACAGCGCCACCTTCGGCGCCAGAAAACCCGTGTAGTTGGCCGTCAGCCCGACCAGCAGCGCGCCGACGAAGCAGCCGCCGGCCGAGCCGAGCCCGCCGATGATGATCACGATGAAGATCAGGATGTTGACCTGCGCGCCCATCTGCGGAATGACGTTCTGCTGGTACAGCCCCCACATCACGCC
>JAHBZV010000103.1 GCA_019635275.1 Burkholderiaceae bacterium | reverse complement strand
CCGTGCTCGGCGCGCAGCGCCGCGAGCTGCCGCGAGGTCGCCAGCACGCCGCCGTGCACATCGACCAGCCGGAAGTTCATCGCGAGGTGCGGCTCGAGCGCTTCGGGCCTGAAGTCGGTCGGCGCCGCGCGCAGCCCCTGCTCCCCGCGCAGGTCCTCGACCAGCGCATCGACGAGCGGCCGGCTGCCTTCGCGACCGCGCCATCGGGCGACGAAGCCCTCGGCCCACGCGGGCAACGGCACGAGGTGGCGGCGCAGCTTCTGCGGCAGCGACTTCGCCAGCGCCTGCACCTTGTCCTTCAGCATCCCCGGAACCAGCCACTCGCAGCGCACCGCATCGACCTGGTTGAGCATGGCCAACGGCACCGTCATCGTGACGCCATCGTCGGCGGCGCCCGGGTCGAAACGGTAATCGAGACCGAAATCGAGGCCGCGCATCGACAGGCGGCGTGGGAACGACTCGGCGCCGACGCCGTCGGCCCCCTTGCGCAGCAGCGCGTCGCGCGACAGGTGCAGCAGCTTCGGGTCGGCGCGCGACGCCTCGCGCCACCAGCGCTCGAGCGCCTGCGTCGTGTGAATGTCCTGCGGAATCCGCGAGTCGTACCAGTCGTACAGGTCGCGCTCGTCGACCAGCAGGTCTGGCCGGCGGATGCGTTGCTCGAGCGCTTCGATCTCGGCGACGAGCCGCCGGTTGTGCACGAAGAACGGCAGCCGGCCGTCCCAGTCGCCGCCGACCAGCGCCTCGCGGATCAACAGCTCGCGCGACAGGCGCGGATCGATCGCCGAGTAGTCGACCCGGCGCTGCGCGTAGATCGTCAACCCGTAGAGCACGCCGCGCTCGCTGGCCACCGCGTGGCCGGCGTTCTTCGACCACGCCGGATCCGACCAGCTGCGCTGGATCAGGTGGGCGCCGGCGCGCTCGACCCACGCGGGCTCGATGCGCGCGACGGTTCGCGCATACAGCCGCCCGGTGTCGACCATCTCGGCCGCCATCAGCCACCGCGGCTGCTTCCTCGCGAGCGCGGAGCCGGGGTGGATCGCGAACTTCGTCTGGTGGGTACCCGCGTACTGGGCGTCGTCGGGCGCCTTGAAGCCGAGATTGCCGAGCAGGCCGGCGAGCAGCGCCTGGTGGATCGACTCGTAGGTCGCCGGCCGCGTGTTGCTGCGCCACTTCAGCGCGCGCACCGCGTCGGCGAGCTGGGCGTGCACGTCGGCCCACTCGCGCAGCCGGCGCGTCGACAGGAACTCGCGCTCGAGCCGCTGCGCGAGCTTGCGGTTCGATTCCTTCTCCGCCTGGGCCTGCGCCCAGTAGTCCCACAGCTTCACGTACGAGACGAAGTCGGACTTGTCGTCTGCGAAGCGCCGGTGCGACTGGTCGGCCGCCTGCTGCGCGTCGATCGGGCGCTCGCGCGGGTCCTGCGCCGACAGCGCGGCCGCGATCAGCGCCACCTCGCGCAGGCAATCGAGATCGCGCGCGGCGAGCAGCATCCGGCCGATGCGCGGGTCGACCGGCAGCAGCGAGAGCTGCCGCCCCACCTCGGTGAGCTGCTGCGCCGCGTCGACGGCGCCCAGCTCGTGAAGCAGCGCGTAGCCGTCGGCGATCGCCTTGCGCGGCGGCGGGTCGAGGAACGGGAACTCCTCGACGTCCACCAGCCGCAGCGCCTTCATTCGCAGGATCACCGCGGCCAGCGACGAGCGCAGGATTTCGGGGTCGGTGAAGCGCGGCCGCTTGGCGAGGTCGGCCTCGTCGTAGAGCCGTATGCAGACGCCGTCGGCGACGCGCCCGCAGCGCCCGGCGCGCTGGTTGGCGGCCGCCTGCGAGATCGGCTCGACCTGCAACTGCTCGACCTTGCCTCGGTACCGATAGCGCTTGACGCGGGCCAGACCGGGGTCGACCACGTAGCGGATGCCCGGCACCGTGAGCGAGGTCTCGGCCACGTTGGTCGCCAGCACGATGCGCCGCCCGCCCGAGCCGGCGAACACACGCTGCTGCTCGGCCGCCGAGAGCCGCGAATACAGCGGCAGGATCTCGATCGCGCCACGCGACCACGGCGAGCCGGTGCGCGACGCGGTCTCGCGCGCGTGCAGCCTGCGCAGGTGCTCGGCGACGTCGCGGATCTCGCGCTCACCCGGAAGGAACACCAGCACGTCGCCGGGCGCCTCGCGCCACAGCGTCTCGATCGCCTCGTCGATCCGCGACGGCAGGTCCGACTCGTCGTCGTCGTCGCGGTGCGTGTCGTCGAAGCCCTGGTAGCGGATCTCGACCGGGTACAGCCGGCCCGAAACCTCGATGACCGGCGCGGGCTCGATCCGGTCGCGGGCCTCTTCGCCAATGGCAGCGGGTGCTCCGTCGGCCGGCCCGGCCCCCGCCGCAGCGCCGATGCGCCGGCCGAAGTGCCACGCGAAGCGCTCGGCGTCGATCGTCGCCGACGTGATGACCAGCTTCAGGTCGTCGCGCCGCGGCCCGTCGAGCAGCTGCTTCAGGTAGCCCAGCAGGAAGTCGATGTTCAGGCTGCGCTCGTGCGCCTCGTCGACGATCAGCGTGTCGTACTGCGACAGCAGCGGATCCGACATCGTCTCGGCGAGCAGGATGCCGTCGGTCATCAGCTTGATCGTGGCGCCGGGCGACAGCGTCTCGTCGAAGCGGATCTTGTGGCCGACGTGCGTGCCCGGCGGCGAACCGAGCTCCTCGGCGATTCGCCGGGCGACCGTCGTGGCGGCGAGGCGGCGCGGCTGGGTGTGGCCGATCAGCCCGGCGCGCCCGCCGCCGGCCATCGCGCAGATCTTCGGCAGCTGGGTCGTCTTGCCCGAGCCGGTCTCGCCGCAGACGATGACCACCGGATGGCGCCGGATGGCGGCGGCGATCTCGTCGCGGCGCGCCGACACCGGCAGTGCCTCGGGAAACCGCAGCGGCGGCAACGCTCGCAGGGGCGTCGCGGGCCGCTGCACGGTGCGCTGCCGGGAAGACATGGGCCGAAATTATAATGACGCGATGAACGCCCCCGCCCAGCCTGCCCCCCAAGCCGCTGCCGAGCCCGACGGCTCCGGCAACCCGGTCCCGCCGGCGTCGTCCGGCGCCCCGCAGGACGAAGCGCGATTCGTCGCCTGGCTACGCCGGGTCGCCCCGTACATCCACGCGTTCCGCGGCAAGACCTTCGTGGTCGCGGTGCCGGGCGAACTCATCCAGGCCGGCTGGCTCAACCCGCTGGTACAGGACCTCAGCCTGCTGCACGCGATGGGCATGCGCATCGTCGTCGTGCACGGTTCGCGCCCGCAGGTCAACGAGCAGCTGCGCCTGCGCGGCGTCGAGGCGCACTACGCGCAAGGGCTGCGCATCACCGACCCGGTCGCACTCGAGTGCGCCAAGGAGGCGTCGGGCGAGATCCGCCTCGACCTCGAGGCCGCGTTCTCCCAGGGACTGCCGAACACGCCGATGGCGCACTCGGCGGTCCGGGTGGTGTCGGGCAACCTGGTCACGGCGCGGCCGGTGGGCATCGTCGACGGCGTCGACTACCAGCAGACGGGGCTGGTGCGCAAGATCGACGTGCAGACGATCCGTTTCGCGCTCAACAGCGGCGCAATGGTGCTGCTGTCGCCGCTCGGCTATTCGCCGACCGGCGAGGCCTTCAACCTCAGCATGGAAGACGTCGCCGCCAGCACCGCGATCGCGCTCGACGCCGACAAGCTGATCGTGCTGGCCGAGACCGGCGGCGTGTTCGACGCCGACGGCACGCTGCGCCGCGAGGTCTCCGAGGCCGAGGCCAAGGCGCTGCTCGGGGACGGCACGCTGCCGGACGACATCGCGTTCACGCTGCGCCACGCGCTGCGCGCCTGCGAGGGCGGTGTCGCGCGCGCACACATCATCCCGTACGGCCTGGACGGCAGCGTGCTGCTCGAACTCTTCCAGCACGACGGCGTCGGCACGATGCTCGTCGAGGAGACGCTCGAGGCGCTGCGCGAGGCCGGGCCCGACGACGTCGGCGGCCTGATCGCGCTGCTGCGACCGCTCGAGGAAGACGGCACGCTGGTGCGCCGCGACCGCGGCCTGATCGAGCGCGAGATCGCCAACTTCACCGTCATCGAGCACGACGGGGTCATCTTCGGCTGCGCCGCGCTGTACGCATTCCCGGAGGACGGCATCGGCGAGATGGCGGCGCTGGCGGTCAATCCGCAGGTCCAGGGACGCGGCGACGGCGAACGGCTGCTGCAGCGGATCGAGCAGCGCGCGAGGGCAGCGGGGTTGAAGCGGCTGTTCGTGCTCACCACGCGTACCATGCACTGGTTCCTCAAGCGGGGGTTCGTCCTCGCCTCGGTCGACCAGCTGCCGAAGCAGCGCCGGGGGCTGTACAACTGGCAACGAAAATCACTGGTGCTGATCAAGCAACTGTAGGAGTCCGAATGTCGCGCAAGGTGTTCTGCATCAAGCTGCAGCGCGAGGCCGAAGGCCTCGATTTCCCACCCTACCCGGGCGAACTCGGGAAGCGGCTCTTCGAGAACGTCTCGAAGGAAGCCTGGCAGGGCTGGATCCGGCACCAGACGATGCTGGTCAACGAGAACCGGCTCAATCTCGCGGACGCGCGGGCCCGCAAGTACCTGGCCACGCAACTGGAAGCGTATTTCTTCGGCGCCGGTGCCGAAAAGCCGGCGGGCTACGTGCCGCCGAAGGCTTGACGCGGGTGGGCGTCGCTCGCGCGCCGGGCGCGGCGTCGGCGCCTCAGGGCTTGCGCCAGCGATAGACCCGCATCGGCGGGATGTTCAGGAACTCGGGCGAGACGTCGGGTTCGCCCAGGATCGGCCTCGCGCGCTCGGCCACCGCGCCGCGGAACTGGTAGGCGACGAAACAGCCGCCGGGCGCCAGCACGTCGCGGATCGCCTCGATGATGCGCGTGCCCACGTCCTCGGGCATCGTCGAGAACGGAATGCCCGACAGGATCGCGTTCGGCGCGCGCA
>JAHBZV010000102.1 GCA_019635275.1 Burkholderiaceae bacterium | reverse complement strand
CCACGACGCGGCGTTCGCACGGCAGCTGCGCGAGCGCCTGCTTGCGGCCATCGAGCGCGGCGGCGTGCCGGTCGAGTTGCGCAAGCACCGGCGCCGTCCATGGCCGGTGCGGATGCTCAACGCGATCGCGTTCGTCGTGTTGCGCATCGGCGTGGCGATCAGCGGCGTCGCCGGCCGCTACTGAACCGGCCGAGCGCGTGGGCACCCTGCTGCACGGCGTCGACTTCACCAGCGCGCCGTCGCGTCGGAAGCCGATCACGGTGGCCGACGGCCGGATCGACGCGGGCCGCGGCGGCGCGGTGCTGCACCTGGAGCGGATCGAGGCGCTGCCCGAGCTCGACGCCTTCGACCGCTGGCTGCGCCGTCCGGGGCCGTGGCTGGCCGCCTGCGACTTCCCGTTCGGGTTGCCCAGGGCGTTGCTGGTCGAACTCGGGTGGCCGCACCGTCCGGGGCGCGGCGAGAGCGCGTGGGCGGCGTCGATTCGTCACCTCGCCGCCATGTCGCGCGACCGGATGATCGCCCAGTTCCGGGCGTATTGCGACGCGAGACCGGCCGGATCGAAGTTCGCCCGTCGTGCGACCGACCGTCCCGCCGGGTCGAGCCCGTCGATGAAATGGGTCAACCCGCCGGTGGCGTTGATGCTGCATGCGGGCGCCCCGCGGCTGCTGGCGTCCGGGGTCGACCTGCCCGGCCTGCATCCGGGCGATCCGCGGCGGGTCGTCCTCGAGGGATATCCGGGGTACGTGGCGCGGGCGCTGGTCGGGCGACGTTCGTACAAGGCCGACGACCGCGCGCGACAAACGCCCGATCGCCGCGAGGCGCGCGAGGCGATGATCGCCCGGCTCGAGCGAGGCGACCACGCCTTCGGGTTGCCGCTCGCACTCGACGCGGCACATCGCCGCGCCTGCATCGAGGATCCCGCCGGCGACCTGCTCGATGCGGTGCTCTGCCTGGTGCAGGCCGCCTGGGGCTGGCGGCGACGGGCGCGGCGCTATGGCCTGCCCGACGCGATCGACCCGGTCGAGGGCTGGATCGTGTCGGTGCCGGCCGAATCGACGCGCGCCCCCTGAGGCAGGTCGCATATCGATATGCGCGCCGCGCGGATGCTGGCTGCGTCGGCGCCGGTCACCCACACTCTGCGTCGCGCTCCTTCGGCGGGCGGGTGTCACGGGCAGGTCATCGCGCCGGCCGATACTGCACGCCGGGAGCAAGCCCGACCACGGAGTACCGAGATGTCGCCCTACCTCGCACGAATCCTGCGAATCACCGCCCGGCACTGGTCGCTGCCGCGACGCGGGGCGGCCATGCCGGCAGGTGCCCGGACCGCGGGCGCGCCGCTGCGCGTGGTGCCGGTTGCCGCCGCGCAGCGGGGCTGCCAGCCTCTCTGCGACGTCGCCTGACCCGTCGTCAGCCGCCCTGCGGTTCGCGCATCCGCTGCGCCGCGGCCAGGAAGTCGAGCACGATCGGCGCGCTGTCGAGCAGCCCGCGCGCCGCGCCGTGGAACTCGGGGTGCCACTGCACCCCCATCGCGTAGCCGGCGCCGCGCCAGCGGATCGCCTCGACGATGCCGTCGGCGCTCGAGCGCGCGTCGATCACCAGGTCGCTCCCTAGCCGATCCACCGCCTGGTGGTGGATGCTCGTGACCTGCGCGCGCTCGATCCCCTCGTACAGGCCTTCCAGTCGCGAACCCGGCTCGAAGCTGATCTCGTGGTGGAGCTCGTCGTAGAGGTCGCTGTCGACGTGCCGGATTGCCCGGGGGCACTGCGTGGCGATGTCCTGGAAGAGCGTGCCGCCCATCGCCACGTTCATCAGCTGCGCACCGCGGCAGATTCCGAGCACCGGCTTGCCCTGCGCCATGAACTCGTGCAGCAGCTCCATCTCGTAGCGGTCGCGCACGATGTCGCCCGCCCAGTCGGCGCGCATCGGCTGCTTGCCGTACGAGCGCGGGCTGACGTCGGCGCCGCCCTGCAGCACCAGGCCGTCGAGCTCGCGCACGTAGCTGCGCACCGAGATGCCGCGCCGGCTGACCCCGGCGTCGGACCCGAGCGTCGGGATCATCAGCACGATCGCGCCATGCGACATGATCCAGTGCGCGATCGATTGCTCGAGGTACTGCAGCGTCTTGCCGCGAAAGCCCAGTTCGCTGGGCGGGGCGTGCATCAGCCGCGCCGACAGGCCGATCTTCAGCGGCCGGGGAACCATGGTCGGTCAGCGGCTCCAGCGCAGGCACTGCTGGCGTACCACCTCCGGCAGCAGGTGCTCGTGCTCGAAGGTGTCGCGGATCCAGGCCGCGTCGTTGCCCAGCGGGCCGATGTCGTCGCGCACGCGCCGGCAGGCGTCTTCCGCGCCGAGCTCGATCGCGTGGTGCTCGATCGCGGCGAGCGTCTCGGCGATGTCCTCGCGGATCGTGCGGTGCTCGCCGGTCTGCGGGTCGACGAAGGTGCCGTCGAAACCGAACCGGCACGCCTGGAAACGGTTGAACGTGTAGACCAGGTAGTCGTCCTCGGCTGGCCGGAACGGCTGCTCGAAGCTCAACCAGCGCGCCACGCACTGGATGTACGCGGCCAGCGCCGCCGCCTTCTCGATGGTGAGTGGCGTGTCGAGGACGCGCACCTCGATCGTGCCGAACTCCGGCTTCGGGCGGATGTCCCAGTAGAAGTCCTTCATGCTCTCGACGACGCCCGTGCGCGTCATCTTGTCGAAGAAGCGGGTGAACTCGTCCCAGGTCAGCGTGAACGGGGCGCGCCCCGACAGCGGGAACGCGAACACCGAGTTCAGCCGTGCCGAATGGAACCCGGTGTCGGTACCCTGCACGAACGGCGACGACGCCGACAGCGCGATGAAGTGGGGAATGAAGCGCGACAGCCCGTGAAGCAGCACCAGCGCCGCGTCGGGCCCCGGGCAGCCGACGTGCACGTGCTGGCCGAAGATCGTGAACTGCTTCGACAGGTAGCCGTAGAGCTCGGACAGCATGTGGAATCGCGGCGTGTCGAAGATCCTGCGCCGGCTCCAGTCCTGGAACGGATGCGTGCCGCCGCCGGACAGGCCGACGTTGAGCTTGCCCGCGCACTCGACCAGCGCGTCGCGGGTCTCGCGAAGATGGGCGAGGACCTCGGCGTAGTCGGCGCAGACGCCGGTCGACAGCTCGATCATGCTGTCGGTCATCTCGGGCTTCACGTCGCCGGGCAGCTTGCGCCGGCCGACCAGGCGCAGCAGGTCGCGCGCGCCGTGCGAGAGGTCGAAGTCGTGCGTGTTGACGATCTGGAGCTCGAGTTCGACCCCGAGCGTGAGCGCGCGCGATTCGGCGAAGGCTTCCAGCGGCATGGGCGTCTCCGTCGTGTCAGCGGATGTTGTCTTCGTTCACGTATCGCAGCGCCGCCTGCACCGCGATCGGCCCGACGAGCTCGAGCACGGCCACCGCGCTGAACACGATGCCGGCCAGCTTCGCGGCGAACTCGGGGTACACGGCCTGCAGGTCGGCCATCATCACCAGTGCGGCGCCCGAGATCGGCATCAGCGCGACCCCCAGCGCCAGCCCCTGCCGCACCGACAGGCCGCTCGGCCGCCCGAGCGCGACGGTCGCCAGCGTCTTGGCCGCGAAGCGCGCGACGATCACCGCCGCGCCGAGCGCGGCGCCGGCCATCAGCGCGTCGACCGACCAGACCGATCCGGTGATGACGAACAGCAGCAGCACCAGCGCGCCGCCGGCGGTGCCGAAGTGCCGCGGCCAGATCCAGGGCCGCTCGGTGCTGTTGCGAAGCATCAGGCCTGCCAGCAGCGGTACCAGCAGCGTCGACAGGTTGGCCATCTTCGTGACCGACAGCGCGAGCAGGATCATGCCGAGCAGCAGAAGCGCAGAGTTCTCGTTGCGCAGGTCGAGGCGCCTGGCGATCAGCGAGACGCAGAACGCCAGCAGGGCGGCCACGATCGCCGACCCGGCGAACAGGTACAGCGGGTGCGCGATCGAGCGGAACCAGCTGCCGGCGAGTTCGGCGTGCAGCCAGCCGACCACGAACTTCGACGCAAGCACGGCATAGAACGTGTTCAGGCCGGTGAGCACGATCATGCGCTCGGTCACCTGGCCCGACGCGTCGAACTCGGAGGCGACCCGCATCACCACCGCCGGCGAGGTCGCGACCAGGATCGCGGCGACCGCGGCCGCCACGCTCGGCTCGGTGCCGAAGTAGAGCAGCGTCAGGTGGACGGCGGCGAAGCTCAGCGCCGCCTCGGCCAGGCTGGTCACCAGCAGCCACGGGTTGGTGCGCAGCCAGCGCAGGTTGATGCGGCTGCCGAGCTCGAACAGCAGCAGCGCGAGGGCGAGGTCGACGATCAGGCGAAAGCTCGGCTTGAGCGTGGTGCCGTCGATACCCAGCCCGAGTGCCGACACGATCGTCCCGACGGCGGCATACCCCACCACCCGAGGCAGCCTGAACCTGCGGAACACGAACTCGCCGAGCAGTCCGGCCACGACGATCGTGAGCGACACCCACAGCACGACGTCGGGCATCGGCGGCCAGGAAGGCAGGAAGAACAGGTCGGAGCGATTGTCGCCGGTCATCGTCGGGGTCTCCGCAAGGGTGCCAGCAGGGGGCGGCGGCCGGGTCGCCGGTTCACGAAGCGCGTGCCGTCCGGTCCGGGCGCGCGCCGGCCTCGGGGCCTTCGGGCGTCGGCACGATCGAGCCGCCTTCGACCATCAGCGTGCGGTGCGGGAACGGGATCGAGATGTCCTCGCGATCGAACGCCGCCTTCAGCCGCTTCAGGTACTCGCGCCGCACGCTCCACTGGTCCAGCGGCTGCGTGCGCATGCGCGCCCGGATCATGACCGCCGAGTCGGCCCACTGCTCCACGCCGGCGATCTCGAGGTCGCCGATGATCTTCGGCCCGAAGTCGGCCGTCTCGCGCAGCGCATCGGCCGTCCCGCGCATGACCGTGTAGACGCGGTCGATGTCCTCGCGATAGGCCACGCCGATGTCGACGACCGCGAACGCGAACTCGGTCGACATGTTC
>JAHBZV010000101.1 GCA_019635275.1 Burkholderiaceae bacterium | reverse complement strand
GCGCGATCAGTGCCCCGCGCGCCAGCACCATGATCCGGTCGGCGTGCGCGAACACCACGTCCATGCTGTGCTCGGTGAACAGCACGCCGATGCCGCGCTCCTTGACGAGCCGACGCGTGAGCTGCATCAGCGCGTTGCGCTCCTGGGGTGCCATCCCCGCGGTCGGCTCGTCCATCAGCAGCAGCGTCGGCTGGTTCGCCAGCGCGATCGCCAGCTCGACCGTCTTGATGTCGCCGTAGGCGAGCGTGCTGCACGGCTCGTCGGCCCGGTCGCGCAGCCCTACCGCGGCCAGCAGCTCGAGCGCCTCGTCACGATGCAGCGACGCCGCGCGCGGCCAGATCCGGAACAGCTTGCCGTGGTGCGACAGCAGCGCCATCTGCACGTTCTCGGCCACCGTCATCGACGCATAGGTCGCCGCCACCTGGAAGGTGCGCCCCACCCCGAGCCGCCAGATCTCGCGCGGCGGGCGCCCGGCGATCTCGCGGCCGGCCAGCACGACGCTGCCGGCATCGGGGACGAGCTGCCCGTTGATCATGTTGAAGCAGGTCGACTTGCCGGCGCCGTTCGGGCCGATCATCGCCAGCAGCTCGCCGGCGGCCAGATCGAAATCGACGTCCTGCACGGCCTGCACGCCGCCGAACGCCTTGCGCAGCCCGCGAACCTGCAGCAGCGCGCTCACCGGCGTGCTCCCGGCGCGCCGCGCCAGCGCCAGCGCTCCCAGGCCGCCGCGAGACCACCGACGATGCCCTGCGGAAAGGCGAGCACCAACCCGAGGATCGCCAGCCCGAGCAGCGCGCGCCAGTAGTCGGTGGCACGGCTCACCGAATCCTGCAGCCAGGTGAACACCGCGCTGCCGACGATCGGGCCCGCCAGCGTCTGCACGCCGCCGAGCAGCACCATGACCAGTCCGTCGATCGAGCGCCCCACGTGGATCGTTTCCGGCGAGATCGAGCCCTTGCCGAACGCATAGAGCGCGCCGGCCAGCCCGCAGAACAGCGCGGCCGCCGCGAAGCCCGCCCAGTGCACGCCGATCACGCCGATGCCGGTGCTCTCGGCGCGCAGCGGCGAGTCGCGCCCGGCGCGCATCGCGTAGCCGAACGGGGAGAACAGCATCCGGCGCAGCGCGAAGACGCTGGCGCCGACCAGCGCCAGCGTCAGGTAGTAGTACGCGGTCTTCGATGCGAAGCGCTCCGAGGGCCAGATGCCCACCATCCCGTTGCTGCCGCCGGTCACGTCGTCCCACTGGAAGACGATCGACCAGACGATCTGCGCGAAGGCCAGTGTCAGCATCGCGAGATAGACGCCCGACAGCCGCACCGCGAACCAGCCGAAGAGCAGCCCGCCGGCGAGCGCGGCGAGCGGCGCCAGCGCCAGCGCGAGTTCCATCGGCAGCGCCAGTCCCTTGAGCAGCGCCGCGGCGCCGTAGGCGCCCAACCCGAAGTACGCCGCATGACCGAACGAGTGCATTCCGCCCGGACCCATGATGAAGTGCAGGCTGGTCGCGAACAGCACGGCGATCAGCACGTCGATCATCAGCACGGTCAGGTACGGAAACGACTCGCCCAGCAGCGGCAGCGCGAGCAGCACCGCCGCGAGTGCGATCACCGCCGCGACGCCTGCCCGCGACATCGGCCGGATCGGCGCCTCGGCGGCAGCCGCGCTGCGCACCGCGCCCTGCGGCTTGCCGAGCAGTCCCCACGGGCGCCAGATCAGCACCGCGGCCATCACCAGGAACTCGACGACCAGCGTCAGCTTGGAGAACGAGAAGCTCGTGCCGAAGACCTCGACGGTGCCGATCCCGTAGCAGATCGCCTTGATCTCGGCGATGACCAGCGCGGCGAGGTACGCGCCCGGAATGCTGCCCATCCCGCCGACGACCACCACCACGAACGCATCGCCGATCGTCGTCATGTCGAGCGCGAGGTTGGCCGGTTCGCGCGGCAGTTGCAGCGCGCCCCCGAGCGCCGCCAGCGCCGAGCCGAGCGCGAAGATGCCGGTGAACAGCCACGCCTGGTTGACGCCCAGCGCGCCGACCATCTCGCGATCCTGCGTCGCCGCGCGGATCAGCACGCCGAGGCGGGTGCGCCGCAGCAGCAGCCAGAGCAGCGCGAGCACCGCCGGCCCGACGAAGATGAGGAACAGGTCGTACTGGGGGAACTGCCGACCGAGGACGTCGATCGCCCCCTTCATCCCCGGCGCCTTGGGCCCGAGAAGGTCGTCGGGCCCCCAGATCGCGAGCGCCGCGTCGCGCAGCATCAGCACCACCGCGAACGTGGCGAGCAGCTGGAACAATTCGGGCGCGCCGTAGATGCGGCGCAGGATCAGGAGCTCCACCAGCGCCCCGAGCGCGCCCACCGCGAGCGCGGCGAGCAGGATCGACAGCCAGAACCCGAGTGCGCCGCCGCCCAGCGCCGGCATCAGCCACTGGGTCGACGAGTACGCGACGTACAGGCCGACCATGAACATCGAGCCGTGCGCGAAATTGACGATCCGCGTGACCCCGAAGATCAGGGACAGGCCGACGGCGATCAGGAACAGCGTCGACGCGCCGGCCAGCCCGTTGAGCAGCTGGACCGCGAAGCCCGAGACCATTCAGCGACGACCGCTTCTCAGTCGGCCGGGCGCAGCTTGCGGGTCTCCTCCGCATTGGGCAGCACCGACGCGCCATCGACGTAGCGGTAGTCCTTCATCACGCCCTTGCCGTCGCGCACCGTGGTCACGCCGACGTAGGCGCCCATCGTCGACTGGTTGTCCTCTGGCCGATAGACCATCGCGCCGAACGGCGTGTCGACCTTCAGGCCCTTAAACGCGGCAATCAGCTTCTCGGTGTCGGTGCTCCCGGCCTTGCGGATGCCCGCGGCGATCGACATCACCGACGAGTAGCCGACGATCGAGCCGAGCCGCGGATAGTCGTTCCAGCGTTTCTGGTAGGCATCCAGGAAGCGCTTGTGCTGCGGCGTGTCGATTCCGTACCAGGGGTAGCCGGTGACGATCCATCCTTCGGGCGCCTCGTCCTTCAGCGGATCGATGTACTCGGGCTCGCCGGAGAGCAGGCTCACGACCGCGCGGTCCTTGAACAGTCCGCGCGTGCTGCCCTCGCGGACGAACTTGGCGAGGTCGGCGCCGAACAGCACGTTGAAGATCGCGTCGGGCTTCGCGTCGGCAAGCGCCTGCACCACTGCACCCGCGTCGACGCGGCCGAGCGCCGGCGCCTGCTCGGCGACGAACTCGACGTCGGGTTGCGCGGCCTTCAGCAGCTGCTTGAACGTCGCCGCGGCCGACTGTCCGTACTCGTAGTTCGGATAGACGATCGCCCAGCGCTTCTTCTTCAGCTTCGCCGCCTCGGGCACCAGCATCGCGGTCTGCATGTAGGTGCTCGGGCGCAACCGGTAGGTGTAGCGGTTGCCGTTCTGCCACGTGATCTTGTCGGTCAGCGGCTCGGCCGCCAGGAAGAACACCTTGCGTTGCTTGGCGAAGT
Organism: Burkholderiaceae bacterium; assembly: GCA_019635275.1. Lineage (GTDB taxonomy): Bacteria > Pseudomonadota > Gammaproteobacteria > Burkholderiales > Burkholderiaceae_E > Zeimonas. The sequence continues at coordinate 1,695 of JAHBZV010000101.1, read as the reverse complement.
CGGTGACGGCCAGGCCGATGTGCGACAGGAACGTGCCGAAGATCAGGTCGACCTTCTCGCGCGACACCAGCTCCTCGGCGACGCGCACTGCATCGCCGGGATTGCCGTTGTCGTCGCGCGAGACGACCTCGACCTTGCGGCCGAGCAGCCCGCCCGACGCGTTGATCTCTTCCACCGCCAGCTCCCAGCCCTTCTTGTACGGGTCCAGGAACGCCGGTTGCGCCTTGTAGCTGTTCAGCTCGCCGATGCGGATCGGCGTCTGGGCCTGAGCGCCGGCGCCGAACACGCACGCCGCGAACAGGGTGGCTAGCAGTCTCTTCTTCATGCTGGTCTCCGTCCTGTGGTCTCTACATGGTCACTACGACATGGTCTCTACGACACACCCGACGCGCGGCCCCGCGCGCCGGCCGCGCGCTCAGCGCAAGCCGTCCTTGCCCTGGATCTCGTGCTTCTGAAGCCCGCCGATGCGCGCCAACGGCCGCCCGCTGTCGGTGACCGCGACCGCCACGACGATCTCGCCGGCGCGCGGTGCATCGGGCACGCGCGCCTCGATTGCGTCGAAATGGCTGCGCACGTAGGCCGCGTCCTTGTGGCCGAGCGGCACGTCGATCGCGGTGCCCGGCCCGCCCATCTTCTTCGCCGACGGGACCAGCGCCGCCCCCTTCTCGACCGCCTTGCGCAGCGGGGCGCCGAGCTTCGGGTGAAGGATCGCCGCCGCGTGCTCGAGCTCGCCCTTCTCGCCGACGATCGCGGCCTTGCCGTAGCTCTCGGCCTGGCCCGGCGCGATCCCGAGCGCCTCGACGCATCGCGCGCCGAGCAACCCGCCGAGCTCCTCGCCGATCGCGACCAGCTCGTCGAGCTGCTCGACGTAGCGGCCCGCGTACGGGTTGGCGATCACGGCGATCGCCAGCGCGCGCCGCGTCGGCGGCTCGACCTTTCGGCCCATTTCGATGCGCGTCTCGTCGACGGTGACGATCAGCTTGCGGATGTCGGCCGGCATCGGCTGCTCCTGTCGGTTGCGAACGGCCCGCGCTCAGCGCAGCCCGTCCTCGCCCTTGATCTGGTCGGCGCGCAGGCCGCCGACCCGTTCGTGAATCCGCGGACCCGTGCTCATCGCGAGGAAGAACACGATCTCGTCGCCCGCGGGTGCGCCGGGCACGCCGACCTCGATCGTGTCGAAATGACTTCGCACGTAGCTGGCGTTGACGTGGGTCATCGGGATGTCGATGTGCGTGCCGGGTCCGCCCACCTTGGTATTCGACGGCACGATCGCCTTCGTGCTGACGCCGCGGCCCTCGAGCAGCTCGCGCATTGCGTAGCCGCCGGGCACGTGCCACAGGTGACCGTGCTCGGACTCGCCGTCGACGCCGACGATGCCGCCCTTGCCGTAAGACTGGATCGCCGCCGGCTCGAGCTTCATCGCGGCGAGCAGCCGCTGCGCGAGTTCGACCCCGACCGGCTTCAACGCCTCCATCATCGGCACGATGTCCGGCTCGTAGCGCCCCGAGTACGGATTGGCCAGCACCACCGCGAGCACGCCCCGTCGCTGCGGACGCGCGCCGCGCGGCCCGAACTCGTGGAAGACGTCCTCGACCTGCGTCCAGACTCGACGGATCTCGATCATGCCAGCGCCTCGATGCGGTGATCGGCGACGATACGCGAACGCCCCTGCAGCGACAACATCGCCTGCGAGAC
>JAHBZV010000100.1 GCA_019635275.1 Burkholderiaceae bacterium | reverse complement strand
CCCCGGCATGCCGCAGCCGCAGGGCTCGGTCCACACCTGCAGCAGGTCGCCGAGCGCGTAGCGCATGAACGGCCCGCCGCGCCAGTCGAGGAAGGTAAAGACCATCTCGCCGATTGCGCCGTGGCGAAGCGCGATCGGCGCGCGCGTGGCCGGGTCGACCAGTTCGAGCAGGCAGTGATCCTCGGAGACGAAGTGCATGCCGGCGCAGTCCCCGGCCGGCGCATCGCACGAGATGCCGTGAAACGCGTGGCCGCCACCGGTGTGGTCGAAGACGCGTGCGCCGAAGCCGTCGGCGAGCGCCCGCCTGACTTCGGGGTCTCCGCCGCCGCCCTCGCCCGCGCAGAAGAACCAGCGCAGCCCGAGCTCGCTGGCCGGGCGCCCGGTGAGACGCGGCGCCTCCTCGACCAGGTATTGCCCGAACGACGGCGTCGCGACGATCGCGTGCGGGCGCGTGATCCGCGCGATGTCGATGACGCGCTTGGTGCCGCCTTCGATGCCCACCGGCACGACGCAGGCACCGAGGTGCATGATGCCCTGCGACAGCGGCAGCCCGCCCGTGAACATGCTCAGCGACAGCGCCTGCAGCATCACGTGGCCGGGGCGGATGCCGGCGCGCCAGTACTTGCGCGCGTGCATCTCGTTGACGATCGCGACGTCGTGCGCAGTCAGCGTGTACAGCGTCGGCACGCCGGTCGTGCCCGACGTGGCGTTGATGCGCACGATCTCCTCGGGCGCCGCGCAGCCCATCGACGTGAACGGACTGCCGTGGCGCTCGAGCGACTCCTGCTGGATGCGTCGGTGCTCGTCCTTCGTCATCACCGGGATGCGCGCGAAGTCGTCGAAGCCGCGAATGTCCTCGGGCCGGGCGCCCACCTCGTCGAACTTGCGCCGGTGCGCGGGCGACCGTTCGTAGTTGTAACGGACCTGCTGCTTCAGGCGCTGCAGCTGCAGTTCGGCCACCGCGTCGCGCGACAGCGTCTCGACCGCCTCGTTCCAGAGGCGGCGGCCGCGGTCCGCGCCCGCGGGATCGTCGGAGGCGCGACCCACGGCTGCGCGCTTGCCGGACGTGCCGCTCACGATGGCTGCTCCGTCGTTGAGCCCTCTTCGTCGGGCTGGCACAGCTCGAAGCGCAAGCCGGTGACCCCGTCGCGCGGCAGGAACGCGATCCGGCCATGCGCGCCGCGCCTCGGAAAGCCCGGCAGCGGCTCGATCCCTTCGGCGCGAAGCCCGGCGAGCGCGGCGTCGAGGTCGGGCACCGACAGCGACAGGTGGTTGACCCCCGGCGCCGGGCCCATCACCGATCGGCCGAACCCGTCGCCGCGATCGGTGTAGCGCAGCAGCTCGACGATCAGGTTCTCGGCGTGGAACTCGGCCACCTCGAGCCCGGCGTCGGGCACCGAGCGCCGGCGCAACGGCGCGCCCGGCAGCATGCGCGCCATCGCGGCGATCGCCGGCTCGAGCTCGTCGACGACGATGCCGATGTGGTCGACGCGCGGCGCGCTCATGTCGCCTCCCGAAGCCGCCGGGTCGCGGCTTCGTCGAGCGCCAGCGTCGCCGGGTCGATCACGACGCCGTAGTCGTCGCGCGCCGCCTCGACGCTCAGCACGCCGTCGAGGACGTCGTCGACGACCCGCTCGATCGGCCTCTCGCGCGGATCGCCGTAGCCGCCGCCGCCGCCGGCGCGCTGGCGGTACACCGAGCCGCGCTCGATCCCGCGCACGATCTCCTTCGACTTCGGGCGGCGCACGACACCGCCCGGCGCCGTGATCGTCACCTCGTTGACGCTGCCCGCCCGGCCCCCGAACAGGCCGAACGCACGCGCCTCCTCCTCGATCCCGTCGCCGAAGGCGATGCCGGTGACGTCCTTGCCTTCGATGACGAATTCGGTCTCGACCCCCAGTCCGCCGCGCCAGCGGCCGGCGCCGGCCGAGTCGCGCGCGTACTCGTGGCGCAGCAGGCGGTGCGGGTCGTGGATCTCGAACATCTCGTAGTCCTGCGCCAGGATGCCGCCTGCGCAGTTGATCAGGCCGATGTGGTCGTAGCCGTCGGCGCCCCAGGTGGCGCCGGAGCCGCCCTTGAGCGCCAGGAACAGGATGTCGACGTAGGGCCGCTCGTGGCGCGGGTCGTAGCCGGTGATCGTGAAGCCCATCATCCGGTTCCAGCCGGCGGTCACCATCTTCGGCAGCGCCTGCGAGAACGCGCGGAAGATCGCGTCCGACGTCGGGCCGGTGATCGAGTTGCCGAAGGTCGTCGCTGCGGGGAAGCGCGCGTTGAGGAACGAACCCTCCGGGTTCACGATGCGGATCGGGCGAAGGATGCCGGCGTTGTGCGGCACGTCCGGGTTGATCAGCATCAGGAAGGTGAGCAGCAGCGCCGACGCGGTCGCCGAGTACGGCGCGTTGACGAAGCCGGGCGTCTGCGGCGACGAGCCGGTGAAGTCGAACGTCACCTCGTCGCCGGATACGGTCACCGCGAGGTTGATCTTCATCGACGAGCCGTCGGTCACGCCGTCGTAGAACGCCCGGCTCTCGCCGCGGTAGACGCCGTCCGGAATCGCCGCGATCTCCCGCCTGACCATCCGCTCCGACGCGTCGAACAGGTAGCCGACGCAGTCGTCGAACTCACGCGCGTCGAAGCGGCGGAACAGCTCGTGCATGCCGCGCTCGCCCACGCGGGTCGCACCGATCTGCGCCTTGATGTCTTCCTCGACGATCGCGTAGCGGATGTTGGCGAAGATCATCCGCCAGACGTCGCGCCGCAGCTGTCCGCGCTCGTGAACCTTGATCGGCGTGATCCGCAGCGCCTCCTGCCAGACCTCGCGCGCCTCGGGGTTGTAGCCGCCGGCCTGCGCGCCGCCGATGTCGGCCTGGTGCCCCTTGCAGGCGGCCCAGGCGACCAGGCGGCCGTCGCGGAAGATCGGGCGGAACACGGCGACGTCGTTGTTCTGGTTGCCGCCCGAGAACACGTCGTTGTGCAGGATGACGTCGCCCTCGTGGACGTCGTCGCCGAACCAGCGCACGACGTGCTCGCACGCGGGCTGCAGCGCGAACGCGAGCACCGGGATGTATTCGGACTGCTCGAGCATCTGCCCGCGCGCGTCGTACAGCCCGGTGACGAAGTCGCGCGCCTCGTTCAGGATCGGCGAGCGCGTGGTGCGCAACAGCGTGAGGCCCATCTCCTCGGTGATCGACTTCAGGCGCCGGTGCAGCACCGAGGCCCGGATCGGATCGACGCCCGGCGTCATCGCAGCGCCTCCATCACGCGGTCTTCGAGCAGGCAGCCGCCGAGCGCGTCGACCGACACGGCGAACCCGGCGGGAACGAAGATCGTCGTCGTGACCCTCTCGACGATCGCCGGGCCCTCCAGGCGGTTTCCGTGCCGCAGCCGATCGCCGTCGTAGACCGGCGTCTCGCGGAACTCGTCGGCCTGCGGCTGGTAAACCGCACGCCGGCCCTTCAGCGCATGGCTCGCGTCGTCGCCGTCGCGCGGCTCGTCGACCTGCGGCGGCTTGTCGGTCTCGCCGACCGCCGACAGGCGAACGCTCACCATCTCGACGGGCGTCGCCTCGTCGCGCAGCGCGTAGCCGTAGAGGCGGTCGTGCCGATCGTGGAACGCGTCGCGGATCGCGTCCCACGCGCCGCTGCGAAGCTGCCCGGCGCTCACGGCGACCGGCACCTCGTGGTACTGGCCGCGGTAGCGCAGGTCGAGCGCGTACGAGAGGCGCCGCCCGCCCGGCGCAATGCCTTCGGATTGCAGCACCGCGTCGGCCTCGGCGGTCATCTCGTCGGCCAGCTCGCCGACGCGGCCGCGCGAGGTCGTCGCGTCGCCCAGTACCGCCGCGTGACTGCGAACGAAGTCGTGCTTCAGGTCGGTTCTCAGCATGCCCGACGCGCAGAAGATCGCCGCGTCGCGGGGCACGAGCACCCGGCGAATGCCGAGCTCGCGCGCGATCATCGCCGCGTGGATCGCCCCCGCGCCGCCGGCGCAGATCAATGTGAACTCGCGCGGGTCCCAGCCCTTCTGCACCGAGATCTCGCGAATCGCCGAGGCCATGTTCACGTTCATCACCTGGTACATGCCCCAGGCCGCGCGCACCGTGTCGATGCCGAGGGGAGCGGCGACGCCGCTCTCGACGGCGGCGCGCGCCGCCCCGGCATCGAGCCGGATGCTGCCGCCGGCGAAGAAGTCGGGCGACAGATAGCCGAGCACGAGGTTCGCATCGCTGCAGGTCGGCGCCGTGCCGCCGCGACCGTAGCAGGCAGGGCCGGGATCGGCGCCGGCGCTCTGCGGCCCCATCTTCAGCAGGCCGTCGTCGATCCATGCGATCGAGCCGCCACCGGCGCCGATCGTGACGATGTCCATCGACGGCAGCGCCAGCGCGAAGCGGCTGACGCCGGTGGACGTCGTGATCGACGGCGCGCCGCCGACCACGAGCGCGGCGTCGAAACTGGTGCCGCCCATGTCCACCGTGATGAAGCTGTCCTCGCCGTGCGGACGCAGCGCAGCCAGCCCCGCGGTCGGCGCAGCGGCCGGCCCCGACAGCAGCGTCGAGGCCGCCAGCGCCGCGACCGCTTCGGGCGACGTCACGCCGCCGTTTGACTGCATGATGCGCAGCGCCCCCCGGAAGCCGCCGTCGGCGAGGCGCCGCCGCAGGTTCTCGACGTAGCGGCGCAGGATCGGTCCGACCACCGCGTTGAGCACCGTGGTGCTGGTGCGCTCGTAGAAGCGCACCTGCGGCAGCACGCGGCTCGAGACCGACAGGTACGCGTCCGGCATCCGCCGCGCGACGAGTTCGGCGGCCGCCTCCTCGTGTGCTGGGTTCGCATACGCGTGCATGAAGCTGATCGCCACCGCCTCGACGCCGCCCGCCTGCAGCACGTCGACGGCCCGCTCGACGTCGTCGAGCGACAGCGGTTCGATCTCGCGACCCCGGTGATCGATGCGGCCCCGCACCGGCAGCCGGAGGCGCCGGCGCACGAGCGGCTCGGGCGCGGTGAGCTTGTTGTCGTAGAACGACTCGCGCACGCCGCGGCGCATTTCCAGCGCGTCGCGAAAGCCGTGCGTCGCGAGCAGGCCGGCCCGCGCGATGCGCCCCGTGAGCACGGCGTTGGTCGTCACCGTCGTGCCGTGGACGATGATGTCCACGCGCCCGAGGAACCCGGCGAGCGGCAGGCCGGCGCCGGCGGCCAGGTCGCCGAGA
>JAHBZV010000010.1 GCA_019635275.1 Burkholderiaceae bacterium | reverse complement strand
GGGATCGCCGCCGCGTCGATCGCCGCGCTGCTCGAGTCGCGCGGCATCCGGGTCACCCTGCTCAAGCTCGATCCCTACATCAACGTCGACCCTGGAACGATGAGCCCGTTCCAGCACGGCGAGGTCTTCGTCACCGAGGACGGCGCCGAGACCGACCTCGACCTCGGGCACTACGAGCGCTTCGTGTCGGCGCGCATGCGCCGCACCAACAACTTCACCACCGGCCAGATCTACGAGTCGGTCATCAAGAAAGAGCGCCGCGGCGAGTACCTCGGGCGCACGGTACAGGTCATTCCGCACATCACCAACGAGATCCAGGCCTTCATCGAGCGCGGTGCCGGCGTCGGTACGCCCGACGCGGCGCAGGTCGCGATCGTCGAGATCGGCGGCACGGTGGGCGACATCGAGTCGCTGCCGTTCCTCGAGGCCGCGCGGCAGATGAGCCTGAAGCTCGGGCGGGGCAACGCGTGCTTCGTGCACCTCACGCTCGTGCCGTTCATCCCGTCGGCGGGCGAGCTCAAGACCAAGCCCACGCAGCACTCGGTACAGAAGCTGCGCGAGATCGGGATCCAGGCCGACATGCTGATGTGCCGCGCCGACCGGCGCATTCCCGACGACGAGCGCGCCAAGATCTCGCTGTTCTCCAACGTACAGCTCGACTCGGTGATCTCGGTCTGGGATGCCACCAGCATCTACAAGATCCCGCGCATGCTGCACGAGCAGGGCGTCGACCGCACGCTGTGCGAGATCCTGCGCCTCGACACGAAGCCGGCCGACCTCAGCGTCTGGGACCGACTCGTGCATTCGCTCGAGAACCCGAAGCACGAGGTACGCATCGCGATGGTCGGCAAGTACGTCGACCTCACCGAGTCGTACAAGTCGCTCAGCGAAGCGCTGGTGCACGCTGGCATCCACACCGAGAGCCGCATCCACATCGAGTACATCGACTCCGAGCGCATCGAGGCCGAGGGGCCGGCGATGCTCGCCGGCTTCGACGCGATCCTCGTCCCCGGCGGATTCGGGCGCCGGGGCGTCGAGGGCAAGATCCAGGCGATCCGCTATGCGCGCGAGAACCGCGTGCCGTATCTCGGCATCTGCCTCGGCATGCAGCTCGCAGTGATCGAGTTCGCGCGCGACGTCTGCGGCCTCGAGGGCGCCAACAGCACCGAGTTCGACGCGCAGACACCGCACCCGGTCGTGGGCCTGATCACCGAGTGGCTCGACCGCGAGGGGCGCGTCGAGAAGCGCGACGCGCAGTCCGAGCTCGGCGGCACGATGCGCCTGGGCGCGCAGCGCTGCCCGGTCGAGCCCGGCACGCTGGCCGCGTCGATCTACGGCGAGTCGGTCAACGAGCGGCACCGCCACCGCTACGAGGTCAACAACCACTACGTGCCGAAGCTCGAGCAGGCGGGGCTGGTGGTCGCCGCGCGCACGCCTTCGGAGGGCCTGACCGAGATCGTCGAGCTGCCGCGCAGCGGCCCGATGTCGCACCCGTGGTTCGTCGGCGTGCAGTTCCACCCCGAGTTCACCTCCACCCCGCGCGCGGGCCACCCGCTGTTCCGCTCATACGTCGAGGCGGCGCTGGCGCGCGCGGCGCAACGCCCGGCGCGCGCCGAGCCGGGCGTGGTCAGGCTGGCCTGAGGCAGCGCGCATGCGCCTGTGCGGATTCGAGGCCGGCCTCGATCGACCCTTCTTCCTGATCGCGGGGCCCTGCGCGATCGAGTCGCGCGAGCTGGCACTCGAGACCGCCGGCCAGCTCAAGGAGCTCACCGCGTCGCTGGGCATCCCGTTCATCTACAAGTCGTCGTACGACAAGGCCAACCGCAGTTCGGGGGCGTCGTTTCGCGGGCCGGGGCTCGACGAGGGCCTGAAGATCCTCGCCGAGGTACGCCGCCAGGTCGGCGTGCCGGTGCTCACCGACGTCCACGAGATCGGCCAGATCGCCCCGGTCGCGGCGGTGGTCGACGTGCTGCAGACGCCGGCCTTCCTGGTGCGCCAGACCGACTTCATCCGCGCGGTCGCGTCGGCCGGCAAGCCGGTCAACATCAAGAAGGGCCAGTTCCTCGCGCCGCACGACATGAAGAACGTCGTCGACAAGGCGCGCGCAGCCTCGATCGAGGCGGGCGGCGACGGCGACAACATCCTCGTCTGCGAGCGCGGCGTCTCGTTCGGCTACAACAACCTGGTTTCGGACATGCGCTCGCTGGCGATCATGCGCGAGACCGGCTGCCCGGTGGTGTTCGACGCCACGCACTCGGTGCAGCTGCCGGGCGGGCAGGGCACGTCGTCGGGCGGCCAGCGCGAGTTCGTGCCGGTGCTGGCTCGCGCGGCGATCGCGGCGGGCGTCTCGGGCCTGTTCATGGAGACGCACCCCGATCCGGCCAGGGCGCTGTCCGACGGCCCGAACGCGTGGCCACTGCAGCGGATGGCCGAGCTGCTCGCCACGCTCAAGGCGCTCGACGAGATCGTCAAGCGCGACGGCTTCGCCGAACAGTCGATCCACGAATAACCCACGACAGGAAGACATCGCATGCCCGCCTACGTGATCGCCGACGTCAAGGTGACCGATCCCGAGCAGTACAAGCAGTACATGGCGCTGTCGCCCGGTGCGATCGAGGCCGCGGGCGGCCGCTTCCTGGTCCGCGGCGGCCAGCACGAAGTGTTCGAGGGCAACTGGCAGCCGAACCGGATGGTCATGGTCGAGTTTCCCGACATGGCGGCGGCGCGCGCGTTCTACGACTCGGCGAGATACCGCGAGGCGCGCGCGAAGCGCGCTGGCGCGACCGAATTCTTCAACATGGTGGTCGTGCAGGGAGTGGACCGGGCATGAGCGCGATCGTCGACATCATCGGCCGCGAGATCATCGATTCGCGCGGCAATCCCACCGTCGAGTGCGACGTGCTGCTCGAGTCCGGCGTGATGGGCCGCGCGGCGGTGCCCTCGGGTGCCTCCACCGGCTCGCGCGAGGCGATCGAGCTGCGCGACGGCGACCCGAAGCGCTGGCTTGGCAAGGGGGTGCTCAAGGCCGTCGAGAACATCAACACCGAGATCTCCGAGTCCATCATGGGGCTCGATGCGGCCGAGCAGGCCTACATCGACCGCACGCTGATCGAGCTCGACGGCACCGAGAACAAGGGCCGGCTCGGCGCCAACGCGATGCTCGCGGTGTCGATGGCGGTAGCCAAGGCCGCCGCCGAGGAATCGGGTCTGCCGCTGTACCGCTACTTCGGCGGCTCGGGCGCCATGTCGCTGCCGGTGCCCATGATGAACGTGATCAACGGCGGAGCGCATGCGAACAACAACCTCGACCTGCAGGAGTTCATGATCCTGCCGGTGGGGGCTCCCAGCCTGCGCGAGGCGCTGCGCTACGGCGCCGAGGTGTTCCACGCGCTGAAGAAACTGATCCACGACCGAGGCATGTCGACCGCGGTCGGCGACGAGGGCGGTTTCGCGCCCAGCGTCGAGAACCACGAGGCGGCGATCCGCCTGATCCTCGAGGCGATCGAGCGCGCCGGCTACGAGCCGGGGCGTCAGATCGCGCTCGGGCTCGATTGCGCCAGCTCCGAGTTCTACCGCGACGGGCGCTACCACCTCGAGGGCGAGGGGATGGTGCTGAGCGCCAACGATTTCGCCAACCTGCTCTCCACCTGGTGCGACCGCTACCCGATCGTCTCGATCGAGGACGGCATGGCCGAGAACGACTGGGAGGGCTGGAAGCTGCTCACCGACGTGCTCGGCGACCGCGTCCAGCTGGTCGGAGACGACCTGTTCGTCACCAACACGAAGCTGCTGCAGCGCGGCATCGACGAGGGGATCGCCAACTCGATCCTGGTCAAGATCAACCAGATCGGCACGCTCACCGAAACCTTCGCTGCGATCGAGCTGGCCAAGCGCTACAACTACACGGCGGTGATCTCTCACCGCTCGGGCGAGACCGAGGACACGACGATCGCCGACATTGCGGTGGCCACCAACGCGCTGCAGATCAAGACCGGCTCGATGAGCCGCACCGACCGGACGGCGAAGTACAACCAGCTGTTGCGAATCGAAGAGGACCTCGGCGAGATCGCCGGGTATCCCGGTCGCTCGGCGTTCTACAATCTGCGCTGACGGCGCACACGGCGCGCCCGACACCCCGAGGTCAACCCGGATGCGAACGCTGGGCATCGTTCTCGCCGCGCTGCTGCTGCTGATCCAGTATCCGCTCTGGCTCGGCAAGGGCGGCTGGCTGCGCGTCTGGGAGCTCGACCGGCAGCTGCATGCCCAGGAGAACGTCAACGCGCGGCTGGCGGCGCGCAACGGCGCGCTGCAGGCCGAGGTCGACGACCTGCGCGCCGGCAAGCAGGCGCTCGAGGAGCGCGCGCGCTACGAGCTCGGCATGGTCAAGCCGGGAGAGATCTTCGTCCAGATCAACGAGGCGAGCGCGCGCAGGCCGGTGGCCGAAGACCAGATCCGCACCGCGGCGGTCGACGCGATCCCCCCTCGCTGAGCGCGCCCCCTTTGTCAGTGCCGGGTCGGCGCGCCGTCGGCCGCCGGTGCCGCGGGGTGGAACAGCGCGACGCTGTCGACCACGTCGAACCGGTAGGCCTGGTTGCAGTATTCGCAGCGCACCTCGATCTCGCCGCGTTCGGCCAGGATCGCCTCGACTTCGTCGCTGCCCAGCATCCTCAGCATGTCGCCCACCTTGTCGCGCGTGCACCGGCACGCGAAACGGCAGGCGCGCTCGTCGAAGGCGTGCAGCGACTCCTGCCAGAACAGCCGCCGGAGCAGCTCGTCGGGCGGCAGCGTGAGGAGTTCCTCGCGCACGACGGTGTCGGCCAGTTTCTGCATCCGGTTCCAGCCGTCGGTGTCGGCCTCGGGTTGGCCACCCTCGTCGGGCAGCCGCTGCAGCAGCAGCCCGACCGCGCGCTCGCCGTCGGCGGCCAGCCACAGCCGCGTCGGGATCTGCTCGGAGCGCTGCATGTAGCGCTCGAGCACGCCTGCCACCGTCTCGCTCTCGAAGGGCACGATGCCCTGCCAGGCGGGCTTGTCCGGGGCGGTTTCGCGCGGATCGAGCGTGACGACGAAGCGTCCGCGCCCCTGCGCATCGACCAGCGCGGGCAGCGACGCGTCCTCGGCGATGACTGCCCCTTCGCGCAGTTTCGCGGTGGCGCGGTAGCCGCCGTCGGAGCGGTACTCGACGACGAAGAGCGCCACCGGGCCGTCGCCGTGGATCTGCAGCACCAGCGAGCCCTCGAACTTCAGCGTCGCGCCCAGCAGCGCGGCCGCCGCCGACAACTCGCCGAGCCGGTCGCGCACCGGCTCGGGCAGCGCGTGGCGCGCGACGACTTCGCGCCAGGCACGGTCGAGGGTGACGATCTCGCCGCGCACCGACGCGCCGCGCAGCAGGAAACGGGTGACGCCGTCGCGCATCGGTCGCCGCCGCTTCAGGGGCGTTGCCAGCGCACCAGCGCTTCGCCGAAGTAGCGCGCGCGCTGCACGTAGCGCTCGCTGCCGGCGTGCAGGTTAGCGACCTCGGCGTCGGTGAGTTCACGCACGACGCGGCCCGGCGTGCCCATCACGAGGCTGCGCTCGGGAATCTCCTTGCCCTCGGCTACCAGCGCGCCGGCGCCGACCAGGCAGTCGCGGCCGATCCGCGCGCCGTTGAGCACGATCGCCTGGATCCCGATCAGCGAACCGTCGCCGATCGTGCAGCCGTGCAGCATCGCCTGGTGGCCGACCGTGACGCGCTCGCCGATCGTCAGCGGAAAACCGGGGTCGGTGTGCAGCACGCAGTTCTCCTGCACGTTGCTGCGCGCGCCGACGCGGATCGGCTCGTTGTCGCCGCGCAGCGTGCAGTTGAACCAGATGCTCGATCCGGCGGCGAGCTCGACCAGTCCGATCAGCTCGGCCGACTCGGCGACCCAGGCGGTCGGGTCGATGCGGGGCACGCGATCGCCGAGACGGTAAATCGCCATGGAAGGAAGTTCCTGTGTCGGGGAAGGGGCGGCGCGTCGCAGCGCGGGGCGCCGAAGACTGCAGTTTAAGCGATCGGCTCGCGCGGCGCGGCTTCAGCGAGGCGGCGCCAGCTCGGTGCCCAGCGCGCGCAAGCGCAGCCAGCGCAGGCTCGCGGCGACGTCGATGCCGCGACGGCCGCCGACGTTGACCGGAACGACCGGGTGCAGGCCCGGGTTGCCGCGCGCGGCCACGACGAACGAGAACGCGTACCACGGCTCCTGCCCCATGCGCAGGTCGGTCAGCACGAGGCGGCCGTCGGCCTCGGCGACGCGGAAGAACCCGTGCGTGAAGCGCGCCATGCGCTCGACGGCGGGGATCGTGCGCACGGTCTCGTACAGCGCGCGGCCGTTGGGGAACGCGTCGAAGCGCATCGTCGGCGTGCGGTCGAGCAGCGAGCGGAAGCCTTCCTCGTAGCGGTCGTCGTGCATCACCACCACGCGCCACAGCAGCGTGTTGAACGCGGTCGGCGTGACCAGGATGCGCGCGTCGCGCGCGACCGCGCCGTCGCGCATCGCCAGCGTCTCGCGGGCGACCGCGCTCACCTGCTGCTGCGCGACGACGCTCCAGCCGACGTAGACGGTCGACAGCGCGAGGCCGACCGCGTTCCAGCGCAGCGCCGCGGGGCCGCCGCGCAGCGCCGCGCCGATCCCGGCCAGCAGCGGCAGCGTGTAGAGCGGGTCGACGATGAACAGGCTGGCGACGCCGTACGGATGATCGGAGAACGGAAGCGCCAGCTGCGTACCGTAGACCGTCATCGCGTCGAGCAGCGGATGCGTGACCAGCACGGCCCAGACCGCGAGCCACCATCGCCGGGCGAGGCCCGGCTCGCCGGCGGCCCGGGCAATCGCCCAGGCGATCGCCGGCGAGGCGAGCGTCAGCCAGACGAGCGCGTGGCTCTCGGCGCGGTGCCGGGTCATGTTCAGCACCGCGTCGCCGTGGTCGATGAACGCATCGAGGTCGGGCAACGTTCCGCACACGCCGCCCCACAGCGCCGACTTCCAGATCGCGGTGCGCCGCCCCATCACGGCGACGCCGACCGCGGCGCCGAGGGCGATCTGCGAGACCGAATCCACCGGCCGTTCAGCTCCGGGCCTGTTCGCGCTCGCGCAGCACCCGCCGCTGCACCTTGCCGGTCGTGGTCATCGGCAGTTCGGCGATGAACTCGATCTCCTTCGGGTACTCGTACGGCGCGAGCTTGCCGCGCACGTGCTGCTGCAGCTGCTCGACCAGCGCGGGCGACGCGGCGTGGCCCGGCGCCAGCACGACGAACGCCTTGACCACGTTGCCGCGCTCGGCGTCGGGCCTGGGCACGACCGCGGCGTTGGCCACGGCGGGGTGCCGCACCAGGCAGTTCTCGATCTCGCTGGGGCCGATCCGGTACCCGGCCGCCTTGAACATGTCGTCGGCGCGCCCGCCGTACCAGAGGTAGCCGTCGGGGTCGGCGGTGGCGAGGTCTCCGGTGCGGCACCAGTCGCCGCTGAACTTCGCGCGGGTTGCCGCGTCGTTGCGCCAGTAGCCGAGGAAGAACACCGGGTCCGGGTGGCCGTGCCGGTCGACGCGGTTGACCGCGACCTCGCCGAGCTGTCCCGGCGGCAGCTCGCGACCGTCGTCGTCGAGGATCGCGACCCGATGGCCCGGGTAGGCGCGGCCGATCGATCCGGGGCGCGCCGGCCAGCGCTGCGCCGAGTTGCCGACCACGTAGTTGACCTCGGTCTGCCCGAACATCTCGTTGACGGTGACGCCGAGCGCGTCGCGGCACCAGTCGAACAGCGTCTCGCCGACCGCTTCGCCGGCGCTCATGATCGCGCGCAGTGCGAGGCGGTGGCGCGTGCGCGGCTCGGGCGCGTGCTTCATCATCATCTTCAGCGCCGTGGGGAACAGGAAGGTGTTGGTGACGCGGTGGCGCTCGAGCAGCTCGAACGCGCGCTCGGGCGAGAAGCGGCCGCGCTGCGCGACGATCGGGTACCCGAAGTACAGCGTCGGAAGCAGTGCGTCCATCAGTCCGCCGGTCCAGGCCCAGTCGGCCGGCGACCAGAACACGTCGCGCGGGCGCGGGAACCAGTTCTGCGAGGCCACGAAACCGCTCAGGTTGCCGATCAGCGCGCGGTGCGGGATCAGCGCACCCTTGGGCGGCCCGGTGGTGCCGCTCGTGTAGATCAGCACGGCGGGATCGTCGGCGAGCGTGTCGACCGCGGCGAAGTGCCCGCGGGCGCGCGCGAGCAACGCGCCGTAGTCGTGCTCGTCGGCCTGCAGCGACGGACGCTCGCCCGCCGAGGGCACCACCACCACGTGGCGCAGCGACTCGCCGCGCGCGGCGCGAAGGTTCTCGACGTGCTCGGCGTCGACGATGGCGACGACCGTCTCGCTGTCGTCGAGCCGGTAGCGCAGCGCGTCGGGACCGAAGAGGATCGACAGCGGCATCGCCACCGCGCCGAGCCGGTAGATCGCCACGTGGGCGACAGCCACCTCGGGGCGCTGCGGCAACACGACCGCGACCCGGTCGCCGCGCCGCACGCCGAGCGCCGCCAGCGCGCTGGCGAGGCGTTCGGCGTCCTCGTGGATGCGGCGATATCCGACGCGCTCGACGCGGCCGTCGCCGTGGTCGACGACGATCGCGGTGCGCCGCGCGTTGCCGGCCCAGCGCGTGCAGCACGCCTGCGCGATGTTGAAGCGCTCGGGAACCAGCCACCGGAACCCGCCGTGCAGCTCGTCGTAGTCGTCGCGTGCCGCAATCCTCATGGGTCGCCTCCCCGGGTTTCTATAATGTCGGCAGGAGTCCGTATTGTGCCCACTTCCGTTGCGCTGCCGTCCAGTCCCGGCGCCGGGTCGGCCGGGTCGGCCTCGGCGGGCAGCGCGGACGTCGAGCCGTACCGGCCGCGGCGCGAGAGTCGTTCCCTGTTCGTCGAGGTCCGGGGCTTGCGCCACCACGTGCGCAGCTGGGAGCCGCTGGCCTCGCCGGCACCGGGGGCCCCCGTCGGGCCTGCCGTGTTCCTCCTTCACGGCTGGATGGACGTCTCCGCGTCGTTCCAGTTCGTCGTCGACCTGCTGCCCGATGACTGGCGCATCCTCGCGCCCGACTGGCGCGGCTTCGGCCTGACCGACCGAAGCGGCGCCGACGCGTACTGGTTTGCCGACTACCTGGCCGATCTCGACGCGCTGCTGGACGCGCTGGCGCCGGCCGGGCCGGTCGACCTGGTCGCCCACAGCATGGGCGGCAACGCGGCCGCGCTCTACGCCGGCGTGCGACCGCAGCGGGTGCGCCGGCTGGTCAACCTCGAGGGCGTCGGGCTCCCGGCGACGCGGCCTGCGCAGGCGCCGGGCCGCTATGCGCAGTGGCTCGACGAGTTGCGCGACGGCGTCGCGCTGCGCGACTACGCGTCGCGCGCCGAAGTCGCGGCGCGGCTGATGAAGGGCAATCCGCGGTTGCGGCCCGACTTCGCCGCGTTTCTCGCGCTGCACTGGTCGCGCCGCAACGCGGCCGGTCGCTTCGAGCTGCTCGCCGATCCGGCGCACCGCGTGTCCTCGCCGCTGCTCTACCGGGTGCCCGAGGTCGTCGCATGCTGGCGCGCGATCACCGCGCAGGTGCTGTGGGTATTCGCCGCGCAGACGAGCGAACGGATGCGCTTCGTCCACACTCCCGGGTACCGGCGCCGGTTGCGGGCGATCCGCTCGCTGCGCGAAGTGACGGTCGAAGGCGCCGGACACATGTTGCACCACGACCGCCCCGACGAGGTCGCGCGCCTGATCGTGGAGCATCTCGCCGGAGCGCCTCGCCTGTGAGCGCACCGACCCACGCACCGATGAAAGCGCCGATGAACGCCCCCGCGGACGTGCCAGGTGCACCGCTGCGGCTGAACGCCGACCTGCACGCGCATTCACGGGTGTCGGACGGCTCGCTCGCGCCCGCCGAGGTCGTGCGCCGGGCGCACGAGCACGGTGTCGAATTGCTCGCGCTGACCGACCACGACGAGGTGGGCGGGCTGGCCGAAGCCGCCTCGGCCGCCGCCCGGCTCGGCCTGCCGTTCGTGCCCGGCGTGGAGATCTCGGTCACCTGGGGTGGCGAGACGATCCACGTGGTCGGCCTGCGCATCGACCCCGGCTGCCAGGCGCTGTGCGACGGGCTCGCCCGCACGCGCAGCGGCCGCGACGCGCGCGCCAGGGAGATGGGCGAGGACCTTGCCCGCGCGGGCATCGCGGACGCGTATGCCGGCGCGCTGAGGTTCGTCGGCAATCCGGCGATGGTCGGGCGCACGCACTTCGCGCGCTTCATCGTCGAGCAGGGCGTCTGTCGCGACGTCCACGAGGTGTTCCAGCGTTACCTGTCCGAGGGCAAGCCGGGCTTCGTGCCGCACCGATGGGCGAGCCTCGGCGACGCGGTGGGCTGGATCCGCGGCGCCGGCGGCGTCGCGGTGCTGGCCCACCCGGGCCGCTACCGGCTCGGCGAGACGGCGCTGTGGTCGCTGATCGCCGGGTTCCGCGACGCAGGCGGCGAGGGCATCGAGGTCGTCAGCGGCTCGCACACGCGCGACCAGTACCGGCGCTTCGCGCAGGTTGCGCACGAGTTCGGGCTGCGCGCCTCGCGCGGCTCGGATTTCCACGGGCCCGACGAGAGTCGCGTCGAACTGGGCAGCCTGCCGGCCCTGCCGGACACGCTGGTGCCGGTGTGGCTCGACTGGCCCGAGACGGCGCAGGCGATTTCGCGCAGTGCGCCGGCGCCGGCCGGCACCGATGTCCCTTCGACGGCGCGCGCATGACCCAGCGCTTCACGCTGCACCCGACTCACCCGCAGGCGCGGCTGCTGCGGCAGGCCGCCGAGGTGCTGGGCGCCGGCGGGCTGGTGGCGATGCCCACCGACGCCTGCTACGTGCTCGCGTGCCGGCTGGGGGACAAGGCCGCGGTCGACCGGCTGCGCGCGATCCGCGGGCTCGACGAGCGCCACCTGCTCACGCTGATGTGCCGCGATCTCTCCGAGCTCTCCAGTTACGCGATGGTCGACAACCGCCAATACCGGTTCCTGAAGGAGTGGGCGCCGGGCCCGTACACGTTCGTGCTGAACGCTACGAAGGAAGTGCCGCGCCGCCTGTGGCACCCGTCGCGGCGCACGATCGGCCTGCGCGTGCCCGATGCGCCGGTCGCGCAGGGGCTTCTCGAGGCGCACGGCGAACCGGTGCTGTGCTCGAGCCTGATCCTTCCGGACGAGGACGACCCGCTCACCGACGCCGACGCGATCGTCGAGCGGCTGGCGCGTCGCATCGATCTCGTCCTCGACGCCGGAGGGCAGGGCTTCGTACCGACCACGGTCGTCGATCTCACCGGCGACGAGCCGCTCGTGGTGCGCGTGGGCTGCGGGAGCATCGAGGGCATGGTCGCGCGGGGTGCGGAGACTTCGGCGCTCAGGGTGCGCTTCTAGGCGGCTGCTACAATCGCGGCCATGGAATTGAGCCTTCCGCAGCTGATCGCGGTCTATGCGATCCCGGTGATTTTCGCGATCACGCTGCACGAAGCGGCGCACGGTTTCGTCGCCGCTCGCCTGGGCGACCGCACTGCGCAGCTTCAGGGCCGCGTCTCGCTGAATCCGCTTCGCCACATCGACCCGATCGGCACCCTGCTGGTGCCGGCGCTGATCCTGCTCGCAAGCAAGACGCTGGGTGGCGGCATGCTGTTCGGCTGGGCCAAGCCGGTGCCGATCGTGCCCTCGAACCTGCGCTCGCCGCGGCGCGACATGGGCATGGTCGCGGCCGCCGGGCCGCTGGCGAACCTGCTGATGGCGCTCGGCTGGGGTTTCCTGCTCAAGCTGATGACGCTCTTCGGCAGCGACGGAGAATTCTTTCCGCGGATGGCGATCGCCGGCATCTTCGTCAACCTCGCGCTGGCCGTGCTCAACCTGGTGCCGGTGCCGCCGCTCGACGGCGGGCGCATCGTCAACAGCCTGTTGCCGGCTCGCCTCGCGGCGCGCTTCTCGCGCCTGGAGCCCTACGGGCTCTTCATCCTGCTCGGCTTGCTGGCCACCGGCGTGCTGGGTTTCGTCGTCGCGCCGCTGGTCGACATCGGGGTCGGCGTGATCGCGGCGCTCTTTTCGTTGTCCGACTGAAATGTTCACCGAACGTGTCGTATCCGGCATGCGCCCGACCGGGGCGCTGCACCTGGGCCACTTCCACGGCGCGCTGAAGAACTGGGTGCGGCTGCAGTCCGAGCATCCGTGCCTGTTCTTCGTCGCAGACTGGCACGCGCTCACCACGCACTACGACTCGCCCGACGTGATCGGCAACAACGTCTGGGAGATGGTGATCGACTGGCTCGCGGCGGGCATCGATCCGCAGCAGTCGGTGCTGTTCATCCAGTCCCGCGTGCCCGAGCACGCCGAGCTTCACCTGCTGCTGTCGATGGTCACGCCGCTGGGCTGGCTCGAGCGCGTGCCCACCTACAAGGACCAGCAGGAGAAGCTGTCCGACCGTGACCTCTCCACCTACGGGTTCCTCGGCTATCCGCTGCTGCAGGCGGCCGATATCCTGATGTACCGCGCGGCCTGGGTGCCGGTCGGTGAAGACCAGGTGCCGCACGTCGAGTTCACGCGCGAGATCGCACGCCGCTTCAACCACCTGTTCGGTCGCGAGCCGGGCTTCGAGGACAAGGCGCGCGAGGCGGTGAAGAAGCTCGGCAGCAAGCGCGCGAAGCTCTACCAGGAGCTGCGCACGCGCTACCAGGAGCAGGGCGACGACACCGCGCTTCAGCAGGGGCGCGAGCTGCTCGAGCTCGCGCAGAACCTCAGCATGGGCGACCGCGAGCGGCTGTTCGGCTACCTCGAGGGCAGCCGACGGATCATCCTGGCCGAGCCACAGGCGCTGCTCACCGAGGCGTCGCGGATGCCCGGCATCGACGGCCAGAAGATGTCCAAGAGCTACGGCAACTCGATCGCGATGCGCGAAGACCCGGAGTCGGTGCGCAAGAAGATCCGCACGATGCCCACCGACCCGGCGCGCGTGCGCCGCACCGACCCGGGCGAGCCCGAGCGCTGCCCGGTGTGGCAGCTGCACCTCGTCTATTCCGACGACGCGACCCGCGAATGGGTGCAGACCGGCTGCCGCAGCGCCGGCATCGGCTGCCTCGAGTGCAAGCAGCCGGTGATCGACGCGATCCTGGCCGAGCAGCAGGGCTTTCACGAGCGGGCGCAGCCCTACCTCGACGACCCGAGCCTGCTGCGCAACATCATCGCCGACGGCTGCGACCAGGCGCGCAAGATCGCTCAGGAGACGATGCGCGAGGTCCGCGAGGCGATGGGACTCGCGTTCGACTGAGGCCTCGGGCCTCGGTCCTCGCGCCTCGGGCTCCCGCCTCGGGTATCAGGCCGCGCCCAGGCGCGAGTCGCGCACCAGGTGCATCTGGCGCAGCGTCGGCAGCGCCTCCATGAACTCGCGCAGCTGCGCGAACGGCAGCGGCTCGGCGATCAGCGATCCCTGCACCTGGTGGCAGTCGAGCGAGCGCAGCCCGCGCAGCTCGGCCGCGGTCTCGACGCCCTCGGCCATCGCCTGCAGGCCCAGCTTCGCGGCCATCGTCGTGATCGCCTGGACGATGGCGGCGTTGCCGCGATCGGCCGGCAGGTCCTTCACGAACGTGTGATCGATCTTGATGCCGTCGACCGGGAGGTTCTTCAGGTACGACAGCGACGCGTAGCCGGTGCCGAAGTTGTCGA
Source organism: Burkholderiaceae bacterium (assembly GCA_019635275.1). Lineage (GTDB taxonomy): Bacteria > Pseudomonadota > Gammaproteobacteria > Burkholderiales > Burkholderiaceae_E > Zeimonas. The sequence goes on along the minus strand of JAHBZV010000010.1, from coordinate 60,005 downwards.
TGAAGACGCGTACGCCGAGCCTGCGCAGCTCGCCGATCAGCGCGACGGTGCGCTCGGGGTTCTCGATGAACGCGCTCTCGGTGAGCTCGAGCCGCAGCAGGCGAGGCGGGAAGTCGCGCTCGTCGAGCAGCTCGGCGAGCGTCGCCAGGAAGCCTTCCTCCGAGAGCTGGCGCGCCGACACGTTCACCGATACCGCGACGTCGGGGTACGCGTCGATGCCCAGCCGCACGCGATCGTCCAGCGCGCGGCGGATCGCCCACAGGCCGATCTCGCGGATCAGGTTGCTCTGCTCGGCGGCGGGCAGGAAGCGGTCGGGCAGCAGCAGGCCGCGGGTCGGGTGGCGCCAGCGCAGCAGCCCCTCGTAGCCGATCACGATGCGCTCGTCGATGTTCATGACCGGCTGGTAGTACAGGTCGACCTCGTCGCGCCGGATCGCCATCGGCAGCTCGGCGGCCAGCTGCAACTGCTCGGCCCGCTCGTCGGAGAGCCCGCCGGCGAAGAAGCGCACGTCGTTGCGGCCTTCGGACTTCACCTGGTACATCGCGCTGTCGGCGCAGCGGATCAGCGCCTCGGCGTCCTGGGCGTCGTCCGGGGCGAGCGCCACGCCGATGCTCGCCGACAGGAAGTAGGCGCGGCCGGCGAGCACCAGCGGCTTCTCGATCGCCGCGAGCGCGCGCCGGGCGACCTGCTCGATGTCCTCGCGGGTGCCCGGCTGCACGAGCAGGGCGACGAATTCGTCGCCGCCCATCCGCCCGACCACGTCGTCGGCGCCCACCGCGGCGCGCAGGCGCCGTGCGACCTCGATCAGCGCCTTGTCGCCAGCGGCGTGGCCCAGCGTGTCGTTGATCAGCTTGTAGCGGTCCAGGTCGACGTAGAGCAGCGCGGCGCGCTCGTCGGACTGCAGCCGCTTCTCGAGCTGCTGCAGCAGGAAGGCGCGGTTGGGCAGGCCGGTCAGCGCGTCGTGCATCGACGCGTGCAGCAGTCGACGCTCGGCGGCCTTGCGCTGCAGGTACAGCGAAAGCGTGCGCGACAGCGTCTCGGCGGCCTGTCCGAGGAACACGTCGCCCTGGAACGCCACGGGCCCGAGGAACAGCAGCAGGCTGAGGGTGCGCCCCTGCTCGTCGCGGATCGGCGCGAGGAACGCCGCCTTCGCGCCCAGCGCGCGGGTGCGATAGCGGCCGATGAACGACGGATGCGCCGGCAGGTCGGTGATCCAGGCATGCCGCCCCTCGCGCCAGCACAGGCCCTCGACGCTGCCTTCCTCGAGCGCGATGTCGGCCGGCAGGTCGGACACCATCTTCGTGAACGCCGGATAGCCCCAGCGCTCGCGCGCGGCCAGGCCGCGTTCGGTGCGCACCAGGTGCACGCCGCCGAGCCAGCCGAGCTTGCCACACAGCGTGATGATGATCGCGGTGATCACGCGCGCGGGCTCGGTCTGCTCGCGCATGATGCCGGCCACGTCGCCCTCGATCTCGAGCAGCATCCGCTGCTGCTTCTCGCGGGTGATGTTTCGGCCGGTGCCGCGATAGCCGGTGAACTGGCCCGCTTCGTCGAACACCGGGTGGCCGCTGAGCGAGAGGTGGTAGACGTTGCCCTGCGGATCGATCTGGCCGAACTCGAAGTTCTCGAACGGCTTGTGCGCCTCGCAGGTGGCGCGATGGCTGTCCCAGTCGGGACGCAGGAAGTCGGCCTCGGCCATCTCCCAACGGCGCCGACCGATGAGCGCGCGCCGCCACGGGCCGAGCACGGCGTCGATCGAATCGGACAGGAACGAGACGCGGTGCTGCGCGTCGGTCTCCCAGACCCAGTCCGAGCTCAGGTGCGTGAGGTCGCGGAACTTCGCCTCGCTCGCCGCGAGTTGCTGCTGCATCGCGCGCATGCCGGTGATGTCCTGCACGATGCCCGCCATCCGCACGGTCTGGCCGTGCTCGTCGCGCTCCGGCCGCCCGACGCTGCGGACCCAGACGACGTCGCGGTTCGGACGCATCCAGCGGAACTCGACGCGCGCCTCGCGGCCGCTGCGCAGCGCGCGCCGATGCGCTTCCTGCCAGCGCTCCTGGTCGTTCGGGTGGATGTGGGCGAGGAACTCGGCCGGCGGTGGCACGCCGGCCGGCCGGTCGATGCCGAACAGGCGAAACGCCCCGTCGCTCCAGTGCAGCGTGTTGCGCCGCAGGTCGTGCACCCAGGACCCCAGCGCGGCGAGTTGCTCGGCTGCCTGCTGGTGCTCGCCGAGGTCGCGCAGCAACTCGCTCGAGCGTCGGCCCGTGCGCAGCTCGCGGCGCATCGCGATGCAGACCCAGCCGAGCCCGGCGATCGCCACGACCGCGGACGCCGCGAGCGCGGCGCGCCATGCCGACGGCGACGGCGCCGCCCAGGCCACCAGCAGCAGGCCCGCGGCCGCCGCGAGCGCGACGGCACAGACGGCCAGGTCGCGCGACGAGAGCCGGGAACTCGGCGAGTCGGAAACGGGTTCGATCGTCGATCTCCGCAGGGGATCCGGCGTAATGTAGCGGATCGCCAGCGCCGAACCGAGGAATATGTCCACCCTGACCGCAACCCCGCCCGCCTTCACGCCCTTGCCGCCGTCGTCCTGGGTCCGGCGATGGCTCGAGACCCTGCCCGAGGGGGCGAGCGTGCTCGACTTCGCGGCGGGATCGGGACGCCACGCGCGCGAGGCGCATCGCCTCGGGCTGCGCGCCACCGCCATCGACCGCGACGCCGGCGCGCTGGCCGGGATCGGGGAGGGCATCGCGACGCGCGCGGCCGACCTCGAGGGGGGCGAGTGGCCGTTCGGGCGCGAGCGCTTCGACGCGGTCGTCGTGACGAACTACCTCTTTCGCCCCCGATTCGCGCTGCTGGCCGCGCTGGTGGCGCCCGGCGGGTTGCTGGTCTACGAGACCTTCGCACGGGGCAACGAGCGCTACGGCAAGCCGTCGAATCCGGCGTTCCTGCTCGCGCCGGGCGAGCTGCTGGAGCGCTGCCGCAGCGCGGGGCTGCGGGTGCTGGCCTACGAGCACGGGCTGCTCGAGCGGCCGCGCCCGGCAGTCGTGCAGCGCGTCTGCGCGGTTCGCGCGGCCGGACCCGAGGCACTGCGCCCGCTCGGATAGAATGCGGATTTTTGCGATCGACCCGCCATGATCCAGGGCAGCATTGTCGCGATCGTCAGTCCGATGCACGAAGACGGCAGCCTCGATCTCGAGAGCTACCGCCGGCTGATCGACTGGCACATCGAGGAAGGCACGGCAGCGATCGTCGCGGTCGGCACGACCGGCGAGTCGCCGACCGTCGACGTCGAAGAGCACGCGACGCTGATCCGCGTGGCGGTCGAGCACGCCGCCGGGCGCCTGCCGATCATCGCCGGCACCGGCGGCAACTCCACGCGCGAGGCGATCGAGCTGACCGAGTTCGCACGCAAGGCCGGGGCGCACTCGACGCTGCAGGTGGTCCCCTACTACAACAAGCCGACGCAGGAAGGGCTGTACCGGCACTTCCGGGCGGTGGCCGAAGCGGTCGACCTGCCGGTCCTGCTCTACAACGTGCCTTCGCGCACCGTCGCCGACCTGTCCAACTCGACCGTGCTGCGCCTGGCGCAGGTGCCGGGCATCGTCGGCCTGAAGGACGCGTGCGGTGACGTCGGCCGCGGCTCGGTGCTGCTCGCGCAGGCGCCGGCCGGCTTCGCCGTGTACAGCGGCAACGACGATTCGGCGCTGGCGCTGATGGCGATGGGCGCCCACGGCGTGATCTCGGTCACCGCCAACCTCGCGCCCGGCCCGATGGCGCAGATGTGCGCGCGGGCGCTGGCCGGCGACTGGGCGCAGGCGCTGGCGATCAATCGCCGGATCCTTCCGCTGCACACCGACCTGTACGTCGAAGCCAATCCGATTCCGGTCAAGTGGGCGCTGGCCGAGATGGGCCGTATCCGTCCCGGCATCCGGCTGCCGTTGACGCCGCTCTCGCCCGAGCGACACGATTTCGTGCGCGCGGCGCTGAAGCGTTCTGGAGTGCTCAATTGACGACGACATCCCGTCCGACCCTGCGCGCCCGCGCGTTGCGCCTGTCCGCCATCGCGGGGCTCTCCGCGGTGCTGGCCGCCTGCGCGCTCGGAGAGCGCATCGACGAGGCGAGCAAGATCGAGTACAAGTCGGCCACCAAGGGGCCGTCGCTCGACGTGCCTCCCGACCTCACCAAGCCGGCCGCGGACGGCCGGTACACGGTGCCCGATCGCAGCGCGCGCACGGCCTCGGCCTTCGAGAGCGGCCGCGCGGCCGAGCGCTCGACGTCCGGCGCCTCGAGCCCGGTGCTGCCCAAGGTCGCGGGCGCGCACATCGAGCGCGACGGCTCGCTGCGCTGGCTGGTGGTCGACCAGCCGCCCGATAAGGTCTGGCCGGTGCTGCGCGATTTCTGGCAGGAGTCCGGTTTCGTCGTGAAGACCGAGTCGCCGGCCACCGGCATCATGGAGACCGACTGGGCCGAGAACCGCGCGAAGCTTCCGCAGGACTTCATCCGCGAGACGATCGGTCGGGTGTTCCAGAATCTCTATTCCACCGGCGAGCGCGACAAGTTCCGCACGCGGCTCGAGTCGGTCGGCGGCAAGACCGAGATCTTCATCAGCCATCGCGGCATGGTCGAGGTCTACACCAACACGGCTCGCGAGAACACCGCCTGGCAGCCGCGGCCGAGCGACCCCGAACTCGAGGCCGAGTTCCTGCGCCGGCTGATGCTCAAGTTCAACCCCACCGAAGCGGCGTCGACGACGACGGCGGCGGCCAGCCCGGTGGCGCGCGCGCGGCTGGCCGGCAGCGGCGCCACGCAGACGCTGGAGGTCCTCGAGGGCTTCGATCGTGCCTGGCGTCGCGTCGGGCTCGCGCTCGACCGGGGCGGCTTCACCGTCGAAGACCGCGACCGCACGCAGGGGCTGTACTTCGTGCGCTACATCGATCCCGAGGTCGAGGGCGGCCGCGTCGCCGAGAAGCCGGGCTTCTTCGCGCGGCTGTTCGGCTCGTCGAAGGCGCGTGCCGACGCCAGCCAGCAGTTCCGCATCCGGGTCGAGGGCAGTGGCGAGCTCAGCCGCGTGAACGTGCTCGGCCCCGACGGCAAGCCGGTCGGCGACGTCGACCAGCGCACGGTGGGGCGCATCCTCGCGCTGCTCTACGAGCAGCTGAAGTGACGGCGCGGTGCGCTTCGCGAGTCTGGGCAGCGGCAGCGAAGGCAACGCGCTGTTGATCGAGAGCAGCGACGGCGCCCGCACGACGCGGGTGCTGGTCGACTGCGGTTTCGGGCGACGCGAGGCCGAGCGCCGGCTGCGCGCGGCCGGCTGCGAGCCCGACCGGCTCGATGCCATCCTCGTCACCCACGAGCACGCCGACCACATCGGCGGCGTGTTCCGGCTCGCGCGCGCGCATGGCGTCCCGGTGCACCTGACGCACGGCACGTTGCGCGCGGCAGCGGCGATGCTGGCCACGCTGGACGACGTCGAGCCGCTGCTGCGCGTGTTCGACTCGCACGCTGCATTCGAATGCGCGAGCCTGCGGATCGAGCCGGTGCCGGTGCCGCACGATGCGCGCGAGCCCGTCCAGTACGTGGTCGACGACGGCAGCCGCCGCCTGGGCGTGCTCACCGACCTCGGGCAAGGCACGCCGCACGTCGTGCGCGCGCTGTCGCGGCTCGACGCGCTGGTGCTCGAGTGCAATCACGACGAGCAACTGCTCGCTGCCAATCCCCGCTATCCGCAGGCGCTCAAGCGCCGCATCGCCGGGCCCTGGGGGCACCTGGATAACCGCGAGGCGGCGCGCATCCTGGCGACGATCGACCGCTCGCGGCTGCACACCGTGGTGGCGGCGCACCTGAGCCGGCACAACAATCGCCCCGAGCTGGCGCGCGAAGCGCTGGCGTCGGTGCTGCGGTCGGATGCCGACGCGATGATCCGCGTCGCCGACCAGGACAGCGGCATCGACTGGATCGCGGTCTGAAAAAAGAAACCGGCCGCGAGGGCCGGTTTCGACGGCACCGGGCGCGATCGCCGGTGCCCGGCGGCCGGCTTGCGCCGGTCGCCCCGCGCGACGGATGAGTCGCCCGGATTACTTCTTGGCGGCTTCGGCAGCCTTGTCGGCGGCTTCCTTGGCGGCCGCGGCAGCCTTGTCGGCGGCTTCCTTGGCGGCGTCGACGGTCGCGCCGGCGGCGTCCTTGGTGGCCTGGACTGCATCCTTGGCCATTTCCTTGGTGGCGTCGGCCGCAGCCGTGGCGCCTTCCTTCACGGCTTCACCGGCCTTCTCGGCGGATTCCTTGGCGGCATCGACCGCAGCGCCAGCGGCTTCCTTGGCAGCCTCGGCGGGAGCCGGGGCCGGGGCGGTGGTGGCCGGAGCCGGGGCGGGCGCCGGCGCCTCTTCCTTCTTGCCGCAGGCGGCCAGAGTGACGACGATCAGCGAGGCGAGGAGGAGCGACTTCTTCATGATGGGTTCTGGTCCTGGGAGGAAATCGTGGAGGGGTCGAGCTTCGCCGGCTGGCGACCCGCTGCCGCCGCTGGCGCGACGTTGCGGGTCGGTTTCGGGTCAAACCCTTAGGTATTAACCCTCATTTTCGAGCCGGTCGAGCCGCGAATTCTAGCAAACTTATGGCAAGAGCTCAGAATTCCGACAGGTGCAGCCAGCCTGCTTCGTGCCATTCGAGCAACAGCGCGGCGCACCGGGGTTCGGCGAGTGCGCGCGCGGTGTTCGCCGGATCGAGACGCCGACGATCCGCTAACGCCCGTAGCCAGGCGTTGGCCCCGGTGGCGTCGAACCGTTCGCCGTTGACGAACACCTGCTGGCGCCGATACGCGATCCGGGTGCGCCGGTCGAGCTCGAGCCCGACCCGCGCCGCCCGCGCGGCGAACCGTGTCGCGTTCATCGCCGGCGCGCGCTCGAACCACACCTGCGGCTTCGGTTCGGTGAGGAAGCGGCCGATGAAGTCGTCGAGCCTCGCGGAGCCGGGGCGCCAGCCGTGCGCCCAGCGCGCGAGTTGCCTGCGCAGGTCTTCGGGCACCTGCGCCGGCCGGGATACGGGGCGGCGGCCGGCGTCGCCGAAGCGCGGATCGGGGCCCGCCGGCGATTCGGCCGCGTCGGCGAGAAACGCCGACAGGAACTCGTGGCGCGAGGGCGCACGAAAGCCGATCGAGCAGGTCATGCAAGGGCCCTCGGCGATTCCGTCGTGGGCCCATCCCGGCGGCAGGTACAGCATGTCGCCGGGTTCGAGCACGAATTCGTGCTGCGGCTCGAAGCGGGCCAGCACCTTCAGCGGCAGTCCGGCGACGAGCTCGCGCGACGCCGGCCAGCCGATTCGCCAGCGTCGTTGCCCCCAGGCCTGAACGAGGAACACGTCGTATGAATCGACGTGAGGGCCGACGCCGCCGGCGTCGGAGGCGAGGCTGATCATCAGGTCGTCGAGCCGCGCATCGGGCACGAAGCGAAAGCGCTCGAGCAGCGCGTGCGCGCGCTCGTCGTGCAGGTCGACGCCCTGCACCAGCAGCGTCCAGCGCCGCCTGCGCAGGCTCGGCACGTCGCCCGCTTCGAAGGGGCCGTGACGAAGTCGCCAGCGTCCGCCGAAGGCGCTCACGAGGCGCGACTCGACATCGTCACGAGCAGCGAGCGCAACCAGCGCGTCGGGGTCCAGCGGCGCCTGCAGCGCAGGAAATGCCTGTCGCACCAGCAGCGGCCGGCGCTGCCAGTAGTCGCGCATGAAGCGTGCGACGCCGACGCTCCCCAGCGGCCCGCGCGCGCGGCGCTTCGCCGGATTCGCGGGCGCCTCGACCGGATGGCGCATCGACGGGCCGGCGGCGGACATCGGCCGACTTTCGGAACGAGGGCGCGGGCTATGGCCGCGCCGCAGCCGGTGCCGCGCCCGCTGCCGGCGTGAACGCGTCGGAGTAGCAGGCGTCCTCGTGCAGGCCCTGCGAGACGAACGCCGGCCGCGCCGCCTCGACCATGCGCACCGAACCGCAGGCATAGACCGAGAATCCGGACAGGTCGGGGAAGTCGGCGAGGATCGCCTCGTGGACGAGCCCGGTGCGGCCGCTCCAGCCGTCTTCGGGCGCCGGCTCGGAGAGCACCGGCACGAAGTGGAAGTTCGGGTGCTCGCGCTCCCACTGCCGCGGCAGGTCGGTCAGGTACAGGTCGCGCAGCCGGCGCACGCCCCAGTACAGATAGAGTGGCCGCTCGATGCCCATCCGGAACGCCTGTTCGAGCAGGCTCTTGACCGGCGCGAAGCCGGTCGCCCCGGCGACGAAGATCAGCGGCTTGTCGCTGGGCTCATGCAGCACGAACGAGCCGACCGGCCCTTCGAACGTGATCGGGTCGCCGACCTTCATCGACTCGAACACGCGGGTCGTGAAGCGGCCGCCGGGCATCAGGCGCACGTGCAGCTCGACGAGGTCGGTGGCCCCGGAGGGCGTGGTGAACGAGTAGCTGCGGCGCGAGCCGTCCTCGAGCACGACGTTCAGGTACTGCCCGGCCTCGAAGGCGATGCTCCGGCCTTCGGGCAGGCGCAGCGCGACCAGCATCACGTCGTGCGCCAGCCGGTCGAGCCGCTCGACGCGCGCCTCGTAAGTGTCGACCTGCGTGCCGCGCGCGGCGGCGTTCTCCTCGTACTCGAACTCGACGTCGGACAGCGCGCGCGCGCAGCACAGCAGGATGCGGCCCGCGCGGCGCTCGTCCTCGGACAGCGCACTCGGCTGGTAGCCCGACATCTCGACTTCGCCACCGATCATCGTCGCCTTGCACACCCCGCAACCGCCGGAGCGGCACTCGTAGGGCAGCGCGATGCCGGCGCGCAGCCCGGCGTCGAGCAGGGTTTCGCCCGCGCGCACCGGCGCACCCTGGCGCCCGGGGTGCGCGACGAGGTGGTAGGCCTTGCCCCGCCCACTGCGCGCGGGAGGCAGCCAGGGCATCGCCATCAGCAACAACGTGGCTCCCCCGACGGCGAGCCACAACTTCAGCGGGTCCCAAGAGTAGATCAGCGGAAAGACCGTCAGGTAGAACCAGTCGAAGTCCAGTCGCGCCGGCACCGTGCCGAAATCGGCCGGCGCCTGGCTCACCACCGGCTTGACCAGCGCGAGCACGAGCAGCATGCCGACCAGCCCGTAGGCGAGGCGGCGCGGCGGCATCTGCGAGGCCCGCGGCACGCGCTGCGTGTGGATCCACAACGCCAGCATCACGACCAGCGGGATGCCGATGTGCAGGAACGACAGCAGCGAGAACAGGCGGTCGGTGATCGCCTCGGGCGTGATGAAGTTGCGCGTCAGGATGCCGCGGAACACCGGCAGCGCATCGAGCCACTCGGTCGTGCCGATGACGACGAACTGCGCGAGCTTGTCCCAGGGCAGCATGAAGCCGTTGACCCCGGACGCGTAGACGAGCCACAGCACGATCACGCCGGTGACCCACGAGAACGCGCGAAACCCCCGGTATCGGTCGAAGGCGAAGTGCCGCGCCATGTGCAGCAGCATCGTGAGCACCATCGCGTCGGAGGCGTAGCGGTGCACGCTGCGCAGGATGCCCCCCGCGAACCACTGCCCGTGGGTGATCGACTCCATCGACGCGTAGGTCTTGTCGATGCCGGTCTCGTAGAACGCGTACACGTACAGGCCGCTGGCGACCACGATCCAGAACATCCAGTAACTGGTCGCCCCCAGGTAGTACATCGGATTGAGCCGGTCGCCGAACACCCGGTTGCCGACGGCTTCCATCCGGAGGAAGAACCACTGCAGCAGGGCCTGGAGTCTCTTGAGCAACGAATCTCTCCGTCACGCTGCGCCGCGGAAACGGCGCAGCGCGCGTTTCGGGCGGCGAGTACCGCGGGGCGCGCAAATCAACGGGAAGCTAGCCGGAACGTCCGGCCCTTGCAAGAACATGGAGACGCGCTGTATCTATTTGGCCTGTTGCGTTGCGACAACTCGGCAACCTTTGATGCGAGTCAATGCGGGCGTACGTCGGGGCCAACCATGATGGCCGGCGTTACCAATCTTTTCCACAGGGAAGGGGAGCTGCAATGGCTGACCAAGCTCAATCGCAGGCCGAACAAAAGGAAGAACGCGTACCCGTCATGCAGCAGATTCTCGACAACCCCTTCCTGCTGCTGTTCCTGGGCATCACGGTTCCGACGGTGTTCTACATCCTGTGGGGCGTGATGGAGATCGCCACCGTCCCCGTCACGCCGCTGGCCAAGTAAGCGTTCACGAGGAGAACGACGATGAGCGCGATACTGCCCCCGCAGCATCGGATCTGGTGGAAGCAGCCGGTCGACAGGGTCGAGATCCTATGGATCGTGATCGCCTTCGTCTGGTGCATGATCATGTTCTTCATGATGCCGTACTGGCACGTGTACGGTAAGCAGAACCTCTCGCCTGAAACCTACAAGGTCAAGCCCGAGCTGTTCGCCAAGGCCACGCAGGAGATGGTCGACAAGTACACGGTGCGCACCGAAGGCGAGAACAAGGTTCCCGTGGTCGCGCCGCCGGCAGGCAGCGACATCTACCTGATCGCCCGCCTGTGGGACTGGTGGCCGATCCTCGAGCTCGAGAAGGGCAAGACCTACCGCCTGAACCTGAGCTCGATGGACTACCAGCACGGCTTTTCGCTGCAGCCCGAGAACATCAACATCCAGGTGCTGCCCGGTTACCAGCACGTCGTGACGATCCAGCCGAACCGGTCGGGGCAGTACGCGATCGTCTGCAACGAATTCTGCGGCATCGGCCATCACAAGATGGTCTCGCGGCTGTACGTCAAGTAATCGGGGGAGGAACATGGCAACCGCTGAAGCGCAATACCGGATCTGCCCCCGCACGGGGCTGCAGTTCCACAAGTCGGCCGAGACGCTGATCAAGCTCAACGCGGTCGCGGCCGTCGTCGCGCTGCTGATCGGCGGCGTCCTGGCGCTGCTGATCACGCTCACGCGCTGGCAGGCGATCCACCTGATCGACGCCGACAATTTCTATCTGTTCCTGACCGCGCACGGCCTCGACATGCTGGTCGTCTGGATCATCTTCTTCGAGATCGCGATCCTGTACTTCTGCTCGTCGACGCTGCTGCGATGCCGGCTCGCGACGCCGAGGCTCGCGTGGCTGGCGTTCGCGCTGATGGTGATCGGCACGCTGACCTTCAACGCGGCCATCTTCACCGGCAACGCGACGGTGATGATGACCTCGTACGTGCCGCTGCCCGGCCACCCCGCGTTCTATCTCGGGCTGATCCTGTTCGCGGTGGGCGCGCTGATCGGCTGCTTCATCTTCCTGGGCACGCTCGTCGTGGCCAAGGCCGAGAAGACCTACGAGGGCTCGATCCCGCTGGTCACGTTCGGCGCACTGACCGCGTGCATCATCGCGATCTTCACGATCGCCTCGGGCGCGATCATCCTGATCCCGACGTTCCTGTGGTCGGTGGGCTACATCAAGCACATCGACCCGGCGATGTACCGGGTGATCTGGTGGGCCTTCGGCCACTCGTCGCAGCAGATCAACGTCTCGGCGCACATCGCGGTCTGGTACGCGATCGCGGCGATCGTCTTCGGTGCCAAGCCGATGTCGGAGCGCGTGAGCCGGACGGCGTTCCTGCTGTACATCCTGTTCCTGCAACTCGCGTCGGCGCACCACATCCTGGCCGACCCGGCCGTGGGCACCGAGTGGAAGATCTTCAATACCAGCTACGCGATGTACCTGGCGGTGCTCGCGTCGATGCTGCACGGCCTGACGGTGCCGGGCGCGATCGAGGCGGCGCAGCGCGAGAAGGGCTACACCAAGGGCCTGTTCGAGTGGCTGCGCAAGGCGCCGTGGGGCAACCCGGTGTTCTCGGGCATGTTCATCTCGCTGATCGGCTTCGGTTTCCTCGGCGGCATCTCGGGCGTCATGATGGGCACCGAGCAGCTCAACATGATCATCCACAACACGATCTACGTGCCGGGGCACTTCCATGCCACGGTCGTGATCGGCACGACGCTGGCGTTCATGTCGCTGACCTACTTCCTGCTGCCGACGCTGTTCAATCGCGAGCTGATCCTGCCGGGGTGGGCGAAGCTGCAGCCCTACATCTTCGGGCTCGGGATGGGCGTGTTCACGCTGGCGATGATGGGCGCCGGAACGCTCGGCGTGCCGCGCCGGCACTGGGACATCACGTTCGCCGGCGCCGCGCTCCCGTACGAGTATCCGGGCACGGCGCTGCTGATGATCGCGATCTTCGGCGTCGCCGGGGTGATCGCGGTCGTGGGCGGGGCGATGTACATCCTGATCACGGTCGGCACGATCCTGTTCGGCAAGCGCCTCGATGCCGGCGCCTACACGACCACGGTCAGCCCGCTGCGCCTGCCGGTGCAGGCGGCGCTCACCGGTCACGGCGGGCACGGCGGCGGCTTCGGCGTGCCGGGCACCTTCGTGTTCGCGCTGGTGTTCCTCGCCGCCTTCGTGCTGTACTACTTCGTCAACTGGAAGTACCTGTCGACCGTCTGGGGCCTGAGCTGATCCCCGGAGCGCGTACGTGAGCGACGGACGAACATGGCCGGGCCGCCCCGTGCGGCCCGGCGATGGAGGCAGGCCATGAAGGCGTTGCTCAACCTGTTCAAGCTGCGCATCGGGGTGGCGATCGCGCTGACCGCGGTGGCCGGCCTGATGGTGTCGCCGGGCGCCGCGATCGAGACCTGGCAGGCCGTGGTCCTGACCCTCGCGGTGCTGCTGTCCTCGTCCGCCGCCGGCGCGTTCAACCAGTTCTACGAAGTCGATCTCGACGCGCGGATGCCGCGCACGCGCCGGCGCCCGTTCGTCAGCGGGCGCATGCGCCACCACGGCGGCTGGCTGGCGCTGATCGTGGCGCTCACCGGCATCGCGGTGGCCGCGGCGTGGCTGGCCACCAACGCCAGCGCGGCCTTGTACACCTTCCTCGGTGCCTTCTTCTACGCGATCGTCTACACGGTCTGGCTGAAGCGGCGCACCGCGTGGAACATCGTCATCGGGGGCCTGGCCGGCAGCTTCGCGGTGCTGGCCGGGGCCGCCGCGGTCTCGCCCCATTTGTCCGCCGAGGCGCTGGTGCTCGCGCTGGTGCTGTTCCTCTGGACGCCACCGCACTTCTGGAGCCTGTCGATCGTCTTTCGCGACGAGTACGCCGAGGCCGGCGTCCCGATGTTGCCGGTCGTCAAGGGCGATCGGTACGCAGCCTGGGCCATCCTGGGGCACGCCGTCGTGATGGTCGGGCTCTCGCTGGCGCTGGCGCTGCTCGGCCCCGGCTGGCTGTACTTCGTCTGCGCCGCATCGGGCGGCGCGCTGCTGATCCGGCGTGCGCTGACGCTCGCACGCGCGCCGAATCGCGCCAATGCGCTGGCGAGCTTCCACGCCTCGCTGATCCAGCTCTCGCTGCTGCTCCTCGGGACCATCGCCGACGGGTGGATGAGGGCCTCGCTCGGTGGCTGAGGCGGCGGTGTCGCTGGCCGCGCACCTGCAGTCGATCGCCCCGGTTCTGCGGCGCGTGCTGGCGAGCGGCGCCGTGGTGGCGGGCATCTGCGCCGCCGCCGCGCCGGCGTGGGCCGACGGCACGCCGGCGGACGGCGCGAACCGCGCACCCGACTATCGCAAGGTGATCGCGACCAGCCAGGCGGCGATCGGCCGCCCGCTCGTCGACGTGCGGCTGCGCGACAGCACCGGCAAGGACGTGCGGTTCGGCGACTACCGCGGCCGGCCGCTGCTGATCAGCCTGGTCTACACCGGCTGCTTCCAGGCGTGCCCGGTCGCCACGCAGTTCCTGGCCCAAGCGGTGCGCGAGGCGCGCAAGGCGCTCGGCGACGGAAAGTTCGCGGTGGTGTCGATCGGCTTCAACCAGCCCTTCGACAGTCCGGCGGCGATGGCGGCCTTCAAGCGCCAGAACAAGATCGACGAGCGCGGCTGGGACTTCCTGAGCCCGGACCCGACGCAGGTCGAGGCGCTGACCGCCAACCTCGGCTTCACCTACGAGGCGACGCCGAAGGGCTTCGACCACGTCACGCAGGTGACGATCGTCGACGCCGACGGCGTGATCTATCGGCAGGTCTATGGCGAGAACTTCGACCTGCCGATGCTGGTCCAGCCGCTGAAGGAACTGCTGTCGGGGCAGGCCTCGCAGCACGCATCCCTCGAGAACCTGTGGGAGAAGGTCATCCTGTACTGCACCGTGTACGATCCGCAGACGGGCGGGTACCGGGTCAACTACTCGTTGTTCTTCGAGATCTTCGCCGGACTGACGACGCTGGGCGCGATCGCCTGGGTGGTGATGCGGGAGCTGCGGCGGTCGACGCGCGCCTGAGCGCGTCGGGGTGTGTCCCAGGCCTCCTGCCATCGCGCCGGTCGAGCATGTCCGTGTTCCTGTCCCAGAGGCCCGTCGAGCCGCCGCGAGGCGCTCGCGCCGCGCGCGCCTGGCGAGCGTTCGAGCACGGGCTCGACCGGATCTGCGGCGAGCCCGATAACCCGCTGCGCCAGTTGGGCGGGCTGGGCTTCTACCTGTTCTGGCTGATCGCGCTCACGGGCGGCTACCTGTACGTCTTCTACGACACCAGCGTGGACGGCGCGCACGCGTCGGTCGAGGCGCTGACGCACGGCCAGTGGTGGGCGGGCGGCGTGATGCGCAGCCTGCACCGCTACGCGTCGGACGCGTTCGTCGCCGTGATCGTGCTGCACCTGCTGCGCGAGCTGATGCTCGGGCGCTTCCGAGGCTTTCGCTGGTACTCGTGGGTGAGCGGCGTGCCGACGCTGTGGCTGGCCGTCGCGGCGGGCGTGATCGGCTACTGGATGGTCTGGGACACCGTGGCGCTGTTCGTCGCCACGGCGACGACCGAGTGGTTCGGCGCCTTGCCCGGCTTCGGCCCCGCGCTGGTGCGCAACTTCATCGCCGCAGGAGCGGTCTCCGACCGGCTGTTCTCGCTGGTGGTGTTCCTGCACATCGGCGTGCCGCTGGTGCTGTTGCTGCTCATGTGGGCGCACGTGCAGCGGCTCACCCAGCCGCAGACCGGCGCGAGCCGCGCCGTGGCGTTGTGGAGCCTCGGTGCGATGCTCGCGCTGTCGCTTGCGATGCCCGCGGTCTCGGAGCCGCCCGCCGACCTGCAGCGGCTGCCCGCATCGCTGCCGATCGACTGGTTCTACCTGGCGCCGCTGCCGGCGATCTACGCGACCTCCCCGGCCGCCGTCTGGGTCGCGAGCGTCGGTCTCACGCTGTTGCTCGGCGTGGCGCCCTGGCTCGGCGGCCGCGCGCGGCCGGCGCCGGCGAGGGTCGATCCGCAGCACTGCAACGGGTGCCGCATCTGTTTCGCCGACTGCCCGTTCGCCGCGATCGCGATGGCGCCGCATCCCGGAGGCGAGGGCGAGATCGCCGTCGTCGACGACGATCGATGCGCGTCGTGCGGGATCTGCGCGGGTTCGTGCCCATCGGCGGTGCCGTTCCGGCCGGGCGTGCGGCTGGTGAGCGGCATCGACCTCCCGGGCCTGACGGTGGGCGTGTTGCGCGACGAGATCGAGGCCGCGTTGCGGCAACCGGGCGCCGCCGGGGCGACGCTGGTGTTCTCGTGCCGGCATGGCGCCCGGCCGGCCGGGCGCGTCGGGGTGCTGGACTTCGAGTTGCCGTGCGCCGGGATGCTGCCGCCTTCGTTCGTCGAATACGGGCTGCGTGCCGGCGCCGCCGGCGTCGTCGTGGCCACGTGCGCGATGGGGGATTGCGAGTACCGCTTCGGGGTACGATGGACCATCGAACGGATCGCGGGCAGTCGCGAGCCGCGCCTGCGCCGCGCCGTCGATCGCGCGCGGGTCATGGTGATCCCTGCCGGCCGCGAGGACGGCGCTGCGCTCGACGCAGGGATCGAGGCGTTCGGGTCGCGGCTCGCCGCGGCGGGGTTGGCATCGAAGGCCGGCGACGATCGCCGGCGCACACTCGGAGAACACGGACATGGCTAACGCGCTGCTGCGGTACGGTGGACAGGGAATCCTGTACCTGCTGTTCGCCGCGTTCATCGGCTACTTCTCGACTGCGCCGGCGTACCAGCACCTCGCGCCGGACGACGCGCTGCTGCGCCTGTCGTTCCGGCACCCGGGCGAGTTCGCGACCGACTGCCGCGCGCGCACGGCCGAGGAGCTTGCCAAGCTGCCGCCCCAGTTGCGCGCGCAGATGGACTGCCCGCGCGAGCGCTCGCCGGTGCACGTGCGCGTCGAGCTCGACGGCAAGGTGCTCTACGACGAGACGTTCCAGCCCGCGGGGCTGCGGCGCGACGGCGCGGCCAGCGGCTATCGACGCCTGCCCATCGCGGCCGGCGATCACCAGCTGCGCGTGCAGTTCAACGACGACGTCCGCGTCAAGGGCTTCAACCACGAAGGCGAGCGGCGGCTGACGGTCGTGCCGGGGCAGGTCGTGCTGATCGACTTCATCCCCGACCAGGGTGGGGTGGTGATCCGATGAGCGGCGCACCGACCGCGGGCTTGCCCCGCCAGATCGCCGGCGCGCCGGCGCGCGCCCGCGACGATCGATTCGACGTCGCCGTTCCCACGACCGAGCAGCGTTCGATCGCCGCCGGGTGGCTGCTGCTCGGGGTGGCGGCGCTGATCGGCGCCGGCGTGTTCTCGATCCTGCTG
Source organism: Burkholderiaceae bacterium (assembly GCA_019635275.1). Classification (GTDB taxonomy): domain Bacteria; phylum Pseudomonadota; class Gammaproteobacteria; order Burkholderiales; family Burkholderiaceae_E; genus Zeimonas. Next base: position 43,408 of record JAHBZV010000010.1, on the reverse strand, counting down.
GTGCTCGCGCGAACGCCGTTCTTCGCCAACCTGGTCCCGGCGGGCGACTTCTTCCGGGTCGCGCTCGTGGTGCACGTCGACCTCTCGGTGCTGGTCTGGTTCGTGTCGATGGCGGGCATGCTGTGGACGATCGACACCTCGCCGCGCTCGCTCTGGCTCGGGTGGCTTGCGCTGTGGGTCACCGGCCTCGGCACGCTGTTCATGGCGGTTGCGCCGTTCACCGGGGCGGCGACGCCGGTGATGTCGAACTACGTGCCGGTGCTCGACAACGACACGTTCCTGTACGGGCTGGTCGTGTTCGGCGTGGGGTTCCTGCTGCTCACGCTGCGTTCGTTCGTGGCACCGGCCCGGATGAGCCTGCAGCTCGACGGCGCCGACGCGCTGCGCTTCGGCCTGAAGGCGGCGGCGGTCTCGAGCGCCGTCGCGCTGATGGCGCTGGTGTGGTCCGCGGCCGACGTGCCGCGCGAGCTCGACGCGCGCACCTACTACGAGCTGCTGTTCTGGGGGCCGGGGCACGTGATCCAGTTCACCTGGACGCTGCTGATGCTGGTGGCGTGGGCCTGGCTGGCGACGCTCGTGGGTTCGCCGCTGCCGCTGAGCCCGCGCGTCGTCGTGCTGGTCTACGCGATCGGTCTCGTGTCGGTGTTCGCCGCGCCGCTCATCTACCTGAACTGGAGCGTGCCGTCGGTCGAGCACCGCAAGATGATGACCTGGCTGATGCGCTTCGGCGGCGGACTCGCGATCCTCCCGATGGTGCTGGCGCTGGCGGTCGCGCTCGCGCGTCGCGTCGCGTCGACGCCCGCGACGCGACCGCTGCGCGCGTCGCTGATCGCGTCGCTGCTGCTGTTCTCGACGGGCGGCGTGCTCGGCTTCCTGATCGAGGGATCGGACGTGCGCGTGCCCGCGCATTATCACGGCTCGATCGTCGGCGTGACACTGGCGCTGATGGGGCTGGCCTACGCGCTGCTGCCGCGCCTGGGCTATCGCGAGGCCACCGGCCGGATCGCGAACTGGCAGCCCTGGATCTACGGCGGCGGGCAGTTGCTGCACATCCTCGGCCTGATGTGGTCGGGCGGCTACGGCGTGCAGCGCAAGGTCGCCGGCGCCGAGCAGACGCTGCGCAGCACGCAGGAGGTGTTCGGCATGGGCCTGATGGGCTTCGGCGGGCTGCTGGCGATCGTCGGCGGCGTGCTGTTCGTCTGGGTCGTGCTCGACAGCGTCGTCGCCGCGAGGCGCGCCCGATGATCCGCTCGCTGGCGCTCGTCGCCTGCCTGCTCACGGTCTGCATCACGGCGTCCAGCGCGTTCATCCGCCACTGGGGCAACGGCGTCGGCTGCGACGGTTGGCCCGACTGCTACCGCGCGGCGCACGCGTCCGGCGCGCCGGCCGCCTCCGGCGCTTCCGCGCCGATCGGCGCGGCGGGGGCGACCGACGCGGCGGGGGCACAGGCCGTCGAGCCGTCCGGGCAGGCCGGTCCGCGCGAGCGCGGTGCGCTCGACGCGGCGGTCGCGACGATCGCCAACGTGCCGTCGGTCGACGCGCCGCCGCCGGTACGCATTGCGCGGGCGCTGCACCGTGTCAGCGCGACGCTGGCCGGCGTGCTGGTGCTGCTGGTCGTCGTGTTCGGCTGGTCGTCGATGGGTGGCGGTGCGCGAATCGCCGCGGCCGTCGCGCTCGTCGACACGGTGTTCCTGTCGTGGCTGGGGCGCTACACGCCGCACGACCTGCCGCTGGTCACGCTCGGCAATCTCGTCGGCGGCCTGCTGCTGGCGGTGGCGCTGGCGTGGATCGCGGCCGCTCGTGGCGGACGTGGCGTGCCGCCCGGCGCGCGCGGCGTGGCCGTCACCGCGCTCGCGCTGGTCGGCCTGCTCGCGTGGGGCGGCACGATGATCGGCGCGCGGCACGCGATCGACGCCTGCGCGACGCCGCTGTGCGCCAGCGGCGCGCGCTTCGACGTCGCGGCAATCGATCCGACGCGTGCGACGGTTGCCGTCGATGGCGCAGCGGCGCAGGGGCTGCACGTGGCGCACCGCTTGGTCGGGCTGCTGCTCGCGATCGCGGTCGCGATGCTGGCGCTGCGGTTGCGCGCCGCGCGTCCCGCGGTGGCCGCGTGGCTGGCGCTGCTGGTGGCGGCGCAGCTGGTGCTCGGGGCAGGCACGGCACTGGGCACGCAGCCGCTGCTGACGACCACGCTGCACAACGCGGTTGCCGCGCTGCTGGCCGTCGCGCTGGCCGCCGTCGCAGGCAGCGCTACGGCGGCGTCGGCTGCGCCGCGGCGATCCGCCGGCTGACGAGCGAGAACGGCTGATGCGCATCGGCATCGACGTCGATGCGCACCCACTGGTCGACGAACGGCGACCCGTGCGCCTCGACCCGCACGAGCTTCGGCGAGATCGCCTGCACCGTGTGCCAGTGCGTATCGCCGTGCAGGAACAGCGTGGGCCCGGCGAACGCGTCGCTCGATTCGCGCAACAGGCGGCGGAACGCGGCGTAGCCGTCGCGCCGCGTGCCTGGCGCGGATCGGCGGGCGCGGTCGCGATCGAAGCGCGGATTCGCGTGCGCGACGACGACCAGCGCCGCCTGCGCCTCGCGCGCGGCGATCGCGTAGGCGTCGCGCAGCCACTCGGCGTTGAAGCGCTCGCGAACCCGCAGTTCGGATTCGCCGAGTCCCTCGGCTGCGAGCCCGTTGTTGCTGCCCGGCAGGTTCAGCGTCACGAAGCCGATCCCGCCGTGGCGCCATCGAAGGTTCTCCGGTGGGCCGTCGGGCCTATGGTCGGCCTGGCGTTCGAAGCCGGCGAGCGCCTCCGCGGCGCGCAGGGCGCCTGCACCGACCGGCCGGGGCTGCGCGAAGAAGTGCCGGCGCAACCAGTCGAGGCGCTCGAGCGGATCGAAGCCGCCGGCGCGCGAGCGCGCGCAATCGGTCCATTCGTTGTCGCCCGGCACGTAGACCAGCGGCACCGGGCAGGCGTCGAGCAGCGCGTGGCGCGCGGCGAGCAGCGCGTCGTCGCAACGCTCCCAGCCCGCCTTGATGTCGCCCACGTGGATCGCGAATGCGATGTCGCGATCGAAGTCGGCGTACAGCCGCGCGAGCCACTGGGCCTCGAGCGCGCCATAGGGTGCGTCGCCGATCAGTGCGAACGCGAAGCGCCGGCCGGAGGCAGGGCGATCGGCGTCGGTGGACAGCGCGCACCGCGGCAGCGCCACGACGCCGCCCGCCAAGGCCGCGGTCGCCTGCAGCAGCGCGCGCCGCGTCGCGTCGGGGCGGCGCCCGCTCATCCGCGGCCGACGTCGCCCGCGTCGCCCGCGTCGCCGGCGCCCGCGTCGCTGGCGCCCGCGCGGGCGACGCCCGGTTCGCCGGCTTCCCCGTCGACCTGGGCACGCAATTCGTAGAGCAGCTCGAGCGCCTCGCGCGCGCTGAGCGCGTCGGGATCGATCTCGCGCAGCCGCGCGAGCGCCAGCATCGCGCGGTCGGGTTCGCCGTCGCGGGTCGGCGCCGGCGCGGCGGCGGCGGGTCCTTGTCCGGCCAGGCCGACCAGGTCGGGCGCGGGCCCCTGCGGCATCGCGAACAGGTCGAGCTGGTCGTCGTGGGCCCGGGCACGTGCCTCGAGTTCGCCCAGCAGCTGGCTGGCCGCGCGGATCACCGCGGGCGGCAGCCCCGCCAGCCGCGCGACCTGCAGGCCGTAGCTGCGGCTGGCCGGCCCGTCGCGCACCTCGTGCAGGAACACGATGCCGCCGCGGTGCTCGGCCGCGGCCAGGTGCAGGTTCACCGCCTGCGGGTGCGTGGCCGCGAGCTGGGTGAGCTCGAAGTAATGCGTCGCGAACAGCGTCAGCGAACGATTGTGCGACAGCAATCGCGCGGCGATCGCGTGCGCGAGCGCGAGGCCGTCGAAGGTCGACGTGCCGCGGCCGATCTCGTCCATCAGCACCAGCGAGCGCTCGGTGGCAGCGTGCAGGATCGACGCGGCCTCGGTCATCTCGACCATGAAGGTCGAGCGTCCGCCGGCCAGGTCGTCGGACGCACCGACGCGCGTGAAGATCCGGTCGATCGGCCCGAGCTCGCAGGCGTCGGCCGGCACGAAGCTGCCGCAGCACGCGAGCAACGCGATCAGCGCCACCGAGCGCATGTAGGTCGACTTGCCGCCCATGTTCGGGCCGGTGAGCAGCAGCAGGCGGCGGTTCTCGCGCATCACGCAGTCGTTCGGCGTGTACTGCTCGACGCCGGCCTCGACCACCGGGTGGCGGCCGCCGCGGATCTCGATGCCCGGCGCCGCGACGAAGCGCGGGCGCACCCAGCGCAGCGCGCGCGCGCGCTCGGCGAACGCGGCCAGCACGTCGAGTTGCGCCGCGGCCCGCCCGGCGCGCTGCCAGGCGGCCACCGTCGGCGCCAGCGATTCGAGCAGCGCGTCGTAGAGCTGGCGCTCGAGCGCCAGCGCGCGCTCGCGCGCCGACAGCGCCTTGTCCTCGAAGGCCTTCAGTTCCGGCGTGATGTAGCGCTCGGCGTTCTTCAGCGTCTGGCGGCGGCGGTAGTCGTCGGGCACGCGGTCGGCCTGGCCGCGCGTGACCTCGATGTAGAAGCCGTGCACCGCGTTGTAGCCCACGCGCAGGTTCGCGATGCCGGTGCGCTCGCGCTCGCGCGCCTCCATCGTGGCGAGCAGGCTGTCGCAGTCGCGGTCGATGGCGCGCAGTTCGTCGAGCGCGGCGTCGTGGCCGTCGCGGATCACGCCGCCGTCGCGTGCCTGCGCGGCCGGCTCGTCGAGCAGCGCGGCTGCGATCGGCGCGAGCGCCGCGTCGGGCACCCGCAGCGCGTCGCGCAACTCGCCGAACAGTGCGTCGTCGAGCCCGGCGAGGCGTTCGCCCAGGCGGCGCAGCGCCGGCTCGGCGTCGCGCAACGCGGCGAGTTCGCGCGGGCGCGCCGAGCGCAGCGCAATGCGCGCGGCGATGCGCTCGAGGTCGGGCAGCTCGCGCAGGTCGGCCAGCACCGGCTCGTGGAGCGGCGTCCCGGGGGCGGCGTCGTCGGGCGAGAGCGCCGCGGCCGGCCGTCCGCCCGGGCTCGGCGCCGCGGCGGGGCCGAGCAGCGCCTGCACGCAGGCATGGCGGTGCGAGGCGGCCGCTTGCGAGCGCAGCGGCTCGAGCAGCCAGCGGCGCATCAGGCGGCCGCCCGCGCTGGTCGCGCAGCGGTCGAGCAGCCGCAGCAGCGACGCGCCGTCGTCGCCGCGCAGGCTCTCGACGATCTCGAGGTTGCGCCGCGCGGCCGCGTCCAGGATCACGAACTCGTCGCCGGTGAAGACGCGCAGCGCCTGCAGGTGCGAAGGTGCCTGTCCCTGCGTGCGCTCGACGTAGTCGAGGAGGGCGCCCGCAGCCGCGACTGCGGCGTCCAGGTGCTGGGCGCCGAAGCCGGCCAGGTCGCGGGTGCCGAGCAACCCGGTGAGCCGCCGCTGCGAGCGGGTGGCGTCGAACTGCCACGCGGGGGCCCGCGCGATCGCGGCGCTGGCCAGCGCGTCGGCCAGCGCCTGCGGCAGCGTCGCGCCCTCGGGAAGCACGACCTCGGCCGGGCGCAGCCGGTCGAGCTCGCGCGCCATCGCGTCGGCCGACAGCTCGGCCAGCCAGCACTCGCCGCTGGCCACGACCATCCACGCCAGCCCCAGCCTGCCCGGCGAATGACCGGGGACGCCCTCGCTCGTGCCCGTGCCGTTCCCGGCGACGCCGGCGCGCCCCCCGGCCGCACCGGCACCGCGCGCCACCCGGGCTGCCGGCTGCACGGCCAGCAGGATCCGGTCGTCGCGATCGGGCAGCAGCTGGGAGTCGGTCAGCGTGCCGGGCGTGACGATGCGCACCACCTTGCGCTCGACCGGGCCCTTCGACGTCGCCGGGTCGCCGATCTGCTCGCACACCGCGACCGACTCGCCGAGGCGGATCAGCCGCGCCAGGTACTGCTCGACCGAGTGCACCGGCACGCCCGCCATCGGGATCGGTTCGCCCGCCGAGACGCCGCGCCGGGTCAGCGTGATCCCGAGCAGGCGCGCGGCACGCTCCGCGTCGCCGTAGAACAACTCGTAGAAATCGCCCATCCGGTAGAACATCAACCGGTCGGGGTGCTCGGCCTTCAGGCGCAGGTATTGCGCCATCATCGGGGTGTGGCCCGAGAGGTCCGACTCGGCGAGCCGGGGTTCCGGCGAGGGCTGCGGCGGGGGCACTTGCGCTGTACCTTGGATCCTGGCCCGCAAGTATGCCAGTGGGCCGGGGGCGCACCGCGCAGCGCTGGCGGGCGCCGGGCGGGTGTCCTGGGCGGTCGCCCGAGCGTCGATGGGGATTCAGGTTGTAATTACATACAAAACATATGGTTAACAGGTATTCTTCATAAATGACTGTAAATCATGATTCCCGGCCTGAGCGCGCGCAGGCGCGCCCAGCCGAAGCCTCCGCGGTGGCGCCGTGAGCAACGCCATCCTGACGGTGACGCCCAATCCGGCGATCGACGTCTCCGCGGGGACGTCGGTCGTGACGCCCGAGCACAAGCTGCGCTGCACCGACGTCCGGCGCGACCCCGGAGGTGGCGGGATCAACGTTGCGCGCGTGCTCACGCGGTTCGGCGCCCGGTGCACCGCGTTGTATCCGGCCGGCCCGAACCTCGGGCGGCTGCTGCGCGAATTGCTCGACCAGGAGGGCGTACCGAGCATTGCCATCGGCATCGCCGGCGAGACGCGCGAGAGCTTCACGGTCCTCGAGCACTCGAGCGGCCGCGAATATCGCTTCGTGCTGCCCGGCCCGCAACTGGCACAAGGCGAGTGGCAGGCCTGTCTCGACGGCCTCGCCTCGCTCGACGAGGCGCCGGCCTGGGTGGTCGGCAGCGGCAGCCTGCCCGCCGGCGTTCCGCAGGACTTCTTCGCGCGCCTGGCGCGCGCGGCGCGCGACCGCGGCGCCCGCATGGTGCTGGACACGTCCGGCGCGCCGCTCGCGGCGGCGCTCGAGCAGGGCGTCTACCTGGTCAAGCCGAACCTCCGCGAACTGCGCGAGCTCACCGGCGAAGCGCTGGAGGCCGAGGCCGACTGGGTGCGCGCCGCCCGCGGCCTGGTGCTCGCCGGCAAGGCCGAGGTCGTTGCGCTGTCGCTGGGCCATCGCGGTGCGCTGCTCGCCACGCGCGATGTCGCGTTGCGCGCCCCGGCGCTGCAAGTCGAGATCGCCAGCACGGTCGGGGCGGGCGACAGCTTCGTCGCCGCGATGCTCTGGCGCCTCGCGTCGGGCGCCCCGCTCGAGGACGCATTCCGCCACGGGATCGCGGGCGGCACCGCGGCGCTGCTGGCGCCGGGCACGCGGCTCGCGTTCCCCGAGGACACGACGCGTCTTGCGCGGCAGGTCGACGTGCGCGCGCTGCAGGCCGGCTGACCGCGGGCGCGCGCATTCGCGCGCCGCCCGGGCCGCCGCCCGACGCTACGGCTTGCCGTAGTTCTTCGCGAGGTAGTCGACGATCGCCGGCACGTCCTCGGCCTTCACCGGGGCTCCGAAGGCCTTGATCATCTTTCCGACCTCGGCCTCCCAGCCCTTGCGGTCGAGGAACGGCGAGTTGAGCTGCACGTAGTCCACGCTGTGGCAGGACATGCAGTTCGTGTAGACCTGCTGCACGCCGGGCGCGTCCTTCAGCTTGAACTGCGCCTCGGCGGCCCAGCCGGTGGCGCACGAAGCGGCGAGGGCTGCCGCGATCAGGGTTCGCATCATGGCAGCCTCCTCAGACCACTTCGACCTGGATGCGCTCCACCACGTTGTGGTGGTAGCCCGCCGGGTTGTGCACCAGGTTCATCGTCTGCGTGTCCCCGCGCGCGTTGGTCGCCTTGACCATCACGAGGTACACGCCCTCCTTCTCGGGCCGGAACCGGTAGCTGTACTGGCGGAACGAGTACGGGCCGTAGTCGTGTCCCAGCTTCGCCGGCTGCCAGCTGCGCCCGGCATCGATCGACACCTGCACCTCGCGGATGCCGCGGCCGCCGTCCCAGGCGATGCCCGCGACCTCGACCGTCTGACCGCGATGGACCCGCTCGCCGTCGTGAATCGACGTGACCAGCGAATTGACGACGATGTCGGTGATCGGCGTATTGGCCGGCGTCGCCTGCGTCGCGAAGGCGTCGGCCTTCGGGAAGCGGCCCGCCGGTACCCGATAGGCCGGGTTCATCCAGAAGCCGCCCTGGGGCTTGGTGCGGATGTCCAGGTCGGTGAGCTGCTTCATCCAGTAGGTGCCGGTCCAGCCCGGAACGATCAGCCGCGCCGGGAAGCCGTTGGCGGCCGGCAACGGCTTGCCGTTCATCTCGAAGGCGATCATCGTGTGCTCGTCGCGCGCCTTGTCGACCGGGATGCTCTTGACGAAGTCGGGGGTGGCCGGAAACACGCCGCCGTCGGCGCCGTTGAACGCGACCTCGATCGCGCCACCCTTCACGCCGGCCTTGTCGAGCACGTCGCGCAGTCTCACGCCCGTCCAGCGCGCGTTGCCCATCGCACCCACGCCCCATTCCACGCCGGCGACGTGCGGCTGGAACATGCCGCGGCGGTTGCCCGAGCACTGGCAGACCGCCACCAACTCGACCTGCTCGAACTCGCGCCGCAACGTCGCCATGTCGAACTCGAGCGCCTTGCCGGCGGCCTCTCCGCCGACCTTCAGCCGCCAGTCGCGCAGCTTCACCTCGGGAATACCCGAGAGGTGCCAGCGCACGAAGAACGCGTTGTTCGGCGTGATCGCCGTGCGCAGGTAGTCGATCGGGGTTTCGTAGTTGGTCGGCCGGTAGCTGCGCTTGATCAGCGGCACCTTGCCAGGCAGCGCCTCGAGCGTCGCCGAATCGACCGTGCCCTCCGCCAGCTCCCCTGGCTGCCAGGGTGCCGCCGCCCGCGCGAGGCCCGGCGCGAGCGCGCCGAGTGCGCCGGCGGCCAGCGATCCGCCGGCTCCGGCCAGGAAGTCTCTCTTTTTCATCGTCGTCGTCCTCCTCCTGTGGGGACCGGACGTTGGACGCGGCCGCGTCCCACCCGACCAAGACGGGCGACGCGCGAGGTTTATTCCATCGAATGCAATGCGCGGATCAGCCGGCGCTCGCCGGTTGCCGGCGCCCGAGGCGGCGGTACAGGGTGCGCTCGCTGATGCCCAGCAGTGCCGCCGCCTGTCCGCGGTGTCCGGCGCAGTCGTGCAGCGCCTGCGCGATCGCCTGGTCGCTGACCGGACCCGCGCGACGGGCGGGCGCTGCGGGCGCGCGGCCGTGGCGCGCCGCGCCGTGCGCGCTGGCCCGGCGCGGCTCGTCGAGCACGATGTGGCTCGGGCGCAGCGCGTCGTCGCAGGCCAGGATCGCGGCGCGCTCGACGATGTTGCGCAGCTCGCGCACGTTGCCGGGGTAGTCGTACGCGAGCAGCACCTCGATCACCTCGGGGCTGAGCGGCAGGTGCCGGTCGGCGTCCTCCATCCGGGACAGGAAGTGCTCGGCCAGCCGGGCGATGTCGTCCTTGCGCTCGCGCAGCGGCGGCACCGTGATCGGGAACGCCGACAGCCGGTAGTAGAGGTCCTGCCGGAACAGGCCGTCGGCGACCATCTGCCGCATGTCGCGGTTGGTCGCCGCGATGATGCGTGCGTCGACCTTCACGTAGCCGGTCCCCCCGACGCGCCGGATGGTGCCGGTCTCGAGCGCGCGCAGCAGCTTGGCCTGCAGCGGCAGCGGCAGCTCGCCGATCTCGTCGATGAACAGCGTCCCGCCGTCGGCCGCCTCGAACAGGCCCCGCGTGCGCTGCGACGCGCCGGTGAACGAGCCCTTCTCGTGGCCGAAGAGCTCGCTCTCGATCAGGTTCGCGCCCAGCGCCGCGCAGTCGACCACCACGAACGGCCCGTGGGCGCGGTTCGAGTAGTGGTGCAGGTACTTGGCGACCTGCTCCTTGCCCACGCCGCTCTCGCCGAGCAGCAGCACCGTGGTCTGGGTCGGCGCCACGCGCTGCAGCAGGCTGGTCATGCGAAGCAGCGGCTGCGAGCGGCCGATGAGGCGTGCGGCGTCGTCGCCCTGCGCGCTCGCGACGCGGAAGATCGTCTCGCCGATGTAGCGCACCTCGCCGTCGTCGCCCAGCAGCGGGCTCGCGTGCAGCTGCACGTACTCCTCGCCGCCGTCGCGGTCGAAATGCACGTGCATCACCTGCGTGGCCTGCTTGCGCTCGAACACCTCCTCGAGCGGGCAGTGCTCGCCGTTGCGGCTGCACGGCACCGCCGAGTGGTGCGAGACCTCGTGGCAGAGCCGGCCGACCACGCCGTGGGCTTCGACGCCGTAGCGATCGCGGTAGGCGCGATTGGCCGCGACGATGCGGTAGTCGCGGTCGATCACCACGAAGGGATCGACCATGATGTCGATGATCTGCTCGCAGCTGGGCTTCGAGTCGGCTGCCATGCGCGCCTCCGGACCGCCGTCGGACATGACGTGTCATGACAGTGTACCGGCTTTGTCATGACACACCGGTGCCGGCGGCGGCCGGCGGGCGCGGGCCCGCGGCCGCGAGCGCAGGGGACTCAACCGGCCTTCGGTTTCGACTCCTCCTGCAGCCGGGTGATGCCCAGCGCCTTGAGCACGTACTTCTCGTAGATCGGGTCGGACGACCCCTTCTTCATCTTGCGCAGGAAGTACTTCTCGAACGCGACCTTGCCCAGGTGCACCCACTTGCCTTTCTTCATCCAGGCCACGTTGCGCGGCGGGATCTGCGGGATCGCGACGAACGCGACGCCGGTGTCGCCCATGTCGGCCAGGCAGATCGCGTTCCAGGTGCCTTTCTCCGAGACCTGCTTGCCGGCGATGTCGTCGCGGATGTTGTGCGCGACCGCGGTCACCATCGACTCGATCATGTAGCCGGTCTTCGGCGTACCGGTCGGCACCGGCGTGGCCTCGACCGGCGGGATCGCGATGCACACGCCCACCGAATAGATGTTCTTCCACGCCGGGTTGCGCTGGAACTCGTCGACCTTCACGAAGCCGCGCGGGTTGACCAGCTTGTCGCCGACCTTCATGACCGCGTCGACCCCCTTGAACGCCGGGATCATCATCGAGTACTTGAACGGCAGCTCGTGCTCCTTGACGACCTCGCCCTTCTCGTTGTGCTCGGCGACGATCATCTTGCCGGGCTCGACGCGCATCACCTTGGCGTTGCAGATCCACTTGACGTGGTGCTGGCGCAGCTCCGATTCGAGCATCGTCTTGGAGTCGCCGACCCCGCCCAGGCCGAGGTGGCCGATGTAGGGCTCGGAGGTCACGAAGGTCATCGGCACCTTGCTGCGCAGGCGCCGCTTGCGCAGGTCGGCGTCCATGATGAACGCGAACTCGTAGGCCGGGCCGAAGCACGAGGCGCCCTGCGTCGCGCCCACCACGATCGGGCCCGGGTCGGCGACGAATCGCTGCCAGTTTCCGTAGGCCTTCTCGGCGTGGTCGATCGTGCAGATCGACTCGGTGTGGCCTTCGGGGCCGAAGCCCTCGATCTCGTCGAACGCGAGCTTCGGGCCGGTGGCGATCACCAGGTAGTCGTAGGACAGCTGCTGCCCGTCGGCCAGCACGACCCTGTTCGCATCGGGCTGGATCTCGGTGACCGCCTGCGCGATGAAGTCGATGTCGCGCTTCTTCAGGTACGGCGCGATCGGAAAGCAGGTGTCGCTGCGCTTGCGCCAGCCCACCGCGATCCACGGGTTCGACGGCACGAAGCTGAAGGTCTCGGACGGATTGACGACCGTGATCCGGTGCCCGGAGCCGAGCGTGTTGCGGATCTCGTAGGCGGCGGGCATGCCGCCGGTGCTCGCGCCGACGATGACGATGTGGGCCATGTGTCTCCTCCTCGGGATCTGGGTGGGGCCGTCTTCCGATACGCACGTTTCGTGCCATCGGGCGCCGCGGCGGCGCGGCCCACCGGACGTTCGAGGAGGGCGAGACGCTTCGGGGCCGCAGGAGCCGGCCGGGTGCCGACCCTCCGCTCAGGCGCGAGCCTCGAAAATCAGGTTGAACGGCGTCTGCGTCGCGCGGCGGAAGCGCTCGAATCCCGCTTCCTCGGCGACCTTGCGCAGCCGGCGCTCGCCGGCCTGCGCGCCCAGCCCCAGGCCGACCTCCTGCGACAGCGAGCACGGCGTGCACACCATCGTGGAAGCCGCGTAGTAGACGCGGCCCACCGGATTGAGGTTCTCGGCGACCGAGTCGCCGGCGAACGGCTCGACCAGCATCCACGCCCCGTCGGGCGCGAGCGTCTGGCGCACGTGCCGGCCGGCGCCGACCGGATCGCCCATGTCGTGCAGGCAGTCGAAGAAGGTCACCCTGTCACTCCTGCGCATAGCGCAGGCGCACGCCGCTCGCATCGGACAAGGCCTCGGCGTCCATCGGTCCGGCGCCGGCCATCTTCCTGAACAGGCCGAGCCGGTCGCCCAGCACCACCAGCGGCGCGTTCGCGATCGCGCCGAACTCCTCGACGATCCTGCCCACCAGGGCGTTCAGTTTCGCTTCGTCGACAGCCATGGGCGCCTCCTCGGTTCGCACGCTCCGGATCGATCCGTTCGCTGCGCCGCGGATGGCGCGCGCCGGCACGGTCGCGGATAATTTCCGCTTCTGCCGGCCAGGGGTAAGTACGCATCCTTGCGTAGGCGCCGCCTCGCGGAGCGCATCGTGAGACTGCCGCGCCCGGGTGAGTTCGCTCGCGCGTCCCGCCTCCTCGGGACCGTCGGGGAGGGTGCGCGCCCGTCTTCGCAGCAGGTGGCCGAGTTGCTGCGTGCGATCGCCCGAATCGTGCGCTCGGACCTCACCACGCTGAGCGTCTGCGATCTCGCGGCCGGGCGGCGCTTCCTGTCGGCGCAGCCGTCCGGGCTGCCAGGGCGCGTCGACCCCGGAGCGTTCGACCGCTTCCTCGGCGACCATCCGCTCGTGCGCCACCACTTGCGGCATCCGCATGCGCGGGCCATCCGGCTGTCCGATTGCATCGCGGATACGGACTTCCGGCGCAGCGAGCTCTTCGGCGCGTACTACGCGCCGCTGGGCCTGGACCGCGTGCTGCTGCTGCCGCTCGCCTGGGAGCCGGGCCGGCTGTCGGGCATCGTGCTGAACCGCGCCGGCCGCGACTTCTCCGACGCTGAACTCGGCCTGCTCGAAGCGATGCGTCCCCAGATCGCGGCGCTCTACCGGCAGGCGCTGGCGAACGCGTGTTCCGAATGCGCGACCGGGCTGTTGCACGGCATCGCCGGCGACGGCCGGATCGCCGCCATCACGCTCGACCGCGACTTCGGCATCGTCGACGCGTCGGGCCCGGCGCTCGCCTGGCTCGCGGAGATCGCGCGTCGCCATTCTTCGCTGCGACCGGGGCCCGTATTGCCGGCTCCCGTCTTGCAGTGGCTGCGTGCGCAGCTGAGCGAAGCGGCCGCTTGCGGCGAGGGGCGCCGCAGCGCGTCACTGGTCGACGAATCGAGCGGCGCGCGCCTGGTGCTGCACTGCCTGCCGCGCACGTGTCCGTCGGGCTGCACGGTGCTGATCGAGCGCGACGGCTCGGCGAGCCGCGCGATTGCGCCGCCGCGACTCACGCCGCGGCAGACCGAGATCCTCGGCTGGATTGCCGCCGGCAAGACCGACGAGTGCATCGCGCAGCTGCTCGGCGTGAGCCCGCGCACCGTGGGCAAGCACCTGCAGAACATGTACCGCAGGCTCGGCGTCGAGAACCGCACCGGCGCGGTGATGCGCGCGCTCGGGCGTTGACGCGTGCGACGCGCGGAGCCCCGAGCGCCGGGGGGCGGCGCGGCGCGGCTCGGCTGGCCGCGCTTCACAGCGTGAAGTCGCCGCTCGCCTCGGGCTGGAACAGCAGTTCGACGATGCGCAGTCGATGGATCGCGCCCGACGGCGTGGTCCATTCGACGAGATCGCCGCGGCGGCGGCCCAGCAGCGCGGTGCCGACCGGAGAGAGCACCGACACGAATCCGGCGGCCGGGTCGGCGTCTTCCGGATAGCAGACCGCGAGCTTGCGGCGGGTGCCGTCGTCGGGATCCTCGACGGCGAGTTGCGTGTACATGGTGACGACGTCGGCGGGGACCTGTCGGGGCGGCACGACGTCGGCATCGTCGAGCAGCGCGTGCAGCGTGTCGTCGGACGCGCGCAGCGCGCGCGCGAGCAGGCGGTCGATGCGCACGTGGTCGAGTTCGGTCATCACGCGGGTGGCGAGAGCGGTACGGTTCATGGCGATTCCTGTGTGCGCGCCGGCGGCGCGCAGCGCAACGCGGCCCCTGGTGAGGGCCCGGCGATCAGGTGGGGGCGGGTAGGGTCGTGCGGAAGATCGCCGGGCTCAGAGATCGAAGGCCGGCGAGCGGGAGCGGCTGGCGGCCTCGAACTGGCGTCCCGGCGGCGCGATGCGCGCGCGCGAACGCCCCGCGCCCGGCAGGGCGGCGGCGCATGGGCGCTGGCGGTTCGAAGGCATCGCGTGCATGGTCGGTGTTCCAGGACGAATGATAGCCCACGATCGTCGCCTTGTCCGATCAGGCAGAATGCGGGTCGCCCATGGAACCGTTTTTCCGACCCGTCCTCACGCCCCCGCGTCCCGCGGCCACCGTCGTGCTGCTGCGCGACGGCGCTCGCGGGCCCGAGGTGCTGATGCTGCGCCGGCACGGCAGCTCCGACGTGCTGGGCGGCGCCTACGTCTTCCCGGGTGGCAAGCTCGACGACGACGACAGCGGCGATGCGCTGATCGGCCGTGCCGGCGCGCCGGCCGAGGCGCTGCGCGCGCGCCTCGGCGAGCCCGAGCTCGAAGCGCGGGTCGCAGCCGGTTTCTTCGTGGCGGCCTGCCGCGAGACGTTCGAGGAGGCCAGCGTGCTGCTCGCGCGCGGCGCCGATGCCGGCCTGGCCGAGCGCGCGGCGCGCCGCGCGCGCGAAGGGCTCGCGTTCGGCGCGCTGCTCGCCGAACTCGGCCTGGAGCTCGCCACCGATGCGCTGGTGCCGTTCACTCGCTGGATCACGCCGAAGGTGCCCGCGATGATGAACAAGCGCTTCGACGCGCGCTTCTTCGTGGCCGCGCTGCCCGGCGGCCAGCAGGCGCGGCACGACGACCACGAGGCGACCGACAGCGTGTGGCTCACGCCGCGCGAGGCGATCGAGCGCTACCGCCGCCGCGAGATCGTGCTCGCGCCCGCGCAGATCATGAGCCTCGCGCAGGTGGGTCGGCACGACAGCGCGGCCGCCGTGCTCGACGAAGCGCGTCGGCGCCCGCCGCCGGTGATCGAGCCCGAGTCGTTCGAGGCCGACGGCGTGCGCACGCTGGTCTACCCCGGCGACGAGCGCCACAGCGTGCGTGCGCGCGCGATGCCGGGGCCGACGCGGCTCGTCGTGCGCGAGAGCCGTTTCGAGCCGCCGGGAGGCTTCGATGCATTGTTCGATTGACTACGGCCACGGCATCGCCGCCGTCGACTCGGGCTTCGTGCGCCCGATGCTCGACGCGGTGCACCTCGTCGTCGAGGGGGGACGGGCGGCGATCGTCGACACCGGCTCCAACGACTCGCTGCCGCACGTGATGGCGGCGCTGGCCGAGCGCGGCCTGGGCGCCGCAGACGTCGACTGGGTGATGCTCACTCACGTTCACCTCGACCACGCGGGCGGCGCCGGGACGATGATGGCCGCCTTCCCGAATGCGCGGCTCGCGGTGCACCCGCGCGGAGCGCGGCACATGATCGACCCGTCGCGGCTCGCCGCGGCCACGGTCGAGGTGTACGGCGCGCAGGCCGCACGGCGCATGTACGGCGACATCGTTCCGGTGCCGGCCGAGCGGGTCGTCCAGATGCCCGACGGCGCGGCCGTCTCGCTGAACGGACGCCGCTTCGAGTTCCTGGACACGCCGGGTCATGCGCGCCACCACGCCTGCATCGTCGACGAACGATCGGGACACATCTTCGCCGGCGATACGTTCGGACTGTCGTATCGCGAGCTGCAGCGCGACGGGCGGCAGGGGATCTTCCCATCGACGACGCCGGTGCAGTTCGATCCGCCGGCGCTGCACGCGTCGATCGACCGGCTGCTGGCCAGGTCGCCCGGCGCGATCTACGTGACGCACTTCGGGCAGGTGACCGACGTGCAGCGGCACGGCGCCGACCTGCACCGGCTGATCGACGAGCACGTTCGGCTGGCGCTCGAGTGCCGCGATGCCGGCCCGGCGCGCGCCGAGCGCCTGCGCGACGGCGTGCGGGCGATGCTGGTCGAGGAGGCCCGCCGCCAGGACTGGCCCGTGACGGGGCCCGAGCTGTTCGCGCTCTTCGAGCTCGACATCATGCTGAACGCCGACGGCCTCGCGGCCTGGCTCGACGCGGGGCGTTGAGGCGCGGCGCCGGCAGGGCCCTCAGGCCTTGTCGGTCGGCGGCATGCCGCGAAGCAGTCCGATCATCGCGACGAACACCTTCGGCGAACCGGCCACGACACGCTCGGAGAACAGGTAGTCGGGCTCGCCGTGGAAGTCGCCGATCAGGCCGCCGGCCTCGGTGATCAGCAGGCTGCCGGCGGCGACGTCCCACGGCGACAGGCCCATCTCGAAGAAGCCGTCGAAGCGGCCGCAGGCAACGTAGGCGAGGTCGAGCGCCGCCGCGCCGGGGCGTCGGATGCCACCGGCGCGTTCGGTCACGCTGCGGAAGATCGCCAGGTACTCCTCGAGCTGGTCGAGCTTGCGGTACGGGAAGCCGGTGCCGATCAGCGCCTCGTCGAACTTCTGCCGCTTCGACACGCGGATGCGGCGGTCGTTCAGGAACGCGCCCGCCCCCTTGGAGGCCGTGAACAGCTCGTCGCGGTTCGGGTCGTAGACCACCGCCTGCGTGACCACGCCGCGCTGCATCAGCGCGATCGAGATCCCGTACTGCGGCAGCCCGTGGATGAAGTTGGTCGTGCCGTCGAGCGGATCGATGATCCAGACGTGCTCGGCCTGCTCGACCTTGTGCTCGGCGCCCGCGGGCACGCCCTTCACGAGATGGCCGGACTCCTCTGCTAAGATCGTGTGGTCCGGATACGCGGTGAGCAGGGTCTCGATGATCGCCTTTTCCGAGGCGTGGTCGACCTCGGTCACGAAGTCGTTGCGCTGCTTGCGCGCCACCGCGAGCGTCTCGAGATCGAGACTCGCGCGGTTGATGATCCGGCCGGCGCGTCGCGCCGCCCGGACCGCCACGTTCAGCATCGGATGCATGGGCGATCGGGCCTGTAGTGACTGAACAGAACCCGTCATTCTAAGGGATCGCCCTGACAAGCCTTCATCGCCCTGCGCCGGCGTGGTTCGACCGCGTCGAATTCGTGCTGGTCGGCACCAGCCATCCCGGCAACGTCGGTGCGGCCGCGCGCGCGATGCGCGCGATGGGATTGCGCCGGCTGGTGCTCGCGTCGCCGCGCGATCCGGACGTCTGCAGCCACCCCGAAGCGATCGCGCGCGCGAGCCGCGCCGACGACGTGCTGGCGGCCGCACGCGTCGTGCCCTCGCTGTCGCAGGCGCTGGCCGACAGCACGCTGGCGATTGCCGTCAGCGCCGAGACGCGCGAGTTCGGCCCGCCCGCGCGCGATCCGCAGGCGTGCGTGCGCGTCGCGCGCGACGAGCTCGCTGCGCATCCGTCGCACCGGGTGTCGTTCGTGTTCGGCGCCGAGCGCACCGGCCTGTCGATCGACGAGGTAGGCCTGTGCCAGGCGCTGTGCACGATTCCGGGCGAGGACGACTATCAGTCGCTGAACCTCGCGCAGGCGGTGCAGGTCGTGGCCTGGTGCCTGCGCGCGCAGGCCGCGGAGCCGCCCGGGGCGGAGGGGCAGTCCGCGCGGCGCGGCGACGCGGTGTCCGAATCGGAGGCGCTCGCACCGGACGCATCCGCGCCGCGCCACGCGACGCAGGCCCAGATCGAGGCGCTGTTCGAGCATCTCGAGCGCGCGCTGGTGGACATCGGGTTCCTCGACCCGCGCCACCCGAAGAAGCTGATGCCGAGGCTGCGCCGGCTGTTCTCGCGGGCCCGGCTCGAAGACGAGGAAGTCGCGATCCTGCGCGGCGTCTGCACCCGGATCGAGAAGCACACCAGGACCCCGCGATGAACCTGCGACGCATCCCCGCCGTCTACATGCGCGGCGGCACCAGCAAGGGCGTGTTCTTCCACGTGCGCGACCTGCCGCGCTCGATGCGCGAGCGCGATGCGCTGCTGCTGCGCGTGATCGGAAGCCCCGACCCCTATGGCAAGCACACCGATGGCATGGGCGGGGCCACGTCGAGCACCAGCAAGGTGGTGCTGGTCGCCCCTTCGACCCGCGACGGCTGCGACGTCGATTTCCTGTTCGGCGCCGTGTCGATCGGCGAGCCGCTGATCGACTGGTCGGGCAACTGCGGCAACCTGTCGGCGGCGGTCGGCCCGTTCGCGATCGCCGAAGGGCTGGTCGCGCCGGTCGACGGCCTCACCCGGGTGCGCATCTGGCAGCAGAACGTCGGGCAACGCATCGACGCCTTCGTGCCGGTGCGCCACGGCGAGGTGCTCGAGGACGGCGCGTTCATGGAGGACGGCGTTCCGTTCCCCGGCGCCGAGATCCGCCTGGAGTTCCTCGAACCGCAGTCCGACCGGCATCCCGGGGCAGGCGGCGACGAGTCGGGCACGGAGGCGCTGCCGCTGCTGCCCACCGGCTCGCCGCAGGACGAGCTCGCCGTGCCCGGCCTGGGCCGGATCCGCGCGACGATGATCACGGCCGGCAATCCGACCGTGTTCGTGCGCGCCGACGCGCTGGGCCTCACCGGCCGCGAGCTGCCCGACGAGGTCAACCGCCAGCGCAAGCTGCTCGCGCAGCTCGAGGCGATCCGCGCCGCGGCCGCCGTGCGCATGGGCCTGGCCGACAGCGCGGAGTTCGCCACCGCGTTCCGGCCGGCCACCCCCAAGGTCGCGTGGGTGGCCCGGCCCGTCGGCTACCGGACCAGCGCCGGCGTCGACGTCGGCGCCGACCGCATCGACCTGCTGGCGCGGATCATGTCGATGGGCAAGCTGCACCATGCATTCACCGGCACCGGATCGATCGCGCTGGCGGCGGCCGCGGCGCTGCCCGGCACCGTGGTCGGCGAGATCGCCCGGACGCTGCCCGGGGTGCCGACCCGGATCGGCCACGTCTCCAACGTGCTGGCCGTGGGCGCCGAGGTGTCGCACGGGCCCTCGGGCTGGCGCTTCGACAAGGCCGTGCTGTCGCGCAGCGCGCGCCGCCTGATGAGCGGCTGGGTGCACTTGCCTGCGTCGGCGGCAGGACCGCCGCAAACCGCTTAAACTGGAGCGGTTCGTCCACTTTCGGAGAGACCCGATGTTCGCGCGCCTGCGGGAGGACGTCGCCGCCGTGCTGGAGAAGGATCCGGCCGCGCGTTCCACGCTCGAGGTGCTGCTGTGCTACCCGGGCGTGCACGCGCTGGCACTGCACCGGGTTGCGCATGCGCTGTGGAATTCGGGTCTTCGAACGCTGGCGCGCGCGGTATCGCAGCTTGGCCGGCTGCTCACCGGCATCGAGATCCATCCCGGCGCGAAGATGGGACGGCGGGTCTTCATCGATCACGGCATGGGCGTGGTGATCGGCGAAACCGCCGAGGTCGGCGATGACTGCACGATCTACCAGGGGGTCACGCTCGGGGGCACGTCGCTCGACCGTGGCAGGAAGCGTCACCCGACGCTGGAAAACGGTGTCGTGGTCAGCGCGGGCGCCAAGGTGCTGGGGCCGTTCACCGTAGGCGCCGGCGCGCGGATCGGCTCGAACGCGGTACTGCTCAAGGCGGTGCCGCCGGGTGCGACCGCGGTGGGCATCCCGGCGCGGGTCATCGTCGAAGGCGCCGACCAGCGCCGCGAGGCGCAGGCGGCGAAGATGGGCTTCTCGGCCTATGCGGTCACCCAGGGCGGCGACGATCCGTTGTCGCTCGCGCTGCACCGGTTGATCGACCACGTCGCCGAGCAGGACCGTACGATCGAGCAGCTGCAGGCGGCCCTGGCTCGCCTCGGCGGCGAGGTCACGGAGTCGTGCGAGCCGCTCGATGCGCCGGCGCTGAACAAGATGGTCGAGTGAGCGCCGCAGGCACCGGCCTCGCCATGGTCGAGCGAAGGACCCCAGGCCGGGCTCACCGGCCGATCGAATCGCCGGTGGTGTCGCCGATCGGGTAGCCGATCGGCGACCAGCCCGACGCGTCCACGCGCAGGAAGCCGCCGCGCGAAGCCCCGTCGCTACCGGCGTGCCAATCGGGCAGTACCCAGCGACGCGCCCGCGCGCCGTCGAGCATCCATCGATGGCAGGCCGGCCGGTGGGTGTGGCCGTGCACCATCGTGCGCACGCCGGCATGGCGCATCGCCGCGTCGACGGCCACAGGGGCGACGTCTCCCGGGTGGGCGTCGCCCATCGCGCGTGCGGCCTGCACACGGCGGCTCTCGCCACGCAATTCGCCGGCGATGCGCAACCGCTCGTCGAGCGGGCGACCGAGGAAGTCGCGCTGCCAGGCGTCGCTGCGCGCCAGCGCGCGCGCCCGCTGGTAGTCGACGTCGTCGACGCACAGCGCATCGCCGTGGGCCAGCAGCACCGGCTCGCCGAACAGCGTCACCGTGCACGGGTCGTCGATCAGCGTGGCGCCGGTGCGCTCGCCGAACGAGCGCACCGGGCGCGTCGCTGCCTCGGGCGGGAACGCGACGTCGAGGAGGAAGTCGCGGTTGCCGCGCATCGCGTACACCCGCGTGCCGGCCGCGGCGAGCGCCGCCAGCCGATCGATCAGCTCGCGCGCGACCGCGTCGGGCTGGTCGTCGCCGACCCAGGCCTCGAACAGGTCGCCGAGCAGGAACAGGTGGCTGGCCGTGGGCGACTGCGCGTCGAGCCGCTCGAGGAAGAGGGTGGCGGTGCCCGGGTCGTGGTCGCCCAGGTGCATGTCGGAGCAGAACAGCGCGACCTCGCGCGCCGTTCGCCCGACCTCGATCACTTGCCGCCGCCGACGACGGCCATCGAATCGATCACGACGGCGTCCACCGGCACGTCCTGGTACGGCCCGACCGACGTGGTGCGCACCTTGCGGATCGCGTTGACCACGTCCATGCCGCTCACCACCTTGCCGAACACCGCGTAGCCGTGGCCGTCCGGGTTGGGGTAGTTCAGGTTGACGTTGTCGACCACGTTGATGAAGAACTGGCTGGTGGCCGAGTTCGGGTCGCCGGTGCGCGCCATCGCCACCCAGCCGATGTCGTTCTTCAGGCCGTTCTTCGACTCGATCGCGATCGGCGCGCGGGTCGCTTTCGGGCGCAGCTGGCCCTTGTACAGCTCCGCGGTGAAGCCGCCGCCCTGGATCATGAAGCTGCCGATCACGCGGTGGAAGATCGTGCCGCTGTAGAAGCCGTCGTTGACGTACTGCAGGAAGTTGGCCACGCTCGCCGGCGCCTTGTCCGGGTAGAGCTCGATGACGAATTCGCCCATCGAGGTCTTCACCAGCACCTGCGGGTTCGGTGCGGCGCCGGCGCCGTCTGGCACGGCGGACAGGGCGACGACGAGTGCGCCGATCAGCGGCAGTTTCTTCAACATCATGGGCTCCGTTGAGGTCGTGAAGCGGGGGAGTTGCTCAGCGTGCCGAGGCCGGCGCCGACGCAGGACGGGGTTCAGGCGGCCGCACGTTGGCCGGCCGGCCTCCGGCGGGCGATACCTTCGAGATCAGCTCGCGGGCCAGCGCGAGCTTCTCGCGCGCCGCGCGGTTGGTCGCATCGGCCTTCGTGGCGCGCTCGTAGGCGCGCTCGGCCAATCGCAGGTGGATGTCGCCGAGGTTCTCGTGCGCCAGCGCGTACGAGGGCAGCGCGCGCACCGCGTCGTCGAGCGCCGCGCGCGCGCGGTCGAGCTCGCCGCGTGCCGCGTACAGCACGGCCAGGTTGTTGTGCGGCTCGGGCAGCTCGGGGAACTCCTGGGTGAGCGCCTCGAAGGCGGTGATCGCCTCGTCGATGCGGCCCATGTCGGTGAGCACGACGCCGCGCTGGAAGCGAAGCTGCGCGTCGCTCGGTGACGCCTTCAGGCCGGCGTCGATCGCCGCCAGCGCCTCGTCGTTGCGGTGCTCGGCGAAGAGCTTGCGCGCGGATTCGAGCGCGGCTGTCGCCGCGC
The DNA here is from genome assembly GCA_019635275.1 of Burkholderiaceae bacterium. Lineage (GTDB taxonomy): Bacteria > Pseudomonadota > Gammaproteobacteria > Burkholderiales > Burkholderiaceae_E > Zeimonas. The sequence goes on along the minus strand of JAHBZV010000010.1, from coordinate 21,329 downwards.
GGGGATCGCTCGTGGGCACGGCAGCCGGGGCGGCGGCAGGCGCGGGCGCGGCTGCGGGGGCAGCGACAGCGGGGGCAGCGACAGCGGGGGCAGCGACAGCGGGGGCAGCGACAGCCGGCCCCGTGGCGGGTTCGGTCGCAGGGGCTGCGGAAGTCGGGGTGGCGCCGTCCTGCGCCACGGCCGCCGGCGCACCGGCGGCGACGGCCACGGCGAACAGCAGGGTCGACGCTGCTATACTCGATCGCATCCGCGCATTCTAGCCAATCGCGCCTTGCCGGCCGCCGGGCGCCCCGCGCCGAGCAGGCGCGGCACGCGCCGGCCCGTCCGGCTCCGACCCATGCTCCGACTCTACAACTCGCTCACGCGCAGCAAGGAAGAATTCGTCCCGCTCGAGCCGGGCAAGGTGCGCATGTACGTCTGCGGCATGACGGTCTACGACTGGTGCCACGTGGGCCACGCGCGCGTGCTGGTGGTGTTCGACATCGTGCAGCGCTGGCTGCGCGCGTCCGGCTACCGCCTCACCTACGTGCGCAACATCACCGACATCGACGACAAGATCATCCGCCGTGCGGTCGAGAACGGCGAGACCATCGCGCAGCTCACCCATCGCTTCATCGAGGCGATGCACGAAGACGCCGACGCGCTCGGCGTCGAGCGCCCCGACCACGAGCCGCGGGCCACGCAGTACGTGCCGCAGATGCTCGGCCTCATCGACCTGCTCGAGAAGAACGGGCTCGCGTACCGCGCCGCCGACGGCGACGTCAACTACGCGGTGCGCAAGTTCCCCGGCTACGGCCGGCTGTCGGGTAAGTCGCTCGACGACCTGCGCGCCGGCGAGCGCGTGGCGGTCGACGACGCCAAGCAGGACCCGCTCGACTTCGTGCTGTGGAAGTCGGCCAAGGCCGACGAGCCCGACGAGGCGAAGTGGGAATCGCGTTACGGGACCGGCCGCCCCGGCTGGCACATCGAGTGCTCGGCGATGGCCACCAGCCTGCTGGGGAAGACGATCGACATCCACGGCGGCGGCGCCGACCTGCAGTTCCCGCACCACGAGAACGAGATCGCGCAGAGCGAAGGCGCGCTGAACACGCGCTTCGTGCGCTACTGGATGCACAACGGTTTCGTGCGCGTCGACGACGAGAAGATGTCGAAGTCGCTCGGCAACTTCTTCACGATCCGTGAAGTGCTCAGGAAGTTCGACGCCGAGGTGGTGCGGCTGTTCATCCTGCGCGCGCACTACCGTAGCCCGCTGAACTATTCCGACGCGCACCTCGAAGACGCGCGCCAGGCGCTGCTGCGGCTCTACGGCGCGCTCTCCGACGCGGGCGCGGCAGGCCCGGACGACGCTTTGCCGATCGACTGGTCCGATCCGCTGGCGGCGCGCTTTCGCGACGCGATGGACGACGACTTCAACACGCCGGTCGCGCTGTCGGTGCTGTTCGACCTCGCCAGCGAGCTGAACCGGGCGCGCGCAGCTGCGGCGGCCGGGCAGGGCGGGCCTGCGCCGGCCGCGCAGGTTTCGGCGATCGAGGCGCGGTTGCGCCGGCTGGCCGGACTGCTCGGGTTACTCGGGCGCGTGCCGTCGGAGGTCAAGCGCAGCGGGTTGCACGGCAGCGACGCTGTACGGGCCGCGGCCGGCGCCCTCGACGACGCGGCAATCGAGGCGATGATCGCCGCGCGCGCCGCGGCGAAGAAGGCGCGCGATTTCCCCACCGCCGACCGGATCCGCGGCGAGCTCACCGCGCAGGGCATCGTGCTCGAGGACACGCCGGCCGGCACGGCCTGGCGGCGTTCGTGAGCCACACCGTCTCACGCCGCCTGCGGGGTCTCGTTCGTTTCCCATGAAACCGTTCTGGGTCCACTCCGGCCTGGCGCTGCTCGACGCGGACGCCCACGGCGGGCTGCAGGTCACCGACGCGTTCCTGCGCGCCTACCTCGAGCGGCCCGAGCTTGCGCCGGTCGACGAGTCGTGCGCGGCCGAGCGCGCACTGCACGCGGCGCTGGTCGCCGACCCGCGGCGCGCGGTCGCCACCGGCGACGGCGGCGAGCTCGCGGCGCTGGCCGACCCGGATGCGCGCGAGAACTGGCGGCTGTTCCTGCGCTTTCGCGACCGGCTGCTGGCCGCGCCGAACCTGCAGGCCGCCTACGTCGCGATCTTCGCCGACGCGCAGCACGCCGGGCGCATCGACGTGCCGCCGCTCTTCGTCGAGCAGCTGGCGCAGATCATCGTCCACCACGTGCTGGCCGACAGCGAGGACGGGCTGCTGCTGCGCGTGGCCGAGCTGTGGTTCCGCGAGCAGCGCGTGTCGCTGCTGGAGAACCGGGTCGTGCTCGCCGACCTCGAGACGGTCGAGGCGCGCGCCGGAGATCCGGGGCTCGGCAACCTGGGCCGGCTGCTCGCGCAGGCCAACGTCAGGACGAAGGCCGGGGAGGACGTCGACCTCGAGGTGATCGACCGACCGAACGCCGCGAGCTACTTCGGCCGCGACGAGCGCCACGACTTCGCGGTCGAGATCACCCACGGGCGCACCGCCTCGGCAATGTTCTGCGACCTGGTCCGGCGCTGGATCGGGCACCTGCTCGGCGTGCCGGTGCGCGTGACCACGCTCGCCTCGATCGACGACGCGCGCTGGCGCTGGCACGTCGGGCTCGACGCGCAGGCGTCGGTGCTGCTCGACAAGCTGTACCGCGACGAGGGCCTGACCCCCGAGGAGCACCGGCGCATCCTGCTGCTGATGCGGCTGGACTTCGAGCGACTCGAGGACCAGGACCCGGCCGTGGCCGGCAAGCCGGTCTACCTGGCGCTGGCCGCCGACGAGGCCGGCGTGCTGAGGATGAAGCCGCAGAACCTGCTGTTCAACCTGCCGTTGCGGGGGCACTGATGAAGCCCGACTACTGGGACGACGCCTGCCGGGCGCTGGCGCGGCGCGACCGGACGATGGGCCGGATCATTCGCGCCTGCGGCCCGGCGCACCTGGTGTCGCGCGGCGATGCGTTCCAGACGCTGGCGCGCTCGATCGTCGGCCAGCAGATCTCGGTGAAGGCCGCCCAGTCGGTCTGGGAACGCTTCGCCGCGAAGGCCGGCGAGGTCGCGCCGGCGCGGGTCGCGCGGATGCGTGCCCCCACGCTGCGCGCCTGCGGGCTGTCGGGCCGCAAGGCCGAATACCTGAAGGATCTCGCCGCCCGGTTCGTCTCCGGGGAGGTCGATCCGGTCCACTGGCCGGGCGCCGACGACGAGGCGATCATCGGGGAGCTCTGTTGCGTGCGCGGCATAGGGCGCTGGACAGCGGAGATGTTCCTGATATTCAATCTGCTGCGCCCCGACGTTTATCCGGTCGACGACATCGGCCTGCTGCGGGGCATCGGAACCAATTATCGGGACGGACAGAAGGTCTCGCGAGACGAGGCCCGCGAGATCGGGGAGGCCTGGCGGCCGTGGCGAACCGTCGCCACCTGGTACCTGTGGCGCAGCCTCGATCCGTTGCCGGTGGAGTACTGATGAAGACGACATTTCTCGACTTCGAGCAGTCGGTCGCCGACCTCGAACAGAAGATCGAGGCGCTGCGCTTCGCGCAGGAAGACTCGGCGGTCGACATCGCCGAGGAGGTGGAGCGCCTGCAGAAGAAGAGCCAGTCGCTGCTCAAGGACACCTACGCGAAGCTCGCGCCGTGGCAGGTCGCGATGGTGGCGCGCCATCCGCAGCGGCCGTACACGCTCGACTACGTGCAGGCGATCTTCACCGACTTCCACGAGTTGCACGGCGACCGCGAGTTCGCCGACGACCCCGCGATCGTCGGCGGACTGGCCCGCTTCAACGGCCAGCCGGTGATGGTGATCGGCCACCAGAAGGGTCGCGACACCAAGGAGCGCGGCTACCGCAACTTCGGCATGCCGCGCCCCGAGGGCTACCGCAAGGCGCTGCGGTTGATGAAGCTCGCCGAGAAGTTCGAGATCCCGGTGGTGACCTTCGTCGACACTCCGGGCGCGTTTCCGGGCATCGGCGCCGAGGAGCGCAACCAGTCCGAAGCGATCGGCCGCAACCTCTACGAGATGGCCGCGCTGCGCGTGCCGATCGTCACCACGGTGATCGGCGAGGGCGGCTCGGGAGGCGCACTGGCGATCGCGGTCGGCGACGTCACGCTGATGCTGCAGTACGCGATCTACTCGGTGATCTCGCCCGAGGGGTGCGCGGCCATCCTCTGGAAGAGCGCCGCGCAGGCGCCCGAGGCCGCCGAGACGCTGGGCATCACCGCGCACCGTCTCAAGGCGCTCGGCCTGATCGACCGGATCGTCAGCGAGCCGGTCGGCGGCGCGCACCGCGACCCGGCGCAGATGGCGAACCTGCTCAAGCGTGCGCTCTCCGATGCGCTGCGCCAGTTCCAGGGCGTGAGCGCCAGGGAACTGATCAAGCACCGCCACGAGCGCATCATGAACTATGGCAAGTTCAAGGAGATCGGGCAGGCCTGAGGCCCCGGTCGACGCCGCGGTCTCCGAGGCGCTGCGCCGGCTTCCCGAGCGCTCGATGCTGCTCGTCGCGTTCAGCGGCGGGCGCGACTCCACCGTCCTGCTCGACGCGCTGGTGCGGCTGCACGGGGCCGGGCAGCTCGTGGCCTGGCACGTCCATCACGGGCTGCAGCCGCAGGCCGACCAGTGGCTCGCCTGGTGCGAGCGCGCGGCCACGCGCCTCGGCGTGCGCTTCGGCCACACGCGGCTGGGCCCGGCACCGGCCGCCGGCGAGAACCTCGAGGCCTGGGCGCGCGACGCGCGCTACGAGGCGCTGTGGCGGGCCGTCGCCGCGTGTGGCGCGGCAGCGCTGCTCACCGCGCACCACGCCGACGACCAGCTCGAGACCGTCTTCATGCGCCTGGCGCGCGGCAGCGGCCCCGAGGGGCTCGGCGCGATGGCGCCGGCCGAACACCGGCCGGGCGGATGGCTGCTGCGGCCGCTGCTCGCCGTGGGCCGCGACCTCGTCGAAGCCTGCGCGCGGGCGCGCGGCCTCGAGTGGATCGACGACCCGATGAACGCCGACCAGGCGTTCCTGCGGGCGACGCTGCGCGCGCGCGTGCTGCCTGCGCTCGCGAGCGCGGTGCCGGGGCTGCGCGAAAACGTGCTGCGCAGCGCCGCGCTGCTGCGCGAGACCGGCGAGGCGCTGCGTGCCGCGGCGCAAGCCGATCTCGCTGCGGCCGGGCTGGGCGCGGACCTGCGCGCGATCGACCGCTGCACGCTGGCTGCGCTGCCGCCGTTTCGCCGCAACGAGTCGGTACGCGAGTGGTTTCGCCTGCTCGGCCTGCCGATGCCGACCCAGGCGCGGCTTGCGCAGTGGGTCGCGCAGATGCTGATGGGAGGGTCGGCGAGTGCGAGCGTCGAGGCCCCGCCGTGGCGCTTTCGCCGCTATCGCGATCGGGTCAGCGCCGAGCGCGCGGACGCCCGCGACTGGCGCCGCGACCCGCCGCCGCCCGTGGCGCTTCGCTGGCGCGGCGAGCCCGTGATCGAACTGCCCGGCTGGGCGGGGCGCCTGTCGGTGCGTGCCAGCGCCGAACCCGGCGCGGTCGACGCCGCCTGGCTGGCCACCCAGCCGCTCGAAGTCCGCTCGCCACCGGCCGGCGCGCGACTGCGCCCGCGGCGCGGCGGCCCGAGCCGCACGCTGAAGAACCTGTACCAGGAGCGTGGCGTACCGCCGTGGCTGCGCGCGGCGATGCCGGCCGTCTTCGTGGGCGATCGCCTCATCTACGCGGCCGGGATCGGGATGGACGCCTCCGGGCCCGCCGGCGGCGGCCACCGGGTCTGCCTGCACTGGCGCCCGGACGACCCGGAGGACCCGCGCAGCGCACGATTCGAGCCCGCTGCTACCGTATAATTTCGGGTTTTTCGCGGCCCGCCGGTGGCCGCGCCAACCTTCGACAGCCATGGCACTGATCGTTCACAAGTACGGCGGCACGTCGATGGGCTCGGTCGAGCGCATCCAGAACGTCGCGCGCCGCGTCGCCAAGTGGCGCGCCGCCGGCCATCGGATGGTGGTCGTGCCGTCGGCGATGTCGGGCGAGACCAACCGCCTGATCGGGCTGGCGCGCGAGATCCAGGCGCAGCCCGATCCGCGCGAGCTCGACATGATCGCGTCGACCGGCGAACAGGTGTCGGTCGGCCTGCTGGCGATGGCGCTCAAGGCCCTCGGCACCGACGCGATCAGCTACACCGGCTGGCAGGTGCCCGTGCGCACCGACAGTGCCTACACGAAGGCGCGCATCCTCTCGATCGACGACGCGCGCGTGCGCGCCGACCTCGACGCGGGCCGCGTCGTCATCGTCACCGGCTTCCAGGGCATCGACGAACTCGGCCACGTCACCACGCTGGGCCGCGGCGGCTCGGACACCTCGGCGGTCGCGATCGCCGCGGCGCTGAAGGCCGACGAGTGCCTGATCTACACCGACGTCGACGGCGTCTACACCACCGACCCGCGCGTCGTGCCCGAGGCGCGCCGGCTCGAGCGCATCACCTTCGAGGAGATGCTCGAGATGGCGAGCCTGGGCTCGAAGGTGCTGCAGATCCGATCGGTGGAGTTCGCCGGCAAGTACCGGGTCAAGACGCGCGTGCTCTCGAGCCTCACGCCGCCGGACATCCCGCTGCAGGTCGAGGCCAACTCGGGCACCCTGATCACCTTCGAGGAAGACGCAAGCATGGAACAGGCGGTCATTTCCGGGATCGCGTTCAGCCGCGACGAGGCCAAGATCACCGTGATGAACGTGCCCGATCGGCCCGGCATCGCGTACCAGATCCTGGGTCCGATCGCCGACGCCAATGTCGACGTCGACATGATCATCCAGAACCAGAGCGTCGGCGGCATGACCGACTTCTCGTTCACCGTGCACCGCAACGAGTACCAGAAGGCGCTCGAGGTGCTCAACGGAAAGGTCCGCGAGCTGATCAAGGCCGGCGACATCGTCGGCGACCCCAAGATCTGCAAGGTCTCGGCAGTCGGCATCGGCATGCGCTCGCACGTCGGCATCGCCAGCCAGATGTTCCGCACCCTGTCCGAAGAGGGCATCAACATCCAGATGATCTCCACCAGCGAGATCAAGATCTCGGTGGTGATCGAGGACAAGTACATGGAACTGGCGGTGCGCGCGCTGCACAAGGCGTTCGGGCTCGACCAGCCGGCGGCAGCGATCGGCGCCTGAGTCCGCTCGGGGCCGGCCCGGCGCGGGCCGCGCGTCGCTCGCTCGACGGCCTGCGGTACAATCGCCCCCGAGCCGGCATCGAGCGAGCGTTATCTCAATCGAAGCCCGGAGACGTGGCCGAGAGGTCGAAGGCACTCCCCTGCTAAGGGAGCATGCGGCCAAAAACTGCATCGAGGGTTCGAATCCCTCCGTCTCCGCCAGAATGCCGATCCTGTCGAGCAAGTTGCTGCAGCGACCCTGAACCATGCTGACCGGGCCGCCGGCACACGCTTCGCTCGCGGCTGCCGCGGTCAGGCGGCCTCGCCGCCGGCCGAAAACCGCTCGAGCCAGATGCCGTCGGTCACGTCGAGAGACGGTGTCGACCTCTCAAGGGACCTTTCCCTTCACCATCCAGGCCGTTGCCGCATAGGAGCGAGGGCCGTCGGGCTCGCCATCCAGGTACGCTCGCTGCACCAGTGCGCGCAGCCTTGTCCTGCCGTCCGTCGACAGCCGGCCGACGTACGCCGCAAGCGGTCCCTCCTGCCCTTCGCACGGAGCCCAGAAGTCCGCGAAGCACTCGAAATCCATGCGGACGGTCAGCATGTCCTGCGTGACATCGAGCAGACCGGCGTTGCCCCAGCAGCGCCGCAGGTCGCCGGGGCGCGTCAGTGGCTGCGACAGGAGCTTCGCTCGCAGCCGGTCCGCGTCGGGATCGACCACTGCAGCCGTATCGACGATGACGCGAAGGAACACCAGGCCCCCGCGCGAGTCCCACGTGGCTGCAGCGACGGTCCCGCCGCGCCGCGTGACGCGACGCATCTCGCGTACCGCTGCGTCGGCGTCGGGCACGAACTGCAGGACGAGCATCGAAGCCGAGTGATCGAACCACCCATCCGGAAAGGGCAGTCGACACGCATCGCCGACGACGAACTCGAGGCGCGAGTCGTCGGAACGTGAGCGGGCATGCTCGACGTAAGCAGTCGACAGATCGATGCCCGTCACGTGCTCGACCCTCGGCGATCGGACCAGTGCCAGGCTCAGATGGCCCGTGCCGCACCCCACGTCGATGATGCGCCTTGCGGCCTCGATCTCGGTGAAATCGACGAAGCCGGGCGCCAGGCGACGGCTCCATCGGCCCATCTGAAGCTCGTATCCGGCGGCATCACCGGCTGCATAGGTCGATGAAGCGGTCGGGTTCATGCATCGCTACTCGGCGCCGAGCCTGGAGGTGACGACGATTTTGCGCCACTTCGCGAGATCGCGCGGGATGAACTCGGCGAACTCGTCTACGCTCCCGCCGGTGGGGCGCAGTCCCTGCGCGGTCATCTGAGTGCGGATGCGCGGCAGCCGGATGATGGCGTTGATGTCCGCGTTGGTACGCTGGACGAATTCGGGCGGCGTTCCGGCCGGCGCCAGGACGCCGAACCAGAAATCGAGATCGACGCCCTCGATGCCTTGCTCTTCCAGTGTCGGCACATCGGGCGCGGCGTCCATGCGCTGCCCGCTCGCCACGCCGAGCAGCCGGATCTTGTGGGCCCGCGCGAGCGGCAAGGCGATGTGGATGGGGACGAATGTCGCGCTCACGTGGCCACCGACGACGTCGCGGATGGCGGCCGGCATTCCGGTATAGGGAACGTGACTGATCTCCGTTCCCGTGGCCAGCTTGAACAGCTCCATCGAGAGGTGTTGCGGGGTTCCCTGTCCTGGCGATGAATAGCGGACCTCGCCCGGCCGCGCCTTGACGTAGTCGACGAACTCGCGGGCCGACGCCACCGGCACGGATGGATTGACCGCCAGCGCGACGAAGCCTTCGGCAAGCCTGACGATCGGCACGAAGTTCTTCACGGGATCGTAGGGGACCGATTTGAAGAACGCGACGTTCTGGGTGAACGGCGACGCGGTCAGGAGGATCGTGCTGCCGTCGGGCCTGGAACGCGCGGCGGCATCCGTGCCGATGTTGCCGCTGGCGCCCGGTCGATTCTCGACGATCACCGTCTGGCTTCGCAGCTGCTGCAACTCGTCGCCGATCATCCGGGCCAGCGTGTCGGGCCCCGAGCCGGCAACGTAGGGCACGATGATCCTGAGCGTGCCGTCGTGCTGCTGCGCGGTGCCGATCGAGGGGGCGGCTGTCAGGGCGAAGATCAGACCCACAGCCAGTCGGCGCGGCGTTCGCGCGACGTGTCTTGCGGTTGGACGGCACATGGCTTCTTCCTTTCAGGAGTCTGTTCCAGGCGGCCGGTCGCTCTGTACCGGGAACTCGAGCCTAGCGAGCGCCGGCGTAAACTGCTTGCAGAAGTCCTGCAGACGCGCTGCAGGGGCCAGGGTTTTCTCCTCGACACCCCAGGGGAGTGAATCGACGGGATTCCGATGCGCGTCGGCCGGAGCACGCGTGCGCGGGGAACCGATGATCTTTCGCTGCGGCGGTTGCACGATCGATACCGATCGCCGGGAGGTCCGCCTCGAAGGCCTGCCTTCGCCGGCCGAACCACAGGTGTTCGATCTGGTGGTCCTGCTGATGACCCATCATGATCGGGTCGTCACCAAGGATGAAATCGTCGAGAAGATCTGGCTGGGCCGCGCGATCTCGGATGCCACCTTGTCGAGCCGCATTCGCTCGGCCAGGAAGGTCATCGGCGACGATGGCAAGTCGCAGTCGATGATCAGGACCGTCCAGCGCCGGGGGTTCCGCTTTGTCGGCCAGGTCGTCTTCGAGCACGCGTGCAACGGCTCCGACGAGGTCGCGGGCCCGCTGCAGACTGCTGCCGACGCGATGTCGAACCCGTGGCAGCACCACGTCCCGGCCGATATTGCACAGGTCGTCCGGTATTGCCGCACCGGCGATGCCGTCCGCCTTGCCTACGCAGTCACGGGCAAAGGGCCTCCACTGGTCAAGGCCGGCAACTGGCTCAGTCACCTCGAGTACGACTGGGCGAGTCCCGTCTGGAAGCACGTCTTCCGGCGCTTGTCGCAGGGCCACACGCTGATTCGGTACGACGCCCGCGGCAACGGGATGTCGGATTGGGACGTGCCGGAATTCACCTTCGACGCCTGGGTCGACGATCTCGCCACGGTGGTCGACGCGGCGGGGGTCGAGCGATTCCCGCTGCTTGGCATATCGCAGGGCTGTGCAGTGGCCGTGGCGTACGCGGTGCGTCATCCGGATCGTGTATCGCACCTCGTCCTGTACGGGGGTCGCGCGCTCGGTGCGAGGTGGCGGTCGCCGGAAGAGCGGGTGCAACGCGAGGCCATGACCACTCTGGTACGCACGGGCTGGGGCATGGACAACCCGGCGTTCCGCCAGATGTTCACTGCGCTGTTCATCCCGGAGGCCAACGGCGACCAGATGGAAAGCTTCGACGAATTGCAGCGCAACACCACCTCGCCCGAGTTTGCCGCTCGCTTTCTCGAGGTAACGGCCAATCTGGATGTCACCGGACTTCTCGCTGAAGTGAAAGTGCCGACCCTCGTCCTGCACACCCGCGGAGACGCGATCAATTCGCTCGCGGCGGGCCGCCAGCTGGCGGACGGCATCCGTGGCGCCCGGTTCGTTGCGTTGCCGGGCCGCAACCACTTGTTCCTCGAGCACGAACCCGCGGCCGGCCGATTCTTCGAGGAGATCGAGCTCTTCCTCGGCAAGCAGGGCCCCGCCTTCGATTGACACGCGCCATCGCGGCGCGATCCCCCGCGTACTCGCGGTTCGGCGCGGCGCTGGACAAGCCCGTGCCACCGGGCGCACAGTGGACGAACGCTGCCCGACCCGGTGCGGACTCTCGCGATTCCGGGAAGTGCGGACCCAGGGGACCGGGTGGCAAGACCTTCCTCGGAAACGCGCGTCTTTGCGATTTCCGAAGTCAGATCGTGAGGTCGGCCATGCGAAGAGTCCTTTCGATCCACGTTGCCGCTTGCCTGCTGTTGGCCTGCGCCGCGGTGGGCGCCCGGACGCCGGGTGCCGGCTCGGCCGGACCGGGGGCGGTCGACTGCAGCGCGCTGGCTGGCATGCCGAACTCTCCGCTCGCCAATGCCGACCTCTGCAGGCAGATGATGAACAGCGCGCAGCAGTCTGCGGCGGCACTGCAGGACACGCGCGGCGCGCGGCCGGGCGACGAGGCGATGACTTGCCCGGACATCGCGAAGGAAATGTCCACGATGCAGGGCATCGGCCTGTCCGACGCGAGTCGGGCCGAGGGAGGCGCGGCGAGCGCGCAATACGGCGCTGTGGTGGGCTCGCAGCTGTCCCGGCTCCACGCGCAGGGCGTGGCCGGCGCGGCGGCGGTCAGCGCCGCGGCTGCCGCCGATCTCGCGGTGCAGCTCGCCAGCGGCGGCCTCGTCAACCCCCACGCTGCCCAGGCACTCCAGCAGGCAGCACTGGCCGGGGGCAAGGTGCAGGGTGAGCACATGGCCGAAGAGCGGCGGCCGGCGGAGCAGCGGCTCGCCGATTCGGTCGGCAACGGCACGCAGGAAATGTCGCAGCAGCTGCAGTCCAATCCGCGGTTCGCGCGGCTCGTCGGCCTGGCGATGGCCAGAGACTGCAAGGGGTCGGGCGATGCGGCGGCCCCGTCGCCGCTGAAAATGCCACCCGGAATGTCGCCCATCGATCGATGACGCCGGGGCTCGCAGTGCGCGGGCTCAACGGAGGTTTGCATGCAGGGAAGAAAGAACGTCGGATGGGGTTTCGTGTTCCTGGGTCTGTTCATGGCCGCAGGGTTCGTTCTCGGCTACATGCACGACATCGCGCCGCAGCGAGAGCAGTGGATCGCGCAATACGCGAGCGGGACGCACTTCGAGATCCGCGTGGCCCACGCGCACGGCGCACTCTTCGGCCTGATCAACGTCGCAGCCGGACTTGCGCTTCTCAAGCTGCCGATCCCTTCGTCCCGGGCGCGCTGGATCTCCTGGCTCGCGCTCGCCGGCCTGCTCATGCCGATCGGCGTGCTGCTGCACGCGCTCTTCGCCGTGCCGCCGCTGCTGGTCTTCCTCGGCGGCGCGGCGATGATCGTCGCAACGCTCTGGCTGGGTCGGGAGGTGCTGCTGCTTCGCTCGGCCGTGGACCCAGGTCGCGGTGCGTGACCCTGAACTAGGGCCCCGGCGCGCTCAGCCTCAGCGGCAACACCTCGTGCGCCAGCACCTTGCCGCTGCGCGCGTCGCGCAAGGTCAGTCCGACCACGTCGGAATAGGTCCCCGGGTCGGCATGCTCGTAATCGGCATGTCGAACGATCGCCGTGACCGTGGCCGTGACGAGCTGCGAGCCACGGCCCTCTCCGGTGCCTGGGGTGAGTTCGAGCGAGTACGCGATCGCGTCGTCGTCGTCCGGTCCTCGCAACTGGCGCGACGCCGTGCCGCTGTCGAAGTGCCGGCCGGCGTCCACTTCGAACCGGTAAGGGGTGGTGCGGGTGCAGCGAAACTGCACGGTCAACGACGTCGACGCGTCGCCTGCCTGGGGCGTGAACGCGGGCGGCAGCGCGCCCTCCGGCACATCGACGAACCGGCACGAGTCGACGACGGTGGCGGAGACGCCGGTGCTTCCTGCGCTGCCGGCCCGCGCCGGTGCGGGCAGCGCGGCGGCCGCCGCCAGCGCGAGCGCGGCGGCCTTCGCGCCGATGCGCCATGTCGCGGGTCGATGCCGCGTGTCGGCCCGAACGAAGCGACGAGGCACTTCCGGGTGCTGCCCGATTTCGACTGCTGATCCGCACATCGCCGTCCGATCCCCGACTGACCCGCGTGGCGTGCCTCGAGCTCTTCGCGCGAGGCAACGACTGTCGACGGCAAACGGCGGGTGAAAGCACCCATGGCCCCGGGACGAACGTGTCCTCGGGGGCAACCCGGCTACCCTTCCCGAGCATGTCGGGGATGGGGTCCGTGGCTTTGCGTCCGCGGTTTCCACCGCGTTTGCCGAGTTGCCTTTGTATCATTTTCGATCGACCTTTGCATGTGCGATATGGCACGGCTCGCGCCGATCGCGGCGCCGCGTCTTTCCTTCGCCGTCACGCTCTGACAAGATGTCCGAGCGGCACTTCGCCTCGGGGGGCCGCTGCCCGCCATCGCACTGCCACGACAAGGAACTCCGGCAATGACCATCCGCCCGCTGCTTCCTGCACTGTTTGCCTCGCTGGCGCTGTCTGCCTGCGCCGGTCTCGGCGGCAAGAGCCCCACGACTGCCGAAGCGCAACTCGCGCCGACGAAGGGCAGCAAGGCGGCCGGTTCGGTGCGGTTCGTCGACGTCGATGGCGGGGTGCGGGTCGAGGCGATCGTCAGCGGCCTGACCCCCGGCGGGCACGGCTTCCACGTCCACGAGAAGGGCGATTGCTCGGCGCCCGACGCGATGAGCGCCGGCGGGCACTTCAATCCCACGGGCAAGCCGCACGCCCACCCCGACAAGGCCGATCGCCACCTCGGCGACATGCCGATGCTGATGGCCGATGCGGGCGGGCGCGCCTCGCTGACGATGGTGCTCAAGGGACTGTCGATCTCCGGCGACAAGGGCGTTGTGGGCCGCGCGGTGATCGTTCACGCGGCGCCCGACGATTTCGTGACGCAGCCCACCGGCAATTCGGGCGCGCGGGTCGCCTGCGGCGTCGTCGCGGCGAACTGACCGGCCCGGGCGCTCGTCGGCGCGGGATTCGCAACCGGGGTCTGGGACGCTTCACGATGGCTCGCATCCGCGACGTCGTCGTGATCGGTGCAGGGCCGGCCGGCGCCGGCACGGCGGCGCGCCTGCATCAGCGCGGCGTGCGTGACGTGCTGGTGCTCGATCGGTCACGCTTTCCCCGCGACAAGCCCTGCGGGGGCGGGCTGACGGGCCGCGCGGCGGACGCGCTCGACGAACTGGGGCTGCGGCTCGCAGTACCGCACGCGCCGTCGGGGGTGGCTCGCGTGCGCTTCGGCACCTTCGAGCGCGCCGTCGCGCTTGCGCGTCCGGTCAACGTGATCCGCCGAACCGACTTCGATGCGAGCCTGGTCGAGCAGGTCGAGGCGCTCGGCGTCGAGGTGCGCACCGGGGCGCGCGCCGAGGCGCTCGACGTCGGTCGCGACGCGGTGTCCCTGCGGCTCAACTCGGGCGAGGAACTCAGCGCGCGGATCGTCGTCGGCGCCGACGGCGTCGGCTCGATCGTTCGCAAGCGCCTGTGCGGCGGCCAGCGACTTGGCCCGCACCGGCTGTTCGTCCAGGAGGTCGAGGCGCTTGCGTCGGGCCGCGCCATGCTCTACGACTTCACGCCGATGCGCGAGGGCTTGCGTGGTTACCTGTGGGCGTTTCCGCTCGCCGACGGACGCGCGAACGTGGGGGTGATGCACTACCCGTCCACGCGACAGGATGGCCCGGGATTGCGGCGTATGCTGCGCGACGGCCTGGCGCGGCACGGCGTCGAGTTGTCGCCGCGTGGCGCCCGTGGATGGCCGGCCTGGGGCTACCACCCGCGCGCGCCCGTCGCAGCGCCCCGGATGCTGACGGTGGGCGACGCCGCCGGCATCGACGCGCTCACCGGCGAAGGGATCGCGGTGGCGCTGGAACACGGGCAGATCGCCGGCGACGCGGCGGCCCGCGCGTTGGCGACGGGCGACTTCCGCTTCGCGGACTACCCGCGCACGCTGCGTCACGCGGTCGTCGGCCGTGAGCTGAACCTCGATCGCTGGCTCGCGGCCCGACTCTACCAGGCGGGCCCGGGTTGGCAGCGCTGGGTGGGGCTGGCGCTGCTCGACGCCGACGTGCTCGAGCTCTACGCGGCCCGCGTGGCGGGCACCGAAGTCCTGGCCGACCAGAAGCTGAGGTTGTTGCAAACGCTCGCGCGGCGCTGGACGCAGTGGCGCCGGCGCAGGCTGGAGCTCGAGGCGGCGGTGTCGTAGGGCCGGCCGCCTTGCGACGGCCTCGGGCGGGAGCTCGTGCAACCGGTGCCCCGGCGCTTTCCGACGGATAATGCAGGCTCGAAGCGTCGACGCCGCGCGTGCGCGGAAGCGTCGCCGGCGTGCGCCCGAGGGGTGCGCCGGCGCGTCGATGCCGTGCAGGACGAGTGGAGTCGACATGCCGATCTACGAATACGCGTGCCGCCAGTGCGGCCATCAGTTCGAGACGCTGGTGCGTTCCGGCAGCCAGCCCGAGTGCCCCCATTGCCGATCGAGCGAGCTCGACAAGCAGCTGTCGATGATCGCCACCCCGGTGGTGAGCGGCGGGGCGAGCGCAGCCGCGCCGGGCCCGTGCGGCAGCTGTGGGCACCCGGACGGGCCCGGGGCCTGCGCGTTCGGCTGATCGGGATGGCGGGCCTGCGCCATTCGCTGCTGCGCGAGTACGGCGCCCTGGGCGGCGCCTTGCTCGGCCGTCCGGCGGGCTGGCTGCGCGCGATCCACTTCGGCGCGGTGGCCGTGGTCACCGCGCTGTCGCCGTCGACCTACGATCGCGACGCGCGGCTGGTCGCCGCGCGCCAGATCCACTTCTCGGCGTGGCAGGCGCTGCCCGGGTTCATGCTCGCCTGCGCCCTGCTGAGCTTCGTGCTGGTGCGCATCGTGATCGGCACCGCGCAGGACTACGGCCTGCCGCAGTACGCGCTCGAGCTCACCGTGCGCGTCCTGGTGCTCGAGCTGATCCCGCTGTTCGCGGCGTTGTTCGTGGCCTTGCGCTCGGGCGCGACGATCAGCACCGAGGTGACGCTGATGCACATCGACGGCGAGTTCGAGCGGCTCGCGCGGGCCGGTCGCGACCCGCTCGCCGCCGAGCTGGTGCCGCGCGCGATCGGCAGCCTGGTGGCGGTGATGCTGCTCACCTACGTGAACGGCGTGGTGGCGCTCGCGCTCGCCTATCTCGAACTCTATGGGCTGTCCCCGTGGGCGATCGGCACCTTCGTTCGCGTGACCGGCCACGTGTTCGACCCGGTGATCGTCGCGGGGTTCGTGATGAAGACGATGCTGTTCGGCGCCGCGGCGGGCGCGATCCCGATCGGTGCGGCGCTCGGCATCCGGCGCGATCGGGCCCACGCGCCCGGCGCCGTGCGCCGCGGCATGGTTCGCCTGGGGATCGTGCTCGGCCTGATCGAGATCGTCTTCCTCGCCGTGACGTACGCCTGACAGACGATGGACCCGGCCCCGCAGCGAGACGAAGGAGCGGTGCGCAATGTCGCGCTGAAGGCGACGCTGCTGCTCGTCCTCACCTTCGGGCTGCTCGCGGCTTTCGTGGGCTACGTGCTCTATGCGCGCGGCACTTTCGAGGAGACACAGCGGCTGGTGCTGATGGCCGACAACGCCGAGGGCGTGTCTGTCGGCTCGGACCTCACCTTCTCGGGGTTCCCGGTCGGGCGGGTGCAGAAGATCGAGCTCGCCCGCACCGGGCAGGCGCGGATCGAAGTCGACGTCCCCCGCTCGCAACTGCAGTGGCTGCGCGCCTCCAGCGTGTTCACGCTCGAGCGCGGGCTGGTCGGCGGGGCGCGGCTGCGCGCCTTCACGGGCGACCTCGACGGCGCGCCGCTGCCCGACGGGGCGGTACGCCCGGTGCTTCGCGGCGACACCACCGACGAGCTACCGGCGCTCGTGGCCAGCGTCAAGCGCCTGGTCGAGAACGTCGAGCGGATGACCGCGCAGGACTCCGACGTCAACCGCGGACTGGAAGGCCTGCGTACGATGACCGACCGCATGAGTGGGCGCTACGGGATGCTCACCGCGCTGCTCGGCAGCGAGGAGGAGGCGAAGAAGGTCATCGAAGCGGTCGGGCGCGTGAATGGCGTGCTCGCCTCGCTCGAAGGCGTGGTGCGGCGCCTGGATGGCCTCGCGCAGAGGGTCGACGGCACCGTCGCGCGGGCCGACGAGCGGCTGCTGGGCGCCGGCGGCGTGGTCGACGAGACGCAGCGGGCCGTGCAGCAGGTGAACGCGATGCTGGGCGAGGTGCGCGAGAGCCTGAAGAAGCTCGATGCGCTGCTCGTCGACGGGCAGGGCATCGCCCGCGATACGCGTGCCGCCACCACCGACCTGCAGGCGCTGCGCGCCGAGGTCGAGGCGAGCCTGCGCAAGGCGAGCCAGCTGGTCGACGAGATCAATCGCAAGTGGCCGTTCAAGCGCGACGCCGAGCTGAGGTTGCCGTGAGGACGGGGCGCGCCGTTGCGCGACTGCTCGCGTCGCTGGCCGCCGCGGCCTTGCTCGGCGCGTGCGCGAGCGGGCCCGCGACACCGCAGTGGCGGCTCGACGCGCGCAGCGCGCTTGCCGGCTTCGAGACGGCGTACCTGCGCGGCGACTCGCGGGTGGCGGCGCAGGAGTTTTCGCGCGCGCGCCGCGAGCTCGCGAGCACCGGCGACGCGGAACTGGTCGCGCGCGCCGAGCTCACCCGTTGCGCGTTGCAGGTCGCGAGCCTCGAGTTCGACGATTGCCCGGGCTTCGGGCCGCTGGCGCAGGATGCGGGGCCGGCCGCGCGGGCCTACGCCGACTACCTCGCGGGGCGCTGGCAAGGCATCGATGCGTCGCTTCTGCCGACGCAGCACCGCCCGACGCTGGCCGGCGGCGGCGAAGCCGCGCTCGTATCGATCGGGGATCCGGTGTCGCGGCTGGTGGCGGCCGGTGCGCTGTTTCGCGCCGGGCGCATCGCGCCGGCAGGAATCGCCGCCGCCGTCGACACCGCATCGGCCAACGGCTGGCGCCGGCCGCTGCTGGCGTGGCTCGGCGTGCAGGCGCAGCGCGCGCAGGCGGCCGGCGACGCAGCGGCCGTGGCGGCCATTCGGCGACGGATCGAACTGGTGCTCGGCGCACCGCGCTAGTGTGAACACGCCCTGGGCGCACGCCAGGTTTGGGCGCCGGTGGCGCGTCGGTCAGCGGCGCCGGCCCGCCAGGCGCGTGCGCACCGCCTCTTCCTGGTCGGCGAGCTCGAGGTGCTCGTCGATGGCCTTCAGTGCGGTCTCGATCTCCGGAAGCAGCACGTTCTCGAGCGCGCGGGCGCGCCGCTCGGTGCGACGGTATTCGGCGGCGAGCCGCTCGAGGTTGCCCGCCGAGGCGGCCAGCGATGCGAGCGGGGCGAGCAGCGCCGCGAAGGCGTCGCGGCAGGCGCGCGCCTCGGGCGACGGGTCGACGGCGGTGTCCTCGCCGGTGACGACATGCGGGTCGAAACTCGCGGCGGCTTGCGGCACGCCGAGGAATTGCGAGGGCGAGAGCGCCGGGGCCTCGGGCGCAATGGCGGCGGGCGGATAGGCCTGGAGTCCCTCGAGTCCGTGGCGCTGCAGCGCGCGTCGCAGCGCGGCGACGGCCTCGCGAAGCTGGTCGAGCAGCCGGGTCTCGAGTGCGCCGTGTCCGGCCAGCGCGCGCAGCATCTCGGCGGCCAGCAGCATCCGCTTCTCGTCGAGGAACCGGTAGCCCTGGCGCATCAGCGCGCGCTCGTCGGCGAGCGCGAGCGCGGCGCTGCGGGTCGCTGTCGTCTCAGGCATCGGTGCCCGGCGAGCGCTCGCCCGCGTCGAGGTGCGCGGCGATCTGCGCGTCGCTGAGCCGCGTGAGTTCGGCACGGGGCAGGGCGCGCAGCAGCGCCCACGCGATCGCCATGCTGTCGTCGAGCCGCCGCGCCTCGTCCTGCGCGACCAGCTCGCGCTCGAAGCGATCGGCGAACGCCAGGTAGCGGCGATCGGTGTCGGTCAGCCCGTCCTGCCCGACGACGCTGGCGAGCACGCGCACGCGCACCGCCCGCGCGTACGACGCGAACAGCTGGTGCGCGAGCGCGGGATGGTCGGCGTGCGTGAAGCCCTTGCCGGTGCCCTGGTCGAATAGCCGCGACAGGCTGGGCAACACGTTGATCGGCGGATAGACGCCCTTGTGGTCGAGCGCGCGGTCCAGCACGATCTGCCCCTCGGTGATGTAGCCGGTGAGGTCCGGGATCGGATGGCTGATGTCGTCCGCGGGCATCGTGAGGATCGGCAGTTGCGTCACCGTGCCGCGCGCCCCGACCGCCGAGCCCGCGCGCTCGTAGATCGTGGCGAGGTCGGAGTACATGTAGCCGGGGTAGCCCTTGCGGCTCGGAATCTCGCCGTGGCTCGCCGACACCTCGCGCAGCGCCTCGCAGTAGTTGGTCATGTCGGTGAGGATCACCAGCACGTGCCGGCCTTCGTCGAAGGCGAGGTACTCGGCGGCGGTCAGCGCCACGCGCGGCGTCAGCAGCCGCTGCGGGCTCGGCTCGCTGGCAAGGTTCAGGAACATCGCCGTGTGGCCGAGGGCGCCCGACTGCTCCATCGCGCGGCGGAACGCTTCGGCCGAGTCGTACGACACGCCGATGCCGACGAAGACGATCGCGAACTCGCCAGCGCCCGCGTCGCGCAGGCGGGCGTGGCGGGCGATCTCGATCGCCAGCCGGTCGTGCGGCAGGCCGCCCGACGAGAAGATGGGCAGCTTCTGGCCGCGGATCAGGCTGTTCGTGAGGTCGATCGCCGACACGCCCGTCTCGATGAAATCGCGCGGCAGCGCGCGGCGCGCCGGGTTCATCGCGCGCGCGTCGATCCGTCGCCATTCGACGGCCGCCACCGGCGGCCCGCCGTCGGCGGGCTGCCCCATCCCGTTGAAGACGCGCCCGAGCAGGCCGGGGCCGACGCCGAAGCGCAGCGGCTCTCCGCGAAAGCGCACCCGCGCGCCGTCCAGGCTCAGCCCCTGCGTGCTCTCGAGCACCTCGACGACGATGGTGTCGGCGTCGAGCCCGGTGATGCGGCCGGTGCGCGGGCGCGGCGGGCGCTCGTCGTCGACGAGCACCTCGACGGCTTCGCCCAGCGTCACCTCGACGTTGCGTCGCAGGAACAGCAGCGGCCCGTCGATCCGGGTGATCGTGCCGCGTGCGCTGAGCTCGGCGCGCATGCTCACGCTCCCGCCCGGGCCTGGCCCAGCGCCGCGAATTCGCGTTCGAGCTGCGGCCAGAGCTCGGCGAAGCGTCCGATCGCGTCCTCGCCGATCTCCTCGCCCATCCGCTGCAACCGCCGATGCACCGGCAGCGCGGCGACCTGCTCGGGCCGGGCCCCGCGGGCGAGGGCCTCGCGCGAGAGCGCGATGAAGCGCATCACCAGGCGCAGCATCTCGCTCTGGCGCTCGGCCGAGCAGTAGCGATCGACCGGCGAGAACGCCGACTGCCGCAGCAGTGCCTCGTTGACCAGCTCGGCCGCGATCAGCGTCAGCTGCTGCTCGGCCGGCAGCGCATCCTTGCCGACGATGCGCGCCATGCGCTCGAGCTGCGCCTGCTCCTCGAGCAGCACCAGCAGCCGCTCGCGCTGGCGCAGCCAGTTGTCGTTGCCGTGCTCGGTCCACCACGGCGCGAAGCGCCCGGCGTCGACCGCGTACGACTGCAGCGGGTGGATGGCCGGGTAGAAGCGCGCCTGCGCGCGCTCGCGATCGAGCCCCCAGAAGCAGCCGACGTAGCGCTTGGTGTGGCTGGTGACCGGCTCGGAGAAGTCGCCGCCGGGCGGGCTGACCGCGCCGATGATCGTCAACGACCCCTCGCGCCCGCACAGTGCTTCGACGCGTGCCGCGCGCTCGTAGAACTCGGCGAGCCGCGAGCTCAGGTACGCCGGATAGCCGGCTTCGCCGGGCAGCTCGCCGAGCCGGCCCGACACCTCGCGCAGCGCCTCGGCCCAGCGGCTGGTCGAGTCGGCCATCAGCGCGACGTGCAGCCCCTGGTCGCGGAAGTACTCGGCGACGGTGACCGCGGTGTAGATGCTCGCCTCGCGCGCGGCCACCGGCATGTTCGACGCGTTCGCGATGATGACGGTGCGCTCCATCAGCGCGCGGCCGGTGCGCGGGTCGGCCAGTTGCGGAAACTCGTCGAGCACCTCGGCCATTTCGTTGCCGCGCTCGCCGCAGCCGACGTAGACGATGATGTCTGCGTGGCACCACTTGGCCAGCGTCTCCTGCAGCACCGTCTTGCCGGTGCCGAACCCGCCGGGAATGGCCGCGCGGCCGCCGCGCGCCACCGGAAACAGCGTGTCGAGGATGCGCTGGCCCGTGACCAGCGGCTGGTCGGCGGGCAGGCGTCGCGCGACCGGGCGCGGCCGGCGCACCGGCCAGCGGTGGAACATCCCGATCGGGTGCTCGCGGCCGCCGTCGTCGCGGAGGACGAGCACGGGCGTCTCGGCGTCGGTCTCGCCGTGCGCGGCGATGCGAACCACCTCGCCGCCGAGGTCCGGCGGCAGCAGGCACAGTCGCGCGTGCGCCGCGCCCTCGACCTCGCCGAAGGCGGTTCCCGGCGCGAGC
>JAHBZV010000001.1 GCA_019635275.1 Burkholderiaceae bacterium | reverse complement strand
CTCAGCCGATAGAGGTCGCCGTATCGCTTCTGCCAGCCCTCGAGCACGGTGTGCATCTTCGGCGGATCGAACTGCAGCGCGTTGCCCAGGAGGGGAATGCCGCGAGGGCCGTCGATCTGGTCCAGCGATCGCCATGCGCCGCTGTGGACGGGGGTCGTCCCGACATCGTGAGCGGGCTGATCCATGATCCCCCCGATCGGCACTTGCCGACGATGCAGAGGGCTCGATGCTCCGCCGGGGAACCGCCCCCGTCAAGGCGTCGGCAAGCGGGACGCTAGGCAAACAGCCAGCTGCAGATCGCCACCGCCGCGATCACCGCGACCAGGTCGGCGATCAGCGCCGCAGCCAGCGTGTGGCGCACGCGGCGCACCTGCACCGCGCCGAAGTAGACCGCCAGCACGTAGAACGTCGTCTCGCTCGAGCCCTGCAGCGTGCTGACCAGGTAGCCGGTGTAGCTGTCGGGGCCGATCGCCGGGTCGTTGATGATCGACGCCATCACGCCGTAGGCGCCCGAGCCCGACAGCGAGCGCAGCAGCGCCATCGGCAGCGCCTCCGGCGGCAGGCCCACCTTCGACGTGAACGCGCCGAGCGCCGACACCATCGCGTCGAGTGCGCCGCTCGCGCGGAACATGCCCACCGCCACGAGGATGGCGACCAGGTACGGGATGATCCGCAGCGCGACCTGGAACCCCTCCTTCGCGCCGTCGACGAACACCTCGTAGATGCGCACGCCACGCACCGCGCCGAACAGAAGGAAACCCGTCATCAGGCCCGGCACGATCCATGGCGACATCGCCTTGCCCCAGGCGATCGTGAGCGGGATCAGCGCGACGAGGCCGCCGATCGCCAGCGCCGACACCCACAGCGGGTACCCGCCGGGATCCGCGGGCAGGGCTTCGCGCGGTGCGTCCTCGCGCGCCCATGGCCGGTCGATGTCGGGCGCGGCGGCCTCGGGCGCGCCGGCGGGAAAGAAGCGCGCCAGCCACAGCGCCGCCAGGACGGCCGCGATCGTCCCGCAGATCGACGCGAACAGCGTCGTCGGCAGGATGCCGGCGGGGTCCGCCGAACCGGCCGCCGCGCGTAGCGCGATCACGCCGGTGGGCAACAGCGTCACGCTCGACGTGTTGATCGCGAGGAACAGCGCCATCGAGTTCGTCGCCGTGCCCGGCCGCGGGTTGAGCCGGTCGAGTTCCTGCATCGCGCGGATGCCGAACGGCGTCGCCGCGTTGCCCAGGCCCAGCGCGTTGGCCGACAGGTTGAGGATCATCGCGCCCATCGCCGGGTGATCGGCGGGCACTTCGGGAAAGAGCCGCGTCATCAGCGGCCGGATCAGACGCGCAATGACGGTCAGCAGCCCGCTCGCCTCGGCAACCTTCATCAGGCCGAGGAACAGCGTCATCACGCCGACCAGCCCGATTGCGAGTTCGACCGCGCCGGCCGCCGACGAGATCATCGCGGACGACAGCGACTGCATCGGCGACTGCAGGCCCTCGGCCGCGACGAACGCCAGCTGCCGCCACGCTGCGGCGACGAAGGCGACGAGCACGATGCCGAGGAAGATCCAGTTCATGCGCGCGCATCATGACGCAAAGCCTTCGCGCCAGCCAGTTCGAGGGGGCGTGCCGCGCCGGCGGCGCGCGAGCCGCGCTTGCAGCAGCGCGGACGCCGCGTCAGACTGTCCGCGTCGAACTGCGTCGCCCGGGAACCTCCGCCCATCATGTCCGAACGATCTCCGACAGCGCGACCGGCCCTCGCGCTGTGCGCTTCCCTGCTGCTCGTTGCAGCGGGCCAGTCGTCGCCGGCGCTGGCCGAAAACACGCTCTCCGGCAGCGCGCTGGCGCTCCACATGGGCTGCTACAACTGCCACGGCAAGCATCCGCGCCACGGCGCGCCGACGATGGTGCAGCTGGCCGACAAGGCGGCGAAGCATCGCGGCCGCAGCGGAGCCGCCGCAAAGGAAGCCGAGGAGCTGCGCCGCGGCGAACCGTTCCGCCGCATCGTCGCGCACGAACAGCTGTCGCCCGCGACCGCAGAAAGCCTGATGCAGTGGATCATCGACGGCGCCAGGCCGACAGGGAACCCATGAAACCCGTAGCGACCATCCTTCGTTCGAAACCCGACCAGCTCGTCCACACGATCGAGCCGTCGGAGACGATGCGCGAAGCGCTGCAGAAGATGGCGTATCACGACATCGGCGCGCTGGTCGTCGTCGACGGCGCGCAGATCGTCGGCATCGTCACCGAGCGCGACTACGCGCGCAAGGGCGTGCTGATGGGCCGCGACTCGCGCGAGACGACGGTGCGCGAGTTAATGACCTCACCGGTCATGTACGTGACCACGCAGGAATCGAAAGACAACTGCATGGCGCTGATGACCGAGCACCGGCTGCGCCACCTGCCGGTGCTCGATGACGGAAGGCTGGTCGGCGTGGTGTCGATGCGCGACCTGGTGCGCGACATCATCTCCGAGCAGCGCTTCGTGATCGAGCAGCTGCAGCACTACATCGCGGGCAGCAGCGGCTAGACACCCCGCAGCCGCAGGCGCGCGATCAGGGCCGACCCGTCTCGAGCACGACGACGTCCTCGGCGCGCGCCGCCTCGTCGAGCGCCTGATCGAAAGTCGCGAGCGGGCAGCCGCGGGACATCGCCAGTTCGAGATAGCAGGCGTCGTAGAGCGTCAGCGCGTGCCGAAAGGCGAGTTCGCCGGCCCGGAGCATCGCTTCGGCAGAAATCGGCTCGAGCGCGATCGGCAGCGCGGTGAACGCGTCGAGCAACTCGAGGCGCGTCGCGCGACGCAGCCGGCTGCGCCGCTCGGCCTGCAGCAGAGCGTTGCCGACCTCGATCAGCAGCAGCGACGGCGCGCGCGGACGGTCTTGCGCGGTCCTCAGCAACAAGCGTTGCGCGACGTCGCTGCGCTCGTCCGGCAACAGCCACGCCAGCACCACCGAGGCGTCGAGCACGAACGCCATGGCCGCGCCAAGCCTGGTTCAGTAGCGGTGTCCGGCGTGCGCCAGCTTGCGCGCCGTTTCGCCGGGAGCGAGCACGCTGGCGAGCGTGACGCCCTGGCGAGCCAACCGGGTGCGGATGGCCTCGACCTTGTCGATCGCCTGCAGGATGGCCGCTTCGTCACCCTCCTCGAACGGGACGAGCTGCGCGACCGGCTTGCCGTGGCGGGTGATCACGAAGCGCTCGCCGCGCGCGGCGCGCTCGAGCAGCTTCGGCAGGTGCGTCTTCGCGTCGTAGGCGCTGACGGGTTCGGCGGCGACCAGAGTCGGTTTCATTTCGACCAGTCTGAACCAGTCTGAACGCGGGGTCAAGTCGGCCCTTCGGCCGCCGCGCTCACCGCAGCCGCACCAGCAGCACCGGCACCGGCGAGCGTCGCGCCACCTGCTCGGCGTCGCTGCCCATCAGCACGCGGTCGACGCCGCGGCGGCCGTGCGTGCCCAGCACGATCAGGTCCGCGGGCCAGGCTTTCGCCTGGTCGAGGATGGTGTCCGACACGCGCTGCCCCTGGCTGTCGACCAGGACCGTCTCGACCTGCACCCGCTCGCCGGCGACGCTATCGCGCGCCTTCGCGAGCAGGTCCTGCGCCGCCTTGCGCAGCGCCGGCTCGATCTCGCGTACGAACACTTCGGGGCGCTCGTAGCCGGTGATGTGCACCAGCGGATCCATCACATGCAGCAGGCGCAGCGTCGCCGAGCACAGGCGGGCGAGCCCCGCGGCTTCGGCGAGCGCGCGCTCGGAAGTGGGGCTGCCGTCGATGGGGACGAGGATTCGGTCGTACATGGTGGCGCACCTCCGGCCGGGATTCGGCCACGAGTATGACCGCTTCGGCCGGCGGTCGGCAGCCGCCGGCCGGGTGATTTAATCCACTTGACTTAGCCAGCATGACTGGTATAAATAGCGAATGGCTGCCCCCGACTCCCGCCGATTCGCCTTCGACGAGCTCTGCTCGCTTGCCGAGCTGCCCCGGCGCACCGTGCGCTACTACATCGAGCTCGGCCTCGTGGATCGACCCATCGGCGAGACGCGGGCGGCCTATTACACCGGCCGGCACCTCGACCAGCTGCTGCAGGTTCGCAAGTGGACGCAGGCCGGCGTATCGCTCGACCGCGTCCGCGAGCTGCTGCACGGTGCGCCTCCGCAGGTGCCGCCCAGGCCGCGCGGACCGGGAACGGTCGAAGTCTGGTCGCACCTCGTGGTGGCCGACGGCCTCGAGCTCGCCATCGAACCGGGGCGCGCCGGGCTCACGCCCGAGCAGGTGCGCGCGCTGTTCGCCGGCGTGACCGAGCTGTTCGAACGGGTGCGCAGCGGCCCCGACGACGCTCACGACAACAGGAAGAAGACGACATGAACATGGCCGAACCGGCAATGATGCGAAGCGAAGACGGCACCGACGTGCCGCTGGTCGAAGTCGTCGGCACCGCGCGCGCCGACGGGCTGTTGCTGCACACCACGATCCGGCAGCGCTACGTCAACCGCTCCGGACGCAACATCGAAGCGGTCTACACGTTTCCGCTGCCGCGCTCGGCGGTGCTGCTGGGGCTCGCGTTCACGCTGGGCGACCGCCACCTCGCCGGCCGGGTGGCCGAGCGCAAGGCTGCCGAGCAGGCCTACGAGGATGCGATCGACGACGGCGACTCCGCAGTGCTGCTCGAGCGCACCGGCGACGGCCTGTACACGGTGTCGGTCGGCAACCTGATGGCCGGCGAGGAGGCCACCGTCGAGCTTCGCTACGGCGAACTGCTGTCGTTCGTCCAGGGCCAGGTGCGCATCGCGATCCCCACCACCGTGGCGCCGCGCTACGGCAGCGCCGCGGCGGCGGGCGTTCACCCGCACGCGGTCCCCGAGGCCGACCTCGGCGCTTCCTATCCGGCGCGCTTCTCGATCGAGCTGGCGGGTCCGCTCGCCGACGGCACGGCGAGCTGCCCGAGCCACGCGGCCCGCCAGCAGCGCACCGACGCATCGGTCGTGGTGTCGCTCTACGGCCATCTCGACCGCGACTTCGTCGTCGTCGTCGACGGCCTCGCCGGCCGGCCGCTGGCGACGCTGGCGCGCGACGGCGACGGTTGGGTCGCATTGGCGTCGTTCCTGCCGGCGCTCGACCGCGCCGACGACGCACCCCTCACGCTGAAGGTGCTGGTCGACTGCTCGGGCTCGATGGCCGGCGACAGCATTGGCCAGGCCCGCACCGCCGTCGCACGCCTCGTCGAGCGGCTGTCGCCCGACGACTGCGTGTCGGTCAGCGCGTTCGGCTCGAGCGTCGTCCACGCCCCGCCAGGACTGCGCAAGGCCGACGCCGCGCACCGCGCCGCGTGCCTCGGCTGGTCCGAGGCGCTGCAGGCCGACCTCGGTGGCACCGAGATCGAGGGCGCGCTCGCCTCGCTGTTCCGGCACGGCGGCGCCGAAGGCCGCCACGCCGACGTGTTCATGATCACCGACGGCGAAACCTGGGCCGGCGACGCGATCGTCGCCCTGGCGCGCGCTCAGGACCAGCGGGTCTTCATCGTCGCGGTCGGCGCCAGTCCCGCCGAGAGCCTGCTCTCGCAGCTGGCGCAGGCCACCGGCGGCGCAGTCGAGTTCGTCACGCCGAACGAGTCGATCGAGGCGGCGCTGATGCGGCTCTACGCGCGATTGCGCCAGCCGCGCGCCGCCGACGTCACGGTGCGCTGGCCCGCCACGGTCGACTGGCAAGTGCCGCTGCCCGGCGCGCTGTTCGCCGGGGAAACGTTGCACGCGCTCGCGCGCTTCGCCGCGCGGCCCGATGGAGAGGTGCGCCTCGCGTGGCGCGACGACGCACCGCGCGCGCAGGCCGTGCCGCTGGCGCGCGAGTGGCCCGCAGCCGCGCCCGACGCCGACACGCTGCCGCGTGTGGCCGCGGGCCTTGCCGTCGCCGGGCTGCCCGAACCGGAACGTGGCAGGTTCGCCGAGCGCTATCAACTGGTCACTCCCGACACGTCGATGGTGCTGGTCCTCGAGCGCGACGCCGACGAGCGCGCCGACGCGTTGCCGCAGAGCGTGAAGGTCAGGCAGATGCTGGCGGCCGGCTGGGGCGGCGCGGGGACGGTGGTTCGGTTGACGATGGGTTCAGCCGCGTATGCACAGCCGATCTCGGGCGCCGAGATGCTGTTCTCCCGACGAACCAGTCCGCCTTCCGTCCGCTACGACGCATCGGTCGACCTCTACGCGGACCAGTCCTTCGAGTCGGTTACCGGGTACGCGTTGCGCCAACGCGATCAGGTGGCCCGCGATCTCGCCGACCGCGTCAACGAGATCTGGAGCCGAGATGGCCGGCTGCCCCGGTCCATCGCGGAAGTCGCGCAGTCGCTGCCCGCTCACTGGGCCAGCGAGATTCAGGAAGCCTGCCTACTCGACGGGGCCGATGTGTCGATGCTGATCGCTTGGATCATCGTCGAGATCGCCCGCGTCTCGGACGTCGAACCGTTTGATCGGGCCGCGTTCCGAGAGGCGCGTCGCATCGCGCAGAATTTGCCCGAGCGGACCGCTAGCACGTTGCGTCGGCTCCTCGGCACCTAGGACTCTGGTCGGAGAAGCGCCGAGTCACGTGCGAGGCTGAGTCGAAGCCGTAGTTGCGCTCGCCGCGACCGCGAACCAGGTTCCGGACAGAGCCGGCACGATACCTCGTCAGAAGCGTTCCAAAACTGGCCGCACGCCGAACATCTCCTAGTTATCATAAGGAACGCTGTGAACATGCTTGATCTCGTTGCGTTGCGTCCACGCGAAGCAAAGAGCGGGCTACACCGACAGGCGCCTTGGGCAGCAAAGATATCTGAGGTGTCGGCATAGTGGTATGCGGCGGACGAGAGATACATCAAGCTCAAGGCAGGCGGGGAGGTAGCGCTAGGGATGCTCGCGGCGGTCAGCCTTCCGGCGCACCGCATGAGACGAGACTTCGGGACGATTCAGCCGATCGGAAGGGTTTGCGGCCCAGACGCCTATATGACGCATCGCAGATCAATCATCCACTCTTGCAGAATTCGCAGGGAGTAGCCGTGATTCTTTCGATTGTGATCGGAATCGCATTGGCCGTATTGATAGTCGCCCTGCTTCCCCAAATTCTTGCGGTCTTGGCGTTTGTCGTCGGAGTTGTCCTAGTCGGCCTAGTCGGTGCAATGTTGGTGTGGATGCTCGGCTGGATGCTCGGCTGGAATCGTCTTGTGTCCGTGCTCGTCGTCGTGCTTTTAGTAGGGCTACTGGCGAAGCTAATCACTCTCTTGGTTAGGTTGGTACGGTGGATCTCAAGCGCTCGGCGAACGAAGAGCCAGGAAGGCTCGAATGCGGCAAAGAGCCCAATTCTCCAGGCGGCCCTTGACAGAGAGCGATTAGAAGGCTCGCCAAGAGCTTTGCGCAGCGAAGATCCGAATGGCAAACCCTAGTTACAGCAGAGGCCGAACGAAGCCGCTGAATCATGCGTGTTCGCGGGCGTCCAGCCTGTGACTTCCCCCTGGCCACGGCCTTCCACTCAGGTGCCTAGCCGCGCGTTGAAGTCCAACCGCCGTGCCGGGCGATGCACTCGTGCATCGCGTGGCGAGACGAGGCCTGGATCTCGCGCAGCAATTCGTGCGTGATCGGCCCGAGCCCGAACCGTCGCTCGAGCTCCTGCTCGAGCTTCAGCAGCAGGCTGGCCGCCATCTCGGCGTCGGCCAGCGCGCGGTGATGGCGGCCCGCCACGGGCAGGCCCGCGAACTCCACCAGCGTGCCCAGCTTGTGGTTCGGCGCCTCGGGATAGATGCGCCGCGCGAGCAGCATCGTGCAGGCGAACGCCTGCACGCGCGCCCTCCTGATCCGGCCCAGCTCGGCGTCCCAGAACCTGCAGTCGAACGACGCGTTGTGCGCGACCATCGGATGCGCGCCGACGAAGTCGGCGACTTCGCGCATCACCTTCGCCGCGGGCGGCGCCGCGCGGACCATCTCGTTGGTGATGCCGGTCAGCTGCTCGATGAACGGCGACACCCAGGCGCCCGCGTTCATCAGGCTCTGGTAGCGCCCGACGACGCGCCCGTCGCGCACCAGCACCGCGGCGATCTCGGTCGCGCGCGCGCCGGCGTCCGGCGAGATGCCGGTGGTCTCGAAGTCGATGACTGCGACGGTGTCCATCAGCGGGCCTGGGTGTAAGCGGCACCGGCGCGTGCCGGGTGCCTGCGGGGCCGATGATAGCCGTCCGCGTGGGCCTTGAATGCCGATCTTTCTTGCGTCCGCGCATTGACAGTCCCGCCCGCGGGCATACAGTGAACCCCGATGCGGCGCGCGACACGACGCGCCGCCACGCCCACGCAGGAGGGGACATGGGCTTCAGGATCGAAAGGCACGGCAACGAATTGCTGGTGCGGATCGAAGGCGCCACACGCAGCGAGCAGGAGGTCTTCGACAAGGTCTGCGCCTGCCGAGGGCAGAGCTGGTGGTCGTGCCCGAGCGGCGAGTGCGCGAAGATCGGCGACTGCGACACGCGGCGCGATGGCGACACGACAGTGCTCGCGCTCAGGCCGCGTCCCGGCGAGGCGCTGTCGCCGGCCGGCGTCGAGGAGTGCCTGCGCTACGTGCTGGCCGAAGGGACAGGTGCCACGGCAGGCGGCGTGCCGCGCTGAATCGGCCGCGCCGGCCCCGCGCTGAGCCAGCCGCACCGGCCCCGCGTCGAATCAGGCGCGCCGGCCGTCCGCCTGCTCCGGCTGCCCCGGCCGCTCCCCCTTCCCCCAGTCGTCGCGCAGCGCGCTCTTGCGCACCTTGCCGACCGCCGTCCTGGGCAGCGCGTCGACGAAGCGTACGTGCCGCGGCACCTTGTAGGCGCCGATCGACGCGCGGCAGTGCGCGACCACTTCCTCGGTGCTGAGCGTCGCACCGGGCCGCAGCACGACCACGGCCGCAACCGCCTCGCCGAGCCGGTCGTCGGGCACGCCGATCACCGCCACCTCGGCCACCGCCGGATGCCGCGCGAGCACCGCCTCCACGTCGACCGAGTAGACGTTCTCGCCGCCGGTGATGATCAGGTCCTTCTTGCGATCGAGGATCGTCAGCCGGCCGCTCGCGTCGAGCGCGCCGACGTCGCCGGTGCTGAACCAGCCGTCCTGCAGCACCGCGGCCGTCTCGGCCGGCCGGTCGTGATAGCCGAGCATCACACCGGGCGCGCGCACGCGGATCTCGCCTGGTTGCCCGACGCCGACCTCGACGCCCGCGTCGTCGACGATGCGCATCTCGACCCCGACCAG
Source organism: Burkholderiaceae bacterium (assembly GCA_019635275.1). Taxonomy (GTDB): domain Bacteria; phylum Pseudomonadota; class Gammaproteobacteria; order Burkholderiales; family Burkholderiaceae_E; genus Zeimonas. The sequence goes on along the minus strand of JAHBZV010000001.1, from coordinate 272,822 downwards.
CGGCCGACCCGCCGATCCGAGGATCGCCGCGTCGTCGGCCGCGATGCCGGCCCGATGCTCGTCGTCGCCGAGGATCGTGAGGATCGGCGCGGTCTCGGTGAGCCCGTAGGCCTGGTGGAATCCGGCGTTCGGAAAGAAACCGATCGCCGCGCGCAGCCACGACATCGGCATCGGCGACGAACCGTAGAAGATCACGCGCAGCGACGAGCGGTCGAAGCGCGCCGCCCCTGGGTCGTCGATCACCATCTTCAGCATCGTCGGCACGACGGTGGTGAAGCGGATGCCCCAGCGCTCGACCGCCTCGAGCATCGCCTGTGGCGAGAACTGGCGCAGGTACGCATGCGTGCCGCCCAGCAGCGTCGTGATGTTGCTGCACAGTGCGGCCGCGTGGAACATCGGCGCCACCGTCAGCGTCACGTCGTCCTGGCGAATGCCCAGCGCGAGCCCGACCTGGATCGAGTTCCAAGCAAGGTTGCAGTGCGACAGCCGCACGCCCTTGCTGCGACCGGTCGTCCCCCCGGTGTAGAGGACGATCGCCTCGGCGTCGCCGCCGCCGTCGTGCATCGGCGCCGGCGCACTCGCCGCGAGCAGCCGCTCGTAGTCGCCCTGGTCGGCGCCGGCGACGATCGTGCGCGCGCGCCACGCGGACAGCGGCGGCGCCTCGAACAGCGGCGCGAACTCGGGGTCGACGATCACCACCGCGCAGCCCGCGTCGTCGAGGATGTCGGCGATCTCGGGCGGCGCGAGCCGCCAGTTCACCGGCACCGGCACCGCCCCGCCCCAGTGACCCGCCCAGATCGACTCGGCCTGACGAAAGCCGTTCTTCATCAGCAGGCCGAAGCGCGCGCCCGGCCCGGCGCCGGCCGCCGCGAGCATCGCGGCGGCGCGGCGCATCCGGTCGAACCACTGCGCCCAGCTGAGCGTGAACTCGGCGTCGACGAGCGCGGTGCGCGCGGCGTGCACGCGCGCCGTCTCGTTGAGCAGCCGGGCGAGGTTCATCGCCGCGTCTTCCCGCGCAGCCTTACTGCTTGACCAGCCTGAACGCGCCGTTCTCGACCTTGATCAGGAACGTCGAGCGCCGGTCGTAGCCGTTGTGGTCGGTCGGGCTCATCGTGGACACGCCGTTGTTCAGGTAGACGTCCTTGCCACGCTCGATCTCGTCGCGCAGCGCGGCGCGGAACTCGGGCGTGCCGGGCTTGCCGCCCTTCAGCGCGTTGGGCACCGCGCGCGCCACGAGCTCGACCGTGTCCCACAGGTGCGCACCGAAGATGTTCGGCGCCTGCCCGTGCGTCTCGCGGTAGGCCTTGATGTACGCCTCGACCGGCTTCCGGAACGGGCTTCCGGCGGGCAGGTCCTGCGCGATCGTGAACGCCTCGCCCGAGTAGATCGCCCCCTCGACGTCCTTGCCGCCGAGCTTGATGAACTCCTCGGTCGACACGCCGTGCGTCTGGAAGATCGGGCCCTTGTAGCCGCGCTCGCGCAGCGCCTTCTGCGGCAGCACCGCCGGCGTGCCGGCCGACGCGATGAACACGGCGTCGGGCTTGGTCGCGATCACCTTCAATGCCTGGCCGGTGACACTCGAGTCACTGCGCGCATAGACCTCGTGCGTCGTGAGCTTGATGCCCATCTTCGGCGCCATCTCGCTCAACGCCTTGTAGTAGCCCTCGCCATAGCCGTCGGACACGCCGATGTAGCCGAGCGCCTTCACGCCGCTCTTCGCGATGTAGTCGAGAATCGCGGCGGCCATCAGGTCGTCGTTCGGCACGACCTTGTAGACCCAGCGCTTCTTCTCGTCCATCGGCGTGACGAGCACCGCGGCCGCCGCCAGCGTCATCAGCGGCGTCTTCGTCTCGGCCGCGATGTCGATCAGCGGCAGGCTGGTGGGCGTCAGCGACGAGCCGATCAGCACGTCGACCTTCTCCTCGGTGATGAGCTTGCGCGCGTTCTGCGCCGACTTGGTCGGATCGGACTCGTCGTCGAGCGCGACGTAGGTGACCTTCTGCCCGCCGATCTCCTTCGGCAGCGACTGCACGGTGCGCATCTGCGGCTGCCCGAGCGCCGCACCCGGCCCGCTCGCCGACACGGTGATGCCGACCTTGATCTGCGCCAGCGCCGGGCCGGCCATCGCGATGCCGAAGGCCGCCGCGATCGCGGCCACGATCGTCCTGCTCTTTCTCATCTTCGTCTCCCGTCTTCGTCGTACTGCAGTGGCTCAATGCGGATCGGGGCGGCTCAGTACTCCGCGCCGCCCATCCCCAGGTAACTCTCGACCAGCCGTTCGTCGTCGGCGATCGCCGCGGCCGGCCCGTGCGTGGTGACGCTGCCCAGCTCGAGCACGTAAGCATAGTCCGCGACGCGCAGCGCCGCGCGCGCGTTCTGCTCGACCAGCAGCAGCGAGGCGCCACTCGCGCGCAGCGCCACCAGCCGCTCGAACACCTCGGCGACGATCTTCGGCGCCAGGCCGAGGCTCGGTTCGTCGAGCATCAGCAGCGACGGCCGCGACATCAGCGCGCGCCCCATCGCGAGCATCTGCCGCTCGCCGCCGGACAGCGTGCCGGCGAGCTGCCGATGGCGCTCGCGCAGCCGCGGGAATTGCGCGTAGACGTCCTCCAGCGCGCCCTCGCGCTCGTCGCGCCGGCGCCGGAATGCGCCGAGCCGCAGGTTGTCCTCGACGCTGAGGTCGGCGAACAATTCGCGTCGCTCGGGCACCAGGCTCAGCCCGAGCCCGACGCGCGCCTCGAGCGGCAGCGCGGACACCTCGCGCCCGTCGAAACGAATGCCGCCGCGCGACGGCAGCACCCCCATCACCGCATTGAGCAGCGTGCTCTTGCCGGCGCCGTTGGCGCCGATGATCGTGACCAGCGCGCCGCGCGGCACCTCGATCGACACGCCCGACACCGCCTCGGTGCGGCCGTAGCGCACCGACAGGTCGTGCACCGCGAGATGGGGATGGGTCGCGCCCGGCGCGGCCGCACCCGACGGGGTGGCGCTCATGCCACGCCCCCGAGATAGGCCTCGAGCACCCGCGGGTCGCGCCGCACCGTCGCCGGCACGCCCTCGGCGATCCGCGTGCCGAAGTCGAGCACCACCAGCCGGTCGGCGAGGCTCATCACGAAGTCCATGTCGTGCTCGACCAGCAGCACGCCGACGCCGTCGGCGCGCAATTCGCGCAACAGGCTCGCCAGCGCCTTCTTCTCGCCGTGCCGCAATCCCGCCGCCGGTTCGTCCATCAGCACCAGCACCGGATCGAGGCACAGCGCGCGCGCCACCTCGACCAGCCGCAGCTGCCCCAGCGCGAGGCTGCCGGCGGGCTTGTGCGCGTCCGCCGACAGGCCGACGCGCTCGAGCTGTCGCGCCGCCTCGCCGAGCAGGCGCGCCTCCTCGTCGCGGTCGAGCCGCAGCATCGCGCGCACCATGCCGGCCTGGCCGCGCAGGTGCGCGCCGAGCGCGACGTTCTCGAGCACGCTCATGTCGGCCACGATGTCGGCGTGCTGGAACGTGCGCCCGAGCCCGCGTGCGGCGATCCGCTGCGGCGCGGCGCCCGCGATCGACTCGCCGCGGAAGCGGATCGCGCCCTGGTCGATGTCGAGCGCACCGCAGATCAGGTTGAAGGTTGTGCTCTTGCCGGCGCCGTTGGGCCCGATCAGGCCGACGATCTCGCCGGCGCGCACTTCGAAGCCGACGTCGTTCACCGCGACCAGCCCGCCGAAATTCTTGCGAACGCGGTCGACCTCGAGCAGCCGGCTGCCGCGCTCGGGGCGCGCGCGCGGCGCGAGCTTCGCGACGCCGCGCCGCGCGGGAATCTTCGCCGGCGCGGGCGGCCCGAACAGGATCGGCCAGAGGCCGTTCGGTGCCGTCTGCAGCGCGAGCACGAGCACCGCGCCGAACACGACGATCTCGTAGTTGCCGGCGCTGCCGACCAGCACCGGGAGCAGGTCCTGCACCTGGTCGCGCAGGAACGTGATGCCGGTCGCACCCAGGATCGCGCCGTAGACGCGGCCGGCGCCGCCCACCACCGCCATCAGCAGGTACTCGATGCCGGCGTTCACCCCGAACGGCCCGGGCGCGACCGATCGCTGGAAGTGCGCATAGAGCCAGCCGGCGAGCCCCGCCAGCATCGCCGCGAAGATGAAGATTCTCAGCTTCGCGCCGGCGATGTCGATGCCGAAGGCTTCGGCCGCGTGCGCGCTGCGGCGCAGCGCCCGCAGCGCGCGGCCGGCGCGCGCGCCGAGAAGGTTCTGCGCGACGACGACCGCGAGTACCACGGCCAGCCACACCAGCACGAAGAACTGGCGCCCGTCGGTGAGCGCGTGGCCGCCGATCCGCAGCGGTGGAATGCCGGACATCCCGTCGTGCGCACCCAGCCACGACAGGTTGCCGAACAGGTAGAACAACGCGACGCCCCAGGCGAGCGTGCCCAGCGGCAGGAAGTGCCCCGACAGCCGCACCGTCACCGCGCCGACCAGCAGCGCGCCGAGCGCCGTCACCGCGAGCGACACCGGCAGGCTGAGCCACGGACTGACGCCGAACTGCACGGTGAGCACCGCGGTCGTGTACGCGGCCAGCCCGACGAACGCCGCCTGGCCGAACGAGGTCATGCCTCCGACGCCGGTCAGCAGCACCAGGCCGATCGCGACCAGGCTCGCGATGCCGATGTAGTTGAACAGCGTCACCCAGTACGCGGGGATCACGCCGCTGAACGGCAGCGCGAGCACCACCAGGGCCAGCAGCGCGGCAATCAGGTTCGCGCGTGCCGCCATCAGTCTTCCTCGGCGTGCACCGGCGTGCGCAGCGAACGCCACAGCAGCACCGGCAGGATCAGCGTGAACACCAGCACTTCCTTGAAGTTGCTGGTCCAGAACGAGAAGAACGCCTCGGCGATGCCCACGCCCAGCGAGGCCAGCACCGTGAGCGGAAAGCTCACCAGCCCGCCGAGGATCGCGGCGACGAACGCCTTCAGCCCGATCAGGAACCCGCTGTCGTAGTAGATCGTGACGATCGGTCCTGCCAGCACCCCGGAGATCGCGCCCATCGCCGCGGCCAACGCGAACGCGACGCTGCCCGCGGTCGTCGTCGGGATGCCGACCAGACGCGCGCCGAGCCGGTTCGACGAGCACGCGCGCAGCGCCTTGCCCATCAGCGTGCGCTCGAAGAACAGCGCGAACGCGACCAGCAGCAGCACCGTCGTGCCGACGACCACGACGCTCTGCCCGGTGATCGGGATGCCGCCCAGCGAGAAGTCGCCGCCCAGCAGCGGCTGCGTGCCGATCCCCTCGGGCCCGAAGAACACGAGCCCGAGCCCCATCAGCGAGAAGTGCACGCCGAACGACGCGATCAGCAGCACCAGCACGCTCGCCTGCGCCATCGGCGCGAACGCCACCCGGTAGATCATCGGCCCCATCGGCACGATCAGCGCGACCGCGAGCGGAACGTAGACCGCGGGCCCGAGCTTCAGCGGTGCCAGCACCACCGTGAGCCCCGCGAGCGCCGCCGGCAGCACCAGGTCGAACGCGACGATTCGCGCGACGAGGCCCGCCCCGAGCGTGCGCCGGTTCTGCGCCAGCGCCGCGAGCGCCGACAACACGCCCAGCGCCACCAGCAGCCAGATCGTCGGCGGCGTGCGCCCCGCTTCGAGCGCCGCAACCGTCATCGCGCCGAACGCGATGTACTCGCCCTGCGGCACCAGGATGACCCGCGTGACCGCGAACACCAGCACCAGCGCGATCGCAGCCAGCGCGTAGATCGCGCCGTTGATGACCCCGTCCTGGACGAGGAACAGGAAGATCGTCGAATCCAATGCGCGCGCCCTGTCGCCGGGAAGCGATCGTCTATTACGCTATAGAAAGTTGTCAAGCTGCGGAAATCACCCGGTGATGATCGGGCGCAGCGTCTCGATTTCGTCGACCATGAAGTCGAAGAACGCGGCCACGTGCGGCGCGTGGCGCACGTCCGGGTGCGCGAGCACCCGCCAGATCCGCGTGAGCTCCGGGATGGGCCCCAGCACGCGCACGAGGTCGGGCTCGGCGTCGCCCAGCGCCGTGGGCAGCGGCGCGATGCCGATGCTTGCCCTGACCGAGTTGAGCAGCCCGAGCACGCTGTTGTTGCGCGCGACGATGCGCGCGTTCGGCGCGACCTGGCGCAGCCACGTCGCCGCCCGGTGCCCCGCCATCGACTCGTCGAAGCCCGCGAGCGCGTGCTGCTCGAGGTCCTCGACGCGCTCGGGCTTGCCGTGGCGCTCGACGTACTTGCGGCTCGCGTACACCGCCCACAGCGAATCGCCGATCTTGCGGCCGATCAGCACCCCGTCGTCGGTGTCGCCCGAGCGCAGCGCCACGTCGGCCTCGCCCTTCGACAGGTCGAGGTAGCGGTCGCTCATCGCGAACTCGACGTTCACCCCCGGGTAGCGGGCGCGAAAGCGCTCCATCAACGGCGAGTTCGAGATCCGCACCGCCAGCGGCTCGGGGCAGGTCACGCGCACCACGCCGACGGCCGCGCGCTGCGACACCGCGACCTGCTCCTCGAACGCCTGCACCGCCTGCCCGACCTGCTGCGCGCGCGGCAGCAGCGCCTCGCCGAACTCGGTGAGCCGGTAGCCGGTGGGGTGGCGCCTGACCAGCGGGCGCCCGATGCGCTGCTCGAGCTCGGTGAGCCGCCGCTGCACGGTCGACTGGTTGACCTTCAGCGCGCGTGCCGCCGCCAGCGTGCTGCCGTGCTGCGCAACCGCGAGGAAATACCGGAGGTCGTTCCAGTCGAACACGGGGGGCTATGCAGTTTCGCTGCCCCATTATGCGATGTTCCCGGCTTCCGGGGTGGCCGCGGCGCGACCAGACTGTTCCCACGTCGATCGTCCGACACCCGCAAAGGAGGCACCGATCATGAGCACCGCACAAGCCCTCGACCCGACCGCGTTCAAGGCCGCGCTGCGCGAGCAGTGGGACAAGTCCGCCGCCGGCTGGAACGAGCACGCGCCGCAGATCCGTGCGTGGCTGGCCACGGCCACCGACGCGATGCTGGACATGGCCGCGATCGGGTCGCGCTCGCGCGTGCTGGACGTCGCCGCCGGCTCGGGCGACCAGACGCTCGACATCGCGCAGCGCGTCGGCCCCGACGGGTACGTGCTCGCCACCGACCTCTCGCCGGCGATCCTGGCGCTGGCGCAGCGCAATGCCGAGCGCGCCGGCCATCGCCACGTCGAGACCAAAGTCGCCGACGGCGAGCGCCTGCCGGTCGCCGACGCGAGCTTCGACGCCGCGGTGTCCCGGCTCGGCCTGATGTTCTTCCCCGATCCGCTGCAGGGACTGCGCGAGATGCACCGCGCCACGCGCCCGGGCGGCCGTGTCTGCACGATGGTGTTCTCGCGCCCCGACCGCAACCCCTGCGTCACGATCCTGATGTCGACCGCGCTGAAGCACGCGGGCCTTGCCCCGCGCGATCCGTTCCAGCCCGGCGGGTTACTCAGCCTCGGCAAGCCCGGCCTGGCGGACGAGTTGTTCCGCGCGGCCGGCTTTCGCGACGTGGCGACGACGACGCTGGACGCGCCGTTCCGCCTGCCCACCGCGCGGCACTACCTCGACTTCGTGCGCACGTCGGCCAGCCCGATCCAGCAGATCCTGGGCCGCCTCGACCGCGCCGCGGCCGACGCGGCCTGGGCCGAGATGGAGCAGCGGCTCGGCGAGTTCACGACGCCGGACGGGTGGGTCGGGCCGAACGAGTTGCTGCTGACGGTCGGACGGCGATGAGGAGGCGTTGCATGGTCGGACGGCCCGGGACATCGGCGCAGGCAAGGTGAACGTCGCCTCCGCTCAGCCTGGGGATGCCGGGAATCGTGCCTCGGACGCGAGCCGGCAGCCCTCCCCCACGAACGCCGACATCGACCGCAGCATCTCGGCGGGAGCGATGTCCCGAACCAGAAACACCAGCCGCGATTCGCCTGGCGCGACCGACGCCTCGGCCAGGTGCTCCGGGAAGTGGACCACGTGCCGGACCACGTTCACGACGACCGGCGTCTCGCCGTCGGCCACGTCGATCACGCCCTTGATCCGCAGAAGCTTCGGGCCGTGGGCATGCACCAGCAGCGATAGCCAGGTCGAGAACGCCACCCAGTCGAGGCGCCGGCTCACTGTGATCGCGAAAGCCGCGACGCCCCGTGTATGCCGGTCGCGGGCGCTGCCGCCGACGCGGGCGAGCCGTACGTAGTCGTTGTCCGATTGTCCGGGGTCTGCGTACGGCAACCACCGGCTCGCCGGCGGGCCCGTCGTGAAGCGGCTGCTCGCATGCAGCAGCGCCTCGATCGGCCGGTCCGCGCGATCGATCACCGTGGCGAGCGGATTCATCGAACCGACCAGGCCGGACACGGCGTGCGCGCGCTCCGCGCCCGCCAGGTCGGACTTGGTGACCAGAAGGAGGTCGGCGCACTGGACCTGCGCAGCGAACTCGGGCGACTCTTCGAGCTGGGATTCGGCGTGCAGCGCATCGACCGTGCTCGCCACCGCCTGCAAGCGCAGCCGGGCGGTCAGCCGCGGATGCGCCGACAGCGTCGCGATCACCGAGACCGGATCCGCCAGACCGCTGGTCTCGATGACGACTCGGTCGACCCGCCCGGCCAGCGACTGATCGTCGACCACTTCCAGCAGCGACCGCTTCAGGTCGTCCTGCACGACACAGCACAGGCAGCCGCTGCCCAGCAGCGCAACGGGCCCGTTCGTCACGGCCCGCAGCAGCCGATCGTCGATCCCGAGCGGCGCCGCCTCGTTGACGATCACCAGCGAGCGCTCGAAGCGCGGGTCGCCGAGGGCCTGCCTGAGCAACGTCGTCTTGCCGCTGCCGAGAAACCCGGAGACGATCAGGACCGGCAGTCTGGCTTCGTTCACGACACGCCGCTTCGGTGCCCGGTCGCCGCGCGCGCCTCGAGCGCATCGAGCAGCACTGCATCGAACGGGTCGATCGGCCGCTTCGACAGCGTCCCGACGACCCGCCAGAGTTCGGGCAGCGAACCGGCCAACTCGCTCGCGCCGTGCGCGCTGGTCACGACCCAGGACGTGCCGTTCCAGTCGGCCACGCTGGCGCCGAAGGCGCGGCAGACCCGGTCGAGCGACTGCTGCTGCAGGCGCCGCGCGCGGGCTCGCGCCTCATGGCCGACGGACTTCGCGACGCCCGACGGCGCGGCGCCCGCGGCGCTCCAATGCGCCGTCTCGCCCCACAGGCCGCACATCCCGCACACCGCGTCAGCCCCCGAACGGGTGGGCGCGATCGTACTCGGAGGCGATCGCCTCGAGCGTCCCGAACTGCACTCCCGGGTGCCGCAGCATGTGGTGCAGCAGGCGCTCGAGCATCGCGAGCACCTGGGGCCGGCCCGCCACGTCCGGATGCAGGCACAGCGTGAAGACGGCCTCGTCCATTTCCCGATAGACCCAGTCGAACTGCTCTCGCCACAACTCCTCGATGTCGCGGGGGTTCATGAAGCCGTGGCTGTTCGGCGCCTTCTTGATGAACATCATCGGCGGGAGGTCGTCGAGATACCAGCTCACCGGGATCTCGATCAGCGGCGTCTCGGTGCCGCGCACCAGCGGCTTCATCCAGCTCGACGCAGGCTGCGAGTAGTCGATCGGCGTCCAGGCATCCCCGACGCGAAGGCGATGGCATTCGAAATCGCGGTGCATCATGCTGTGGTCGTAGACGATGCCGCGTTCGAGCAGCAGGTTCGGCGTCGCGGCGCTGAGCTCCCACCACGGCGCCGCATAACCGGTCGGCCGCGCCCCGGTGAGGTCGACGACCAGATCGATGCACTTGTCGAGCACGTCGGCTTCCTGCTGTGGGCTCATCGCGAGCGGATTCTCGTGCGAGTAGCCGTGCAGGCCGATCTCGTGACCGTCGCGCACGATCTGCTCCATCTGCTCCGGAAACGTCTCGATCGAGTGCCCCGGCGCGAACCAGGTCGCCTTCAGGTCGAAGCGACGCAGCAACTCGAGCAGCCGCGGAACGCCGACCTCGCCCGCGAACATGCCCCTCGAGATGTCGTGCGGAGAATCCGCCCCGCCGAACGTGCCCAGCCACGCTGCCACTGCGTCGATGTCGATGCCGAGGCCGCAGGAGATTCGCTTCGTCACGCTGTCTGCCCTCTCTTCAGTTCGATGCTTGCCGTGCGACATTGACGGCCCCGATGCCGCTGTGGATACTCTGTCCGCCGTCCGATGCCCGGGACATGAAACGCCAGCTTCCTCCGCTCCATGCACTGAGGGCCTTCGAGGCCGCCGGCCGGCTGCTGAGCTTCTCGAAGGCCGCGCAGGAGCTCTCGGTCACGCAGGGCGCCGTCAGTCGCCAGATCAAGGTCCTCGAGGGCTTCCTCGAGGTTCCCCTGTTCCGGCGCCTGACCCGCCAGGTCGAATTGACCGAGTTCGGACGCGCATACCTGTCGATCGCGTCATCGGCCCTCGACCAGATCGCCAACGCCACCCAGTTCACGCTGCAGCACCAGCGCTCGCTGTCGATCAGCCTGCTGCCTTCGATCTCCACGCTGTGGTTGTTCCAGCGACTGAATTCGTTCACGCGCGCCTACCCCGAAATCCGGCTGCACGTCTCTGCCTCGCTCGACCCGGTGAGCTTCAAGCGCGACAACGTCGACGTGGCGATCCGGGTCGGAAAGCTGCCGGGCCACGCGTACCCGTCGCGGGGCTCGCAGATCGAGTTCGACATGGTCGACGACTGGACCGGTGTGTGCGCGACGCATCTCTGGGACGACTACCTGACCCCGGTGTGCTCGAAGCGGCTTCTGGCCCAGGGACAGCCGCTGCGCCGGCTCGAGGATCTCGACCGGTTTCCGTTGATCCACAACGCGAGCCGGCCCGACGCGTGGCCCGCGTGGCTCGAGGCGAGCGGCGCCGGCGCCCGTCGCGGCAGCTCGGTGCTGGAGGTCGGCCATTCGTTCCTCGCCGTGCTCGCCGCGCGCGATTGCCTGGGGATCGCCTGCGTCCCGACGATCGAAGTCGAGCCCGTCGACTGGCGCGACGAACTGGCGTTTCCGTTCGACTTCCGGCTGCAGAGCGCAGGCGCCTACTACCTGTTGGCGCCCCAGGAGCGCGCACATTCCCCCGAGGTCGAACTGTTCGGCAGCTGGGTGGCCGCACAGTTCTGAGGCGAAACCTGCCTGTCCGCGGGCCGCCTCCATGGCAGGCGCCGTCGGACGACTACTTGACGAAGGCGCAGGCGCCGGGCGTCATCGGCGAGAACGCCTCGGCCGCCGGAACCGTGGCCCTGACGTGGTAGTAGTCCCAGGGCGACTTCGATTCGGAAGGCTTCTTCACCTGCATCAGGTACATGTCGTGCACGTGCAGGCCGTCGGCGCGGATCCGTCCGCCCTTGGCGAACATGTCGTTCACCGGGGTCGCCTTCATCTTCGCCATCACGGCGGCAGTGTCGTCGGTGCCGCTGGCCGCCACCGCCTTCAGGTAGTGCGTGGCAGCCGAGTACATGCCCGCCTGGACCATCGTCGGCATGCGCTTCGTCTTCTCGAAGAACCGCCGCGACCAGGCGCGTGTCTCGTCGTTCAGGTTCCAGTAGAACGCCTCGGTCAGCATGATGCCTTCGGCCAGGTTCAGCCCCATGGCGTGGACATCGGTGATGAAGGTCAGCAACGATGCGACACGTTGCTTGCCGGAGTTCGTGATCTTGAACTCGCTCGCCCCCTTGATGGCGTTGATCGTGTCCGAACCCCCATTGGCCAGGGCGATCACCTTGGCCCCCGACGCCTGCGCCTGCAGGAGGAACGACGAGAAATCGGTGGTGTTCAATGGATGACGGACGGCCCCGACGACCTTTCCGCCCGCCGCTTTCACCACGTCCGAGGTCGCCTTCTCCAGGCCGTGGCCGAAGGCGAAGTCGACGGTAATGAAGTACCAGGTGTCGCCACCCTGTGCGATCAGCGCCTTCCCGGTGACGTTGGAGAGTGCGTTCGCGTCGTAGACGTACTGGACGCTGTTCGGGGTGCAGGAGTCGGTCGTGACCTTGGTCGTGCTGGAGCCGCCGATCATCACGATGCGGTTCTTGTCGCGTGTCACGGCGGTGACCGCGAGGGTCACCGCGGAGTTCGTCGTGTCGAAGATCGCGCGGACGTTCTCCTTGTCGTACCACTCGCGCGCGAGGTTCGCCCCGATGTCGGCCTTGTTCTGGTGGTCGGCCGACAGCAACTGGATCGGCCGGCCGAGCACCTTGCCGCCGAAGTCGTCGATGGCCATCTGCACTGCCACCACCGACCCGTTGCCCGAGAAGTCGGAATAGACGCCGGACATGTCCGTCAGGACCCCGAGCTTGAGGGCGCCGGCCGGCGACGCGCCCGTCTGGGCGTGCGCGGCGGGCACGGCGGCCGCAATGGCCAACAACAGACTGCCGAGAAGCGAAGTCGCGCGCATTTGATCGTGTCCCCCGGATTGTTCGATGTCGGTGCCGCGCCGATGCCTCGACTCGCCGGCGCGTGGCGTCATCAGGCCATCGCCGCGATGCATCGACAACCGATTTTTTCGGTGCCGACGCATGAGTCGCGCTCATGCGTTCGGCCATTCCTCGAGGGATCGGCTGGCCAGCGCGCTCACGCGAGTTCGACACCGACCCGGCCGGCCGCCCTGCGGATGTGGGTCCGCATCGCCCGCCGCGCCGCCCTCGGGGATCCGCTCGCCAGGGCGTCGAGGATCCGCTCGTGCTCGCGAATCGGCTCACGCACCCTGTTCGGATCCGCGAAGGCGACCTGCCGGCTGCTGTCGACCACCGCCGCGACGCTATCGGAGAGGTCGCGCAGCATCGGGCTGCCCGCGATCTCGACGACGGCGGCGTGGAACGCTCGATCGGCCTCCGCCATCGCCACCAGGTCACCTGCGTCGGCGCCCGCCCGCATCCGCTCGATCGTGGCGCGCAAGGTGGCCAGTCCGGACGCCGTGACGACGGACGCGGCCATCGCTGCCGCCAGCTCCTCGAGTTCGCCGCGCACGACGTACACGTCGCGAAGGGCGTAGCGCGCCTGGAAGCGCCAGCGGTCGAGGCCGCTCGCCGGGCGCGACTCGCCGGGCCGCACGATAAAGACGCCGCGGCCCGGCTCGCTGCGCAGCAACCCCAGGCTCTCCAGCATCGCGATCGCCTCGCGCAGCGATGCCCGACTGACACCCAACTCCGCGGCCAGCTGGCGCTGGCCCGGAAGCTTCCCGGCGCGGACCCAGTCCCTGTTTCGAATGCGGGCCTGCAGCGCCCGTGCGACCTGCCCGACGGTGCTCATTTCGATATCCCGGCTCCGAATGCCGCGCACGATTGACAGCCCGCCACCGCCTCGGCACGATGGCAGCCCACTGGTCAGACCGGTTCGACCGCCAGATCGAATCAATATAACCCGCGAGCCAGGGCTGTCGCACCGGCCGCGCGCAATCGCGAGGCTGCACGAAGACATGGACGACCTTTTCGAACTTTTCGAACTCGCCGTCGACGGCATCGCGCGCCTCGGCCGCTACCCGCACGTCGACCGGCACCAGGCCTGGCTCGACCGGCTGCGCGTGAACCTGCCCGAATTGAGCGTCTTCGAGCGCCTGCGGCCCGAGCCCGAGCTCGGCTACCTGTCGCCGCCGCCCGCGGGCATCGGGGCCGGCGGCGTGCCGCTCGCCGACGACGCGGGCGGCGCCGCGGCGATCGCGCGCGAGTGCCGCGCGGCACCCGAGCGCGCCGCAGCACCCTCGCAGGCCGCGCTTGCCGCCGCGCGGCAGCACAGACAACTGAACGCGTTCATCACGCTGGCCGACCCCGCGGACCTCGATTCGGCCGCTGCGGCCGCGGCACGCCGCTTGAGCGACGGCGCGTCGATGCCGCTGATGGGCGTGCCGGTCGCGGTCAAGGACCTGATGCAGGTCGCCGGCTTCCCGCAGACCAACGGCACCGGCGGCCCCAAGCCTGCGCCCGCCACGCAGGACGCCCCGGCCGTCGCGCGGCTGCGCGATGCCGGCGCACTGGTGATCGGCACCGCGAACCTGCACGAGTTCGCGTACGGCATCACCAGCGAGAACCCCCACCACGGCTGGGTCGTCAACCCGCGGCGCCCCGGCCACACGCCGGGTGGCTCCAGCGGCGGCTCGGCCGCCGCGGTGGCGGCCGGCATCGTCCGCATGGCGATCGGCACCGACACCGCCGGCTCGATCCGGCTTCCCGCGTCGTGCTGCGGCGTGGTCGGCTTCAAGCCGACGTTCGACGCGGTGCCGCGCGACGGCGCGCAGTCGCTCGGCACGAGCCTGGACCACGTCGGCCCCATCGCAGCCAGCGTCGCCGACGCCGCGCTGATGTACTCGGTGATGGCAGGCCAGCCGACGCGCACTGCCAGCCGCGCGCCGCTCGCGGGCCTGCGCGTCGGCGTGCCGAACAACTACTTCTACGAACCGCTGGCCGACGACGTGGCACGCGCGGTCCGCGCCGCGCTGGAGCGCATGCGCGACGACGGCGCGAAGCTGGTCCCGATCGACCTGCCGGGCGTCGAGCACAGCGCCGCATTGCAGTTCGTGACGCTGTGCAGCGAAGCGACCGACCTGCACTGGAAGCGCCTCGCCGAGCGCCCCGAGACGCTGGGCGCCGACGTGCGCGTGCGGCTCGAGATCGGACAGTTCCTGCCGGCCACCTGGTACGTGCGCGCCCAGCGCGGCCGCGCGGTGCTGGCCGCGATGTTCGCGGCGGCGACGCGCGAAGTCGACGTGCTGGTCACCCCGACGCTTCGCATCGAGCCGCCGCGCTCGGGCGCGGGCGCCGCGCGGATCGGCGGGCGCGACGTGCCCTTGCATACCGCCGTCACCGCGCTCACCATGCCGTTCAACCTGACCGGCATGCCCGCGCTGACGCTGCCCTGCGGCGTCGGCGACAACGGCCTGCCGATCGGCGTGCAGATCGCGGCCCGGCGCGGCGACGACTGGAGGGTTCTGAACGTCGCTGCCCGCCTCGAAGACCTGCTGGATACGACCCCCTGAAGGAGAAGACCATGAAGAACCTGTTCCGGATTGCGCTCGCCGCCTCGGCGACCGCACTGGCCACCGCCTCGTACGCGGCCGAGCCGATCGTCATCGGCGTGAGCATCGCCCAGTCGCCTCCGGGCTCGGTCGTGCAGGGCACGCAGGTGAAGGACGGCGTCGAGATCGTCGTCAAGATGCTCAACGACAAGGGCGGCGTACTCGGGCGGCCGCTGAAGGTCGTCTACGAAGACAACCAGGGCATCCCCGAGAAGGGCCGCGCCGCGACCGAGAAGCTGATCACCCGCGACAAGGTCGTCGCGGTGACCGGCGGCCACCAGAGCTCGGTGTGCCTGGCCGAAATCGAGGTCGCGCACCGCTACAAGACGCCGTACGTCAACACCAACTGCTGGTCGGACGACGTCCGCGCCAAGGGCTATCCCGAGGTCTTCAATCCGGGCAACTACAACACGCGCGTCTCGTCGGCGATGGCCGAGACCATCGCCGCGCTGAAGGTCAAGAGCGTGATCGCGTTCGCCGAGAACACCGACTACGGGATCGGCCAGGCGAAGCTGCTCGGGGAGTTCCTGAAGCAGACCGCGCCGCAGACCCAGTACAAGTACGTCGCGCTGGACCGCGCCGGCAAGGACTTCACGCCCGCGGTGCTGCCGCTGCGCGCCAGCCCGCCCGACCTGGTGGTCAACATCATGCTGCCGCCGGCCGCCTACATCCTGATGAACCAGCTGTACGAGCAGGGCGTGGCGCCCAGCGCGAAGACCGGCTTCTACGACGGCGCCGGCATCGCCGACTACCCGGACTTCTGGCAGAACGTGAAGGAAGCCGGCAAGTACATGCTGGCCTTCGGCCTGTACCACCCGGCGATGCCGATGCCCGCGCTCGGCAAGCAGGTCGGCGAGATCTACCAGAAGCAGTCGAAGAACGAGCCGAACCGGCTGATCTTCCAGGCTGCGGACTCGGTACTGCTGATCGCCCGCGCGATCGAGAAGGCGAAGTCGACCGACGGCGCCGCGATCATCGCGGCGCTGAAAGGCATGGAGTTCGAGGGCGTGCGCGGCAAGTTCTCGTTCTCGCAGGAAGCGGGCTACAAGTACCAGCAATGGGTCGACATCCCCTACGTGACCTACCAGCTGACCGACGTCAACCAGCCGGTCAGCAAGACCACGCTGATCCAGGTTCCGGGACAGCCGCTGCAGATCGACAAGGTGGTCAAGCCGGCGAAGTGATGCCCGGAGCGGCCGCGCGGCCCTCGCGCGGCCGGTAGCCGCCAACAAGCCGCGCCGCGGAGGCTCCCGCGGCGCGACGCGGAGACTCGATTGCTCGCTCTGGACCTGTTCGTCAACGGGCTGATCATCGGCCTGTTCTACGCGCTGATGGCGGTCGGCCTGACCATGATCTTCGGGATCCTGAAGGTCGTGAACTTCGCGCACGGCGAGTTCTACATGATCGGCGCCTACACCTACACGCTGGTGTCGCTGTCGCTCGGCGTGTCGCCGTGGCTCGCGCTGCCGGTCGCGGCCGCATTGGGCGCGCTGCTCGGCTGGGCCACCGAGCGCTGGCTGATGCGACCGCTCTACGCGGGATACGGCTCGTGGGCGCTGATGAAGGACGAATACGCGGTGGTGGTCACCTTCGGGTTGTCCCTGCTGCTGATCAACCTGGTCGACAAGATCGTCGGCCCCTACCCGATGCGCGGCCCGTCGCTGTCCGAGGTGACGCGGATGTCCATCGGTCCGTTCATGGCCAGCGGACAGAAGCTGATCACTGCCGGCGTGGCGATCGTGCTGCTGATCGGGCTGGCGCTATTCATCAAGCGTTCGCTGTGGGGCAGGCAGGTGCAGGCGGTGGCGCAGAACCGGCTCGGCGCCTCGATTGCCGGCATCGATACCGCGCGCGCGAGCAGCATCATCTTCATGGCGTCCGGCGTGCTGGCGGCACTGGCCGGCGCACTGCTCGCGCCGGTGATCAACCCGGCGCCCGACGTCGGCGTGTTCCCGGCGGTGAAGTCCTACGTGATCGTGGTCATCGGCGGCATGGGCTCGATTCCGGGCAGCATCGTCGCGGCGCTCGCGCTGGGCGTGCTCGAGAGCTTCGGCGCGGTCTACATCTCGTACGACTACCGCGACACCTTCGGGCTGGTACTGCTGATCCTGGTCCTTCTGTTCCGCCCGCAGGGGCTGTTCGGCGAGCGCGCGCGGGAGGTCTGAAGCGATGGGCATCCCCCGCCATCCGAACTTCCTGCGCAGCAAGCTGATGCAGGAGATGCGCCTGTCGCTGGTCGTGCTCGCCGTGCTGGCGCTGCTGCCGCTGGGCATCTCGTCGCCGTACTGGCTCGGCGTGCTGATCGTCAGCATGTATTTCGCGATGCTGTCGTGCGGCTGGAACCTGCTGGCCGGCTACACCGGGCAGTTCTCGCTGGCGCCCGCGGCCTTCGCGATGCTGGGCGCCTACACGACCGGCCTGCTCGCGTACCACTGGAAAGTACCGTCGTGGATCGGGCTGCCGATGTCGATCGTCGTGCCGGGGCTGATCGGACTGGTGCTGGGACGCATCGTGTTGCGGCTGTCCGGTCCGTACCTCGCGCTCACCACGCTGTCGTTCGCCGAGATCGTGCGGCTGGTGATCTACAACTCGATCGACTTCACGCGCGGCGACCAGGGCCTGAACGTGCCCGGGCTGATGGACAGCCGCGTCGGCTACTACTACCTGTTCCTCGCCGCGCTCGCGGCGGTGACCATCGTGGTGTTCCTGATGCTGCGCGCGCCGGTCGGCCGCTACCTGCTGGCGATCCGCGACGACGAGATCGGGGCGGCCAGCCGCGGGGTCGACGTGGTGCGTGCCAAGAACTGGGCGTTCCTGGCGAGTTGCGCGATCTGCGGCTTCGCCGGCGGACTGTACGGCACTTTCGCGCAACTGGTGAGCCCGGAGCTCGGCCTGATCTCGCAGACCGGCATCGTCATCGCGATGGTGGTGATCGGCGGCATGGGCACGCTGGTCGGCCCGCTGATCGGCGCGATGCTGGTCTACGTGGCCTCCGAGATGCTGCGCGACGTCGGCAACATCCAGATGATCGTGTTCGCGCTGCTGGTCATCGTGTTCGCCCGCTTCTTCCGCGAGGGGCTGTGGGGTCTGGCGCGCGGGGCGCTCGCCCGCCGGCGGGCCGCGGCGCCCGCGGCGGCGAAGGAGGCCTGATGGCGCTGCTGCAGATCCAGTCGGTCGAGAAGCGCTTCGGCGGCCTGCGCGCGGTGGACGGCGTCAGCATGGACGTGCAACAGGGCGAGCTGCTGGGCCTGATCGGCCCCAACGGGTCGGGCAAGACCACGCTGCTCAACGTGCTGTCGGGGCACATGGCTGCCGACGCCGGCGAGGTGCTGCTCGATGGCCGCAGCGTGCTGGGCCTGAACCCGACGCAGTTGACCCGGCTCGGGGTGCTGCGGATGTTCCAGATGACGCGCGTGTTCAACCGTGTCAGTGCCTTCGACAACCTGGTCGTCTGCGGCCTGGCGATGGGCCTCGACGAGGCGAAGGCCGGGGCGCGCGCAGTGGAGCTGCTCGAAGAACTCCAGCTCACCCACGTGATGCACCTCGACGGCGGGCAGCTGTCGGGGGGGCAGAAGAAGCTGCTCGAGTTCGGCGCCTGCTTCATGGTGCCGCCGCGAATCGCGCTGCTCGACGAGCCGTTCGCCGCGGTCCATCCGGTCATGAAGGAGACCATGGCCGCGTTCATCAAGCGCCGCAACGCCAGCGGCCAGACCTTCATCCTGGTGAGCCACGACATGCCGGTGGTGGTCGAGCTTTGCGCGCGCTCGGTGTGCATGAACGCAGGCAAGGTGCTCGCCGACGGCCCGACGCAGGAGGTCCTCAACGGCGTGGCCGTCATCGAGGCCTACCTCGGCGAGCAGGCGCACGAAGGGCACGAGCATGGCTGACACCCTGCTCGCCATGGAGGGCGTCACCGCCGGCTATCTCGGCGACATCGACGTGCTGCGAGACGTCTCGCTGGCGGTGCACGCCGGTCGCATCAGCGGCCTGATCGGGCTGAACGGCGCCGGCAAGTCGACGCTGATGAAGACCCTGTGCGGCTTCCTGCGACCCAAGTCGGGCCGCGTGACACTCGGCGGCCGCGACATCTCGGGCAGGGCGCCGCACACGATGATCGACGACGGGCTCTGGTACATCCCGCAGGAGTCGAGCCTGTTCCCGTACATGACGGTCACCGAGAACCTGCGGTTGCCGCTCGAAGGCCGCCGCAAGCAGTATGGCGCCGTGATCGAAGCGCGCTACGCCGACACGCTCGAGCGCTTCCCGGTGCTCAAGGAGAAGCTCGCGGCCCAGGCCGGCGACCTGTCGGGCGGCCAGCAGAAGTCGCTGGAGTTCGCCAAGGCCTACATGGTGCAGCCGAAGGTCTGCCTGATCGACGAGCCGAGCATCGGACTGGCGCCGCGCGTCGCAGCCGAGGTGTTCCAGTGGATCGACGCGTTCGCGAAGGCGGGGATGGGAATCCTGCTGGTCGACCACAACGTGCGCCGCGTGGTGGCGATGTCGGACCACATCTACGTGATGAGCCTCGGCGAGATCACGGCCGAGGGCAGCCCGGCGGATTTCGCCGGCGACCTCCATGCGCAGGTGCGCGAGTGGCTGGGGATCAACTTCTGAGGGGCAGGCGCAGGCTCGCGCCCAGGCCGTTGACGACCGAGGGCTTCGCGCCGTACGGCGACGTGGTGAGCAGCGCCGGGCGCGGCGGCCGCAGCATCAACGCGGGCACCTCGGTGCGTGTCGAGATGCCGGAGCCCGACTTGCTGGAGCACGACGGACGACCATCGCTGAGCGTGTTTCGCGCAAGCGCGGTGCGACTGCCTTTGGAGGTGCGCGAACTGGAGCGGCATCGACTCGGCAGCCAGACCTTCCTGCCGCTGGGCGGCACGCCGTTCGTCGTCGTCGTGGCGCTGGGCGACGATGCGCCCGATGACGGCACCCTCACAGCCTTCCTGGTCGACGGCCGTTGCGGCATCACGTTCCGGCGCGGCACCTGGCACCATCCGCTGCTGGCGCTGGCGGACGGGGATTTCGCGGTAATCGAGCGGCGCGGCCCTGAGATCGACTGCGAAGTGGCAGGCCTGCGGCCCGCAGCCTGGACGCTCGAAGCGCCGGGCGAGTCCTGACCGACGGGCCGATTCCCGGTAACGAACGGCCCGGTCGGTCGGCGACAATCGCAGTACCCCGGGGCATGCCGCCCCGCCGGACATGCGAAGGGAGTCCGCAGATGCACATCGTGCGCCCGATCCTGTTCGTCCTCGCGATGGCAGCCATCGTGCTCTGCGCGTGGTTCGTGCCGCTCGACACGCCCGCCAGCGAGCGGGTCGACGCGGGCCTGAAGCGCGCGCTGGCCAGTTTCGCCACCGCGAGGGCGCTGAACGCGGTGATCTCGGTCGCGCAGGGCACCGAGCTGTCGGCCCAGCCGCTCGGCGTCGGCGTGAACGTCGCGCCGGGCCAGGTGCTGGACCCGGTCAACGACATGGTCGAGCAGTTCTCGAACCTGATGCTGGCGGCCAGCGTGTCGTTCGGCCTGCAGAAGATGCTGATCGGCATCGGCGGCTACTGGCCGGTGTCGGCGCTGCTGACCGCCGCCGTCCTCGCGTGGGCCTGGCTCTACTTCCGCAGGCTGCAGCCGCCACGCTGGTTCACCAGTGTCGTCGTCGCGCTGCTGCTGGTCCGCTTCGCGGTGCCGCTGACGACGCTCGGCTCCGACTGGCTGTTCCAGCAGTTCCTGGCCGACGACTACGCGGCCAGCCAGCGGGTCATCGACACCGCGTCGGGCCAGACGCAGGCGCTCGCGCCGGCGACCGGGGTCGAGACGCCCGAGACCGGCCTGCTCGAGAAGATGAAGGGCTGGGTGTCGCAGAACGTCGACGTCAAGGCGCGCTTCGAGGAGCTGAAGGCGGCGGCCGAGCAGGCGATCGAGCACATGATCAACCTGATCGTGATCTTCCTGCTGCAGACGGCCGTGATCCCGATGCTGCTGCTGTGGGCCTTGTACAGCCTCGCCACGAACGCGATCGCCTGGCCGAGACGATAGCCGGCGATCCGGCGATCAGTTCAGGATGTCGGCCCAGGTGTTGCGCGCCCAGGACAGCGCATACTGGCCCTCGAGTTCGTTGCGCGCCGCCGAAAGCCCCCCGGCGCCGTGCACCGGCATCAGCGTTTTCTTCGTGGCATCCCACCTGTGGACGCTGGCCACGTGGACGGCCTCGCGGTCGGAGACGAAGCTGTAGCAGGTGCTGGCAACGATCGGCGCCTCGTCGATCGGCTGGCCGGTGAGCCGCGCGATCACCGCATCGGCCACCACCTTCGCCTGGTTGTTCGCCATGTAGCCGGATTTCGGCATCCCGTAGGCCGGCGAGATCGCGTCGCCGATCACGTGGATGCCGGGCACCTTCACGGATTCGAAGGTCTGGAACTCGACGCCGACCCACCTGCCGTCGACCGTGATCAGCGGTTGCGCAATCCGGCCGGCCTGCTGCGGCGGGATGACGTTGAACAGGTCGGCCTTGAAGTCCTCGACCTGCAGCACGGCCGCACCGGCGCGCGCGTCGAACTCGGTCAGTTCGCTGTCGGGCCGGTACTCGATGATGCCGGGGTACAGCTCGTCCCAGGCCTTGCGGAACAGCTCCTTCTTCGAGGCGATCTCCGGATTCGCATCGAGGACCACGACCTTGGACCTCGGCTTGGCGGTCTTGAAGTAGTGCGCAACCAGGCTGGCGCGCTCGTATGGTCCGGGCGGGCAGCGGAACGGCACGCGCGGGATCGAAATCGCGAACACGCCGCCGTTCGGCAGCGCCTCGAGCTGCCTGCGCAGCGCCGCGGTCTGCGGGCCCGCCTTCCACGCGTGCAGCACCCGGCCGCTCGCGTCGGCCGCGGCCAGGCCGGGCACCTGATCGAAGCGGAAGTCGATGCCCGGCGCGACCACGAGCCGGTCGTACGACAGCGGCGCGCCGCGCGCGAGGCGCACCTGCTTGCGGTCGACGTCGATCACCGTCGCCTCGTCGCGCACGAGTTTCACCCCGTACCTGGCGAGCCCCGAGTACGACAAGGTGATGTCCGACATCTCGCGCAGGCCGGCCACCACCAGATTGCTGAGCGGACAGGACAGGAAGTGCTCGTTGCGCTCGACCAGCGTCACCTCGATGCGCGGCTCCCACTTGCGGATGTACTTCGCCGCAGTGGCGCCGGCGAAACCGCCGCCGATCACGACCACGCGGCCGATCGGCGCACGGGTGGCCGCGCTGGCGCTGCCGAGCAATGCGAGCGAGCTGCCGGCCAGCCCGGCGCCGAGCAACCGGCGTCGACGCGCGTCCGTCATCGATTGCCTGCCGACGGGGCGGACTGGGCAGCGAAGAACCGCGCGATGCGGCGCAGCTCGTCGTCGGTCCAGGCGCTCGCGTGCTGATGCATCACCGACGCGTAGGAGCGCACGCCGGTCTTGAACTCGACCATCGCGCGATAGAGGTCGTCGGCGTCGCGGCCGGCGATACACGGGAAGGCCCCTTGCGAGCGGCCGTCGGTGCCGTGGCAGCCCGCGCAGGACGAGGCCCAGACGCGTGCCTGGCGGTCGATGTCCTCGGCGGCAAGGGTCGGTGCCATCAAGGCAAAGAGCACCAAGCAAATGGCCGGCATCGTAACGCACGATTTCCGACGTGATGACAGTGAAAGGCGGAAGGTCATTTCACCGACACTTCGAGTCGCTGAGACGCTTGGCGCCGGCTTAGTCCTGCGGGGGAATGCATCAATGTCCTCCTACGACGAGGGGAGGAGATCCCCGACAATCGTTGGTCTGTCAGTCGATACATCAATGCAGCTGGGTCTGTTGCTCAAGCCTGCCGTACCCCTGCGCCAGCACCTGGCGCCAATCATGCGGGCGACACGCCGTCCTTGGTCCGATTCACCGCGTTCTCGATTTGGTCTTCTGGGAAAACCACTCATTGCTCAGGAATCCTATCGCTCATGTGGACCAATCGCCATACGAGTGTAGAACCAATGCAGCCGGGCCACGCAGTCTTCAGCGATCCGGTGGCTTTGATCGAGCGCACCACACGGCAGTCCAGGACGTGGGGCAACGTTGCTTCGTCGACCCACTTTCGTCCAAGTCGATTCCCCTTTCCTGGCGGCTGACCTGGATTCAGGCGGCACAAAAACCGGCGACCCGCGACCAAACTCCAAGCGGGAGATTACCGCCGAAATCAGTACCGATTACCACGTCACGTAGGGGCTGGTCTCTGAAGCTTGGCCTCCGGCACTGGGCCCACGAGGACCTCAGAAGCTGCGAATGGCACGCGAACAGCACCCGACTGATTGGCGCCCGCCAGGGATTGACAAGGGATCACGCGTCCTCGGATGGCCACAACATATGGATGCGGCTGCCATACGGTCGCGCAACCGTCGGAACAAGAGTTGACGCCGCAACCCCCGGTCGCTAGATTACGCGCAGGTGCCGTGGTCAGACCAATTTTCCGGGAAGATCTGCTCGAGGGCGACCCGTGCCACAAGGAAACCCACGCATGGTTTCAGACAAGTCCGCCGTTGAGTCGCAGCGGGCCGCCAAGCCCGCATCCACTCGACGAGTGCTCGCGGTCGACGCCCGGGACAACGTGGCAAACGCGCTTGAGGCACTGGACAGCGGCGATCATTTCGAAGTGCTCGGGCGGGTGATGGCGGTGCGCACGCCAGTCCCAATGGGCCACAAGGTCGCGCTCGCCCCGATCGCTGCCGGCGACGCGGTCGTCAAGTACGGCCAGGCGATCGGCCGGGCGAGTGCCGACATCGCCGCGGGCGAGCACGTGCACGCCCACAACGTCGCGAGCCTGTTCGACGACTGGCTGTCCGCGCACGAGTCGCTCGCGGGGCGCCGATGACCCCGCTACTCGGCTACCGTCGTCGCGACGGCCGCTTCGGCGTGCGCAATCACGTGCTGGTACTCTCAACGGTCACGTGCGCGAACCGCGTTGTGCAGCGCATCGGCTTCGAGTTCCCCGAGGTCGCGTGCATCGATCAGGCGGCCGGGTGCATGTCGCTCGACGACGACCGCGAGATCACGCACCGGATGCTGCTGGGGTTGGCGCGCAACCCCAACGTCGGGGCGGTCTGCTTCGTCGGCCTGGGCTGTGAGCAGACTCCGGGGCGGCTGCTGCGCGACGAGATCGGCGACCTGAAGCCCGCCGAGAGCGTCGCCATCCAGTCTTGTGGCAGCAGCGATCAAGCGATCGAGCGCGTCCGGTCCTTCGTGGTCGAGGCCTCGCGAACGCTCGCTGCCCAGCCGCGCGAGCCGTTCGACGCCGCCGATCTCGTCATCGCGACCAAGTGCGGCGCGTCAGACTGGACCTCGGCGTTGGCCTCGAATCCGGCTGTCGGCGTGGTCTCCGACCGGGTCGTGTGTGCCGGCGGGATCTCGATGATGGGCGAGAGCGCCGGATGGTTTGGCGCCGACCATGTGCTGCTCGGGCGCGCGCGCGACGAGCGCGTACGCGAGGACATCCTGCGGGTGCTGCGTCGGCTCTACGAGAACGCGATGCACCGGGGCAAACGGATTGACGAGGCGAACCCGTCGCCGGGCAACATGGCCGGCGGGCTCACCACCCTGACCGAGAAGGCGCTCGGCGGCGTACGCAAGAGCGGCGAGAGCCCGATCGAGGGCATTCTCGCGCCCGGCGAGACCCCGCTCGGCCGCGGCCTGTGGCTGCTCGACAACCCGAGCCTCGACCCCGCGTCGGTGGCGGGCATGGCCGCCGCGGGCGCGCAGCTGGTGCTGTTCACCACCGGGCGCGGCACGCCGATCGGCTCGCCGATCTGCCCGGTGATCAAGATCTGCGCGTCGGCCGCGGGCAGCAAACGCCTAGCCGCGCACATTGACGTCGACATCACCGACATCGTCGAGTCCGGCGCCAGCATCGGGAGCGGCGCCGACCGCATCGAGAGCCTGATGCACGCGGTGGCCAGCGGCGAGCGGACGCGGGCCGAGGCGATGGGCCACCGCGAGTTCGTGATGCCGCAGGTGGGCGTGCTGTGAGCGCCGACAAGCCGTTCGCGGGCATCCGGGTGCTCGACTTCACCCGCATCTACGCGGGGCCCTACTGCACGATGCTGCTGGGCGACCACGGCGCCGACGTCGTCAAGGTCGAGATGCCCGAGGGCGATCCGCTGCGCCATCAGGGCCCGCCCTTCCACCACGGCGACGGGATGAGCTTCCTCGCCGCGAACCGCAACAAGCGCTCGATCGTGCTCGACCTCAAGCGCGAGGACGACCGCCGGCGAGCTCTGGAGCTCGCCGCGCGCGCCGACGTCCTGGTCGAGAACTACCGGCCTGGCGTAATGGAGCGCTTCGGGCTCGGCTACGAGGCGCTGTCGGCCGCCAATCCGCGGCTGATCTATGCGTCGCTGTCGGGCATGGGTGCCGACGGGCCGTTCAGCGAGAAGGGCGCCTTCGACCTGACCGTGCAGGCCGAGGGCGGCTTCATGAGCATCACCGGCGAGCGCGGCGGCAGGCCGATCAAGCTCGGCACGTCGGTGTTCGACCTGCTGTGCGGCGTCAACGCGTTCGGTGCGATCGCGGTCGCGCTGTACGGCCGGCAGGCCGGGGGCGCCGGCCAGCGCATCGAGACCAGCCTGCTCGAGAGCGAGGTCGCCTTCCTGGCCGACGCCGCGATGGAGTACCTGGTCTCAGGCCACGTCCGCGGACGATGGGGCTCAGAGCATTCGCAGATCGTACCGTACAAGGTGTTCGATACCGCCGACGGGATGGTCGTGATCGGCGCCGGCTACGAGTCGGTGTTCCGCGCCTTCATGAAGGTGATCGGGCGCGAGGACCTGCTCGAAGCGCCGCGCTTTCGCACGCTGGCCGAGCGGGTCGAGAACCGCGACGCGGTCTACGAGGTGCTCGACGCCGAAGTGCGCCGGCACGTGACAGCGGACCTCGTCGAGCGGCTCGAACGTGCCGGCGTGCCCTGTGCGCCGGTCAACGACATGCGGCAGGTTTTCGAGCACCCGCAGGTGCTCCACCGCGGAATGCTGAAGTACGTGGAGCATCCGGCCTACGGCAGGCTTCCGACGCTCGGGCCGGCCGTCAAGTACTCGGGTTTCGACGTCGCGGGCGGGTGGCGGGCGCCCCCGCTAATGGGCGAACACACCGGGCAGGTGCTGGACGAATGGCTGGGCGAGGCGGCGCCGGCGCAGCCGCGCCGATAGCGGAGACGACCAAGGTGATCTTCGAACCCTCGCCCGAAGACAGGCTGGCGGTCGACGGCCTGCGCCGCATGATCGAGCGGGAGATCGCGCCGATCGCGACACGCCACCGCGACGAGGTCTTTCCGAAGCAGGTCGCGCACGAGCTACTGGGCCTGCTGTCCCGGCACGGCATCGGCGGCGGCTGGGTGCCCGAAGAGGGCGGCGGGCTGGGGCTCGGATTCGTCTCGAGCGGACTGCTGTACGAGGAGCTCTCGCGGGTGAGCCCCGATGCGGCCGGGCTCGCGTACGTGCACGAGGGCGCAGCGATGAAGCTGCATCGCGGCGGCTCGCCCGGGCTGCGGCAGCGGTACCTGCCCGGGCTCGTCTCGGGGCAGCTGATCGGCTGCTCGGCGGTGACCGAGCCGGGAGGCGGGTCGAACGTTCGCAACATGAAGACCCGCGCGCAACGCAGCGGCAACGGCTTCGTCGTCAACGGCGAGAAGACCTTTATCTCGAACGCGCCGATCGCCGACGTGATCATGCTGACCGCCCGCACCGGCGAGCAGGACTTCTCGGTGTTCCTGGTCGATCCGCGCGAGCACCGGATCGAGACGCGCGAGATCGCCAAGCTGGGACTGAGGAGCTGGTCGCTGGGGCAGGTCTTTTTCAACGACACCTGGATCGCCGACGACTACCTGATCGGAGGCGTCGGCGAGGGCCTGCGCGAGACGATGAAGGGGTTCGAGCGCGCGCGCATCTTCGTGGCAATCCTCGCGCTGGGCATCGCGCAGGCGGCGCTCGAGGAGAGCCTGCGCTACGCGCGCGAGCGCGAGCAGTTCGGCCGGCCGATCGGCGCCCACCAGCTGGTGCAGGCGATGCTCGCGGACATGGCGACCGAGCTGCACGCGGCCCGCCTGCTGGTCTACCGGGGCCTCGCGCTGCTCGACAAGGGGCAGCGCTGCAACCTCGAGGCCGCGATGGCCAAGATCTACGCGACCGAGGCGGCGCTGCGGATCGCCTCGAAGGCGATCCAGATCCACGGCGCCTACGGGCTAACCACCGAATTCCCGGTCGAACGCCACTTCCGAAATGCCCGGATGCTGACCATGCCCGACGGCACGACGCAGATCAACCAGCTGGTGATCGGCCGCGAGCTGCTCGGCATCGACGCTTTCGGCGGCTGAACGGCCGGCCCGCCGGTCGGCGCGGTCCCTCGGTCCGGGCCCTCAGCCCGGCTCGGCGACCGGGTCGAGCACCGCGCCCGCGCGCCGCAGGTTGCGCTGCAGCGCCTCGACCGCCACCGAGCGCACCGCGCCGCCCGCGGACAGGCTCATCGCCGCCGCGGTGCCGGCGGCCTCGCCCATCGCGACGCACGGCCCGGCGACGCGCGCCGAGGCCTGCGCCGCATGCTCGGCCGACAGGTTGCGCCCGGCCACCAGGAGGTTGTCGAAGCCCGCGACGACGAGGCAAGCCCACGGCAGGCCGTACCACTCCCCATCGGGCAGGAACTCCCAGGTCGTGGCGCGGCCCTTGCCGTGCAGCTCCAGCGGCCAGGACGAGCAGGCGATGCGGTCGTCGGGCTTCACGCAGCCGCGCACGTGCGCCTCGGTGAGCACGCCGTCGCCGCGCACCAGGCGCGTCTCGCGCACGCCGACGCGCGCGCCGATGTCGATCACGCGAGCGCGCCCGAAGCCCGGAACGTAGCGGCGGAAGACTTCCTCGTAGAGCTTCACCTGCTGTCGCCCGACGCGCTCGGCCTCGCTCAGCTGCTCCGGATCGACCAGCAGGAACGGCTCGCCGTCGGGATTCGTGAGCTTGGTCACGTTCAGGTGCACGACGCCCTCGAGCGGATTCACGTGCACCCCGGTCGTGGTGCGCGGCAGCGGGTAGCCGTCGGCGACCGCGCGCTCGAGCAGCTCGCGGATCTGCGGACGCGTGAGTTCTCCGGCGACCGCGGTGTCGACGCCACCGAGCCGGAACATCGTCGACGCATACTGCGTCGTGCCTTCCTCGCCCAGCGCGAAGTCCGCGCCGGCCCGGGCCGCGACGTCGGCGTCGCCCGACGCGTCGATGACCACGCGCGGCGCGATCGCCGCGCGCCCGCCCTTGTTCTCGACGATCACCGCCGTCACGCGCGAACCGTCGGTCTGCGCCGCGACCGCGCCGGTGTGCAGCAGCACGCGCACGCCGTGGGCAGCGACCATCTCGTCGGCGACCAGCTTCAGGCTGGCCGACTCGTAGGGCACGCCGAGGATGCGCCCATGGCGGCGGGGCGGCAGCAGCGCGTCGCGCGCCGCGAGTCGACCTTCGAGCTCTAGGTACAGCCCGCCAACGACCCGCCCGAGCCGCTCGTCGTCGACCACCATGTGCGTGCCGCAGAAGCCACCGAGCGTGACCAGCGTCAGCGTGCCGCCGAGGCAACCCCAGGCCTCGACCAGCATCGTTCGCGCGCCGCCGCGCGCCGCCGCGCACGCCGCCGCGATGCCCGCCGCGCCGCCGCCCACCACCAGCACGTCGGGCTCGGCGATCACCGGTGTGCGGCGTTCGGGTTCGACGATCGTTCGCGTCACTTCTCGGCTCCTCGCGCCAGCGACCCGGCTCAGGGTTCGATCAGCACCGCGCCGCGCGAGATCGGCTGCACGGTGCGCGCATAGACCGACAGCCAGCCGCGCTCCTCGGCCGGCGCGACGGTCGGCCCGCGCTCGCGACGGCGCGCGAGCTCGCCCTCGTCGACCGCCAGCGTCACCGTGCGACGCTCGATGTCGACGACGACCGGGTCGTCATCCTCGACGAACGCGATCAGCCCGCCGGCCGCCGCCTCGGGCGAGACCAGCCCGATCGCGATGCCCCGGTTCAGGCCCGACAGCTGCCCGTCGGTGACAACCGCCACGTCGCGGCTGCGGCCCGCGCCTTCGACCGCGGCCACGAAGCCGGAAGCGAGCGCCATGCCCGGGCCGCCGCGCGCGCCCATGCCGCGCAGCACCGCCACGGTGCCCGGCACGATGCGACCGTCACGCAGCGCCTGCAGCGCCGCCTCCTGCGAGTCGAACACCAGCGCGCGACCCTCGAAGCGCGACGCCTTGCCGCCGGCGTCGCCCAGCTTCAGGATCGCGCCCTCGGTCGCCAGGTTGCCGCGCATCACGACGACCGAGGCCTTGCGCGAGATCGGATCGTCGATCGTGCGCACCACCGCGCCGGGCTCGGGCGCGGCCGCGATCTCCTCGGCCCAGCTGCGCCCCGACACGGTCAGGCACTCGCCGTGGACCAGCGTGCGCAGCCGCTGCATCACCGCGCGCGCGCCGCCAGCGGCTTCCAGCTGCTCGATGCGGGTTTCGCCGTTGGGGCGCACCGCGCACAACAGCGGCACGCGCTCGCCGGCGCGGTCGTAGAGGTCGTAGATCTGCACCGGGCAGCGGGCCTCGACCGCGATCGCCTGCAGGTGGCGGGCGAGGTTGATCGACGCGGACAACGCGAGGCCGGCCATCACCGCGTTCTCGAACGCCTGCGGTGTCAGGATCCGGCTCGGCCTCAGGTCCTCCCAGACCGCCTCGACCACGCGCCGGCCGGCGGCCCGCGCGTACTCGAACATGCGCTCGCTGTTCGCCCTCACCGGCGTGCCGCCCGGCAGCGCGAGCCCGAGCACCTCGGCGGCAATATGCATCGTGTTTGCGGTGCCCATGCCCGCGCACACGCCGGGCCCGCCGATCGCGACGTCGCACATCCTGCCGAGCCGCTCCAGGCTGATCTCGCCGGTCGCGACCCGCCCCACGCTCTCGTAGACCTCCTCGATGTCGACCGCGCAGCCGTCGAGCGTGCCGTGCGGCTGGTAGCCGCACGGCACGATCAGCGTGGGAACGTCGAGCCGCGCCGCGGCCATCATCTGGCCAGGCGCGGTCTTGTCGCACGAGGCGAGGCAGATCATGCCGTCGAGCTGCGCGCCCTCGACCTGCACCTCGATGTCGTTGACCAGCAGGTCGCGGCTGGGAAGGATGTAGCGGCCCTGCTTGCCCGCGCTGGTGACGAAGTCGCTCGGCGCGCAGGTGCGGATCTCGAACGCCAGCCCGCCGGCCTCGCGCACCGCCTGCTTGACTGCCGCGGCGATGCCGTCAAGGTGACTGAAGCAGATCGACAACTCCGACGACGAATTGACGACCGCGATCTTGGGCTTGCGCATGTCCTCGTCGCTCAGCCCCAGCGCGCGCCACTGCGCGCGCCGCACCGCCCAGCGCGGCGAGCCTTCCTCGAAGTTACTGCGAAGCTTTCTCGTCATGGCGCGCCTTTCGGTTGGCGGATCGAGCGGCGGCGGCCGGCCGGGACCGGCCCTCGCCGGGCCCTGGAAACGGGTGGCGGCCGGTCGAGCCGCGGATCACCAGGTCGTTGGGAAAGCAGCGGCGCTCGGCCGGCCTGGCCGGCTCGGCGATCCGCCCGAGCAGCAGCTCGATGCCGCAGGCGATCATCTCGTCCATCGGCTGGCGCACCGTGGTCAGGTCGTAGGCATCCCACGACGCGAGCTCGATATCGTCGTAGCCGATGATCCACAGGTCGTCGGGCACCCTGATCCCGAGGTGCCGCGCGCCGTCGATTGCGCCGGCCGCCAGCACGTCGTTCACGCAGAAGATCGCGTCGGGCGGGCTGCCCAGCTCGAGCAGCCGGATCGCCGCCTCGCGCCCGCTCGCGTGGCTGAAGGTCTCGGAGCGGCGGTAGTACTGCGGCGGCAACGCGATGCCGGCGCGCGCCAGTCCGGCGCGAAAGCCGGCTTCCCGGTTGCGGATCGTGCTCGCCCGCGGAATGCCGCCGATCAGCGCGATCCTGCGCCGGTCGCAGCGCACCAGGTACCCGGACACGCGCTCGCCGCCACCGGTGTTGTCGCTCGACACCTGGTCGGCGGGGCAGCTGTCTACCGTGCGGTTGACCAGCACGACCGGCGCCTCGGGCGAGTGGACCTCCTTCAGGAACTGCGACTCGGCGGTGGCGGCGGTCAGGATCACGCCGTCGACAATGCCCTGGCGCAGCGCACGCACCGCGGGCTGGTCGCCGCCGTGCTCGGCGTCCCAGACGATCATGCGCCGGTCGAGCCGCGCGAGCTGCGCGCCGATCGCCTCGAGCATCGCCGGATAGAGCTGGTACGACAGCCGCGCCACCACGACGCCGATCGAGCCGGTGCGCCGGCCGCGGATCGCGCGCGCAGCGGCATTCGGCTCGTACTTGGTCTCGGCCAGCACGCGCAGCACCCTGTCTCGCGTGGCCGGGCGGACCCGCTGGTCATCACGCAGCACCCGCGACACGGTGGCCTGCGAGACGCCGGCCAGGCGGGCCACCTCGTGACTGGTCAGCGCGCGGCTCACACGATGCCCGTTCGGCGCAGCTCGGCGATCCGACCGGAGTCGAGGCCCAGCAGCTCGCCCAGCACCTGGTCGGTGTGCTGGCCGAGCACCGGCGGCGCGTCCCCATACTCGATCGCGGTGCGCGAATAGCGGATCGGGTTCGCGACCTGCGGAACCTTGCCCGCCGCCGCGTGCGGCAGGTCCATGCGCAGCCCGCGATGCACGACCTGCGGATCGGCGAACACGCGATCGAGCGTGTTAATCGGGCCGCACGGCACGCCGACGGCCTCGAGCGCCTCGATCCACTCGTCGGTGGAGCGGGCGCGCATCGCGCTCGCGACCAGCGCCACCAGTTCGTCGCGATGCGCGAGGCGCGCGCGGTTGTCGACGAAGCGCGCGTCGTCGCCGAGCGCGGCCAACCCCGCCACGTCGCAGAAGCGCCGGAACTGGCGGTCGTTGCCGATCGCGAGGATCAGGTTGCCGTCGCGCGTCGGAAACGCCTGGTACGGCGTCAGGTTCGGATGCGCGTTGCCCCAGCGGCGGGGCAGCTGCCCGGAGACCAGGTAGTTGAGGTTCTGGTTGGCGAGCCACGAGACCTGTGTGTCGAGCAGCGACATGTCGACGTACTGGCCCAGGCCGCTGGAACGGCGCTCGTAGAGCGCCGCGGCGATCGCGAACGCCGAGTACATGCCGGTCATCATGTCGGCGATCGGCACGCCGCACTTCTGCGGGCCGCCCCCGGGCATCTCGTCGCGCTCGCCGGTCACGCTCATCAGCCCGCCCATCGCCTGGATCATGAAGTCGTAGCCGGCGCGCTCGCTGTACGGGCCGGTCTGCCCGAAGCCGGTGATCGAGCAGTAGACCAGCCCCGGGTTGAGCGCCGACAGCGACGCCCAGTCCAGGCCGTAGCGCTTCATGTCGCCGACCTTGAAGTTCTCGATCACGACGTCGGAGATCGCAGCCAGCGAGCGCGCGATCTGCTGTCCCTCAGGGGCGGCGATGTCGAGCGTGATCGACTTCTTGCCGCGGTTGGCCGACATGAAGTACGCCGAGTCGGTGGTCTCGGTGCCGTCGGTCCGCGCGACGAAGGGCGGCCCCCACGCCCGCGTGTCGTCGCCGATGCGCGGGCGCTCGACCTTGATCACTTCGGCGCCGAGGTCGGCCAGCGCCTGCGTGCACCAGGGCCCGGCGAGTATGCGGCTCAAGTCGAGAACGCGGATGCCGAGCAGGGGTCCGGGCATGTGGCGGGCGGGTCAGGGGTCGATGAGCACGCCCGGATTGAGCACGGACCTGGGGTCGAGGACCCGCTTGGCCGCGCGCAGGGTATCTGCGAACAGCGGCGGGCGCTCCTGGTCGTACCAGGTCCTGTGATCGCGTCCGAGCGCGTGGTGGTGCGTAATCGTACCGCCTGCGTCGATCATCGCCTGCGAGGCCGCCGACTTGATCGCCCAGAACTGCTCGACCAGCTTCGACTTGTCGCCCAGCGCGTGCCAGGTGAAGTACGGGGCCGGGCCGTCCGGGTACAGGTGCGTGAAGCGCACCGTGCAGGTGCCGTCGCGCCCTGTGACCTCGCGGATCGCGCGCAGGGTCTGCGCCTTGACCCTGGCTTGGAAGTCGAGGTAGCGGTCCCAGGTGATGCAGCTCTCGATCGTGTCGCGCATCACGCCGCGCGCGATCGCGTGCGGCCGCAGGAAAGGCCCCCGCAGGAACTTGTCGCGCCAGTTGCCGGCAGCGCCGCTGCGTTGCGACTCGCTGTCGGCCAGTGCCTCCGGGTCCCACTGTCCGCCGTGGTCCGCGCACAGCTCCAGCGCGCGCTGCATCCAGGCGTCGAACGGATGGTCGGCGCCCTCGAAGGTGAGGATCAGGACCTCGTGGCGCCCGTCGCCCGCTTCGGTGAACGCCGCCTCGCCGCGCTCGAGCAGGCGGGCATTCGCCGGGTAGAGCCCGGCCTGCGAGATCGCGCGCACCGCGTCGACCGCGCGCGCGTAGTCGTCGAAGCGCACCGTCGTCGACTTGCGGAACTTCGGCCGGCGGTGCAGCCGCACCCACGCCTCGGTGATGATCCCCAGCGCGCCCTCGGATCCGAGGAACAGGCGGTCGGGGTTCGGTCCTGCGCCGCTGGTCGGCAGCCGGCGCGAGGCAACCGTGCCGGACGGCGTCACCACGCGCAGGCTCTCGACGTGGTCGTCGATCTGGCTGTAGACCGTCGCATAGTGTCCCGCGGCCCGGGTCGCGATCCAGCCGCCCAGCGACGAGAACTCCCAGGCCTGCAGAAAGAAGCGCAACGTCAGGCCGGTGGGCTTGAGTTGCTGCTCGAGCGAGGGGCCCAGCACGCCCGCCTGGATGCGCGCGGCCTGCGACACCGGATCGACCTCGAGGACGCGGTCCATGCGACTCATGTCGATCGTGACCGAGCCCCGGTAGCGATCGTCGCCGGGCGGGTTGACACCGCCGACGACGCTCGAGCCGCCACCGAACGGGATCGCCGCGATGTCGCCCGCGCTGCACCAATCGAGCAGCGCGCGGACCTCGCTCTCGTCGCGCGGGTACGCGACCCAGTCCGGCGGGTTGGAGAAGTCGCGCCTGTGGATCATGCGCGCCAGGTCGTGCACCGAGCGCCCGTAGCTGTGGAACAGCCGCTCGTGCTTGTCGCTCGTGACGAACGCCTGCAGGCTCGCGGGCGGCTGCACGCGCGGCGCGCGCAACTCGATCTCGGACTCGCGCGGCATCGGCATCGGCTCGAAGCGGTCGACGCCGAACAGGTTCGACCAGGTCTTCTCGAACCAGCGCAGTTCGTCGTCGCTGGCCTGGTCATCCTCGTATCCCCAGCCGTAGAAACTGCGTCGCCTGTCGCTCATCGCATCCTCCTGCTCGCAGCCCCTCGCGCCCCAGGAGGCCTGTCGATTGTGTACGAATTAACGGTTTACAACTAGGAAATTCGGGCGTAGTCTGGCGTCCAAAGACTACGTAGTCATTATGGCCCGCGATCCACACGAGGTCAATTCCCGACGCGCTTCAGGCCACGCGCGAGGACCTGCGCAGGATGCTGCGCCAGAACCCTTCGTGGATGTGCCGGCGCATCGCCTCGCGCGCCGCGGTCGTGTCGCGCGCGCCGATCGCGCGCAGGATCTCCTGGTGCTCGCGGTGCGAGCGTCGGCAGCGGCGCAGGTCCGAGAAGTACACGCGGCGCCTAACGATCGAGAGCCGGTAGAACGAGTGCACGATCTGCACGAAGACCGGGTTGTGGCTCGCGGCGACAACGCCCAGGTGGAACGCCTCGTCCAGGTCGATGATGCTGCGGTTGTCGACCAGGCGCTGGCCGGTCTGCTCGACGATCGACGCGAGGAGCGCGAGGTCGGCCGCGGTGCGGCGCTCGCAGGCGAGTTCGATCGCCTGCAGCTCGAGCAGGTTGCGCACCTCCATCGAGTGGACGATCGTGTCGCGATCGAGTGGCAGCCCGTGGTTGCTACGCAGCACCACGCTCTCGAAGCTCGGGTACGCGTTCGGGCCCGCGAGGTAGATGCCGGAGTTCGGCTTGCGGGTGATCAGCCGCAGCGCCTCGAGGGTGGCCAGCGACTCGCGCAGCGCCGGGCGGCTCACGTCCAGCTGCGTCGCGAGGTCGCGCTCGGACGGAAGCCGCTCGCCCGCCGCGAGGCCGTGCTCCTCGATGTAGCGCAGCACCTGGCCGGTGACCGCGGGCTCGGCGTCCGCGGGCGGCAACGCGCCGCCGGCGTTCGGCTGCGCCGCACCTCGATCGGATCTGGAAGGGTTGCGCCGTGCAAGCATGCGACTCGATACGATCTCTTCGGGCGGATGGATTCTACGCCCCGGGTCGCCGCGCCGCAGGCGCCGGCGCACCACCCGACGCGTGCGGTTGACACGGCAAACGGCGCCACCTTAGCATCGCTTCGCCAACTGGTAAGACCACTTGGCGCCAGACCCGTCGGCCCGTCGACGCCGGAAGAGGCGTCCGTCGGCGCGGCCGGCGCGGTGCGTGCCGAGCTCCCGACTGCACGCACCGAAGACACCGCGCGATCCCTTTCCGAACCCGCAGAGGGCGCCGGGAGCGCGACGTTCCGAGAGGCAAGGCTCATACCAAGGAGGAAGTGATGCTCGACCTGAAAAAGACTCTCGTTGCAAGCGCGCTGCTGTCGTCGTGCCTGCTCGCGACGACCGGCGCGTCGGCCGCGCCATACAAGACCACCGCCGGGCAGCAGACCGTGGCGGCCGGATCGATCGGCGGCTCGTGGTTCGTCATCTCGACCGCTCTGTTCGACCTGTACGGCAAGAACATCGAGGGTCTGACCTACAACATCGTGCCCGGCGGCGGCGTCAGCAACCCGATCTCGGTGCAGGGCGGCAAGGCCACGGTGGGCATGGGCTACACGACCAACCTGTTCGCCGCCTACAACGGGCTGCCACCGAACAAGGAGAAGATGCCCGACCTGCGGGCGATCTTCAGCCTGAACGTCTCGAGCCTGCTGCACCCGTTCATCCTCGCATCGGCTCCGGTCAAGTCCTTCGAGGAGATCGTCGCGCGCAAGTACCCGCTGAAGGTCGACACCGGCTCGCGCGGCACCGGCGGGGAACTCGCCGCGCAGCGCGCGATGGCGGCCAACGGTGCGTCATACGAGAACATCAAGGCGTGGGGCGGCTCGGTCACGCACTCGGCCTACCGCGAGGCGGCGGGCAGGATGGTCGACGGCCACATCGAGGCCTTCATCAACGACGACATCATCAACAGCCCCACCTACAAGGAACTGGTGCTGTCGCGCGACATGCGGATCATGTCGCTATCGCAGAAGTCGATCGACCAGCTCGCGAGCGAGTTCGGCTACGGCAAGGCGGTGATCCCGGCGAACACCTACAAGGGGCAGACCCAGGACGTCACGACGATCTCGCAGACGCACGCGCTGTTCACGCACAAGGACGTGCCCGCCGACCTCGTCTACGCGATGACCAAGCTCGCCTTCGAGAACAAGGCGGCGCTGGTCGCGGTGCACCCGATCTTCAGGGACATGGACCCGGCCAAGGGCTCGCAGGGCCTGCCGATCCCGCTGCATCCCGGCGCCGAGCGCTACTACCGAGAGATCGGCGTTATCAAATAGCCGGCTTCCGAGGCAACATCGTCCCGGGGGGGTGCGCCGCCCCGGGACCCGACACGGGGGCGCCGGCCATGGCCGGCGCCCTTTGTCGATCCACGATCGCTATCCGGGAACGGCAATGAACCAGCAGCCTGACGTCGAACTGAGTGGCCAGCGCCAGCCGCGCGGCACCGCCGGCCTGCTCCTGCGCTGGTACTCGATCGGCATCATCCTGTTCCACCTGTACGCGGCGCAGTTCGGCGCGCCCGAGGTGCTGATCTTCCTGCCCACGCACGTCGCCATGTACGTCGGGCTCGCTTTCCTCGCCTACCCGATCCGCCAGGGCCTGCGGCACGAGCACATCCCGTGGTACGACTGGATGCTCTGCGGGCTGTCGTGGGTGCCGGCGCTCTACATCTTCGCGAACTACGAGCATTTCGTCACCCGGCTGCCCTACGTCGAGGCGCTGGCGCCAATGGAGGTCGTGATGGGCGTCGCGGCGGTCGTGCTGACGCTCGAGGCCTGCCGGCGCTCGATCGGGCTGACGCTGGCGGTGCTGTTCGCGATCTTCTTCACGCACGCGCTGTTCGGCCAGTTCTTTCCTGGCCCGCTCAGGCAGACGCCGGTCGAGTTCGACCGGCTGCTCGACCACCTCTACATGGGCTCGTCGGGGCTCTACGGCTCGGTCACTGGCATCTCCGCGACCTTCGTTCTGATGTTCGTGCTGCTCGGCGCGATGCTCGAACGCGCCGGCGGCGGCGCACTGTTCATGAACCTGGCCGTCGGGCTGATGGGCGGATACCGCGGTGGCACCGGCAAGGCCGCCGTGGCCTCGAGCGGCCTGTTCGGCAGCATCTCGGGCTCGGCCGTCGCCAACGTCTACGCCACCGGCACGTTCACGATTCCGCTGATGAAGCGCACCGGCTTCCACCCGTCCTTCGCCGCGGGCGTCGAGGCCGTGGCCTCGTCGAGCGGGCAGCTGGTGCCGCCGATCATGGGCTCGGCCGCGTTCCTGATCGCCGACTTCACGCGCCTGCAGTACCTCGACATCGCGGTGGCCGCGACGCTGCCCGCGTTCCTGTACCTGTTCGCCGTCATGGTGATGGTGCACCTGGAATCGGTGAAGTACGAGCTGCCGGCGATGGCGCGCGAGTCGGTGCTGCAGGCGCGCAGCGACGTGAAGCTGCACGTGCACCTGCTGCTGGTGCTGGTGATCGTGGTCGCGATGCTGATCGACCGGCGCACCCCATTCTTCGCCGCCTACGTAGGCGTGCTCGCGACGGTGGCGTTGGCGCAGTTGCGCAGCACCACGCGGCTGAACCTGCGCGGCGTCCTGGACGCGTTCGAGCTCGGCGCACGGCGCATCGTCCCGGTGGCCGCCGCGCTGTTCGTCGCGGCGATGGTGGTCGGCACGATCGAGCTCACCGGGCTCGGCCTGCGCTTCACGTCGCTGCTGCTGAGCATCACGCACGGCAGCCTGCTGCTGACGCTGATCCTGGTGATGCTCAGCTGCGTGATCCTCGGCATGGGACTGCCCACCGCCGCGGCCTACCTGATCGTCGCACTGTTCGGCGCACCGGCGCTGATCAAGCTCGGCGTGGAGCCGCTCGCCGCGCACATGTTCGTCTTCTACTACGCGATCCTGTCGGCGATCACGCCACCCGTGGCGATCGCCGCCTACGCGGCCGCGTCCATCGCCAACTGCCCGATGCAGAAGGCCGGCTGGTCCGCGATGAAGATCGGCGCGGCCGTCTATATCGTGCCGTTCGTGATGGCCTACCACCCGGCGCTGCTGTTGAGGGGCTCGCTGTTCGACATCGTGCTGGCATTCGTCACCAGCGTGGTCGGCGTGCTCGCGCTGGCTGCCGGCGTGCAGGGGTTCGGGGTGCGGCGCCTCACCGTCGTCGAGCGCCTCCTGTGCCTGGGCGCCGCGGGCCTGCTCTTCTGGGGCGGCTGGGTCACTGACGTGATGGGTGTCGCCCTTTTCGGTGTTGCGGCAGTGTCGCAGCTGCTCCGCGGAGGCGCACGCTCTGCCGTGGGCGAGTCGAAACCCAGCGCCTGAGGCCGTCGCGGCGCCGGGGGCGCCGCTCCGCCGCGCGCGACATTCTGGACCTGGCACTCGTCGTGCACCCGGACGGTTGTCCCGCATCCATTTCGAGTTCCCCGCCACTGCCCGCAGCAACGTCAATGCACCCGAGCCACGCGCTTGAAGTAGCCTGCTCAGCCCATTCAGGCGGCTAACCGGCTTGCGAGAAGGCCTCGAAGTCTAGTGCGGCACCGAATGGCCGACGTCGAGGACCGGTGAGGCCTGCGACGCGAGGAAGTGGCCGCGATTCGCAGGTGCCACCGTTGCGCCAAGTAGCAGGCAGGCGGCCAGGCGCCGCGCGCTCGATGCCGGCAATCCGATCTTCACTTCGACCTCCTCCGCAAACCCGCTCGTGGCCTCGAATCCCGCACTATGCGGCGGACCGAGCCGCGCGGCAACGGGTGGATGCCGCGTGACGCTCCCGATGCGCGCGTCCTGAACGCACCGGGCCGCGATTCAACGCGGACGGAACTCCGCCGCGAGCGCCCGCAGTTCCGCCGGCACGGCCCCGTGGCTGACCAGCCGCACGTCGAGCGCGAAGCCCTGCGCCTTGCGCAGCGCCCGGCGCATCGCCGAGTGGATCCAGGCTTCGTCGTTGCCGAAGGCGCCGCCGCCCAGGCGCGTGAGGAACACGGTCCGCGATGCGCCGCGCGCGGCGTTGAGCACTGCCGCCCACATCGTCGACTCGTAGGCGCCTTCGAGCACCAGCGTCGCGAACGCGCGCCAATGCGCCGGCGCGATGGCCGTGTAGCTGACCGGCAGCGCCGAACAGAACGCCTGCGACACCGTCGGGCGCGACTCGTCCGGCGCCGGGGTCACCTCGACGTCCCAGTGCACGCCGATGCGCAGCAGGTCGCGCCAGGCGTCGACCTGCGCGGCATCGGCGGCCGCGAGCCTCGCCTCGATGCTGGCCAGCCCGTCGCGGGTGCACAGCGCGTAGCCGTTGCGCATCGTCCAGAGCCGACCGTCCTCGTTGCCGAAGGCGACGCCAACATCCCTCAGGCCGTCGAACTGCCGGGTCGCGGTCTGCCCCGGCACGCCGTCGACCGGTGCGAAGTAGTTGCGATAGATGGTCGCTGCGCCGGCCGAGACCGCGCAGGCGGGCCCCTGCGTGTGGTCGCCCGCGTAGCGCGACACGCCATGCTCGGGCGTGACATCCGGGCCGACCATCTCCAGCAGGTTGAACTGCGACGCGACCTGGAACAGCGCGCCGCGATTGGCCGGATCGACGTGCAGCGCGCGCACGTCGGCGCTGACGTTCGTCACCGACATCGGCCCCGCCAGTGGCACGCCGGCCGGGCCGGAGCGCCCCTCGCCCGCCGCAGCGAGCGCGCGCGACCTCAGCTCCGCCACCGACGGCATCTCGAGCCGGCCGATGGCATGCGAGCGCCCGTCGATCCGCGACCACAGCCGACCGTCGCGGACCTCGAGGCGCGCGCGCGTCTCGTCGTACGACGGCTCCCGGAACCCGGTCAGCTGCTCGAACCAGTCGACGCCGGTCATTCGCGCCCTCCGGCATTCGCGTCACCCATGCCTCCCCTCCTGTCCGAGCAGCGCAACCGCCTCCGCGGTTGCCGCGCACCCTCACTTCGTGGCAGCATACAACTATCATAAGCGCTTAGTGCACTTGTGTCAATAACATGGCCGGCGACAAGCTCTTTCCGTTCGTGACCACCGACGTCGCGCTGTTCACGCTGGATGGCGACGCGCTGCGGGTGCTGGTCGTCAAGCGCACCAACGAGCCCGAGCGGGGCCGCTGGGCACTCCCGGGAGGAGCGCTGAAACCCTCGCTCGACGAGGACCTGGCCGCCTCGGCCCGGCGCGTGCTCGCCGAGAAGGTCCGCTTCGACATCCCGTACCTGGAGCAGGTGTGCGCGTTCAGCGGCCGGGATCGCGACAGCCGCGGCTGGTCGATCAGCGTGCTGTTCTACGCGCTGCTTCCGAAGGACCGGATCGACGCGGTGGCCGGCCACAAGACCGAGGCGATCGAGTGGGTGGACCCGGACCGGCCGGGCCGGGAGCTGGCCTTCGACCACGACCGGCAGCTCGCCGAAGCGCTCGCGCAGCTGCGCGCGAAGATCGAGCACGACGCGCTGCCCTTGCACCTGCTGCCCGACCGCTTCACGCTGACCGAGTTGCAGCGGGCCTGCGAAGCGATCACCGGCGAGGCGCTGGACAAGAGCGCGTTCCGGCGGCGGCTCAAGCTCAGGGAAGGCAAGGAGTTCGTCGAGGTGCCCGGCGAGTTCGCCGAAGGCGCGCACCGGCCGGCGCAGTACTACCGGCGGACCCGAGGGTTCCGCTTCTAGCCGCCTGCTGTCCCGATATCCACCTGACCGGGGAGACGAAGATGGAGACGCCGAGCCTGCAGGACCCTCTGTTCGCCACCTACGTGATCGCCGCCACGCTGATGATCCTCAAGGCGGTCGGCATGTCGTGGCTGACCGTCTATCGAATGATGTCCGAGAACGCCGGCTTCCGGTCGCCCGAGGACCTGCGCAGGACGCCGCTGAACCCGTCGCCCGACCCGAAGCAGCTCGCGCCCAACGAGCGGGTCGAGCGGATCCGGCGGATCCAGATGAACGACCTGGAGAACATCCCGTTCTTCCTGGTCGCCGGCTTCCTGTACGTGCTCACCGACCCGCCGCTGCTGCTCGCCCAGGTGCTGCTCTACGGCTACGTGGTCTCGCGGCTGCTGCACTTCGCCGCGTACCTGGGCGCACGCACCCACGACACGCGCGCAACGCTGTGGAGCATCGGCTCGCTGATCCTCGTCTTCATGGCCTGCAGGACCCTGCTCGCAGCGCTCGGGTACTGACGGCGCCCGCGGCCCGAGACCGCCCCCCCGATGCGACTGCTCTGGCGCTACATGAAGCCGCAGCGCGCGCTGATCGCGCTGGCGCTGCTGCTCGCCGCCGCGAGCCAGGTGCTGGCGCTCGTCGATCCGATCATCTTCGGCTGGATCATCGACGACTACGCGATCGGCCGCGCCGGCAAGACCGACCAGGAACTCATCTCGGGCGCACTGCGCCTGCTCGCGCTCGCGGTGCTGGTCGCGGTGCTGTCACGCCTCGCCCGCGCGTTCCAGGAGTACGTGACGCGGCTGGTCGTGCAGCGTTTCGGCGCGCAGATCTTCAACGACGGGCTGCGCCAGACGCTGCGGCTGCGCTAC
Organism: Burkholderiaceae bacterium; assembly: GCA_019635275.1. Lineage (GTDB taxonomy): Bacteria > Pseudomonadota > Gammaproteobacteria > Burkholderiales > Burkholderiaceae_E > Zeimonas. The sequence goes on along the minus strand of JAHBZV010000001.1, from coordinate 230,970 downwards.
CAGGAGTTCGAGGACCAGTCGAGCGGAGAGACGCTGTCGCTGCTGCTGAAGGTGCGCGCCGACACCGAGCGCTTCATCAACACCTTCATCAACACGCTGTTCGCGTCGCTGGTCGGCATCTGCTTCCTGGCGTGGTACGCGCTGGCCCGGCACTGGGCGCTGGTGCCGGTGTTCCTGATCGGCGTGCTGGTGCTCGGCGGGCTCACCGGCCTGCTCAGCCGGCAGATCAAGGCGCAGCAGCGCTCGATCGTGCGCGAAACCGGGCGCAACGCCGGGTTCATCACCGAGGCGCTGCGCAACATCGAGCTGATCCGCAGCCTCGGGCTGACCTTCCCGGAAATCCGCCGCCTGCAGGCGCAGACGATGAAGCTGTTCGAGCTGGAGATGGCGAAGGTCAAGCGTATCCGCGTGCTGTCGTTCCTGCAGGGCACGACGCTGAGCCTGCTGAAATTGTCGATCCTCTTCACGCTGCTGTGGCTGATCTTCCGCAACGTGCTGAGCACCGGCGAACTGATCGCGATGCAGTTCATCTCGGTGGCGATCTTCACGCCGCTGCAGGAACTCGGCAACATCATCCTCGCCTACCGCGAGGCCGACGCGTCGCTGGCGAACTTCGACGCGCTGATGCGCAAGCCGATCGAGCGCCGGCCCGAGTCGCCGGTCGAGATGGGCCCGATCTCGCAGATCCGCTTTGCAGGCGTGAGCTTTCGCCATCGCGGCGCGCCCGAGAACGCGCTCGACGACGTCTCGTTCGCGGCACGGCTCGGCGACAGCCTCGCATTCGTCGGCCCGTCCGGGTCGGGCAAGTCGACGCTGGTCAAGCTGCTGGTCGGGCTGTACACGCCGGCCGAAGGCGAGGTCTTCTACAACGACATCTCGACCCGCGAGCTGCGCTACAACGAGGCGCGCCGCCAGATCGGCTTCGTGACCCAGCAGACGCATCTGTTCTCGGGAACGCTGCGCGAGAACCTGCAGTTCGTGAAGGCTGACGCGACCGACGACGAAATGATCGCCGCGCTCGAGCAGGCCGCCTGCGCCTACCTGCTGCGGAAGACCGGCGAAGGGCTGTCGACCCGCATCGGCGAGATGGGCATGAAGCTTTCGGGTGGCGAGCGCCAGCGCGTGGCGATCGCCCGCGCGCTGCTGCGCCAGCCGCGGCTGCTGATCTTCGACGAGGCCACGTCGGCGCTCGACTCGCTGACCGAAGCGCAGGTCACCGAGACCGTGCGCAGGATTTCGCAGGAGCGGGAGCGGATCACGATCATGATCGCGCACCGACTGTCCACGATCATGCACGCCGACACGATCCACGTGCTCGAGAAGGGCAGGATCGTCGAGAGCGGCACGCACGCCGAGCTGCTCGAGCGCAAGGGGTTGTACTTTGCGATGTGGCGGCAGCAGATCGGCGAGCGCGCCGGTGCACGGGCGGCACACATTGACCACGGTCAAGCCGGCGCGCCCCCAGGCTCCTAACATCATCGTTGGCAGGCGCATGGCGCAACGCGGGCTCCGCGGCTTCGCCGTGACTCGTCCATGTCCATCCAGGAGAGCCCCCAATGAGTGACTACGTCGCAGACATCAGGAAGTACACCGCCAACGTCGACGAGGCCGCGGTCAAGGCAATCGTCGCTTACTGCGGCATCGCGCTTCGCAATGCCGATTCGTCGCTCGTCTCGACGACCGATCCGAAAGAGCTGGCCACCGTGCGCGACGGCTTCGCCGCCAAGAAGCTCGGGCTCGACGCCGCGGCAGCCGACGCCGGCATCAAGACGGTCATCGAAAAGATGAAGAGCGATCGAACCAAGCACCGCGTGACGTTCTACTACCTGCTCGCCGAAGCCACCGGCACGCTGGGCAAGCTGGCCTGAGCCCTTCCGGCCCGCCGCGCGCGGGCCGCTCCCGGCGGCGCCGGGCGTCATGACCCATTCGTGGAGGCACCCGCATGCAGCTGACAGACATCCTTGCCCAGATGGGCGGCCTCCAGGCCATGGCACGCGAACTGGGGGTGAGCGAGTCGCAGGCGGCCAGCGGCGCCGAAGCGCTGCTGCCGGCGATCCTGGGAGGCTTCAAGAAGCAGGCGCAGGCGCAGCCTTCGGGCCTGGAAGGACTCGGCGGCCTGCTCGGCCAACTCGGCGGCGGCGGCCTGCTCGACGAAGTGCTGGCCCCGCAGCCGACGAACGTGGAGCGCGGCAACGACGTGCTGGGACAGATCTTCGGTTCCAGGGACGTGAGCCGCGCGGTTGCGCAGAACGCTTCCTCGCAGACCGGGCTCGACACGTCGCTGCTGAAGAAGATGCTGCCGATGCTGGCGATGGTGGTCGCGGGCCTGATCGCCAGGCAGCAGGGCGCGAGTACGTCGGCGCAAGCGAGCGAGCAGCCTGCCCCGCAAGGCGGCGGCGGGCTGGGCGACCTGCTCGGAAGCCTGCTGGGCGGCCAGGCGGCCGGCGGCGCGGGCGCGGGCGGCGGCCTGGGCGGGCTCGCGTCGATGCTCGACCTGAATCGCGACGGCAACCCGCTGGACGACATCCTGCAGATGGTCGGCAAGGCGATGCGGTAGCGCGAGACGGGACGCGCGCAGTCGTTCGCGATCGCGCCCCGATGGACGCCTCGCTCCCTGCGGTAACGCTTCCGGGCGGCGAATCCGTCCCCGCGCTCGGCCAGGGCACCTGGAACCTCGGCGACAGCCGCGCCACGCGCCGCGAGGAGATCGCAACGATCCGGCTCGGGCTGGACCTCGGGCTGGACCTCGTCGACACCGCCGAAATGTACGGCGACGGGCGCGCCGAGGAACTCGTCGGCGAGGCGCTGGCCGGCCGCCGCGACGAAGCCTTCGTCGTCACGAAGGTCTATCCGCACAATGCGTCGCGCGAAGGCACGGCGGCGGCCTGCGAGCGCAGCCTGCGGCGCCTGCGCACCGACCGCATCGACCTCTACCTGCTGCACTGGCGCGGCACGATTCCGCTCGCGGAAACCGTCGAGGGCTTCGAGGCGCTGCGGCGCGCAGGCAAGATCCGTCACTGGGGCGTGAGCAACCTGGACCTCGCCGACATGCAGGAACTGTGGGCGATCGCCGGAGGCCCGCACGTCGCGGCGAACCAGCTGCTCTACAACCTCTCGCACCGCGGCATCGAATGGGACCTGATGCCGTGGCTGAGCCGCCACCACGTCGCGGTGATGGCGTATTCGCCGATCGACCAGGCGCGGCTGCTGCGCCACCGCAAGCTCGGGGCGATGGCCGAGCGAGTCGGGCGCACGCCGGCGCAGCTCGCGCTCGCGTGGCTGCTGTCGCGCCCGGGCGTGATCGCGATCCCGAAGACTTCGCACCGCGACCGGATGCGCGAGAACGCGGCGGTGCTGTCGCGTCCGCTCACGAAGGCGGAAGCGGAGGAACTGGGCCGGTCGTTCGCGCCGCCGAGCGGACCGGCGCCCCTGGCGATGATCTGAGCGGCGGCGGCGCGAGCGGCGGCCTTCGGGCGCTATTTCTTCATCTCGTCCTTCTTCATCGCGTCCTTGGCCATGCCGTCCTTCGACATGGCGTCCTTCGCCATCGCGTCCTTCTTCATGGCGTCCTTCTTCATGGTGTCCTTGGCCATCGCGTCCTTGGCCATCGCGTCCTTCGACATGGCGTCCTTCGCCATCGGGTCCTTCTTCATCGCGTCCTGGGCCCAGGCGCTGCCGCCGGCCAGGGCGAGACCGATCGAAACGAGCGCCGCGGTGATCCTGATCATGGTGAGTTCCTCTTCGAGGGTTGGAGACAAGTGCGGCAGCGATGCCGCAGTTCCGGCGCAGCCGAATCGCGTTCAGCTGCCACCGAACCAGTTGTACCCCTGGTCTTCCCAGTAACCGCCGGGGTAGGTGTTGGTCACGAAGATCGCCCGGACGTGCTTCGGGTTCTTGTAGCCGAGCTTGGTCGGCATCCGCAGCTTCATCGGGAACCCGTATTTCGGCGGCAGCGTCTCGCCGTCCCAGGTGAGCGCGAGCAGGGTCTGCGGATGCAGCGCCGTCGCCATGTCGATGCTCGTGTAGTAGTCGTCGGCGCAGACGAAGCCGACGTACTTCGCGCTCGTGTCCGCGCCCACTCGGCGCAGGAAGCCGGCGAACGGAACGCCGCCCCACTTGCCGATGGCGCTCCACCCCTCGACGCAGATGTGGCGCGTCACCTGGTCGACCTGCGGCAGCGCCCGCAGCGCGTCGAGCGTCCAGCTGCGCCGGTCGGCCACCAGGCCGCCGACTTCGAGCCGGAAGCCCGCGCCGTCGACCCGGCGAACCTCGTCCTCGCCGTAGTAGGCGTTGAACGGGAACGGCCGCGTGATCATCGATTCCGGATAGGTCGGCGCGAGCCGTTTCGGATCGAACAGCCACGCCTGGACCCGGTCGTTGAAGCGCGAGACGCGCGCGAGCGCGGCCTCGACGCCGTTGCCGTCGGCCAGCGTGCAGCCGGTGAGCAGCGACAGGCCGCCGAGCGTCAGCGAACGACGCAGGAACAGCCGGCGCGCCGGCTGCCCGAGGCGGCTCATTGCCTCCTTCACCACGGCGTCGGCGTCGACGGCGGGCTTCGGAAGCGGTGTCCGGTTCATCATCGTCTCCTTGCGTTCAGCGGCCGAGAACCATCGTGCGCAGCGTTTGCGGCACCAGCGCGACCATCGCCAGGTGAACCGCGACGAACCCGACCAGCGCAGCCATCGCCACGAAGTGCACCCGGCGCGCGGCCTCGTAGCCGCCGATCCACTCGCGCAGCAGCGGGAACTGCACCGACTTCCAGAGCACCAGCCCCGACAGCACCAGCAGCACCGTGTCGAGCACCACGAACAGGTAGGCGGCGCGCTGCACCGCGTTGTAGCGCCCAGGGTCGGCGTGCGAGAGCCGGCCGCGCAGGGCCGAAGCGAGGTCGGCCACGAACGCTCGCGGCGACAGCGGCAGGAACCGCCGCGCGGCACGCCCGGTGGCCAGGTTCAGCAGCACGTACGCGAGACCGTTCGCCGCCAGCAGCCACATCGCCGCGAAGTGCCACTGGATCGCGCCGGCAAGCCAGCCGCCCAGCGTGAACTGCGCGGGAATCGCGAACCCGAAGAACGGCGCAGCGTCGTAGATGCGCCAGCCGCTCGCCACGAGGACGACCACCGCGACGGCGTTCAGCCAGTGCGTGGCGCGAACCCACAATGGATGGATGGAACCGTCGGCTGCGGTCATGGCACGTCCCCTGGCAACGCCTGCAAGGGCTGCGACGCACGGCCGCCGGGGTGGCGAGCCAGGTCGTGCAACCTGGCTCCTAGTTCGTCGGCGCGCGGCGATCGGTTACATGCCCAGGCGGAACTTCATGCCGGCAGGGTTGTCCCGGAGGGATCGGCACGCGCTGCGCTACCCTCGGGGCTCCGTCCAAGAGCCCGCCATGACCGACCTCTCCGCCTTCCCGATCACGAAGAAGTGGCCCGCGCAGCACCCGAACCGCATCCAGCTCTATTCGCGGCCGACGCCGAACGGCGTGAAGGTCTCGATCATGCTCGAGGAAACCGGCCTGCCCTACGAGCCGCACCTGGTGAGCTTCCAGGAGAACGAGCAGCTGTCGCCCGAGTTCCTGTCGCTGAACCCGAACAACAAGATCCCGGCGATCGTCGACCCGAACGGTCCGGGCGGCCAACCGCTCGGCCTCTTCGAGTCGGGCGCGATCCTGATCTACCTCGCCGAGAAGTGCGCGCGCGAAGGGCGCGAGTCGTTCCTGCCGGCCGACCCCGTGGCGCGCTACGAAACGATCCAGTGGCTGATGTTCCAGATGGGCGGCATCGGCCCGATGTTCGGCCAGGTGGGCTTCTTCACGAAGTTCGCCGGCAAGGACTTCGAGGACAAGCGGCCGCGCGACCGCTACGTCGCCGAAGCGAAGCGGCTGCTGAAGGTGCTCGAGCAGCGGCTGGCAGGCCGCAAGTGGATCATGGGCGACGCCTACACGATCGCCGACATCGCGACCTTTCCGTGGGTGCGCAACCTGGTCGGGTTCTACGAGGCGGGCGAGCTGGTCGGCTTCGGCGAGTTCAGGGAAGTGGCGCGAGCGCTGGCGGCGTTCGTCGCGCGGCCGGCGGTGGCGCGTGGGTTGACGATCCCGGCGTAACCCGGGCGCGAGTCCGGCGCGGCCGCTGCAAATCCGGATCGGGATGCCAAGTCGGGCGCACTCGCTACGGACGCGCTTCGACGCGCAAGCGAAGTCCAAGCGCGCGGACGACCTTCAGGACGGTCGCGAAGCTCGGGTTTCCGGCGGCGTCGAGCGCCTTGTACAGGCTCTCGCGGCCCAAGCCCGTGGCGCGTGCGACCGACGTCATGCCTTGCGCACGCGCGATGTCGCCGAGCGCACGGACGATGCCGCCCGCGTCGTCAGGGGCATCCTGGAGCCACGCGTCGAGGTAAGCGGCCATCTCACGGGGATCACGTAGTTGCTCGGCGACGTCGTAGCGGACGGTCGTCACTCCCGGCTTGGACTTGACTGCTGCTTTCACCATTCCAACTCGTCCCCCAGTTTCCTGGCGAGTTCGATCGCCAATTCGATATCCCGCTGCTGGCTCGACTTGTCCCCGCCGGCCAGCACCACGACGTCTTTCAGGCCATTGATCCAGTCGAGATAGACATTGGTGGTGAGGACGCGCACGGCGATTATGTATCCTGAAGGATACACGCGGCAAGTGGTTTCGAGCTTTGTCGACCAGGCAGATCGCGGCGGCGCTCGACATCTCGCCGTACACGGTGCAGGAACACTTCACCGCGATCTTCGAGAAAACGGGCGTGCGCAGCCGACGCGAGCTCGTCGGCAAGGTGTTCAGCCGGACTGTTCGGTGACCAGTTCGCGCCTGACCAGCACCGCCGTATTGCGCGGCACCACGGCGCGCCCGCGCGCCAGCAGGTGTGCCTTCGTGAACGCGGCGCCGAAAAGCAGGATCAGCGACGAGTAGTAGACCCAGAGCAGGATCAGCACCACCGAGCCCGCCGCGCCGTAGGTCGACGCCGTTGCCGTGTGCGCCAGGTAGGCGGCGATGCCCCAGCGCCCGACCGAGAACAGCAACGCGGTGACCAGCGCGCCGACGACCACGTCGCGCCAGTGCAGCACGACGTCGGGCAGCACCTTGAAGACCGCGCCGAACAACAGCGCCGCCGACAGCAGCGAAACGATCACCTCGCTGCCGCTCAGCAGCGCGGCGATCGCGGGCACGAAGCGATCGGTGAACTCGAGCACCGCGCGCAGCACCACGCCGAGCAGCAGCGACACCAGCAGCACGAAGCCGATCGCCAGCACGACCGTCAGCGAAAGCAGGCGATTCTTCACGAGCGCGAAGAGGTTGTTGCGATGCGGCCGCGCCGCCACGCCCCAGATCGCGTTCAGCGACGACTGCATCTGCCCGAACACCGTCGTGGCGCCGGCGAGCAGCGCGGCCACGCCGAGCAGCGTCGGCAGCAGCCCCGACTCCTCGATGCGCGAGCGCGCAACCGCCTGCTCGACCGCCCGGGCCGCCTCGTGGCCCATCACGTCCTGCAGCTGCGCGACGATGTGGCCCTGCGCGGCCTGCTCGCCCATCACGATCCCGATCACCGAGACCGCGATGATGACGACCGGCGCCAGCGAGAACAGCGTGTAGAAAGCCAGCGCCCCGGCGTGGCTGAACGCGTTGCTGTCGAGCCAGAGCTTGACGGCTTCGCGGGTGATCGACCACCAGTGCTGCGCGGTTTGCTTCCACATGGAACGGGCCTGCCTTTCTGGCGTCTGCATGGCGCTTGCCATGGCAGGTCGGATGAGACGCCATTTATCCGGCCTTGGCAACGGTATACATTGTCGTCGTGACCCTCGAACCAGGGAGACCGACATGAGCAGCGACCTGATCAAGGTGGGCCAACTCGAGATCCGGTACCTGGTCGACGGCTCGAAGAGCGGTGGCCTGGGCGTGTTCGAACTCGTCGTGCCGCCGGGCGCCAACGTGCCGCCGCCGCACAGCCACCGCCACAACGAGGAGTTCTTCTACGTCGTGGAAGGCTCGCTCGGCTACTCGGTCGACGGCGAATCGCGCGAACTGGCGCCCGGCGAATGGATGTCGACCCCGCGCGGCTCGGTGCACGCGTTCCGGAACACCGGGACGCAGACAGCGCGCGCGCTGGTCGTGCTGACGCCGGACATCGGAGCGCAATACTTCCGCGACGTCGCGGAGGTGGTCAACGCCGGCGGGCCGCCGGACCGGGCGAAGCTGCTGGACGTGATGTCGCGGTACGGGCTGGCGGCGGCGGCCCCGCCGCCCGCCGCGGCAAGCGCTCCCCGCGCCGGCGCCTGACGCCACACACGATCGCGCCATTCATCGCGCCAGCGCCGCCGGCCGGCGCGATCGGCTGCACGCCCCGACCGCACCCGGGAGGGTTCGGGCAGAGAATCGTGAGCCATGCGCCCAAGGTTCATCGCGATCCTGCTGTTGCTCGCAGCAGCGCTCGGCCTTTCCGGCCAGGCCCGCGCTGCGCCGACGGTGCGCGTGCTCGAAACCTGGCCTGCCGGCGATCGCATCACGCTGGCGCGCAACCAGAACTTCAACCTGCGCCTGGCGTATTCCAGCGACCAGCCGGTCGGCATCTGGGTGAGGCCGTACTTCCGCGGCAAACCGGCCAATGCGGGCACCAGCCCGTCGCCGCGATACACGGGCGATGGCGAAATGCTCGCCTGGTTCTTCCTGATGCAGCCGGGGGACGAGGTCGACGAGATCCGCATCACCGCCGGCGACGGCCGGGTGCAGAGCACGCCGGTGGTGGCCACCTATCGCGTGCACGTCATCGGCGGCAGCGAAGCCTCGGCGGGTGTGGCGCCCCCGGCGTGGGTGACCGACATGCACGCGCAGGCCCGGCTCGCCCAGCAGCGGGCGGCCGAAGCGCGCAGCCAGGCACCGGTCAGCGCCGGTGACGTGGCGCTGCTCAACGGCTTCATGCTGGCGATGCTGGGAGTGGGCCTGGTCGGCTTCGCCGGCCCGGCGTGGATGCTCCTGCGCTGGCGCGGCGGCTGGCGCATCGCTGCAGCGGTGCCGGCAATCATGATGGCGTTCGTCGTCGTGCGCATCGTGATCGGCGTGGCGATCGACCCCACCTCGCACAACCTGTGGCCGTTCGAGATCCTGATGGCCGGGGCGATGAGCGCCGGCGTCACCGGGCTGCTGTCGGTCCTGCGCAGGCTGACCGGCGCGGGACAGGCTGCGTGACGCAGATGCTCGGCGCGCTGTTCCTGATCGCCATGGGGGCCGGCGTGCTGGCCGTCGGCTGGCAAGGCTATCGGGTGGGCGAGCTGCCGGCCGGCTCGAACTTCATGCGACCCTTCCGGCCGAACCGTGACGACAACCCGCTGGCGTTCCGCTTCTACCTGGCGCTGTATTGCTGCGGCGGCACGGCGCTCGCGGTGTGGGGGCTGCTGGCGCTGGCGGGGATGGCGCCGCCGTTGCGGCTGCGGTAGGCGCCGCACGTCAGAGCAGTTGCCACGCGACGAAGCCGATCGACGCGATCCCCAGGAGCACGGCGAGCCACGTCCGGTTGCTGCGCACCAGATCCGGGCCCGCGCCGCTCGCGCGCCCGGTGATCATCGGCACCATGCGGTTCCTTCGACGCAGCACGCTCGAGCCGACGAGCGCGGCGACGTGCGCGCCGGCGAGCGCGAGGAACGCGTTGCCGAAGAACTCATGGACCTCCTCGAGCCAGTCGCCGCCCCACTCTTCGTAGACCACGACGCCGCTCAGCGCGAGGGGCACGACCGCGACGAGCATCGCAACGACGAGCAGCGCGATCAGCAGGTTCTCGCCGTGTCGCCAGTCGACGTCGGCGAGCCAGCGTCCGTGGCGCATCGATCGAAGCCACGCGGGCAGGCCGGCCAGCTTGCGCCACGTCGGCGCCAGGCGCGCGTAGCGCGGGCCGACGATCCCGTAGAGCAGCCGGAACCCGAGCAGCGCGGCCATCAGGTAGCCGAGCGCGACGTGCATCGGGCGCCAGGTTTCGCTGTCGCCGGTGATGAACGCCCCGAGGAAGCTCGCCGCGAACAGCCAGTGGAACGCGCGCGTGGGCGCGTCGACCACGCGGCGGCCCGTCGATGGAGTCTGCGCCGATCCGACGGCGCGCGGGAGGGTCGATACGGATTGCATGTCGTTGCTCGCTTCAATCGTTCCAGGCACGCCGATGACGCGCGCCGAGGCCTGCCGGGAATCGCAGGTCGTCGTCGTCGAAACGGCTGCGGTCGGCGCCGACGTGGCACGCCCCGCAGTTCGCAGCGCTCTTCACGCTGTCGTGGCGCCAGACGGCGGTGTCCACTTTCCGGTGCTTGCGTTCGAACCAGCGCGAACGCGTGATGCGATCCTGCGGCGGCTCGTCGCTCACCCGTTTCCAGGTGCCGGCATGCCGCTGCAACCATGCGTCGATTCGTGCGGCCGTGGCTGGGTCGAGCGCAGCGTCGGTTCCGTAGTGGCTGTCGAGCCCGCTCATGATCCGTCGCCACGATGCCGCAGGAAGCGCCCCTGGCGGGTACGCGGTGTGGCACGCAGCGCATTCCTGCAGGTAGGCATCGGGCACGTCGGCCGGCATCGCGCTGCGTTCGCCCGCCTGCGCGACAGCGGCGGCGGCGGCGGCGGCGCAAAGACCGGCCACGGCGAGGAAGCGTGAGAGGCGATCGCGAAACGAGGGGGTCATCGCAAGTGTCCCGAAGCGCGCCGACCGTCAGCGTCCGAGCCCGAGCAGGTACGCGAGCACGTCGGCCTTCTCGCGCGCGCTGCATTCCCGCCCGAGCACGTCGTTGCAGTTGCGGCGAAACCATTTGTCGACGCGAGCGGTGTCGGTGAAGGCCGCCGCGTTCGCAACCGGTGCGATCGGGTCGATCGCCTTGCCGGTTTTCGCGTGCTTGCCGGCGGCGAGCGGCGCATCGTGGTGGCACGATGCGCACGACCATTCACGGCCGTGCCGGCTGGTGAAGAAGAGGCGCCCGCGCTCCGCGTCGCCGGGCGCGCCGGCGGCAGTGCTGAAGCGCTCGAGTTGCCGTGCAGCGGAAGTGTCGGCCGCGTGCGCACTCACCGCGGTGAGCAGCGAGACGGCGACCACGGCAAGCGGGGCCTGCCGGAATCGGGACGAGAACTTGTGCGACATCCTCTGCGCTCCGAATGGACAAGGGCGTGAAAGCCCGTTGCCTGCATTCTTCGCGCAGCAAGGTGAAACAAGACTGAAACCGGCGGACGCAGCCGCGACGCCGGCGGCCCTGCGGAGCGCAGGTCGGTGCGCCAGTCGCCGCGAAGCGAAGCGCTAACCCGGGTCGTTCGTAACGCGGCTCGGTCGTGATACCGACGGCCGGAGCGCGCAGGCGCGCTCGACCGTCAGCTGCAGCTGCCGCAGCAGTTGCCGGGAGCCTTGCCGATCCGCACGCGCCAGAGATCGGGGCCCTGCTCGAGGTAGTCCCAGGTGAAGAGACCGTGGAGCGTCGACTTGAACTGCCGATGCAGCGGAGCCGGATCGTGATCGCTGACCAGCTCCAGCGCGGCTCGCTGCGGCAGGGCGTTGAACGAGGAGAAGATCCGGTCGTGACGCTCGTTGGGCGCAATCGTACGGACGTCCACGGTCGAGTGGATCGCTTCGCTCGTCGCTGCGGAGCCCAGTGTTTCGAGGTTCGACTTGATGGCGATTCTCATGATGGCGGGTTCTCCGGGTCCGGTACCAAAGATGTGCGCCAAGTATAGCTTATAACCGGGGGCTCAAGTCGGCACCGGCGCCCGCGCGACGCGCGCTTCCCGGATCGGCAGGTTGACGATCGCCGCGGCCGCGGCGAGCGCCATGTCGGCGTACCACATCCACTGATAGTTGCCGGACGCGGCGAGCGCGACGCCGCCGAGGTACGCGCCCAGGAATCCGCCGACCTGATGTGACAGCAGCGTCAGGCCGAACAGCGTTGCGAGGTAACGCACGCCGAAGAGCTTGCCCACGATCGACGCCGTGGGGGGCACGGTGGCGAGCCAGGTGAGGCCGAGGCCGATCGCGAAGACGTAGAACGTCCACGCGGTCTTCGGGGCGACGAGGTACCACGCGATCAGGACGGCGCGCGAGCCGTACATCACCGCGAGGATGTGCTTGCTCCGGAAGCGCGAGATGGACGACCCGGCGAGAAGGCTGCCGGCAATGTTGGCCAGGCCGATCAGCGCGAGCGACCAGCTCGCCACGGAGGCCGGCAGGCCGCAGAGATCGACTTCTCCGGGCAGGTGCGTGACGAGGAACGCGATGTGGAAGCCGCAGGTGAAGAATCCGGCGTGCAGAAGCAGATAGCTGCGATCGGTCATCGCGCTGCGCGCGGCGCGCCACGGCGTCGAATGCCCTTCGATCGCCGTCGCGGGATGCGCGCGAGCCTTCGGGCTCACGACCTTCACCAGAGGCAGCGCGCCGAGCGTGATCGCGGCGAGCGACCACATCGCGCCCATCCAGCCGAGCAGTCCGATGAGCCCTTGCGAGACGGGCGCGAACACGAACTGGCCGAACGATCCGCCCGCGTTGATGACGCCGGCCGCCTTGCCGCGCCCTTCGACAGGCAGGCGCTGCGACACGGCGCCGATCAGCACCGAGAAGCTGCCCGCGCCCGAACCGATGGCGGCGAGCAGCCCGAGCGACACGACGAGGCCGAAGGTCGAGGTCATGAATGGGGTCATCGCGGTGCCGACCGCGAGTACCACCAGCCCGCCGACGAGCACGCGCGCCGGTCCGTGACGATCGGCCATGGCGCCGGCGACCGGCTGCACGACGCCCCACATCAACTGGCCGACGGCCATCGCAAGGCTGATCGCGGTGATGCCGAGCCCGGTCGAGGTGTTGATCGGGGATACGAACAGGCCGAGCGATTGCCGCGCGCCCATCGTCACCATCAGGAAGGCGGCCGCGGCGAGGGTCACGATCCACGCGCTGCGCTGGTTCTCGTTCATCGTTCGAAGCTCCGTTTCGTCGGCACCGCCGAGGCTGCGGAAATGCGGTCGCGCAGGATAGATGACGCTCGTAATGATTGCATTATATGACGCGCATCATGTATCCTGTCAACGATGCGGTCGTGTCCGGGAGCGTGCGACATGAAGGTGACGAGGGAAGAGGCGGCCCGCAACCGCGAGCGGATCATCGATGCCGCGGCGCGGCTGTTTCGCGAACGCGGATTCGACGGCATCGGCGTCGCCGACCTCATGAGGGAGGTCGGACTGACGCACGGCGGCTTCTACGGCCACTTCGCGTCGAAGGACGACCTGGAAGTGCAGGCTTGCACGCGCGCGCTCGCCCGGTCGCTCGCGCTCTGGAAGAAGCGCTCGGAGGCCGCGCCGGACGCCCCCCTCGCCGCGATCACCGGCGCCTACCTCACCGCCAGGCACCGCGACGATCCCGGCGCCGGGTGCCTCCTCGCCGCGCTCGGCCCGGACGTTCCGCGCCGCGGCCCGGGCGTGCGGCACGCGGTCACCGAGTACCTGGAGTCCGCGTTCGACTTGCTGGCAAAGCTGGTCCCCGGCAGATCGAAATCGGCGAGAAGGCGCAAGGCAATTGGCGCCTATGCGACCCTCGTCGGCGCCCTGGTGCTGGCGCGGGCCGTCGACGACGATGCGCTGTCGCGCGAGATCCTCGACACGGCGCAGGAAATGCTTCGATGACCCCCATGCGGGTATGCGGGTCGGTACGCTCGGCAGCCGGCGGCTAGCCAGCGCGCCCCGGCACCGACCGCCGCCGTACGCGCAGCAACTCGCGGCGACCCCGGTTCAAACCACGGCAGGCTCCGGGGCGTGGATTGCCTGCTCCAACGCCGCCTGATCCGGGCCCACGAACGGCGCAGCCTCACGCGCAGCGTCCAGGCCGGCGTACAGCGCGTCGTCGAGGTCCACCGCTGGCGGCAGGTGACTGCCGAGGATCAGGCGCGGCGCCAGGTCGCGCAGCGGGCGGCAGGCCGCCGTGAACCGATCCCGCCCGACCGCGGCCAGCCAGGGCGCGTCGATGCGCGCCCACAACGCGAGCCCGTCGTGCAGTTCGCGCTTGTCGATCGACGCGGCGGTCTCGGCGGGGCGCGCCATCACCGCGCCGAAGCAGTCCGAGCTGAACAGGTGGCGCGTGCCGGTGTCGAACACCGCCATCGTCTCGGGCGCGTCGTACACCGGCGGCCGATGGGCCAGCAGCCGGCGGTCGCCCACGTCGAGCGCCTGCCCGGGGTTGACGAGGTACGTGCGGTCCAGCGGCAGCTGTTGCAGGCCCATCTTGCCCACGCCCAGGTAGTTCGTGACGACGCGCGCCTGCGGCGCCTCGGCCAGCACCGCGGCCAGGTTGCCCACGTGGTCGGCGTCGGCGTGCGTGATCCAGATCCAGCGCAGCGCGGCGGGATCGATCAACGCGCGCAGCGCCCGCAGGAAGCCGTCGCGCAGCGGCGCAATGCCGGTGTCGACCAGCACGGGCTCGCGCGCGTGGATCAGGTAGGCATTGATCGGCAGCACGCCCAGGCCGGGCAGCGGCACGTAGGCGGGCAGCAGGTCGGTGTCGGTGCCGACGCGGCGGGTCGGCAGCAGGGTGGGTTGGTCCATGGTGACTGTCCTCGTGGTGATGGCTCGGGGAGCGGCTTCGCTCCAGCCTTCGGCCAGTCTGGCGTCCGGGGCCCGGGCACGCTGCTAAGACTTGGCGAAAGAATCGCTAACTTGTTGCTAATCGGCTGCCGTATTGCGAATCGTGCCGCTTTATGAGATTCTTGTCTCACAAAGGGCCCTTCCCAATGGCCCCGCCTTCCGGAGGCCCGACATGCCGATGACACCCGCGCAGATGGACCGCAAGGTCGACGAGCACTTCCGCCACGAGGCCAGCGACGACGTGGAGGGCGTGCTGCGCACGCTGGCCGAAGACGTCGAGCACGACGTCGTCGGCTGGCCGGCGGGCGCGACGCGCGGCCGCACCGCCGCGCGCGCCTTCTACGAGGCGATGTTCGCGGACCTGGCCGACAGCCGCGTCGAGACGCTGCGCCGCCTGTACGGCAGCGACTTCGTCGTCGACGAGTCGGTCTGGCGAGGGCGGGCCGCGGGCCGGCCCTTCGGGCTCGAGGGCCGCAACCGGCCGCTCGAGTTCCGGCTGCTGCACGTGCTGCAGTTCGCCGAGAACGGCGAGATCGCGCGCGAGAACGTCTGGCTCGACTTCGCCGCCATCCTCGCGCAGCTGCCGCAGCAAGGGTCGGCATGAGCACCGAAGCCGGGGGGCGCGCCAACCAGCTGCGGCGCACCCGCAAGGACCTGCTGCAGGCCGCCGCGCGCCTGACGAGCCAGGGCCGCCACCCCAGCCTCGAGGAGATCGCCGAAGAGGCGATGGTCTCGCGCGCCACGGCCTACCGACACTTCCCGGACGTGACGGCGCTGCTGGTCGAGGCCTCGCTCGACATCGACACGCCGCAGGCCGAGGAGGTGTTCCGCGGCGCGCCGCGCGAGGACCCGGTGGCGCGGCTCGAGCGCGTCGACGCGGCGTTCGACCGGATGATCCGCGACAACGAAGTCGCGCTGCGCCTGATGCTGCGGCACACGCTCGAGCGCAGCGTGCGCCGCGGGCGCAGGAACGGCGACGCGTCGACGCCGGTGCGCCAGAACCGCCGCACGCCGCTGATCGAGGCCGCGCTCGAGCCGGCTCGTCGCGAGTTCCGCCCGGCGGCCCTGAAGACGCTCACGCGGGCGCTGGCGCTGGTGATCGGCACCGAGGCGATGCTGGCGCTCAAGGACGTGCTGCAACTCGACGAGGCCGAGGCCCGGCGCGTGCGGCGCTGGGCGATCCGCGCGCTGGTCGATGCAGCCCGAAAGCCCGGGGCGGGCACGTGAAGGAGTCGACGCGATGGAACCGATCCCCCACGCCGATGCCGTCGAGGTGCGCTACTACCCGCGCGACGGCAGCGTCTTTCTCGACACGCACTACCTCATCAAGGGCGTGGCCGGCGCGATCTTCTGGAAACTGGCGCGCGAGCACGCGCGAAGCGGGCGCAGCGAGTTCAGCCTGCGCGAGCTGCGCCTGGCCGGCCACGAGCTGCGCCTGCCCGAGCTGCAGGACAACCTGAGCGTGCGGCTGTTACTGCTGCAGCGCCGGCTCGCCGAGCGCGGCGCGGCGATGCAGATCCGCAAGACCGGGCGCGGGCGCTTTCGCATCGAGTTGCAGCGGCCGCTGCGGCTGGTGTAGGTGCCCGAGCCGGCGCGGGCGCCGGACGTGACGGCGCTACGCGGTGGCGCCGAGGTCGGCATCGATCAGCCCGCGGGCCGTCCGATCGCTCCGCTACGTGCGCTCGACGAAAGCCTTCGGCGACATGACTCGCGCCCGCATGCGCGCGTCGCGCAGCAGCAGCTTGTCGCCGGTGACCAACAGCAGGTCTGACCTGGCCGCGAGCAACTCCCACAGCAACTGGTCGCCCGGATCGGGCGCCGAGGAAGTCGCGACGGGCGCCAGCACGATCGCATGCTGGGCGATCTCGACGAGCACAGCCTCGGCCTCGGCGACCGTCAGGCCGTGCAGCCTGCGAATGCGAGGCCGCAAGAGCACCGTGCGGTACTCGGCCAGCAGGGCCTCGGACACCACGAACGGAAAAGCCGCCGCAAGCATGCCGTCCAGAACGCGCGCGACCGGCGAGGCATCGTCAGCGGCAAGCAGGCCCGCGACGACGACGTTCGTGTCGACGATGACTGCCGGGCGCTTCACGACTTGCGCCGCACCGCCCGAACCTGCTCCTGGGCAACGGCGAGCGCCTGCTCCTCGGTCAGCTTGCTGTGCGCTCGGGCGCGGCGCACCAGGTCGCGAGCATCCTCACGGGTCTTGATCCCATAGAACTCCAGGCTTTCGTCGATCAGTTGCCCGATGGTCTTGTCGCGCTGCACGGCAGCTTCCTTGAGCGCCCGGTAGCGGGCCTCGGAGAGGGTGATGGTCAGGCGGCTCATGGCTGGCCTCACATTGGTGCTTTAACACCAATATGTTAACGCATCGCAAGGTGCCCGCCCGGTCCACGGACGACGTCCTTGCCCTGCCTTGCCTTGGCCGCCCCCTCGACGCAGAAGAAGGCTACAGACGGCGAAGCGCGGTGTCTGTCGTACGAATGGCCAAGCCGGATGCCAGCCTGGCAGACGCGAATGACGTGATTCGCAGCGACGCGCTCGGCCAGTGCGGCACTCCGCCACCGCGCAAGAAGGGATAATCGAGCGTCTTGCACCCTCCAGGAAGCACCTCGATGGCCCGGATCCAGATCTTCGAATCGGCACGTTCGGAAGCAGGGCGCAATGCCCGGAACCGTCTCGAGGCGATGGCGGACATCGCGCGCGCCCGCGAGCAGGGCGCCGACATCGAGCACTACGAATTCGCGAGCGACGCCCCCGAGTTCCTGCGCGATCCCCAGGTCAAGGCCTACATCGACACCGAGGGTGCCGATGCGCTGCCGCTGGTCCTGATCGACGGCAAACAGGCGCTCGCCGGACGCTATCCCACGCGTGCCGAGCTGGCGCGCTGGAGCGGGTCGTCGATCATCAAGGTGCACCCCGACGCCGGGAACTGCTGCAGCGGCGGCAACTGCGGTTGATCGCGGGCGATCAATCCAGCGCGGCCAAGGCCGCCTTCGGCACCCTGTCCAGCACCTTCAACAGCGACCTTGCCGCACCGGTGGGATAGCGCTTGCCCTGCTCCCAATTCCGGATCGTGTCGAGCGGCACGTCGATGCGCCGCGCGAATTCCTGCTGTGTCAGTCCGAGGCGCCGCCTGACGCGACGGACGAAGCGTGCGGCGTCCTGCATCGCCTCGGCATCGTCTTCGGCCTGCTGGATGGCAAGGTCGGCTTCAGTCGTCGCGTCCAGCTTGCGGCGATCGATCCTGCCCTTGGGCAGGGTAGTTGGGCGACTGAGATCGACCTTGACGCGTACTGTGCTCATACTCCCCGGCCTCTCGACGGTTCGCCCTCCGAGCCGAGATGATTCGCCGATAGTAGTTCAATGAACGACATCCATCAATCGCCCTGGCAACAGTGTTGCTACGAGGGAATCTCGACGTACGCCACTTGACTCGACGGGGCCGGCACAGGCGAGCCGTCCGCGCGAAGGCCCTCGACGTGAAAGACGATTGCTTCCCGTATGTCCGCTTCGACTTCAGCAACTGTGGCGCCCGTCGCGATACAGCCAGGAAGGTCTGGCACATATGCCGAGTAGTTGCCTTCGCCCCTTTCAATGACCACGGCGTAGTGCATAGGACCTCACTCGAGACCAGCCTGCGTCAGGATGCTGTTCAGCGTACTGGGCGCCAGATCACGCTACGCCACCTGCGCGAGCGGAACCCGAATCTCCACCGACTCGAACGGCACCGACACGCTGCCGTCGTCCGAACGCACCACCAGGCCCAGTTCCTCGAGGCGCGACACGTCCGTATGGACGTTCGAATAGTTGCGCTCCGCCGCCTTGGCGAGCGCGTAGACACTGCAGGGCCCGAGGCCTCGCAGAGTCGCGAGCAAGTCGAGCCGCGCAGGCGTCAACTCGGCGAACAGCGATCGCGCCGATTCGAAACCGAGCCGGAAGTCAGTCGACCCACCGCGACGCGCGGCCCTGACCTGCTGCGCCGCCGAACGGAACACCGAGCCCCGACGAGATACCTCGATGATCGCCTTCATGGTCACCTCCAACGCTCAACGTCGGAACGGAAATGTGATCACCCTTGCCGCCTTGGTTGTCGTATCGCGCTCGACACTCACCCGACAAGCCGTAGTACGGGCGGCTCTTGTATCGATGCGAGCAGGACGGCCGGCTTATATTGCATACTAGCAATATATGAGCCGGAGGTCCACGTTGACGCAATGTCGAGACCAGCCAGCGCTACCAGTCGGCAGCGCCCTCATGTTATGAGCGTCGCTGCCACACACTCGGGTCGCGCCGTCCGTGGAACACGGCAAGCACGACCACAGCCTCGCCGCGGACGCGAAAGTAAATCGCAAACGGGAAGCGTCGTGTGACCGTTCTCCGGATAGCGCCGAACACCGCCGGGTAGCGCATCGGGCCCGCTGCGACCCTCTCGAGCGCCTGGCCGACTTCGAACAACAACTCGTCCCCGAGGCCGCCGCGCTGACTTTCGTACCAAGCTGCGGCCCGCTCCAACTCGGCGCTTGCAGCGCGTCGAAATACGACGCGAAAGGTCATCGTCCGAGACAGGCTCGAACCGATGCCTTGACCTCATCCCATGGGACGACGTCGTCCGGAAATTCGTCATCGTCGGCAACGCGTCGATCGAGTTCGGCCCTCTGGGACTCACTAAGGGGGAACCGCTCGGCGTCGGCGCAGATGCTCGCCCAGATTTCCTCGACGAGTGCCAATCTGTCGTCCACATCGAGCTTGTCGATTCCCAGCGACTTTGCCGTGACCGCCATCGCACCCTCCAACGTCCTGAAGACTCTAGCACTCCCGACGTGCGGCGGGCAGTAGGCATCACGTTCGAGACCACTCGGCCGAGACCCAGGTCGCGGGAGTCAGCCCCCGCTCCCCCGAAGCTCCCGCACCCCCGCCGCCACAAGCCGCTCGTACGTCCCGTCCATCCTGGCATCGGGCGGCACGAACACCACCGTCCCGTCGCGCCCGCGCGTCAGCAGCACGCGGTAGACGTTCTTCCGAACCGTGAGCGGATCCTTCAGCGGCGGCCGGTTCGTCCCCGCGAACCGGATCGACCACGCGTCGCCGCTCCACAGCAGGTCGGACCCCCACGCGAGCAGCGCGCAGTCGAGCTCGAGCCCCTGCGACGAGAACTCGGTGGCCACCGTCTGCAAGCGGCAGCACGACTGCGAATCCGACGGGTCTGCGCTGTACCAGGGCCCGACCCGCAGCTGCTTGGTCGTCTGGAACGTGTTGTCGACGCCGTGCCGAGGCAGCCACTTGTCCTTCGACGACGCCACGATGCCGTAGCGGGCGAAGCGCGCGTCCGCGTAGCGCTCGCGCAGGTAGGCGCGAGCCGACTCGAGATCGCGAGTCACCAGGAAGCGATGGCCGCCGGCGTGCAACTCGTCGGCCCAGCCGCGCAGCGTGCCGGGCGCCACCCCGTCCAGCAGGCCGCCCACGAACTGGTGCACGCGCGGGGTCAGGTGGAAGCGGATCTCGGTGTCGAGGCTCAGCGTCGGGTGCCAGCGGGTCGCGCTGCGCGGGTCGCGGAAGATCTCCGCGAAGGCGGGAGCGCCGTGAATCGTCCAGTCCGCAGCATGCGGCGATCGACGCACCGCCTTGTGCCAGAGCGGCACGCCGCCCTCCTCGCCGACGTGGATCGCCTGGCCGCTGCCGATCAGCGCGACCAGCACGCACCACTCGGGGATGCGCTCGCAGAACTCGATCAGGTGGTCGGGCTCCGATAGCGCGACCGCGCCCCCGTGAACATGCGCGACCCGCTCGGCATCGTGAGCGCGCTGCGCTTCGTCGAACACGATCAGGTGTTCCGGCGGCACCGGACGGCCGGGTCGCGAGTGCTGCTGCACTGCCCGAGAGGTACACCGCCGGCGGCATCATCCGGTCGTTGGCTCGCGAGACGGAGATTTCGCCGAGCCAATGCGCGTGCACCAACCGAGTCGGGCCATCACGCGAGTAGCGCGATCGGGCTCAAGTGACTACGCGAAGAATCCATCCACCACGGCCCGGAGGCAGCGCCAAGACCGCGAATCGATCCGATCGGCGGTGTACCAAGGGCCGGCGCGAGCCACCCTAACGCCCCTGAGTTGCCTCCCTGATGGCCTGCCAGACTCGTTCCGGAGTCGCCGGCATGTCCAGCCTGCGCACGCCCAATGGCCGCAACGCATTGAGCACCGCATTCATGATCGCCGGCGGGAGGCCAACGGAACCGACCTCGGCGCAACCCTTCGCGCCGAGCGGATTATGCGTGCACGGCGTCTCATGCGTCATCACCTCGAGAGCCGGAAGATCCGCTGCGCGCGGCATCGCGTAGTCCATGAACGAGCCAGTCAGCAGTTGCCCTGATCCTTCATCGTAGACGCAGTTCTCCATGAGCGCTTGCCCGACAGCCTGTGCGAGGCCGCCCTGGATCTGGCCTTCGACGATCATCGGGTTGATCACTGTGCCCACGTCATCGACCGCGATGATCCGATCGAGCGTCACCACGCCCGTCTCAGGATCGATCTCGAGCTCACAGACATGGCAACCGCCCGGGTAGCTCCAGTTGGCGGGATCATAGAAAGCAGTCTCATTGAGACCCGGCTCGATCTCGTCGACCGGGAAGTCGGCCGCCGTATAGGCTCGCCGCGCCACTTCGGCGAACCCGATCCGCCGATCGGTTCCGACAACCCCGAATGAACCGTCGCGGAACTCGATATCGGTGTGATGCGTCTCCAGGACATGAGCGGCGATCCGCTTGCCCTTGGCGACGATCTTGTCGAGCGCCTTGATCACTGCCGAGCCACCCACGACCAGGGAGCGCGACGCAGCCGTCCCACGGCCATAACGAACCTGATCGGTATCGCCCTGCACCAGGGTCACGGTGTCGTAGTCGATGCCGAGCTTGTCGCTGACGATCTGCGCAAAAGTGGTCTCGTGGCCTTGTCCCTGGCTGTGCGTTCCGCAATAGACGGTCACGGCACCCGACGGATGCACTAGGACCTCGGCGGCCTCGAAACGCGAGCCCCGGGCGCCGAGCTCGGCGACCACCTTGGAGGGAACACCGCCGGCGATCTCGACATACGTCGATATGCCCAGCCCACGCAGCTTGCCCCGGCGCCCGGATTCGGCCCGACGACTCGCAAAGCGATCATGGCCGATTGCGTCGAGTGCAATTTCGAGCGTCGCGTGATGATCGCCCGAATCATAGGTCAGGCCCAGCGGCGTTTCGTACGGGAACGCATCCGGAGGAATGAAGTTCAAGCGACGCAGGGCCACGCGATCAATGCCGGTCACAATCGCCGCCTCGTCTACAAGCCTTTCGAGGACATAGCTGGCCTCCGGTCTGCCCGCGCCGCGATAGGCGTCCACCGGCGCGGAATTGGTGAAGACGAGCTGCACGTTGCAGTGGATCGCAGGGATCCGATATACGCCGGACAGGAGTTGCGCGTAGTAGAACGTCGGAATCGCAGCGGCTCCCTGGGACAGATAAGCGCCGACATTCGCCACCGTCTGAACCTGCAAGCCCAGGAAGCGCCCTTCGCCATCGAGCGCGAGCCGAGCCCGCGTGACGTGATCGCGGCCTTGCGCGTCGGTCAGGAAACCCTCGCTGCGCTCGGCGCTCCAGCGAATCGCCCTTTCGACGCGCCCGGCCGCCCAGGTGATCGCCACTTCCTCGGGGTAGAGGAAGATCTTCGTGCCGAAGCCCCCGCCAACGTCCGGAGCGACCACGCGAAGCTGGTCGTCGGGAATCCTCAGGACGCTGCCACACAGCATCGACTTGATGGTGTGCGGATTCTGACTCGTCGTGTAAAGCGTATATCGCCCGGTTGCCGGGTCCCGATGGGCACGCGCCGCGCGCGGCTCCATCGGATTGGCGATCAGGCGGTTATTGACGAGATCGATCTCGACGACATGCGTAGCGCGCCCGAACGCGGCGTCCACCGCCGATCGATCGCCAAGCTCCCAGTCAGCACACAGATTCCCGGGCGCCTCCTCCCACACCAGGGCAGCGCCGGGTTCCGGAGCTCGGCCCGTGGATACGACCGCGGGCAGCGGCTCGTAGTCGATCTCGACCAGTTCGCCTGCGTCCTTCGCGTCGAGCAGGCTGTCGGCCAACACGAGCGCGACCGGGTCACCAACGTACCTGACACGATCGACGCACAGCGGATGATGTGGCGGCTCGACCATCGGGGTCCCATCACGGTTTCGCACCGTCCAGCCACACGGGATGCTTCCCACACCCGCTGCAAGGAGGTCCTTGCCGGTGAACACGGCCCGCACGCCGGGGGCCGAGGCTGCGGCGGAAACGTCGACCGACACGATGCGTGCGTGCGCGTGCATGCTGCGAACGAACCATGCACGCAGGTCATCCGGTTGGCCGAGATCGTCGACATATCGACCTTCCCCCCGGACGAAGCGCATGTCCTCGCGCCTGCGAACCGAGTGGCCGATGCCGTGGCGAGAAGAACCGATGTCCGGGCTCGTCATTCACTGGGCCTCATACAGGTGACAGGCAACCCTTCTCTGCCCGCCCGTGCCCCCGGCGACGACGCCCAGGCGCGGTGCGTCCTCACGGCACCTCGGCATCGCGTGCGGGCAGCGCGTGTGAAAGCGGCAGCCTGGAGGCGGGTCGATCGGGCTCGGCGGCTCACCGGCCATGGCGACGCGGCGCCGCCGCGCCTGGCTCGGCGCGGCAGGGATCGGGATGGCCGAGAACAGCACCTGCGAATAGGGATGCAGGGGCTCATGCCACAGGGCCGATCTCGAAGCAATCTCGACGATCTCGCCGAGATACATGACGGCAATCCGATCTGCCAGATGGCCGATCACGGACAGGTCATGCGAAATGAAGACGTACGATATTCCGCTTTCGGTCTGGAGCCTGCGAAGCAGATTGATGATCTGTGCCTGGATCGACACGTCCAGCGCAGAGACCGGCTCGTCGCAGACGACGAGTTTGGGCTCCAGCGCGATCGCTCGCGCGATGGCGATTCTCTGCCTCTGTCCGCCCGAGAACTCATGCGGATAGCGCCCCGCATGGTCCGAGCGCAGGCCCACCCGTGCGAGAAGGCTGCCGACCCGTTCGCGCCGATCGAACCGATCGCCAACGCCGTGAACTTCGAACGGCTCGGACAGGATCTGTTCGACGCTGCGGCGCGGATTCAATGATGCATACGGATCCTGAAAGATCATCTGCAGGTGACGCCGCACCGGTCGCAGGGCGCGCCTGCCGAGGTGCGTGATGTCCGTGCCATCGAAGACTATGGCACCTTCGTCCGGTTCATGAAGCCTGATGAGTGTTCGGCCGAGCGTCGACTTCCCGCACCCCGATTCGCCCACCAGCCCGAGCGTCTCTCCGGTTGCGACGCCAAACGAAACCGAATCGACCGCGCGCACCATTCCGCCCGCGGTGTGATGGTGCTTGACCAGCCCCGTGACCGACAGCAACTCGCGAGCGGTGCTCACGACGCGAATTCCTCGGCGCGCACGCACGCGACCACGCGGCCAGCGCCCAGATCGCGGAGCGCGGGCTCCGCCGGCAAGCATGAGTCGCGCGCGTAGGAACAGCGCGTGGCAAATGCGCAGCCCGGACCCATCTTGTCGAGCGCCGGAACGGCGCCAGGGATTTCAGCGAGCTCGAGACTCTGCCCTGCTGCAGCAAGCTCTGGCTGCGGGACACTCTCCATCAGTGCGCGGCTGTACGGATGCATCGGCGCCACAAAGAACGATTCGACGTCGGCCTCCTCGACCTTTCTTCCGGCGTACATGACCATCACCCGCTGCGACCACTCTGCGACGATGCCGAGGTCATGCGTGATCAGGATCACGCCCATTCCGAGGTCGCGCTTGAGGCGATCGATCAGGGCCAGGACCTGGGCCTGGATCGTCACGTCCAGCGCGGTCGTCGGTTCGTCGGCGATGAGCACCTTCGGCTTGCACGCCAGCGCGATCGCGATCATGACTCTCTGGCGCATTCCGCCCGAAAGATGATGCGGGTACTGTTCGTACCGCTTGCCTGGTTCGGGGATGCCCACCAGGTCCAGCAGTTCGAGGGCGCGGCGCGTGGCCTGCGCCGGCCGGCAACGCTCATGTTCGACGATGCTCTCGACCACCTGCCGCCCGACGGTCATCAGCGGATTCAGGCTGGTCATGGGCTCCTGGAAGATCATGGACATTTCTCGCCCACGGATGGCGCGCATGTCCCGCTCGGACAGTGACAGCAGGTCCTGCCCGGCGAGCCAGACCTGGCCGCCGCCGATTCTTCCGGCGGGCTGAGGCACGAGCCGCATCATCGAGTATGCGAGCATGCTCTTCCCGCAGCCCGACTCGCCCACCACCGCAAGCGTTTCTCCTGCCGCCAGTTCGAGATCGATGTCGCGGACAACCGGGAACCAGTGCCCGGCCTCGGATCGAAACTCGGTCCTCAGCTTCCGGATGCTGAGTACGCTGCTTGTCTCGTTCACGCCTTCAGCCTCGGATTGAAGGCCTCGTTGAGGGCGTCGCCGACCAGATTGATGGCGAGCACAGTGAGCAGGATCGCAATGCCCGGGATCGTCACCATCCACCAGGCGGTCCTCATCGCCGAGCGCCCGGCCCCGATCATGAATCCCCAGGTCATTACGTTTGGATCACCCAGTCCGAGAAACGAGAGCCCGGACTCGAACAGGATTGCGGTAGCCACCATCAACGACCCGGCCACCACGATGGTCGACAGCACGTTGGGCAATATCTGTACGACGAAGATCTTCGAGTCGCTCATTCCGAGCGCGACACACGACTGAACGAATTCGCGGTTCTTGACGCCGATCACCTCGCCGCGCACGAGTCGCGCAAGGGGCGCCCACGACACCGCTGCAATTGCTCCGATGACGTTGGCAAGTGTCGGTTGGAGCACGGCAACGATGACGATTGCGCCAATGAAGGTGGGTATCGTCTGGAAGAACTCGGTCAAGCGCATCAGAAGCGTGTCGATGCGCCCGCCGTAGTAGCCCGCAACGCCGCCGATCAGGGTTCCGAGCGTGACAATTACCAGCGTTGCCACCACGCCGACCAACAGCGAGATCCGTGCACCATGCGCAATGCCCGCTGCGATGTCTCGCCCGAGCATGTCGGTGCCGAACAGGAACTCATCGAATGGCCTGGCGAACGGTCTTCCGACCATCTGGAAGGGATCGTCGGGATACAGGACGGGCGCAGCCACGGCAAGCAAGATGACGCAGCCGAGGATCGTCATGCCGACCAGGGCGCCAGGGTTGCGCCGGAAACGACCCCAGGCGGCGCTTGCAGGATCGTGCGGCTCAGGCATTGCTTCGACCTCGTGCCAGTTCGATCCTCGGGTCGATCATCGTGTAGGCCAGATCGACGATTGCATTGGTGATGACGACGAGAATCGAACTCAGGAAGAAGATGCCGAGCAACAGGTTGAGATCCCGTGCAAACAACGCCTCAAATGCGAGCAATCCCAGGCCGGGCCACCCGAAAACCGATTCGACGATCACCGATCCGCCGAGCATCCCCGAAACCTGGACCCCGGCCATCGTGAACACTGGCAGGATCGCGTTTCGAATCACGTGCCGACGCACGATCTTGCGTTCGGATATCCCCTTGGCCCGCGCGGTTCGTACAAAATCGAGCCGCAAGGTCTCCAGCATCGACGCGCGCATCAGTCGCGTGTACAGCGCCATGTAGAAGAACGACAGGGTGATTGCCGGCAGCACCAGGTGATAAGCGACGTCCAACGCATAGGCCAGGCCCGTGGCATCCAGGCCGACTGTCGACATTCCGCTCGTGGGAAACCATCCGAGATTGATCGAGAAGAGAATGATCAACATCAGCCCGACCCAGAACAGCGGTGTCGCGTACGACACGATGGCAACCAGCATGATCAAGGCGGCCGCCGGGCTCCGATTTCGACGTGCCGCGATCGTGCCGAGAAGAATCCCCATCCCGAGGGACAGGGCCATCGAGACGAACATCAGCAGAGCGGTCGCACCGAGGCGATCGAGGATCAAGCTCGCCACGGTGCGGCCGTGGCGAAACGAGTACCCGAGATCGAAGACGAGAATGTTCTTCATGTAGCTGAAGAACTGCACGGCCAGCGGGCGATCGAGGCCGAACTGGCTGCGGATCTGCTGCATGTACTGCTCAGTCGCCGCGCCCGCCTCCCCGGCCAGGACTTGAGCTGCATCGCCGGGCGCAAGGCGAATCAGGAAGAAGTTGGCAACGACGATCGCGAGCACGATCGGGACGCCGTGGAGCAGGCGCCCAAAGATGTACCTGGCGCGGGCCTTCCACATGAGCGATCTCCAGCATTCGGTGCCCGGGGCGTGAACTGAATTGCCCCGGGCGCCAGCAAGGCCGCGCTAGGGCTTGAGCCAGGTTTCGTAAAGTCCGCCGCGGATTCCGAGCGGCGTCGTAATCAGGTTCTGAACCTTGGTGTTCTGAACCGCCACGAGCGCCATCTCGATGAGCCAGATCACAGGGCTGTCGTCGACGATCTGGCGCTGGATGTCATGGAAGATCCTGGCGCGTCGCTCCGGATCGAGTTCGGTCTGGGCCGCCTCCCACAGCCTGTCGACATCGGGATTGCTGTAACGGGTGGTGTTGTTGAACGGCGTTCCGGGCTTGATGTTCTTGGACCAGTACTGGCGCTGGACGCCCAGCGTCGGATCTGCCATGCCGATGAACCATCCGGAGGCCATGAAGAAGTCGTGATCGGTGAAGACCTGCCGCATGTAGGTAGGCGAGTCGTTGCTGCGGATCGCAACATCGATTCCCACGCGAGCCAGGGCTTGCTTGATGTATTCGCCCATCCGCCGCCAGTCCTCGCCGAAGGGGCCGACGTCGTGGACCATCTTGAAGCGAATGCCGTCGGCGCCGCGCTTGTAGCCCGCCTCGTCAAGCAGCCGGTTGGCGATGTCGAGGCGATCCTTGACGTCGTACCGTCGCACGCCTTCCGTGGTGTACAGACCTGCCCCCGAGTAGACCGACGAGATCGGGCCGACTGCCGGCTTCCCGAAGCCGTACCAGATGTTCTCCAGGATGAACTTCCGGTCGATTGCGTAGGCGATGGCCTGGCGAACACGCTTGTCGTTGAGCGGAGCACGGATGGTGTTGAGCTCGATCAGCATCACGGGAGCCAGCGCTTCGTAGCCGCCCGCCGCAATCTCGAGATGCGGCAGTTTCTCCAGGCGCCGCATCTCCACAGGATTGATGGTTCCGAACGTCGCGACGTGCACTTCGCCCTTCTCGATGGCCGCTGCGCGGGTCGAGGCGTCGGCGATGAAGCGGAAGATCAGCCGGTCGAGATAAGGGCGCCCTTCGCGCCAGTACTTGTCGTTGCGCTCGAGCTGGATGAAGCTCCCCTTCTCCCATTTCGAGAACTTGAACGGCCCGGTTCCGATCGGGGCGTTCATTGCCGGGTTGTTGCGAAAGTCGGTGCCGTCGTAGACATGTTTCGGAAGAATCGGCACTTCGAGGCTCGACAGCCCCTTCATCATCGGCGGATACGGATGTGCGAGGCGGACGACCGCGGTGTGTGCATCCGGCGTGTCGATCGCGACGATCGCGCCGAGGTTTCCGGGCCCGCGCGGATGATATTCCCGCACCACCTTGAGCAGCGAGAACTGGACGTCTGCACTGGTGAAGGGTTTGCCGTCGTGCCAGGAAACGCCCTTGCGCAGGCGGAAGGTCACCGTCTTGCCGTCCGGGCTGACCGTCCACGATTCCGCGAGTGACGGAATCGGTTTCAGGTCCGCGTCGTACTCGAGCAGGCCGTCAAAGATCTTCGTGCCAACCTCGTTGGTCACCGGGGCCGAACTGAAGGCATTCGTGATGACCGCCGGTTCCGGCGTGGTCGTGATGATCAGCGTTCCTCCGCGCTGCTGAGCGTTCGCGATCGACAGCGGCGCAACGATCGCGACGATCGCTGCGTACCCCAGAAGCCGGGCGAGCCGGCGGAATCCTCGCACTACCCTCATTTCCCACCTCCTCAATGTTTGGTCAGACCGCCGCCTGCAGGGCGATCTCGATCCTGACGTCATCGCCACCCAGGATGCCCGCGGCGACGGTCGCCCGCGCCGGCGCGCAACCCTCGGGAATCCATCCCTCCCAGACCTCGTTCATTGCGTCGAAGTCGCCCAGATCACGCAACCAGATGTTGGCGAAGAGCACCCTCGTCCGATCGGTGCCGGCCAGTTCAAGCAGACGGTCGATGGCCCCCAGGACCTGGCGGGTCTGGCCGCGGATGCATTGGGTGGAGTCGTCCGCAGTCTGCCCGCTCACGAACGCTCGCCCGTCGTGAACGAGAACCTCACTGAGTCGCTTGCCCGACTCGAGTCGGTGGATGTGCGTCATTGCTCCCCCGTTTCGCGATGACGACGTACCGTCATCTGATTGCAGGCGCCGTCGATGATGACGAACCTTCAGGTTGATTTATCATCGCATTGAAATTCTGGACTGTAAATAGCTGCACCGGCCCCCTTCATTTCATTGTTGGTGAAATCCCTTAGCCTGATCGGTACAATCCGAAAGCGTCGCCGTTCCACTCGCCAACCCTCGGCCAGCCCACTATCCCTGAAAGCAGATCCAACGAATGAAGCCGGATGACGCGGGCGATTCACTTGCGCTCGATGATCTTGGCTCCCGCTTGCGGGAGCTTCGGAGCGAAAAGGCAATGACGCTCGCCGAGCTGTCGCTGCTTTCACAGGTCTCGGTCGCGATGCTCAGCCACATCGAGCGCGGCCAGACATCTCCCTCACTGAAAACGCTGGAACGCCTTCGCATTGCATTGGGCGTGCCACTGGCGAGCTTCTTCGTTCGCGGCGAGGCGCGAAGCAGCAGGGACGATCTCGTCGTCCGTGCCAACCACCGATCACGGCTTCAGTTCGAGAAGCTGGGGCTCGTCAAGGAGCTCTTGTCACCACCCGGGCACTCATGCCTGGAAGTCATCATGCTGGTGATCGAACCGGGTGGCGGCTCGGGAGCCGAGCCCTGGACGCGCAACGGCGAGAAAGCCGGCCTCGTTCTGGAAGGGCGCTTCGAGCTGACGGTCGGCGAGCGCATCTGCACCCTCGAACAGGGTGACAGCTTCCAATTCGATAGCAGCCAGCCGCACTGGTTCCGAAACCTCGCGGCGACCCACTCGAAAGTGCTCTGGATCATTTCGTCCGACGCACCGGCCTGAAGTCTCGGACCTGGCTTCCGGTCGCGCCGAGAAGGAATCAGGGAAGCCCTGCCCTCCACCACCGCCAGCCGGCTACAGGCTGGAGCGCCTCCGGCATCCTCGAGAAGGGCTCACGACGATCGCAGGCGCACCGCCAGGCTCTGCGTCGCGCGTCCGATCAGGCCCTGCGCGTCATAGAGCGCCGATTCGGCGAGGCCGCCACCGTCCGGACCGACCGCGGTGCGCGCATCGAGGCAGATCCACTCGCCGACCGGCCGTCGCAACAGGTTGATGGTGAGGTCCGAGTTCACGAAGCTGTAGCGCTGGTAGTCGAGAACGGCGCTGATGCCGTTGCCGGAGTCCGCGGCGACCGCGACCCGCTGATAGGGGCTGGGCGCCTCGCCCTCCAGCAGCGGATGACGCAGGCGGAACCAGATCGCGCAGGGACCCTTCCAGAACGTTCCCTGTGCGAGACGCGTCTCGACCAGGTCGGCATAGCCGACCTGCCGGCCAGCGAACGGGAAGGTCGCCGGCGGCGAGGCCTCGGGGGCGAGCGGCGCCATCGGCAATGGATGTCCGGGGAGTTCCGCCGGCAACTCGCAGGGCGACTCGCGTTGCGCGAGGGCCGTGAAACGCGCGACGTCCTTGTTGCCGGCCATCAGGTGGGCCGAGAAGTGCCCGGCGTTGCGGCCGACGTAGTCGGTCATGACTTCGACGATGAGGTCGCCGATCGGGACGGGGCGCAGCAGGTTGGCGGTGAGGCGGGCGATGTGGGTGAGGCCGTGCTCGTGGGCGGCTTGTTCGACGGCGCGGCAGACCAGGGCGATCGGTGGGCCGGCGTGTTGGTGGTTGGGGTCCCAGGGGCCGCGGGTCAGGGTGCTGGCGCGGAAGGTGCGGGCTTCGAGCGCGGTGTAGGCGGCGACTGGCGCAGGGTTCGATTGTGTATCGGTCACGACAATGATCCGTGTGTTCCGCCGCATCTCCCCGAGGACCGCTAGGGGGGCGGGTCCGGCGACAATGAATTATGGCGCTGGCGACACGCGGAAACCGGGTGACGCAGGGAGAACTTACCCCTCCGACCTCCGTTCGCCGCATTGTGCGGTCCGATGGTGTCTGCGAAAAGCAGGACGATGAAGTTGGGCGGGCGAACGTGACCCCACAGAAGTCGTCCAGTGTCCACGCCGTCTGCCGGCGAATTGAGAACGGCCTACGTTCGTGTCAGACTATCTGTCCCTTTGGGGCTATCCCCGGGCGGGACGGTCGATGCGGCTTGTTGGTGTCCGGGCGCGATGCTTGTCGTTGTCTTGGTCGGTCGCTTCTAGCCTTGTTTCGATTGGCATAGTGGAGCGCACTCGGCCTAAGCAGCAGCCGGGTTGTACTGGCTCGGCAATTGATGCGTTGGGGGGTTTAATGCGGGAAAAGTCCTCATGAACGGCGAAGGTCTGAAGAAGAGGCCGCTGTCCGTTCCGAAGGTGGAGAGACGACACTTCGCACGTAACTTCATTTCGCAAGCCGTGTGCGAGCTTCGCTTCCCGACCCTGTTTGAACTCGAGTCAGACCGGCCGCCAGCGGACTTCGTGCGTGCGGTCCGTAAGGAGTTTCCGACCTATCAACCCGTCACTGATGTGAAGTTCAGCAAGGACGAAATCGGCCAGAATAGAGCGCATGCGTTCAAGTCCAGGAAGGAGCGCTGGACGGTGAATCTCAAAGCTGCGTCGTTCTCTCTCGAGACCTCGCACTATGATTCCTTTGAGGAATTCGAGAGCCGTCTCGGCTTGGTACTGAGTGCAGCGATCAAGGTAATCGATGCAGAGTTCTTCACCAGAATTGGTCTGCGCTACATCAACGTGATCCCATGTGGTGTGAGAGAAGTCGGAGACTGGATCAATCAGGCTCTCGTTGCGCCGCTCGCAAGTGGTTTTTTTGGCGATCCGGATGAATACAGGCAGCGCGTGGTGGGTGCCACAGAGGGTGGTGGAGGATTCCTGTTCAATCACGGCTTGGGGATGGACGCAAAAACGGGCCGGCCGCAATACTTCTTGGACTACGACTTCTTTGTCGAAGACGTACCAGTCGACCAGGCTTTGGCGACCGTACGCAAACTCCACGACGCGGAGCACGACTTGTTTCGTTGGTCGCTGGGAGCCAAGGCTCGCCAGCACCTAGGACTCTGACGGACTAATAGGGGATGAAGGATGCCTCCACAATCCGCAATTTCGACTCCGTTCAGCGAACGTCACCCACGGCGAACCCCGGTACACAGAGGCACCCAGCTGATTGAGGACGTCGGGAGTTCTAGCCTTGAGACAGTCTTCACAATGGAGGCCATGCAAACCTTCCGAGCGCAATTGATCGGAACGACTTTCGCGTTCGAGCGCTCCGCGCGTGACGAAGACGAAGGTATTGAGGCACCAGCGAGAGGTCTCGGCGGCGACGAACTAACGCGCACGCGCGAGGCACGACTAGCCCTCTTGGCGCGCAAGTACGAAGGTCAAGCATCGACTGAAGATGTTGCCCGAATTCACCTGTTAACGGAGCGGCTTCGGAGGCTCGACCCACGCGTCACGGAGGGTGAGCGACGTGCGGCGCAGGAGATGGTGGAATCATTGGAGAGGGTCACGTTAGCCGTTGCCAATATACGGAATGAGTTTGGCTTGTGACGACACCGTTCTCGTATCCGAAAGCCCGACACGCGCGATCGGAGACTCCTGGTGCGTATGCAGATTATCGGCGGTACAAGCCGTTTCTGCAGATTGAGTTTGAGCGCAAGTGTGTCTACTGCCGCACGCCGGACACGATGAAGGGCTACGAAGGCTTTGGTGTGGACCATTACAGGCCCAAGAAGAAGTTCCCGAGCTTTTCCACGGTCTACTCAAATTTGTTCTACTGCTGCAATCAATGCAACACGCGGAAGGGTGAGTATTGGCCGATTCCTGCGCTTGAGACTACGCACTTCATCCCGAATCCCTGCGATCACGTGATGTTCGCGAATCTCCAATTCAAGGGGGCGGAGGTCCATCCGAAGTCACAAGCTGGCATTATCGCGATTGACTACCTTGACCTTAATGACGACGCTAGCCTCGAGCACAGGCAACTGGTCAATTTCGCGCTCGATATGTTTGAGAGCAAGAGGAAGGAAATTCAGGGACTTATCGAGGGGGTTGCCGCTAAGCGTGCCGCTGGTGAGAAGTCGGCGCATGAGGCGACTGCCGCTCGGAACAAACTCCAGCGCCAGTTGAGCGAAGTTGAGGCCAATATCCGCCGCCTCTGCGGTGTCTAAGTGGCGGTTGCGGGCACCCCGTGCGTTTTGGGCGAAATCGGGACCTTCTCCGCCGATCCTCAAGCGACGATGGCCTCATTCAACATCTGCCGTCACCGACGACGTGTCGACGATCTTGGGTAGATTCTCTGCCAAGGCCAGGACTGTCGAGGCAGCGCCACGCGCCGCCATACGACGAAACTCATCCAGAAACTCGCCGATGCCCTCGCCGGACATATCACGCATTGCCCTCAATGCATGCTCGTAGCCAAGCATCAGTATGCGCATTCCCAGGATGTACTTCTCGGTCACTACCTCGCGAGCGATGTCGCCCCTCTGCTGCTGCCGATAGCGCGCGTGATAGGAGTTGTCATAGTTGATTTGGTAGAGCAACCCACCGTCGCCAAGGTCGTGGATCGCTCCGCCGTCGTGCTCGGTGAATCCTTCCGGCCACTTCTGCGTCTCCTGTGAGCCCACGTTTCGCCCATCCTTGGTCAGTAGGACGTACCGAGGCAGACCATGAGTCGGCGCATCGCCGGCGTCACCTTTCTTGTCCTTACCTTCGCCCGCATTCTGTTTGTTCGCATCCGTTTTGGGCTTCGACTTCGGTTGGAGACTTTCCTCGTCAAGTATCTCGACCGTCAGTTCATCCTCGACTGGCGATGCCATGGCTGGATCCTCGAGCCCTAGGTTAAAGGTGACACGGTCGCCGACTTCGTTCTTACCATCGAGCGGATCCAAATACACGGTCAGCCGCCCATCGTGCAACTGCACGCTGATCGTGAACCGGGCTGCAACGTCACTGGGTACAAGGAGACGACCGCAATTGTCGGCGCGATCGAGATAGCCGTTCTCGGCATCCGTGCGCGCCGCGACCGGCCGCCGACGGTTGACGGGTATTCCCACAACTTTTGCTTTCTCATCGATGCGCAGGAACGTGGGGCTATATTTGCCCTGGAAAGCTCCCTCACCCCTGTCACCGCCAGTCTTGCCGCCGCCGGAAGGCAGACGGATCTCCGGATCTCGATCGGTCAGCAGTACGGCAAGGTTGCGATCGGCATCGACGAGCTTTTGGAATAGGTCGTTCCGTTCGCTCTTGGCCGCACGCTCCATTTCTTCGGCGGCCACCTGCTGCTGTAGCTTCTTCAGCGCCTCAGACTCCTTGATCTGGATCGTGACCAGATCACGATAACGCTCGCCGACGATCGTGTTACGGATATGCTCACGATCGCCTTTCCACACGTCATTGTGGGCGCCGAAACTAAGGTTGCTCGCATCGACGATGAGCACCACACGGTCCTTCAGCGCAGGAAAGCCGCAAGTGGTCAGGTATCCGCGCGTTTGCTTAAACTGGACCTGCCCGTTGACGGCATGAAAGACGCGGTTGTTCGTCTTTTGCAGCCACTCCGGGAGCTTTCTCTTCAGCTTGATGGCGCTGACGAAGATCTCGCCGATTTCCGGATCTTCGATTTTGCCGACGGATATACGCGCTTCCCCTGCAATGGAATCGTCGTCTTCCTCATCACCTGCTTCGCCGCGGTCTTCCTCATTGTGCGAACGCAGCAGCAGGTACTCCATGCCGTAAAACGGACGAGGATCGATGCCCTCGGCGCGTTCCCCGCCGCGTTTGGGATCCGGCGTTTGACGAAAGTCAAGCAGCCGAAACGGGAGGATCGTCTCGACAAGGTTCTCATTGAGGGCTTCGCGCGAGCCCTTGAAGCTCAAGTACCGCGCGCCGATTTGGTAGTCGTAGAGTTTGACGACGGTGCCGGTGCGCAAGTGCAAGCCGTCGTACCTCTTACCATCCCCCTTTGTGAACGGATGCAGTAGGTCGGTATCGAAGGACGGTATTTCACCTTCGGGCAACACGAAGTACTCGGCGACAGGCATCCCGTCACCAGGCCTCCTGCGCATGAGGGTCCAACCCCACGGAGTCTCACCGTCAAACCGACGTGAAACGATCAATTTGAACCACTTCCTGCCGCAGTACCCCAAGACCCCCGAGGAACCCATGTTGTACTTGCCCTGGACGAACGGGATACTCTTTTTGTTGCCCTCGCTTAACGACAGGAATGTGCGCTCAAAATCTTGCGGGCGCTGCCCTTCGCCATTGTCGACGAAGGTGTAGCAGGGTAGACCTTCTTTCTTGTTCTTCGCGCCCGTTACGCCGATCACCAGGTTCTTCGATGCAAAGTCGCGCAGCCACGGATCGTTCGGGTCGAGATTCACGAGCTTGCCGCCGTGCAGCGGCTTGATCAGCCTGTCGACTGCCGCGTACATCGTCTGCGGAGCCTTCGGGCCCTTGGGGTCGATGCCGCGCTGAAGCGCATGCTTCATCAGCACCGCGTCCACCATGTTAGTCATCAGCTCGGTCAATGCCTTGCCGCCATCCGATGCCTGATTCGAAGTGACGTTGAAATTGGTCTCGCGCCGATCGAGCGGACGCCAGTTCTTTGGGTCACGTAACTTAGGCGATGCATCTATCACCGCCTGCACATCCAATTCAGACTCGCAAGCCAGAAGGCGCAGGCATAGCTCCGTCACGTCATTCCCGGCGGCTCGCTTGCCCGCTCGCGATGCGACCGGGGTTGAGGCGCTCGAAGCCCCCTCCTCGCTCCTGTCAGTCAAGCGTGAACTGCGTACCACTCTGGCGCTTTGTCGCGAGCTCGAACTTCCTGCGGCACGAGTTGAGCTCTTCCTGGAGGGCGCGGAAGATTTTCTGAACGTCTTCTTCGGTGTAGTCATAGTTCGATCGGTTCGACAGGTTCCCGACAAGCTGAATGGACTTCAAGGCGTTCGTAACGCGCTTCGTTGCAAGCCGCACGAACTTCGCTCGATCCTCATGCCTCATGCTTACTACCTAGGGTCTACAGGGTTCATAGGAACGCGTACATGTTCATAATATACGACGTTTTTACCTGCCACAAGTGTGTACGCAACCGCTATGCCTGATCGGCTTTCCTGCCTTGGAAAGCCCTTCCAGTTGCGTGGGGAGGGTTTCGTACGTGATTCAGAGCGAATCGCTGCATCGCGAAGCCATGAGTATCCGTCTGCGCGGGATGAGCAGGTTGCATTTCATCTGGCCCTGAGTATAGTTAAGTATATTCACCCGCGAGTCAGGCGCATGCCGAAAATCGTCGACGGAAAGGAGTTCTATCTGGCGCACGAAGTCGCGAAGGTCGCCGGCATCTCTAAGCAGACGCTGCTACGGTGGATCACCGAGAAGCGTGTCAAGGATGCCGCCAAGCGAGACCGCAATGGCTGGCGTCTCTTCACTGAGCCCGAGGTCGAGGCCATTTCGCGATTCGCTCAGGACGGAGCATGACAATCAAGAAGACAAGGGCGGCCACCGCCTATTCCTACGCGCTCCCCGCGCCGAAGTTCATTGCAGTCGATTTCTTCTGTGGCGCTGGCGGCACTACACGTGGCCTCATCGACGCGGGTGGCTACGTGATCGCCGGTATTGATAAGGATGCGCGCTGTGCAGCGACCTATTCGCACAACAACGTCAATCGATCGATCGACGGCGCCTCGGCACGCTTCATGCATTACGACATCTTCCCGAAGAATCGCCTCTACAAGTCAGGGCAGCAGGAAGAACTGCTGACGGCGTTGAAGACGCTCGTACCGCGATACAGGGTTCTGGCACCTCGCGTTCCACTGCTTTTCGCCATCTGCGCACCGTGTCAACCGTTCACGCGACTGTCTAGGAATGAGATGAGCGAGAGGCGGTCCGCTGGCCGCCAGCGCGACAAGAACCTACTGCGCGAGGCGACGAAGTTCGTCGATCACTTCCTGCCAGAGATCGTTCTTTCGGAGAATGTGCGGGGCATCGGTGACAAACGATATGGCGGGGTATGGGACGCCTTCCGTAGGGGCCTTGAGCGACTCGGTTATGTGACTGGCACGAAGGTGGTCTGCACTTCCCGATTTGGAGTCCCGCAGTATCGGAAGCGCTCCATCCTGCTTGCGGTGCGCAAGGATGTTGTGCTGCCCGAGCGCTGTGCGGATCTACTCGGGGAATCGTTACTCGTCCCTGAAAACGACCCCGACAGTGTGATGGTGAGCGTACGGCAGGCGATCGGTCACCTGCCACCGCTGCGGGCTGGGGAGGAGCACCCGCAGATTCCGAACCATCGTGCCCGCCAATTGCGGGAAGTCAACTACAAGCGTCTATCGGGTGCCCCCCCTGGCGAGTCGAACGCCTACATGAAGTCTTTGCCTGACGGTGACTTGACCCTTGACTGTCATCGCAAGGTCAACGCAAAGCTCGGTGACCAATGCTTCGGCGACGTGTACACGCGCATGCATCCGGACCGGCCGTCTCCGACGATTACAACGAAGTGCCACAGCATTTCGAATGGCCGATTCGGACACTACGACACCCAGCAGGTGCGTGCAATCACGCCGCGCGAGGCGGCGATCTTGCAGTCATTCCCCGATGACTATGTATTCTTCCCGACGGACCAACTAGAACCTGTAGCGCGGATGATCGGCAACGCCGTGCCGCCGCGCTTGGCTTCCTTTTACGCGGCCTACCTGTCCCGTTCGGTTAAGCAGAAGGACTTCATTCGCGCTTCGCGGCGGCAAGCCTCTCGACGTTCAATGACTTGATCAACCTCGCCGTGGCCCTTCGAAGATCGCACTGCCAGATCACAATGGACCGCCATCCAGCGGTCTTGAGTGCGGCGCGTATGCGCCGGTCGCGGCGAATGTTCGCATCGAGCTTGGTATTCCAGAACGCCGCGTTTGTGGCTGGTCGTTTGCCGCGCCCACAAGAATGACCGTGCCAGAAGCAGCCGTGAACGAAAACGGCCGTTCTGTACCGAGGCAGAACGATGTCGGGCCTACCGGGCAATCCGCCGACATGCAGTCGAAAGCGAAAGCCAGCAGCGAAGAGCTGTCCCCGAACGTAGAGTTCGGGTGCGGTATTCGCACCATGAACTGCAGCCATCATTCGCGACCGCTTCTCTGGTGTGACCCTGTCGGTCATCGAGTACTTCTCGCGTTCTGAGTCGGGAATTCGCAAGTCAGACCATTTGCTGCTCGCGAGAATGTTAGCGAACTACTGACCTGCCAGACCGCAGAAACCCCGCCAACTCCACCATCCCCCTCACATCCATCCCGCAATACCTCCTCAACCCCTCCCCCAATTCCTTCTTCCTCTCCTCCCCCGTCCCCTCGCTCACCGCCTCCAGGTAAGCCGCCTGCGCCGCCGTCCCGTCCTGCACCTCGCCCAGTTCAGCGTGGTCCAGCCCCGCGCCGATCGTTGGCAGCACCGCCTTGATCGAGCGCGACCCACGCATGTCCGGGTGGTAGTAGTGCGCGCGCACCACCGGCAGCAGGTCGAACAGGCGCGCGGCGATGCTGCGCAGCGGCTTCGCGAGGTCGGGATACTGGTTCGCGAGCCGCTCGATCACGCCGCGCTCGAACTGCGCGTTGTAGGCGATCACCGGGCCTTCGGCCGGCAACTCGCGCACGAGCGCTTCGGCGCAGGGGCGGCTCGGGTCGGCGCCCGACAGGTCGAGGAACTCGCGCTGCTCGAGCCGGCCGCGCGCGGCGTCGCCGCTTGCGTGCTCGACGATGCAGGTCCACTGGAACGGCACCTGCTGGTACGGCCGCGTGCCCGCCCAGCGCGGCACCGCGAAGCCGATCGTCTCGAAGTCGAGGTAGCTGCGCGGGTACGGCAGCGCGCGCACGATGCGCGCGGCCTCGGGGTCGAGGCGCGGGCGGCCTTCGCGGGTCACGCGCGCGATCATCGCGAGCTCGTCGTCGTCGATGCGTTCGGGCGGCACCTCGCGCAGGTCGGCGTAGCCCTCGGCGAGCAGCTCGGCGGCGAGCTTCTTGCCCTTGTTGTTCGGCAGCAGCGTCACCGGGTACTCGGGCTGCGGGCCGGCCTGCGCGGCGCACCAGGCCTGGAACGGGCAGTCGAACGGCGACGTGCATTGCTCGCCCATCGCGATCGCGGGCTCGGGGCCGGCCAGCACTTCCTTCGCGCCGCGCAGCCAGTCGGGCACTTGCGCGATGCGCGCGTCGACGGCTTCGCCCAGGTCTTCGCGCACCAGCAGGCCTTCGTAGTGGCCGTCGCCCGCGTAGGTGAAGCCGGTGTCGACGTGCCAGAGCTCGGTGCGCGCAATGGCGAGTCCCGCGACTTCGCCGTGGCCGCGGCCCGATGGCCCGCTCGCGGCCTCGATCGCCCAGCGCTGGATCGCGACGTCGGTCGGGTGGTAGTCCTTCACCGCGCCCGACGACTTCACCTCGGCCAGCGTCCAGCCTTCGGGGCCGGGCAGCAGGATGTCGGCGCGCACCAGCAGGCCGTCGCGCTCGAAGGTGGCCTCGAAGAG
Source organism: Burkholderiaceae bacterium (assembly GCA_019635275.1). Lineage (GTDB taxonomy): Bacteria > Pseudomonadota > Gammaproteobacteria > Burkholderiales > Burkholderiaceae_E > Zeimonas. Next base: position 191,604 of record JAHBZV010000001.1, on the reverse strand, counting down.
CGGCCGCGGCGACCGGGCGGCGAGCTGCTCGCGGGTGAGCCGCAGCGCCTCGGCGAGGTCGTTGCCGGGCGGGTCGATCAGCACGCCGCCGGGCACCAGCGCGCGCGCCGCCTCGCCCACCTCGTGGCCGTTGGCGAAGGCGAGCTGCATCGCAGTCGATTGCTCGCGGGCCTCGGGGCGGTACGCCTGCAGCCACAGGCGCTTGGGGCACTGGAGGTAGTCGAGCAGGCGCGACTTCGACAGGCCGGGCGGGCGGCGCGACCCACCTTGCCATGTGCCGCGCTGCGGGCTGGCGGGCGAGTGTGTGCTCACCGTGGCGCCGGTCTCCAGGGCTCCCTCCTCGTCGGACTTTTATTCGCGATTATGTTTGCATCTTAGTACTTCCGGCGCCGCCGGAATCAGGCGGGAAAGCCCGATTGCGTGACGAACCGCACGTCGCGCGGGCGGCGGCTGCGCCCGGGGCGCAGCGACGCGAGGCTGCGGTCGCGGATCACGCGGCGCCAGCGGTGGCCGGTGGTGATCACGCAGCCGTCGGGGCCGAGCACCGCGTAGAGCGTCGACGCCTCGATCGCCTTGCGCCAGGTGGCGCGCGGCTCGCGGCGCGCGACCTGGTCGAGCGCGGCGCGGTCGAAGGTGACGATCTCGGCACCGCGGTGGTCGTGGTGGCGGCGGCCGTAGCCGAGCAGGCAGGCGAGCGCTTCGAGGTCGATGCCGCGCTGGCGGGCGCGGACCAGGGCGTGGGCGGTGAGGGGGGTGGGGTCGGTAGGGAGGCGGACGGGGGCGGCGGGGGGCATGGGGCGGCTCCGGCGGGTGGGGTAGGCCGGATGATCGCGGGGGTGGGGCTCAGGGGGTGAGCCTGGAGCGCAAGCTGATGGACTGCCTGACCCGTCTGGGTTACGACGTCGAGATCGCGGCCCGGCCTTCGAGGCGGCAGAGGGGGCAGTTGTCGGTGGCGGTTGGCTGAGGCGCGTCAGCCGGCGCTGCCCTCAGCATCGCGCCCTGTGCGGGTGCTGCGTGTCGACCGCCCGGGTCGCTCCGCGATCTTCACGAACCTCACCTCCACCCGGCAGCCAAGTGCCTTGGCGTAACGCTGCAACGTCGCGATCGAAGGCGAGTGCGCGGCGCTGCCCGATTCGAGTCGGGCCACGGCCGATTGAGTGGTACCGATCCGCTCGGCAAGTTGCGCCTGCGTGAGGCCGGCGCTCGCGCGCGCCTTCAGGAGTTCGTCGATGAAGGCGAACTCGTCCGCGAGCGCCTCGTAGGCGCTCTTCACTTCCGGGCGCTTGAAGGCCCGCGCCTTGAACCTCTGCAGAGGGCTACTCATGCCTCACCTCTTTCATCCGGCGGATCGCCACCGCGAGTTCCCTCGCGGGCGTCTTGTCGGTCTTCTTCACGAACCAATGGAGCAGGATCACGCGACGCTCCGCGGCAGTGCAGTAGAACACCCTTGCGATTCCCTCGGCGGCCTTGATCCGCAGTTCGAACAGGCCGTCGCCCATCGCCCTCGTATGCGGCATGCCCAGGTCCGGCCCGAAGACCTCGAGCCGGTCCGCGTACCTGAGCAGGCGGGCCAGGAGTCCGGGCGGCATGGCTGCAAGCTCGCGCTCCAGGCGCTCGCTGTGAAACTCGAGTTTCCAGGCCATTCAGTATATAGCACATCTGCTATGCCGACACGGCGCCCTTCGGCAACCAGCCAAAGGGGCGCAAGCCTGCTCCGGGGCCGACGGCGTGCAGGTGTTTGGTCGGGGCATCCAGAGCGTGGCACAGCCCGCGGGACCCGGGCACGTCGCAGGTAGGCCGATTGGCCTCGGAGCGGTGGCTGATGCGTGGTGCGTCCCCACGAGTTTCTGTGGGACCGGATTCCTGGGACGTATTAGAATAGATACAATGCCGCACGCCCCCCACAGGAGAACGCATGAAACGAAATCCCCACGTCGGGTCGACCCTCGACGACTTCCTGCGAGAGAGCGGCAGCTACGACACCGTGCAGGCGATCGCGGTCAAGCGCGTCCTCGCCTTCCAGCTCGAAGAGAGCATGAGGAAGGCGCGCCTGACCAAGTCGGAGATGGCGCGACGCATGCGGACAACCCGCGCGCAACTCGACCGCCTGCTCGACCCGGAAAATCCATCGACCACCTTGCAGACGCTGGTAAAGGCGGCCGGGGCGGTCGGGAAGCGGCTGAACGTCTCGCTGGTGAAGGGATAGTCGTTGGCCAAACCGGCCAGACGCCCGGCCGAAGCATGCGATCAGCGCGCGACTTCGGAGTCACGAATCGGCTTCTTGAGCCGGGCAACCTTGATCCGGGAAGCGTTCTTCAACACCTGCGCGAGGTCGTACTGACGCTGCAGGCGCAACCAGAAGTCCGGGTCGTTGCCCACGGCCTTCGACAGGCGCACGGCCATCTCGGGCGTGATCGCCGACCTGCCGCTCACCACGTTGTTCAGCGCCTGGCGCGTGACGCCAAGCGCCCTGGCAGCCTCGGCCACCGAGAGTCCAAAGGCGTCGAGGCACTCCTGGCGCACGATGCGGCCAGGGTGTGCCGGGTTCTTCATCTGCATCGTTGGACTCGCACCTTGCGGTACGGCTCTAGTGATAGTCGACGAGATCCACGTCCTGGCAGGTGCCGTTCTCGAAGCGGAAGACGATCCTCCAGTTCGCCCGGACCGTCACCGCGTGAAAGCCCTTGCGGTCGCCCTTCATGGCGTGAAGGCGCAGCGAAGGGAGATCGATGTCCAACAGGCTCTCGGCAACCGAAAGAATCGAGAGAATGTTCTCGATGCGCTCGACGTGGTCGGGATTGACTCCGCTCCGGTCGCCGCGTTCGTACAGTCTCTTCAGCCCCTTGTGCCTGAAGCTTTCGATCACTGTTGGTTCCGTGAATTGTAAAGCGTCAATTGCCAATTGACAACCGGATGGGATCCCGACAGGACCCGTCTGCCGCAGCTTGCGGTGTCTCCGAGCACGCCGAAAGGGTCGGATGGATTCGGCGCGATGGCCGATGGCAAGTGCTCGTAGCAGGCCGGCGCCCGCGAACCCGCCTCAATCGACGATGAACAGCGTCGCTCCGCTTGCCGTCGAAGACCGGTGCGCCTCCGCGCCGTCGGCCACCTGGTAGCTCATCCCCGGCTTCAGCACGAAGCGCCGCCCGTCCTGCAGCAGCGTCTCCAGTTCGCCGGCCAGGCACAGCAGCACGTGGCCCTTGCTGCACCAGTGGTCGGCACTGTAGCCCGGCGAGTACTCGACCATGCGCACGCGGATCGGGTCGTCGGCGGGGCCGAAGTGGCGCGTGCGCCAGCGCGCGACGCCGGTGTCGCCCGGGTGCTCGGTGGCTTCGACGGTGGACCAGTCGGTGGTGCCGAACGGGATATCGCGCATTTTCATCGGGAGGGCCTCGTCGGTCTGGCGCTACGCGCTGGCGCCGCCCTTGCGATACTAGCCCTGTCCACCCCACAACCGCTGCGCCGAATCGCGCGCGCGGCCGAACGCCTCGTAGACGTGGGTGGCCGAATCGGCGACCAGCGTCCACGCGACGCGACCTTGGGGCTGCGCTTCGAGCGCCCTGGCCAGTTCGTGCATCGGCTCGAGTGGCGCCTGCATCCAGCCGATGATGCGCTGGAAACTGCCATGCACCGCTTCGTCAGACACGCGGCCGTCGGCCAGCAGGTCGTCGAGCCTCGCCAGTTCGGCGAACACGTCGTGCTTCGCGCCGACCAGCTCGTCGCAGACCTCGCGCGTGCGCGCTTCGAGCGCCACAGGCATGCCGAGGTCGGGCAACTCGGTCTCGATCAGCGCGGCGTTGTCCGACATCGACAGCGCGCAGGCGCGCGCGTCTTCGATGGCTTGGCGGAGGGTGTGTTCGTCGGTCATCTGTCGTACCCGGTCTCGCGCTGGCTACGCAGCGCGAGCACGTATTCACCCCACCGGTTTCCTCGATGCCGGTCGCGCGACCGCCCTCCCGGCAAGCCGGTCGTCGAGATAGCGGCGCATTTCGCTCCAGGAGATCGTCTTGCCCGAGGCGGCAATTGCAGCCAGTCGCTGCTCGGCCTCGTCGTGGAAGTCGGCGCGTGGCTCCCCAGCGGCGAGTACGGGGTTGTTACGCTGCATTTCGAAGACGCTCACGTTTTCCATACCCTAGCACTCCCAGCCGGGGGCGGCGAGTGGGGTCGCTCCTGGACATCGCTGCGGCCCCATTTGCCGAAAGGTATAGTCCGACCGTCAGCCGGCGTGCACGCGGCTTTTCCGCACCATCCCATGCCCTCCCCCTCCGACCCCGGACCCGCCTCCTCGCCTGCCGCCGCCCGCGCCAACTGGCTGATGCTGCTCGCCCTCACCGGCGGCTTCACGCTGAGCCAGGCCTGGCGCACGATCGCGGCGATCATGGCGCCGGCGCTGCAACACGACTTCGCACTGTCGACGCAGCAGCTCGGCCTGTTCGCCGGCATCTTCCACTTCGCGTTCGGCGCGCTGCAGTTGGCGATGGGCGTGGGCATCGACCTGCACGGCGTGCGACGCACGGTGCTGGCGGCGTTTCCGCTCACGATCGCCGGCGCGGCGTTGTCGGCGCTGGCGCCGAGCTTCACGCTGCTGCTCGTCGGCCAGGTGCTGATCGGCATCGGCTGCGCGCCGGCCTTCCTGGTCTGCACGGTGTTCATCGCGCGGCAGTTTCCGGCGGCGCGGTTCGCGGCCATCAACGGCATCGTGCTCGGGCTGGGTGGCGTGGGGATGCTGCTGACCGGCACGCCGCTGGCGTGGCTGATCGAGGCGAGCTCGTGGCGCGGCGGCTTCGTCGCGCTGGGCGTGCTGTCGGCGCTGGCGTGGCTCGCGATCTGGTGGCTGGTGCGCGAGCCGGCGGGCCCGTCGCACGACGGCCCGCACGAGACGCTGGCGGGCGCGCTGCGCGGCTTCGTCGCGCTGTTCGCGATGCCGCACACCTGGGGCATCGTCGCGCTCGGCGCGGTGACCTATGCGGCGTTCGTCACGCTGCGCGGGCTGTGGCTCGGGCCGATGCTGCTCGAGCGCCACGGCTTCTCACTGGTGCAGGCGGGCAACGTGGCGATCGCGATCTCGCTCGCGTCGATGGTCGCGCTGCCGCTGTTCGGCCGCTTCGACCCGGGCGCGGGCACGCGGCGGCGCACGATCGTCGCGATGACGCTGGTCTGCGCAGCGGTGTTCGCGCTGGTGGCGGCGAACCTCGGCGCGGCGTTCGACGTCGGGCTGTCGCTCGCCTACTCGCTGCTCACCGGGTTCATCGTCTACCAGTACGCCGACGTGCGTGCCGCCTATCCGGCTGCGATGACCGGGCGAGCGCTCGCGCTGTTCACGATGGCGATGTTCCTCGGCGTGGCGTTGATGCAGTGGGTGACGGGGGCGGTCGCCACGGCCGCGTCGGGGTGGCACGTGCCGACGTACGCGGCGGTGATGGGGACGATCGCGGCGATGCTCGTCGCGGGGGCCGCGGCGTTCGCGTGGCTGCCTCAGCCGCCGAAGCAGCCGACGTCGCCGACGTAGCCGCCGACGCGGCCGAAGCAGCGCCGCGCGCGCGAGAGTCCTCGCGCATCGTCCGACCGCGCCCTTTCCGGCGCGCGGCGCCGCCGATATAGTGGCCGACCACGAGAACCGACAGCCGGAGACCGCCATGGCCGCACGCAGCCTCGCCTTCGCCCTCGCGCTCGCCGTCGCGCTCGCATCGATTGCCGGCTGCGCCTCGCTCGCGGGAAGCGGCAGCGGCTCGGGCCGCTACGACTTCGCGATCATCGGCGACATGCCGTACACGCGCGTGCAGGAGCAGGAGTACGAGCGCGTGCTGGCGGCGCTGAACGCGGCCGACCTCGCGTTCGTTGCGCACGTCGGCGATTTCCAGTTCGACGCGCGGCCCTACAACGCCAATCCGTCGCTCGCCTCGATGCCCTGCGTCGACGAGAGCTACCAGGCGATCTACGAATCGTTCCAGGGCGTGCGCCACCCGATGGTGCTCACGCCGGGCGACAACGACTGGGCCGACTGCGCGCCGCTGAAGGCGCGCAAGGTCGATCCGCTGGCGCTGCTCGAGAAGGTGCGCGCGACCTTCTATCCGCCGGGGCGCTCGCTGGGTCAGCGCACGATGCCGGTGGTCAACCAGTCGTCGGACCCGCAGTTCGCGAAGTTCCGCGAGAACCTGCGCTGGAGCGTCGGCGGCGTCGTGTTCGCTTCCGTCCACATCGTCGGCAGCAACGACAACACCGGGCACGGCCCACAGACCGACGCCGAGCAGGCCGAGCGCAAGGCGGCGAACATCGCGTGGCTGAAGGCGGCGTTCGCCGAGGCGTCGGCGCCCGACAAGCGCGGGCTGGTGGTCATCACGCAGGCCAATCCGGGGTTCGAGAACTTCTGGCCGCCCGCGGCGAAGACCCGCTACTTCCTGCCCTTCATCGCGCGCGGCCAGCCGCTGCCGAAGCCCGAGTCGCCGTTCGGCGACTACGTGCAGACGCTGTCCGACGCGCTCGAGACCTTCGACAAGCCGATGCTGTACGTGCACGGCGACACGCACCTGTTCCGCATCGACAAGCCGCTGTACAGCGCGAAGACGCAGCGGGCGTTCGAGAACTTCACGCGGGTCGAGACCTTCGGATGGCCGGACACGCACTGGGTGCGGATCACGGTCGATCCGGCCGATCCGCAGCTGTTTCTCGTCGAGCCGCGGATCGTGCCGGAGAATGCGGCGAGCCGGCAGGCGAAGTAGGAGGCGTCTGGCGGCGCCGCCCGGCCGGCCGCTAACCGTCGCGCCCGAGCAGGCGCAGCATCCCGATCAGCGCGCGGTCGCGCTCGGCTTCGAGCTCGGCCACCGAACGCGTGCCCGCCTCGTCGTGCACGCCGTCGATCAGCGCTCGGTGCGTGCGCTCGTCGAAGACCGGCGTGCCGAGCGACGCCCAGCGCCGCGCCTGGCTGGGCCCGAGGTGCGCGAGGTAGTGCTCGATGCCGCCCTCTCCGCCGCCGAGGTGGTAGGTCATGTGCGGGCCCATGATCGCCCAGCGCAGGCCGGGCCCGTGCGTCATGGCGGCGTCGATGTCGGCGACGCTGGCCACGCCCTGCTCGACCAGGTAGACGGCTTCGCGCCACAGCGCCGAGGCGAGGCGGTTGGCGATGTGCCCCGCCATCTCCTTCCTCAGCAACACGGGGCGCCGGCCGAGACTGCGATAGAAGGCCGCCGCGCGCGCGACCACGGCGTCGTCCTCGCCGACGATCTCGACCAGCGGCACGAGGTGCGGCGGGTTGAACGGATGCGCGCTGATGTGACGATGCGGATGCCGGCAGTCGACGACGAGCCGGCTGCGCAACAGCGACGACGTGCTGCCGGCGACAATCGTATCGGGCGGCACGAGGCCGTCGATCTCGGCGAGCAGCCGGCGCTTCAGGTCTTCGTTCTCGGGCGAGTTCTCCTGCACCAGGTCGGCGCCGGCCAGTGCGTCGGCCAGCACCGGCGTGAACTGCAGCCTGCCCTGGCCGGTGGCGCCGAGTTCGGCGAGCTGCGGTCGCGCGCGTTCGACGAAGCGATTCAGGCGCTCCTCGGCGGCAGGCGACGGGTCGGTCGCCTGCACGTCGAGCCCGTGCGCGAGGAACAGCGCGGCCCAGCTCGCGCCCACGGTGCCGCAGCCGACGACGGCGACGGTGCGGACATGGTTCTGGTTCATCCGGATCTCCCGTTCATCGATGCGCAGACTTGTCGCGAGACAAGTCGGGTATTACTATACACGATGCAGTAATACTTCGAGGCATCCGAATGTCGACGACCCTGACTTCGAAGGGACAGGTCACCATCCCCAAGCGCATCCGCGACGCCCTGCGGCTCGAGCCCGGCAGCGCCGTCGAGTTCGCCGTCGATGCGCAGGGGCAGGTGGTGATCCAGCCCGCGCGAGCCGCAAGGGTGCGACGCGCGAAAGACCGGTTCGAGGCGGCGCGCGGCAAGGCGACCGTCCGATGGCGCACCGAAGACCTGATGCGGCTGCTGCGCGACGACGACTGATGGTGCTGGTCGACACCAACGTCCTCGTGGACGTGTTCGAGGACGACGCGGATTGGGCGGACTGGTCCATCGGGCAGCTCAGGGCGCAGTCGCAGATCCACGAGCTGGCGATCAACGGCGTCGTCTACGCCGAACTCGCGGCGGCGTTCGCCCGCTACGAGGAACTCGACGCCGCCGTGACCGGGCTCGGGCTCGTGGTGCTGGACATTCCGCGCCCCGCGCTATTCCTGGCCGGCAAGGCCTTCGTCAGGTACCGTCAGGCAGGCGGCGCGAACTCCGGCGTCCTGCCCGACTTCCTGATCGGCGCCCACGCCGCGGTCGGCAACATGGCCCTGTTGACGCGCGACCCGCGCAGCTACCGGCGGTACTTCCCCACTGTCACGCTGCTCACGCCGGGCTGAGGCGGGCGGGGTTCGGCGGTGGGCCCGCCTGACGCGTCTCCGGCTATGCCTGAGGGGTCTTCGGCTTCGCCTTGCGTCCGGGCGCCGCGGGCGGGATGTAGCCGGAACGCCGGTACAGCCACGCGTCGACCCGGTCGCCGTTGGCGAAGCGGGTCACGCTGCAGGTGATCAGCGCGCCGGTGGCCGCCAATCCGGCCGCGCGCTCGCGCACCGCCGCCAGCGGCACGCCGGTTTCCTCAGCGATCTGCGAGTCCAGACGCTCGCCGTATTTCTCGAGGCACTCCAGGATATCGATCAACTTCGCCTCGCCTGTGTTGTCCGGGTCGGGATCCCGGCTACCCCCGATAGTACCCCTTCGAGTACCCCTTCGGGCGTCCTGCGACGCGCCGGGGGCGTCCCGGCCCCTCTCCCGGCCCCTTCTTCCCGCCCCTCCTCACTCGTGCCGCAGGGCCTCGATCGGGTCCATCCGCGCGGCCCGGCGCGCCGGAAAATAGCCGAAGATCACCCCGATGGCGGCCGAGAACACGAACGACACCAGGTTCACGGTGGGGTTGAACAGGAACGGCACGCCCATCAGCTGGGCCAGGCCGAACGACGCCCCCGCGGCCAGCACGACGCCGACCAGCCCGCCGAAGGCGGCCAGCACGACCGCCTCGATCAGGAACTGAAGCAGCACCTCGCGCTCGAGCGCGCCGATCGCCAGCCGCAGGCCGATCTCGCGGGTGCGCTCGGTAACGCTCACCAGCATGATGTTCATGATGCCGATGCCGCCGACCAGCAGGCTTACCGCGGCGACGGCGCCGAGCAGCATCGTCATCACCTGCGTGGTGCCCGACAGCGTCTCGGCCAGCTGCTGCGTGTCGAGGATGTTGAAGTTGTCCTCGTCGGTGGACGAGAGCTTGCGTCGTTCGCGCAGCAGCTGGCGCAGGCTCGACTTGACGCGCGACGAATCGCTGTCGTCCTTCATCGACACGAGCAGCGTCGAGACCCGCGTGTTGCCGGTCACGCGCCGCTGCAGCGTCGACAGCGGCACCAGCACGATGTCGTCCTGGTCGTTGCCCATCGCGCCCTGGCCCTTCGACGCGAGCAGGCCCACGACCTGGCACGAGAAGTTCTTGACGCGCAGCTGCTCGCCCAGCGGCGAGCGCCCGGCGAAGAGCTCGCGGCGGATCGTCTCGCCGATGATGCACACCGCGGCGCCGAAGCGCAGCTCCTCGGGGGTGAACTCGCGGCCGGCGGCGATGCGCCAGTTGCCGGTCTGCAGCCAGAGGTTGGTGCTGCCGGTGACGTTGGTGGTCCAGTTGTTGCCTCCGGCGACGACCGTGGCGCTCGCGCGCGCCTCCGGCGCGACCGCCTGCACGCCGCCGATCTGCGCGGCGATCGCCTCGGCATCGGCCTGCTGGAACGCCGGTGCCGAGGCGCCGCCCATGCCGGGGCCGAGGCGCTGGCCGGGGCGGATCATCAGCAGGTTCGTGCCCAGGCTCGAGATCTGGTTCTGCACCGCCAGCGTCGCGCCGTTGCCGACCGTGACCATCGTGATCACCGCCGCGACGCCGATGACGATGCCCAGGATCGTGAGGAACGAGCGCATCAGGTTGCGCCGGATCGAGCGCAACGCGAGCAGCAGCGTGTTGAACAGCATCAGGCGGCCCCGCCGGCCAGCTTCGCGCCGGCGCCTGTCCGTCCGGCGTCGGCGACCACGCCCGCCGGGTGCTCGTTGAGCGTGTCGTCGGCGACCACGCCGTCGACGAAGCGCACGATGCGCCGCGCCCAGGCCGCCATGTCGTGCTCGTGCGTGACCATCAGGATCGTGATGCCGCGGTCGGCGTTGAGCCGCCACAGCAGCTCCATGATCTCGCGGCTGCGCTGCGTGTCGAGGTTGCCGGTGGGCTCGTCGGCGAGCAGCAGCGCCGGCTCGGTGACGATCGCGCGCGCGATCGCGACGCGCTGCTGCTGGCCACCCGACAGCTCGGCCGGCGTGTGGTGTTCCCAGCCCTTCAGGCCGACCGAGTCGAGCGCGCGCGCCGCCGCGGCGTGGCGCGCGGCCGCGGATTCGCCGCGATAGAGCAGCGGCAGCTCGACGTTCTCCTGCGCCGACGTGCGCGCGAGCAGGTTGAAGCCCTGGAACACGAAGCCGATGTAGCGTCGGCGCAGTTGCGCGCGCTCGTCGCGCGTCAGCGTCTCGACGTGCGCGCCCATGAACAGGTACTCGCCCGAGGTCGGCCGGTCGAGGCAGCCGATCATGTTCATCGCGGTCGACTTGCCCGAGCCGCTGGGCCCCATGATCGCGACGAACTCGCCGCGCGCGACGTCGAGGTCGACGCCGCGCAGCGCCTGCAGCGCGGTCGGGCCCTCGCCGTAGACCTTGGTGATGCCGCGCAGCCGGATCAGCGGCTGGCTCGCTTGTCCGCCCACTTCGCCGTTCGCTGCACCGCGCGTCTCACCGCTCACTTCGCCGCGCCTCCGGCGAGCTGGTCGACGATCACCGCCATGCCCGGCTGCAGTTGGCCGCCGGTGACCTCGGTCATCTTGCCGTCGCTGATGCCGGTCGTGACCGGCACCGGCTGCGGCGCGCCGTCGCGCAGCACCCAGACCTGCCGCGCGCCTGCGCTGCCCGCGTCGGGCCGCGCGGCCTTGGTGGTGTCGCGCGGCGGGCGCGGCAGCAGCTTCGAGACGATGCCGCCGCCGGACGACGCCCCCCTTGCCGCGCCGCCGCCGCCCGCCTGCGACGGCGAAAAGCGCAGCGCGGGGTTCGGCACCAGCAGCACGCCCTTGCGCTCGGCGGCGGTGATCGTCGCCGACACGGTCATGCCGGGCCGCAGGCTCAGGTCGCTGTTGTCGACCTCGAGCCGGGTCGCGTAGGTGACGACGTTCTCGGTGAGCGTCGAGCCGTAGGCGACGCGGCTCACGGTGGCCGGGTAGCGCCGCTGCGGATACGCGCTGACCGTGAAGCTGGCCTTCTGGCCCACCTGCACCGCGCCGACGTCGGCCTCGTCGACGCTGACCTCGACCAGCAGGTGGGTCAGGTCTTCGGCGAGGCTCATCAGCGTCACCGCCTGCAGCGTGGCGGCCACCGCGTTGCCGGGCTCGACCGAGCGCGACAGCACGACGCCGTCGATCGGCGAGCGGATCGACGCCTTCGACAGGTTGGTCTCGTCGGTCGACAGCGCGGCCTTCGCATCCTCGACGTTGGCACGCGCGCTGTTCTCGTCGGCGCGCGCGCGCGCCAGCGCCGCGGTCGCCGCGTCGAGCTCGGCCGCCGACGGCACCTTGCCGCCGGAGAGCCGCGAGACCTCCTTGAGCCTCGCCAGGCTGGCCTCCGATTCCTTCACGGTGGCGGTGGTCTGCGCGAGCCTCGCCTGCGCCGCAGCGAGCGACGCGCGCGAGCGCGCGACCTGCGCGGTGAGCTTCGCGGTGTCGAGCTCGACGAGCACCTCGCCCTTCTTCACGCGGTCGTTGACGTCGACCAGCACGCGACGAACCGTGCCCGACAGCTCGCTGCCGATGTTGACGGTGCGCGTGGCCTGCAGCTTGCCGTTGGCGGTGACGGTCAGCGTGAGGTCGCCGCGCCGCGCCTCCTCGGTCACGTAGCGCGGCGCCGCCGCATCCTGCCTCTGGCCGAGCCAGTACCAGGTGCCGCCCGCGGCGAGCGCGAGCACGCCTAGCGAGATCCACAGCGACGGCCGCTGCCACCAGTGCCGCCTCGCGCCGGCGAGCAGCGTGTCCACGTTCGTGTTCATTCCCATCCTCCGCCGAGCGCCTTGTACAGGCGCACGTGATCGGCGCTGACCTTCGCAACCGTGTTGGCAACGCTGTCCTGCGTGTTCAGCAGCGTGCGCTGCGTCTCGAGGACGACCTGGAAGTCGATCAGGCCGCTGGCGTAGCGCTGCTGCGCGAGCAGCGCCGCGTTCGCGGCCGCCTCGGCCGCGTTCTGCAGGCGCTCGAGCTGCGCGCGGTCGTTGCGCAGCGCGACCAGCGCGTCCTCGACCTCCTTCAGCGCGGCGAGCACCACCGACTCGTAGTTCACGCGGGCCTGCTCGAGGCCGGCCTCCTGCACGCGCACCTGCGCGCGCGCGGCCCCGCCGTCGAACAGCGGCACCGAGACGCTGCCCAGCAGCGAGTTGAACACGGCGGCGCCGCTGCCCAGGCCGCCGAGCGTGAGCGCGCTCAGGCCCAGCGATCCGCCGAGGCGAAAGCTCGGATAGCGGGCCGCGTCGGCCTGCGACACGCGGGCCAGCGCGGCCGACACCTGCTGCTCGGCGCGGCGCACGTCGGGGCGCTGGCGCAAGGTCTCGGCAGGAATCGCGAGCGCCAGGTCGCCGGCGGGCTGCGGCACCGGCTGCACCGGTTCGAGCGCGGCCTGCAGCGCCGACGGCGCGCGGCCGGTGAGCACCGCCAGCGCGTGCTGCGCCTGCGCGATAGCGGACTCGAGCACGGGGATCTGCGCGGCGGTCTGCTCGCTCGCGGCGCGCGCCTGCTCGAGCTCGACCGAGGTCGCGAGCCCGGCCTGCACGCGCCAGCGCGCGAGTTGCAGCGTCTCGGTCTGCGTGGCCAGGTTGCGCCGCGCGATCTCCAGCCGGGCCTGCTGGCTGCGCAGGTCGAGGTAGGCGAGCGCGACCTCGGCCGCCAGCGAGACCTGCGTGTCGGCCAGGCTCTCCTGCGCGGCGCGCACGTCGGCCTCGGCGGCCCGGACCGCGCTGCGCTGGCCGCCGAACACGTCGAGCTCCCAGCCGGCGTCGAGGCCCGCCTGGAAGCGGTTGGCCGTGTTGCCGCCGGCCGGCCTTGCGCGTTGCGCCGAGCCCGAGGCCGAGACGTTCGGCAGCAGGTCGGCCGCCTGTATATCGCGAAGCGCTCGCGCCTGGGCGAGGGCGGCGCGCGCGCCGCGCAGGCCGGGGTTGGCTTCGAGCGCCTGCGCGACGAGACCGGTGAGTTGCGGATCGTCGAAGCGCCGCCACCAGTCGGCGAGCGCGGTGGGGGCGGTGGGGCCGCTCGGCGCTCCGGCTCCGGCTCCGGCTCCGGCTCCGGCTCCGGCTCCGGCTCCGGCTCCGGCCGAAGCCGCGGGCAGCGTCGTGGTCGACCAGGCCGACGGAGTCGGTGTGTCGGGCAACCCGGCGTCGCGCGCCGGCAACGCAGCACAGCCGGCCAGCGCGATCACGAGCAGCGCGGCGGCCGGAACACGGATCGGGCGCAGCCGCACGGCAGCTGCGGACTGCCGTCGTGCCAGGCGGGCGGCGACGGGGGTCGGTTCAGTCGTCATGGCCCCCGGATTGTGCCCTGCGCCAACGTCAAGTTGCCTTGGCCGGATGCAAGGCTTTGTAAATGCGCCGGCGGCCCGGATCCGTTAGCGATCCGTTAGCCGGCGGGTCCGACGATTCGCGTCACGGCGCCCGGCCATGCACCGCCGGGGCGTCGGGAGTTCCCCCACCCGAATCCGAGGATGAAGACCATGAAGATGACCGCTCTCTCCGCCGCCCTGGCCCTCGCCGCGCTGCTGGCGCTGCGTCCCGCCGCCGCCGCGCCCGACTTGTCCGGCGCGCAAGCCGACGCAGCCGACCGGCCGGCCGCCTCGCAGCCCGAGTCGCCGATGGCCGCGTTCGAGCGCATGCTCGCCGCGCGCGTACCGACGGCCAGCGCCGCCCGGGCCCCGGCGCAGGTCGACCCGTTGCTGCCGGCGTTCCACCTCGCGCTGTGGAGCAAGCCGGCCGACCGCCGCCAGGCGAGCGCCGCGAGGATCCACCCCGTCGGAGTACTGCAATGAGCCACGCACTGTTGGCCGCGGCGCACGGGCTGGGCGCGCTCCTGCTCGGCGTCGCGCTGGTGGGCGGCTGGCTCGCCGGCGAGCGGGGCCGGCGCGCGAAGACCACTGGCGCGGTGGCGCGCGCCGCGGCGCGCAAGGGCGCGCTCGCGCGCACGCTGCTGCTGCCCGGCGTGCTGCTGCTCGGGGCTTCGGGCGCGTGGCTGGTCGCGAGTCACTACGGCGGCTGGAACTTCGTGCGGATTCCATGGCTTGCCGGAATGGTCGCGCTGTTCGTGTTCCAGTCCGTCTGGGCGAACACGGTGGGCCGCGCGTACGGGGTGCGCCTGAAACGGCTTCTCGCGGGCACGCGCGAGGCCGATCCGCTTTCGCCGCAGCTGCGGCGAGCACTGGCCGAGCCGATCGCGACGTTCGGGCACCACCTCGAGTTGCCGCTGTTCGCACTGATCGTCGCGCTCGGCGTGCTGCGGCCGATGCAGTGGTCCTTGTTCGCGACGGGCTGCGCCGTCGCCGCGGGCATCGCGCTGGCCGCGACCGCCTACGGCGGCGGCGCGCGGCGGCCGGCCAGTTCGCCCAGAAGCGCCTCGGTCGACGCCGAAGGCGGCGCCTGGAGCGTGGCACCGAGCACGTCGCGGCAGCGCCGGTAGGTGGCGAGGACTTCCGCGTCGCGGCCCAACCGGTGCTGCGCGCGCATCAGCTGCTGGTAGAAGACCTCGACCGTGTCGTCGGCCCGCAGCAAGCGCTCGAGGCAGGCGACCGCGTCCTGCAGGCCGCCGGTCGCGACGTGGTACTCGACGTCGGCGCCGCCCATCCGCACGAAGCGCGCGCGCAGCCGCTCGCGCGGCGCGATCGCCCACGGCGCGTCTTCCTGCGCGAGGAACGCGCCGCGGTAGAGCGCGAGCGCGCGCTCGCGATCCTCGACGGCCTGCGGGTCGCGCGCGTCGGCGTCGGCATCGACCGACTCGAAGGCCCAGGTGTCGACCCAGCAGGCCTGCGCATTCAGGCTCAGCCGGCCCTCCTGCAGCAGCAATGCGTCGCGCTGGCCCAGCAACTTGCGCAGCCGCTGCAGCGTGGTGACGAACGCGTTGTGCGCGTCGTCGCCGTCGGCGTCGGGCCACAACGCCTCGGCGAGCTGGGTCTCGTGCACGCCGCGCCCGCCGAAGGCGACCAGCGCCTTCAGCAGTGCGAGCGGGCGCTTCTGCACCTTGCCGGCGAAGCGCAGCGGCTCGCCGTCGAGCTCGATCGCGAAGTCGCCGAGCGTGCGCACGCGCACCGCCCACGGCCAGTACTCCAGACGCACGGCCGGCCCGTCGGGCCGTAGCCCGCGCAGCCGGATCAGCCCGCGCACGAAGCCGGGCTCGATCGCGTGCTCGAGCGCGAGCCGGCACGCGTGCGCCATCGTGGCGTCGCGCCACCACGCCGAGTTGCTGAAGCCCTGCGCACGCATCACCTCGAACATCCGCGCGATCGACGCGAGCTGTGCCGCGCGGTCGCCGCGCATCGCGGCGAATTGCGCCTCGAGGTCGTGGATGTAGTAGAACGCGTTGCTGCAGCCGATCGCCTCGGCGATGCGCCGCGCCTGGCCGAGCTCGCGTCGCGCGCCCGCCTCGTCGCCGCCGAGGAACAGCGCCTGGGCCAGCGCCGGGCGGGTGTAGACCTCGCCCCAGACGACGCCGGCGTCGATCGCGCTCGCCAGCCCCGCGTGCCCGTGCTCGAGCATCGCCGGGAGGTCGTCGCGGCGCGCCGCCTCCTGGAACGAGAAGAAGTGGAACTGCACGTCGTCGAGGCGACGCTGTCCCGGCGCGCCGGGACGCAGGCGCCCGAGGAAGTCGCGCGCCTGCGCCGCGTCGCCCGAGGTGCCCGCCGCGACCGCGCCTTGTGCGATCAGCATGAAGTCCCAGACGTGCGCGCCGGTCTCGTCGGACAGCGCCAGTCCGCGGCGCACCGCGGCGAGCGCAGCGGCGTTGTCGGCGTTCATCCAGTGCGAGATCGCGAGGATGCCCTCCCAGCCCAGCCGCACGAAGGGCCCGATCGCGCGTGCGCTCGCGAACGGCTCGACGCGCCGCACGAGTTCGTTGGCGCGCGCCATGTTGCCGGTCCACCAGTTGTAGTACAGCACCAGGTGCGTGGCGGCCGTCATCCGCAACGCCGGGTCGATATCCTGCGCGACCAGCGCGTCGAGGTGCCGCGTCCAGCGCGGCAGCTCCGGGTGCTGCGGTCGCCGGTACATCAGGATCGCGAAGATCGCCGCCACCGCGCGCACCTCGACCTGGTGCGACGGGAACTGCGGGTGGCGCGAGCGCAGCGCGTCGAACTCGTCGATCCATGCGTCGGCCGGCCCGAACTCGCTCCACGCATAGATGAAGGTGTCGACGATGCCGGCCCACGCGAGGTACTCGCCTTTCGCGTTGCCGGCGTCGCGAAAGCCCGTATACGCCGCCGACAGCAGCTCGCGCGCCTGCGCCGGGTCGTACGGCAGCCGGCACAACCCGAGGAAGTAGCCGAGCCACGGAACGCCGGCGCGTTGCGCGGCGGGCACGTCGAGGATCCACTCGGCCAGCGTCTGGAACCGGCCGCTCGACAGCAGTGCCGGCGCCTGCGCGAGCACGAGCGCCACCAGCCGCGGCCAGTCGCCGGCCTCGCGCAGCAGCGCGATGCTGGCCGGCGCGTCGCCTTCGGCGGCCAGCAGGCCGGCCGCTTCGCGGCGCGCATCGGCGAGCGCCTGCGGCGCCAGCTGGCGGCGGCCGCGCTCGAGCAGGAATCGGCGGAACAGCGGGTGGTACTCGTACGCGTCACCGCCGCCGGCACCGGCGTGGCGCGCGATGAAGAAGTTGCGGCGATCGAGCTCGGCGAGCAGCGCGGCCGCGTCGTCGACGCCGGCGAGCGCCGCCGCCGATGCCGCGGTGAAGCGCGGCAGCAGCGCGGTGCGCACCAGGAACCGCTGCAGCCGCGGCTCGGCCTGGTCGAACAACTCGCCGGCGAAATAGTCGAACACCAGCGGCTCGGCGGCCGCGCCGTCGCCGCCCGCCGACGCGGCCGGCCCGCGCTCGAGGATCAGCACGAGGCCGGCGGCCCAGCCCTGCGTGCGCGCGTGCAATGCGTGAAGCGTCGCCTCGTCGGGCGCGCCGCCCGCCAGGCGTTGGCGCGCCACCTCGACGAACTCCTCCGCGCTCAGCCGCAGCGCCTCGCGATCGATCAGCGTGAAGTTCTCGAGCGTGCGCAGCCGCGTCAGCGCCGGCGGCGGCTCGCCACGGCTGGTCACGACCACCGACAGCCCGGGCGGCACCTCGGCCAGTCCCTCGCGCAGCGCGACATGCACCGGCGAGTCGGCGGCGAGCTGGTGGTAGTCGTCGAACACCAGCAGCGACGCGCCGTGCAGCCGAGCGAAGAAGCGACGGAACCAGTTGCGCGCGAACACCGGCAGGCCGGCGAGGTATTCGGCGGTGAAGTCGGGCAACGGATCGGCCCTGCGGCCGCCGCGCGATGGCGCGGCCTGGGCCAGGTCGTGGAAGAACGACGCCACGTCGCTGTCCGCCGGGTCGATCCGGTACCAGGCGGCGCGCAGCCGCCGCGCCCGAAGGTAGCTGGCGACCAGCGTCGTCTTGCCCGAGCCGGCCGGCGCCGAGATCCACACGATCTGGCCGTCGCGGCGCGCCGCGTCGAGGCGCTCGAACAGGCGCCGCCTTGGCCATGCGCGGTTCGGCTGCGGCGCGGTCAGCTTGGCCAGGCTGGGCGGCGGCTGTCCTGCCTGAATCTGCATGATCCGTACAGGATAAGAACTTCGATCGCGGGCGGCAACGCGTCCGCGCGCCGCGAGCCAATTGCCCGCTTGCGCAGCCACCCGCGTCGCTGCATATTCCACACCGTTCGGGTCGTTTCGATCGGGAGGGGCGGATGCCCGCCCGTGTCCGCCGAATGCTGTGCGCGCTGGCGGCGACGCTGCCGGGCCTGGTCGCCTGGAGCCTCGCGTGGGAAAGCGCTTGCGCCGGCGACGCGACGCTGCAGCGAGCGCTGCGCCTGGACACCGCGCGCCTGGTCGACCGGCGCGACCCGGCGACTCCGGCCGACATCGTCGCCGACCGGCCGAACCCCGGGGCCGTCCCCGCGTCGTCGCCGATCGAATTGCCCGCGCGCATCCACCGCGACGACGGCAACGCCAGCGCCGTGCTGTGGCTCGAGATCGACCTGCCCGGACGCGAGGCGATGCCGCCGGCGCCCGCGATCTACCTGCCGCGCATGAACGACGGCGGCGCGTTCTACCTGAACGGTGCGCCGGTGTTCTCGTTGCCGTGGTCGGACGCACTGACCCGCGTGCGCTGGCGCCGCGCCCGCTGGTTCGTGCTGCCCGACGAGCACGTCGCCGCGCATTCGAACCGCCTGACCATGAAGATCGTCAATCGCGACTTCCTGGTCGACGTACCGTACCTGCTGCTCGGCGAGCGAGACGAAATGGAGCGCGCGGCCGAAGATCGCCAGTGGCTCGACCAGTACGGTTCGCAGTTCACCGGCTTCACGGCCGCCATCGTCGGCGCCTTCATGCTCGCGATCTGGTGGGCGCGGCGCCGCGAGCCGCACTACCTGCTGTTCGGCCTGTCGAGCCTGCTGTGGGCGGTGCGTACGCTGAACTACAGCGTCGAGACGATGCCGACCGAGCTGTGGTGGTGGTGGCGCGGTTTCCACTTCCTGACCGTCGCGCTGGCGACGATGACGCTGGCCGCGTTCTTCCACCTGTTCGCCGGATTATCGTTCCGGCGCTGGGTGTGGCCGATGGGACTGCACGCGGCGCTCGGGCCGGTGCTGGTCGTCGCCAGCGACGGCAGGCTGCACGAGTTCGTCTATCGCTACTGGCAGGCGTTCCTGTTCGTCTTCATCGGGATCGCGCTGGCGCGGCTGGTGCTGTGGGGACGGCGAACCCGTTCGATCGAGGCGCTGGTCATCACGATCGGCGCGCTGCTCGCGATCGTGCTCGCGGCCAACGACTACGCGACGGTCAGCGGCCTGCTGCCCGTCACGCGCGTCTACACGCTGCACCTGGCGCTGCCGGTGCTGCTGATCACGATCGGCACGATCCTGTCGATGCGCTTCGTGCAGGCCTTGCGCTCGGCCGAAGACGCCAACCTGTCGCTCGCCGCACGGCTGGCCGAGAAGGAGCGCGAGCTCGCCGCGCACTACGAGCGGGTCGCCGAGATCGAGCGGCGCGAGGCGAGCGCGGCCGAACGGCAGCGGATCATGCACGACATGCACGACGGGCTCGGCGCGCAGCTCGTCTCGACGCTGGTGATGGTCGAGCGCGGCGCCGCGCCGCCGGACGAAGTGGCGCGCCTGCTGCGCGAGGCGATGGACGAGATGCGGCTGACGATCGACGCGTTCGGCCAGGCCGACTCCGACCTGCAGGCAGCGCTCGCGAACCTGCGCTTTCGCATGGAGCCTCGGCTCAAGGCGGCGGGCATCGCGCTCGACTGGCAGTCCGACGAGGCGTTCGACGCGGTGCAGCTCGGCGACGAGCGTTCGCTGCACCTGCTGCGGATCGTCCAGGAGGCGCTGTCGAACGCGATGCGCCACAGCGGCGCGAAGCTGCTGAAGGTGCGCATGACCGCCGAGCACGACACCTGCCACGTGGTGATCGAGGACGACGGCGTCGGCCTGCCGGCCGACCGCCCACGCACGGGACACGGCCTGGAGAACATGCAGCGCCGGGCCCACGCGCTGGGCGGCGAAGCGCGCATCGACAGCGGCCCGCAGGGCACCATCGTCGCGGTCCACTTCCCGGCCCCCCGGGGCGACGCGGCCCGCCCGGCGGAGGATCGCGCGACCGGCAGCGTGGTGGCGCTCAGGCCGCGCGCGGCCGCGCTCCATCCCGCGAACGCGGCTTCTCCGCCGCGGCGCTGAGTGGAAGAATCGCCGCTGGGTCGATACGGAGGCAAGTGCCATGGCCACCACGGTGTTGATCGTCGAGGACGAACCGACCTTCCAGCGCCGGCTCTCGGACGCCGTGCAGGCCGATCCGCAACTGAGCCTGGTCGGCGTGGTGTCGAGCGGGAACGCGGCGAAGGCGCTCCTCGACGCGCAGCCGCCGGACGTGATGCTGGTCGACCTCGGCCTGCCCGACGTCGACGGCCTCGACGTGATCCGCCATGCGGCGCGCCATCACCCCGGCTGCGACGTGATGGTCGTCACCGTCTTCGGCGACGAAGGGCACCTGATGTCGAGCATCGAGGCCGGCGCGACCGGCTACCTGCTGAAGGACGCGAGCAACGAGCGCATCGCGGCCGCGATCCACGAATTGCGCGCCGGCGGCGCGCCGATCAGCCCCGGCCTCGCGCGTCGCGTGCTCGCACGCCTGCGCGTCGGCGGCGATACGGCGCGCATCACGCCCGGGGAGATCGCGCCGCGGGCCGTGACGACGCCTGCGCAAGTGCCCTCGCCCGTCGATTCACCGCTGACCGAGCGCGAGGCAGAGATCCTGCGGATGATCGCCAAGGGGCTGAGCTTCGAGACCGTGGCCGCGGTGCTCGGCATCTCCGCGCACACGGTCGTCACGCACGTGAAGAAGATCTACCGCAAGCTCGCCGTGCACTCGCGCGGCGAAGCGGTCTACGAAGCGGGACAGATGGGCCTGCTCTGAGCGGCGACTCCGGCGTCGGCGCACCAGCATCGCAGCGAAAGATCGACGCTCGAGAGGTTGAGCACCACCTGGCCGGCAATTCCGCTGTTGGGCAACACGATGCGCCGGTTGTCGTAGGTGCGAAGGACCGTGTAGCCCAGTGTGAAACTCTCGACCGTGCCGGTCTCGACCCGATCCATCTCCGTCAGAACCTGGCGCTCACCGTGCCGCCCCCATGAATCTGGCATTCGCCTTCCCCGCCGCCCGCCATGCCGCGCGCCGGCGCGATCAGGTGCATGCGGCAGCGCATGCGCTTGCCGTCGTCGTTGCGCAAGTTCGCGACCACCTTGCCGGTGTAGCGCGTGATGAACTGTGTCACGGCATACGGCTCGTAGGCGTCGGGACCCCAGTAGTGCCAGTCGTACCAGCCTTCGGGCCAGCCGTTCCACAGCGGCTCGATCGACCGACGCTCCGTCTGCCGGGTGATCTGGAAGAATCGTCCCCGATAGGTCGCGTCGGGCAGCCTCGCGGTCATCGTTCCGCTCATGCCGCCATCGTCGCTCTTCCACGAGAACAGCACCGGCTGGTCGCCCTCGCCCTTGCGAACCAGTTCGCCGCCGCCCATGCCGCTGGTCGCGCAGGCGCCGAGCGCCAGCACCGCGGCGGCGAGGGCCGCGGCCGCCAGGAATCTCGCGATCGCCTTCATCGGAGTTCCCTCAGGCACCCACGTCGAGCGGTGAAGCGCGGGACTTCGATTCGAAGGATCGCTCGAACCGGCTCCATGAGTCGTCCAGCGAGTCGAACCCGCGGGCGAGTTCGCCCCGGGCCCACGCGCCGCCGCTCGCCAGCTTGCGGCCGATCGCGTGCGCCTCGCTCGCCGCAGCCTCGTAGTCCTTCCTTGCGAAGTTCTCGATTACCGCGCCGACATGGCGCTGCGGCTCGACGGACCGGGACGCGAAATCGCCCTGCGCCGGGGCGGCGACTGTGGCGGCCTGGGCATCGGCGGCCAGCGGCGCCAGCGCCAGCAGCACGACCGCAACGACGATCGAGGTCGAACGGGATTTCATGGTGGTGTCCTCCAGTAACGGGATGGAATCCGCGAGAACGCATCGAGCGCGTTCACGCAGCGGTGTGAGCCTGCACGTCGGTGCTGCCGGCCGCCGTCAGGACTTCGCGGGCGCGGCCGACGGTGTCGGCATCGCCGTGGACGATGACAATGAACTTGTCGGCCTTCAGTGCAGTCTCGTAGCGCAGCACCGAATCCCTCGGCACGCCGAGTGCGGTGAGCGCGCCGACCAGGGCAGTCAAGCCGCCGCCGAGCACCGCGCCCTGCAGGCCGCCGGCGATCGTGGCCGCGATCGGGCCCAGCACGACGATGTGGCCGACGACCGGCACGAACATCAGCGCCGAGCCGAACAGGATTCCGGCCAGCCCGCCCCAGAACGCGCCGAGCTTGCCGAAGTATCGGGCGCGGTCACCGGCGTTGAAGTAACCCACCGGCTGCTCCTCGGTGTGGTAGTCCTTGCCGATGATTGAGATGGCCTTCATGTCGAATCGGGCCCTGGCCAGCCGGCGCACGGCGTCTTCCGCCAGGACGTGCGTATCGTAGACAGCCACTGCGATGTCGTTGCTGCTCATGTCGAACTCCGTGTGTTGAAGCGCATCGGCAGCCGTGTGCTGCCGATGCGATCAATGTAGGGAGCGCGAACGCCCGTTCACAGTGGCGGAGGTCATCTCGTGGGCGGGTCGATGGTCATGGCGCGGTCAGTGCGGCGACGTGACCTGCGTCATCGCGCGGTGTCGCCACCGCCGCCGAGTCCGTAAACCGACTGCGGGGACAGCCGCTGCGACACCAGTGTCGCAAGCACGGTGGCCGGCAGCAGCACCGGAAGCAGCGCGTATTGTCCGGTCATCTCGACCACCATGATGGCCGCCATGACCGGCGCGTGGGTCGTCGCAGCCAGCGCGATCGCCATGCCCACGACCGCATAGACGGGCTCGGCGACGGACGACACCCCCAGTGTCGCGAGCGCGGCCGCGGCCAGCGAGCCGGCGGCGGCGCCGACGAAAAGCGTCGGCGTGAAGACGCCGCCGGGCGCGCCCGAGCCGGTGGTGGCGGCGATCGCCATCAGCTTGAGCCCGAGCACGATCGCCAACACCTCCCAGGACGCCGGGGCAGTGAGCTGCGACTCGATGCTGCTGTAGCCGTTGCCCCAGACCTCGGGTCGCCACAGCGAGAGCAGGCCCACGACCAGCCCGCCCACCGCGAACGCCAGCGGCAGCGGCAGGCGTGAGCGCACGTAGAGCGCGCGCGCCGCACGCAGCCAGCACAGCAGCGCGGCGCCAGCGACGCCGCCGAGCAGGCCCAGCCCCATCATGGCGGCGACCTGTGCGACCTGCGGCATAGGGGCCGCGGGCACTGCGAACAGTACCGTGCGCTCTCCCAGCGCCACGGTCAGGCCGTACGCCATGACGGCGGCGACCACCACCGGTCCGAGTTGCGCGAGCGCGAGCGATCCCAGCAGGATCTCCGCGACGAATACCGCGCCGGCGAGCGGTGCCTGGTAGGCCGCTGCCAGCCCCGCCGCCGCGCCGCAGCTGACGACGAGCCGCAGGTCCACGCTTCGCCCGAGCGCGCGCCCGAGCGTCGAGGCCAGCAGCGCAGCCAGCAGCACCATCGCCCCCTCCCGTCCGACGGCACTGCCCGTGCTCACCACCAGCAGCGACGCCGCCACCTTCAGGAGTCCGGCGCGAACATCGAGCCGGCCGCTGCCGATCGCCACTGCCTCGATGTAGTCGCCGCGATGCCGAATCGGCTCCGGCGCGCGTCCGCGCTCGCTCAGCCACAGCAGGAGCCCCGCCGCGAACGCACCCAGGGCCGGCGCCAGGACGCGCAGCTCCGGGGCGAGCCGGCGCGCGGCTGCCACGAGGTGGCCTTCGTGGGCGCCGACGATGGCCGACTCCATGCCGAACAGCAGCAACCTGAAGGCATGAACGGCGCACGCGCCCAGTGCGCCAGCGACCGCGGCGACGACGAGGTGGCGCCAGGGCGCATCCAGCCGGAGCAGCGCGCGCCGCACGGGGCGCAGTGCGCGGCGCAGACTGCGCGGGCGCCGCGAGCCCAACGTATCCCGCGCCGCCGACGGGGGCCGAAGCCGCGGCGACGTCACGCGGGAAGCTCGAGGCGCATCGTCGTGCCCCGGCCCGGCGCGCTGTCCCACGCCACGCGCGCGCCGATGAGCGCCGCCTGCTCCCGAATGCCGATCAGCCCGTAGTGACCAGGCTGGGCCCGCTCGGGGTCGAAGCCCACGCCGTCGTCGGCCACCGTGACGACCGTCCGCTCGCCGGGAGGCTGCTTCGCCAGCGTGACAACAACGCTGTCCGCACGCGCGTGACGCTCGACGTTGTGCAAGGCCTCCTCGACAATGCGGTACACGGTCTCGGCGGTCTCGTCGGCCATCGACGCGACCGCCTCGTCCGCGCGCAGGCTCGTCGCGACGCCGCTGCGCTCGCCGAATCGCCGCAGCACGTCGTCGATGGCGGGACCCAGGCCCGCCTCGCGCACGCTGTTGTAGCGCATCTGGCCGATCGCCGCGCGCGCCTCGGCGAGGCCGCTCGCGGCCGCCTGCTCGGCGCGGGCCAGCTCGGCTTCGAACTCGTCGGCGGACAGACGGCCCCGCAGCTTTCGAACCACGCGGATCTGCGTCAGCAGCGCCATCAGCGAATGCGCCAGCGTGTCGTGCAGGTCGCGCGCGAGCCGCAGGCGCTCGCGCGTGACCGCCGCGTGGCGCGCTTCGCCGGCCATGCGCTCGATCTTCGCGGTACGCTCGGTCACGCGCGCTTCGAGCTCCGCATTCAGCGCGGCAAGCGCGGCCTTCTCCTGCTGCAGGTGGCCGATGAGCTCGGCGATCGTGGCCCCGAGGCGCCCGACCTCGTCGAGCCCCGGCGGCACCGGCACCGACGCGCGCAGGCCGTGCCGCACGGCCTGCGCGTCGGCGTCCAGTGCCGCGAGGCGCCGGGTCAGCACGCCGGTGACCGCGAGCGCGGCCAGGCCCGTCATGAGCCCCGCAAGCAGTACCGTGCTCAGCACGCTGGCACGCAAGCCGCGCGCCGCGGCAAGCGCCTCCGACGCGGGCTGTCGGACGATGACGGCCCAGGACAGGCCGCCGGCTGCGCGGGTGTCGTCGTCGCGGCCGACCACGTAGGCGCCCCCCTCGGTCAGCCCGCCATTCGCGTCGAGTGTACGCCCCAGCCACTGCGCGGGCCCGGCGAGCACCAGACCGTCGCCGTCGGCCAGCATCAACTGCAGTCGACGGCGCGTGTCCAGCGAGCCGAGCAGTCCGGCCTGCAGGCGCTCGATCCAGGCCCAGGATAGACGCGCGCCGATCACGCCGCGCGGCCGCTCCGTTGCGTCGCCGAGCGGCGCGGCCGCATCGACGAAGCGCTGCGGCTTGCCGCCGGCTCCGCCGGTCGAGCCGGCCTCCTTCGGCAGCGCCGCATGCACTGTGCCGAGGTAGGGCGCAGACTGTGCCAGACGGAACCACGGCTGCGCGGCCACGCTGTCGCCAACGAGGGCGCCGCCGGTCGCCGCCACGATACGCCCCTGCGGATCGGCGAGGCCGAGCCATGCGAACTCGGGGAATTGCGCTTGAAGCGCCTCGAGGTGCCGGCGCACGGCGTCGGGGCCGCGGTCGCCGGAGGCCACGATCTGGGCCGCGGTCGCCTGCACGATCGACAGCCGCGTGCCCAGGCTCGTGTCGAGCGCGTCGCCGATCTGGGCGGCGAACTGATTCAGCAGGCGTTCGGTGTCGGAGACCGCCGCACGCTCGGCATCGGCGGAGACGACGTTAGCCGCCGCCAGCGACGCCAGCGCGATGATGACGAACGTCGCCCAGCCGATCGCCGCGGAGAGGTGGCGGCGTGGATCGAGCCTGGCGATCGCGCTCATGCGATCGCGACCGGCGCCTGAAGGCCCGCGGCGTCCCGCCCCCTGCCCCGGATCGATGACTCGGAGGTGCTGTTCGTCACTATGCTGGTGCGGGCCCGGTCGGGTAGATTGGCCGGCATGTCCGTGAAAGGCATTCTGCCATGCTGGACGAGCTGATCCCGGCGGTCGCTCGCGGTGCCGGCCTGTCACCCGAGCAGGCGGCGCTCGCGGTCGCCGCGATGCTGAAGTTCTTCACCGCGCGGCTGCCGTCGTCGCTCGTCGGCGAACTCCACGAGCGCCTCGGCACGCAAACCGCCAACGCGCCCAGGTCCGTGCGGCATGCACGCGACCGGACCAAGCCCGAATGAGTGCGCCAGCGCCCGGCCTCGCCGCGCGCCCCCTGCGGCTGTTGATTGCCGACGACCAGCCGCTGATTCGCCGCGGGCTCGCGATGATCCTGGACGCCGAAAGCGACATCGACGTCGTCGGCCAGGCCATCGACGGCGTCGACGCAATCGAGCAGGCGCTGGCGCTGCGTCCTGACGTGGTCGTGATGGACCTGCAGATGCCTCGTGCCAGCGGCGTCGTGGCCACGCGCGAGATCACCGCGAAGCTGCCGGCCACCGGCGTCGTCGTCCTCACCACCTACGACCAGGACGACCTGGTCTTCGACGCGATCCGCGCCGGCGCGCGGGCTTACCTGCTGAAGGACGCCTCGGAGGCCGAAGTGCTCGAGACGATTCGCGCGGTCAGCCGGGGGGAATCCCGCCTCTCGCCGACGATCGCGCGCAAGGTGATGGAGCAATTTCGCGCCTTCGCCGCTACGCCCTCGAGCGCCTCGCCCCCGCCCGCCGCGCGGGTCGCATCGCATCTCGAAGAGCCGCTGACGGACAAGGAGGGCCGCATCCTGGAGCTGATCGCCCAGGGGCTGAGCAACAAGCAGATCGGTGCGAAAGTGTTCCTGGCCGAAGGCACCGTGAAGAACTACGTCAGCCGCATCATGGAGAAGCTCCACGCACGCAGCCGTACGGAGCTCGCCGTGCGCGCGCTCGAGCGGCGCTCCTGACCGGGTTTGCCGTGCGGCGCGAGGCGCGCCGCCACTGCCGATGACCAAGGTCACGCGCATCGCGTGACCATTCGGTGACGTCCGGCTCTGGGCGCACGCGCGCCGCCTCGGAACAATGGCGACATCGCCATCACACGCCCCGAGAACACCATGATCACTCCCACCGACGCGCAGGCCACCGGCCGGCAGCCGTACTACTGGCTGGCCGGCATCTCGATCGGCGCCGTCAACGCGGCACTGATCGCGGGCATTCCGCCCGACACGAGCCCGCTGCGCGAGACGCTGCGGGAGCTGACATTCCGATGAAGGAGCAGGCCATGAGACTCGACGACAAGGTGGCATTCGTGACCGGCGCGGCCAGCGGCATCGGCAAGCGCATCGCACAGGTCTATGCTGGGGCCGGCGCGGCCGTCGCGGTCGCAGACCTGGACCCGCGCGGCGCCGAGGCCGTTGCTTCCGCGCTGCGCGCGAAGGGCACCCGCGCACTCGCCGTGGCGGTCGACGTGACCGACGAGGCCGGTGTCGACGCGGCGGTTGCCCGCACCGTCGCCGAACTCGGCGGGCTGGACGTGCTGGTCAGCAACGCCGGCATCCAGATCGTCGCGCCGCTGACGGAGTTCGGCTTCGCTGACTGGAAGAAGCTGCTGGCGGTACACCTCGACGGCGCCTTTCTGAGCGCCCGCGCTGCGATGCGCCGGATGATCGCGAGCGGGCGCGGTGGATCGATCATCTTCATGGGCTCGGTGCATTCCAAGGAGGCCTCCGTGCTGAAGGCACCGTACGTGAGTGCCAAGCACGGACTCGAAGGCCTGGCCAAGGTCGTCGCCAAGGAGGGGGCCGCTCACGGCGTGCGCGCCAACGTGATCTGCCCGGGCTTCGTGCGCACGCCGCTGGTCGACAGGCAGATTCCCGAGCAGGCGCGCGCGCTGGGCCTGAGCGAAGCCGACGTCGTCGCGAAGGTGATGCTCAAGGACACGGTCGACGGCCAGTTCACGACCGTCGACGACGTCGCGCAGGTGGCGCTCTTCTTCGCAAGCTTCCCTTCGAACGCGCTGACGGGCCAGTCGCTGGTCGTGAGCCACGGCTGGTTCATGCAGTGAGCCAGCGGCGCCAGCCCTTCCTGGCCGCGCGACGTCGCACGCTCGCTGCCTTCGCAACGCTGCCGGCGCTGCCGATCGCGACGGCAATGACGACCACCGCGCCGGACGCAGCGCACGACGCAGACGCGATCGTCGCGCCGCAGCCGGTGCTCGATCTCGACCGCGCCGCGATGGACCTGTTCGACGCCGCGGAAGCCGGGCGCTGGCGCGACGCCCGCGACGCGCTGTCCCGCGCCCGGGCCGCCACGGCCGCGCTGCGCAGCGTCGAGGGCGCCTATACCGACGCAGGCGGCGCACTGCACCGGTACATCGAGGCCCGCAACGGCCTCGGCGCGGACCTGCTGGAAGCGGGCACTGCCGTGTCGGTGCAGGACCGGCGCTGGCTGGTCAGTGTCGCCAGCCACGTCGCCGCGCGGGCTGGAGAGCTCTCACTGCCGTTTGTCGGTCACGGGAACGCGGTGGCACCGCTCATCGCGGCGCTGCTGTATCTCGCGCTTCGCATGCGCAGGGCGTTGGTGTGGCAGGACGACATCGGATTTCACGCCGCCATGGGCGACTTCGCGAGACTCTGGACGTCCCTGCGCGGCAGGCTCGGCACGCGGTTGGCCGCCGACCGGATGCATGCGCTCGAGGCCGCGCTCGGGCGGCTGACGAGTCACGCCTCGGCCGCCGACGTGCGCAGGCTCTACGACTCCGTCATCGCGCTGCGGGGCGGCTGAGTCGCGGGGCGGTAGGCGGGCGATGTTCGGGCCGCGCCGCGGTTGCGCTTCGGCGCGCGCGGCCTACGGCGGCGGAAAGCGCACGCTCGCCCGCAGGCCCCGGCCCTGCGCGCCGTCGTGCAGCGACAGCTCGGCGCCGTGCAGCGTCGCGATCTCCTTCACGATCGCCAGCCCGAGCCCCGAGCCCGGGCCCGGCGAGTCGTCGAGCCGGTAGAAGCGCTCGAGCACGCGCTCGCGTTCGGCCGGCGGGATGCCGGGCCCGTCGTCCTCGACTTCGAACACCGCATGGCCCGCCTCGACGAAGGTGCGCACCGTGACGCGGGCGCCGCGGCCGCCGTAGCGCAGTGCGTTGTCGATCAGGTTGGTCGCCAGCTCGCGCAGCAAGGTCGCGTTGCCGCGCACCGGCGCGGGCTCGAGCTCGTAACCCAGGTCGACGTCGGCGGCCAGTGCGGCGTGGACGTTCGCGTCGACCAGCTCGCCGACTTCGGCAGCGAGGTCGAGCAGCGTCGTCTCGCCGGCCTGAGCACCGGGCTCGGCGCGCGCGAGCGCGAGCAGCTGGTTGGCCATCCGCGCGATCCGGTCGGTCGCCTCGCGCGCATGGCCGACCAGGTCGGCGGCGGCCGGCGGCATCGGGTGCTCGAGCGCGAGCTCGAGCTGCATCTTCAGTCCCGCGAGCGGGGTGCGCAGCTGGTGCGCAGCATTGGCGACGAAGCGGTTCTGCGAGGCGACGGCGGTGTCGAGCCGCCCGAACAGCGAGTTGATCTCGTCGACGATCGGGCGCAGCTCGCTGGGCGCGTCGACCGCCGCGAGCGGGCGCAGGTCGACGTGCGAGCGCGCCATCAGCTCGCCGCGCAGGTCGGCCAGCGGCCGCAAGCCCCGGCGCACGCCGAAGACCACGGCGACGCCGACCGCCCCGATCAACAGCAGGTTCGTCAACACGAGGCTGCGCACCAGCGCGCGCGTCATCGCCTCGCGCTTGTGGCGCGTCTCGCCGACGACGAACACCAGTTCGCCCGCTGCGGTCGGAAGCCGCACGATCGCGAGCCGGACCGGCTGCCCGCGATACCGGGCGTCGACGTAGGCCGGCGACTCGCCCGACTCGAAGTCGTCGGGTCGAAGCGCGCGATCGCCGGCGATGAAGGTGCCGTCGAGCTTGCGCACCGAGAACCACATCCGGTCGAAGCCGTCGGTGCGCAGCGCGTCCTCGACCGCCGGGGGGAGGTCCAGGCGCGGGCGCTCGCGATCGCCGGCGACGTACGGGCTGATCGCCAGCGCGGTGCTGAGCAGGGCCTGGTCGTAGGCCAGCGTCGCCGGCCGCGACGCCGTGACGTAGTCGTAGGCGCTGAACGCGGCGAGGATGACCGCGGTGGGCAGCGCGGCCCACAGGAAGATGCGCCGCCGAAGACTCGTGATCAATGCGCGTCGCCGGGCACGGCCTGCAGCATGTAGCCGAATCCGCGCACGGTCCGGATGCGGATGCCGTGCGGCTCGAGCTTGGCGCGCAGCCGCGAGACGTAGACCTCGACCGCGTTGTCGCTCATGTCCTCGTCCCATCGACACATCGCGGCCACGATCTGGCGCTTGTTCACGACGCGCTCGACGTTGCGAAGCAGGTACTCGAGCATCAGCCACTCGCGCGGCGGCAGGTCGAGCGGAGCGCCGTCGACGAAGCAGCGGCGCGCGGCGCAATCCATCACGAGCCGGCCGTGCGAGATCGTGTCGTGGCGCTGCGCACGGCTGCGGCGCACCAGCGCGTGCGCGCGCGCGAGCAGCTCGTCCTTGTCGAAGGGCTTCTGCACGTAGTCGTCGGCGCCCAGGTTCAACCCGTGCACGCGGTCGTGCACCGCGTCGCGCGCGGTGAGCATCAGGATC
Source organism: Burkholderiaceae bacterium (assembly GCA_019635275.1). Classification (GTDB taxonomy): domain Bacteria; phylum Pseudomonadota; class Gammaproteobacteria; order Burkholderiales; family Burkholderiaceae_E; genus Zeimonas. Next base: position 161,160 of record JAHBZV010000001.1, on the reverse strand, counting down.
GGCACCGTCGAGCCGCGCCGGCGCGCGCGCCGCGCGACCTCGAAGCCGTCGATGCCCGGCAGCCCGACGTCGAGCACGACCAGGTCGAACGGGTCGCGCTCGAGCAGGATGTCGGCGCTGCGCCCGTTGTCGACCGTGTCGGCGACGAAGCCGTGGCCGTTGAAGGTGCGCGTCAGGCCGTCGGCCAGCAGGGGATCGTCCTCGACGATCAGGACTCTCATCTCGCTACGGTTCCAGTGCGGGGTGCTCCTTCGCCATCCTACCGCGCCGGCCGTGGACGGCGTAGTACAGCGTCGGCAGCACCAGCAGCGTGAGCAGCGTCGCGCTGGCCAGCCCGCCGATCACGACGATCGCCAACGGCTTCTGCGTCTCCGATCCGATGCCGTGCGACAGCGCCATCGGCAGCAGGCCCAGCGACGCGAGCAGCGCGGTCATCAGCACGGTGCGCAGCCGGTCGAGCGAGCCGTGCACGACCGCCTCGCGCACCGTCATGCCGCCCTCGCGCAGCTGCCCGAAGTACGCCAGCATCACCACCCCGTTCAGCACCGCCTGGCCGAACAGCGCGATGAAGCCGATCGCCGCCGAGACCGACAGCGGCGTGCCGGTCGCGAACAGCGCGACGATGCCGCCGATCATCGCGAACGGGATGTTCGCGATGATCAGCGTCGCGTTCTTCAACGACTTGAACGCGTCGAACAGGAACAGGAAGATGATCAGGATCGACAGCGGCACGACCCACGAGAGCCGCGCCATCGCGCGTTCCTGGTTCTCGAACTCGCCGGACCAGCTGATCGCGTAGCCCTCGTCGAGTCGCAGCGCCTGCGCGGTGCGCTGCTGCATCTCGGCGACTGCGCTGCCCATGTCGCGGTCCTTGATGAACACGCCGATCGACAGCACGCGCCGGCCGTTCTCGCGCGCGATGTTCATCGCGCCGCTGGCCACGCGGAAGGTCGCGACTTCGGACAGCGGCAGGAACACGCCCGACGGGGTCGTCAGCTGCAGCTCGCGCAGCCGCGCGAGCGCCCGATCCTCTTCGCGCAGCCTCATGACGACCGCGAAGCGGCGCTCGCCCTCCCAGATCCAGGTCGCCTCGTGGCCGGCCAGCGCCGACTCGATCACCGCGTCGATGTCGCCGGCGTTCAGGCCGTAGCGGGCGGCGCGCTGGCGATCGACTTCGATCCGGTATTGCGGCAGCTGGCCCGCGCGGTCGACGAACGCACGCGCGACACCCGGCACGTCGTCGATCGCGCGCAGGACGACGTCGCCGTACGCGCGCAACTTGTCCAGGTCGTCGCCCGAGATCTTGATGACGATCTGGCCGTCGATCTGCGAGATGCTCTCGAGCACGTTGTCGCGGATCGGCTGCGAGAACGAGTACTGGATCCCCGGGATCGTCGCGAGCGCCGCGTCGAGTTCGGCCAGCACCTCGCGCTTGCCGAGGCCGCGCTTCCACTCCTCCTCCGGCGCGAGGTCGACCAGCGCTTCGATCTGGCTGGCGATCTTCGGGTCGGTGCCGTCCTCGGGGCGGCCCAGCTTCGAGATCACGCTGCGCACCTCGGGCGTGCGCCGGATCAGGTCGCGGATCCGTCGCGCCTCGGCCTGCGCTGCGGTGATCGACGTCGAGGGCTCGAGCGTCACGTTGACCCAGACGCTGCCCTCGTTCAGCTCGGGCAGGAACTCGGTGCCCAGGCGCGGCGCCAACGCCGCCGCGCCGGCCAGCGCGAGGCCGGCCGCGGCGAGCACCGCGCGGCGATGGTCCAGCGCCCAGTCGAGCGCCGGCCGGTAGACGCGCTTGCACGCGGCGAGCAGCCGGTTCTCGCCGTGCGGAAGCTTGCGCCGCAGCAGCACCAGGCACAGCAGCGGCACCAGCGTCAGCGACAGCGCCAGCGACGTGACCAGCGCGGAGCTGACCGACCAGGCCATCGGCGCGAAGATGCGTCCCTCGTGCCGCTGCAGCGTGAAGATCGGGATGTGCGCGGCGATGATGATCAGCATCGAGAACAGCGTCGGGCGGCCGACCTCGACCGCGGCGTCGAGCACCGTGCGGCGCCGGTCCTCGGGCGAGGCGCCGTCGCGCAGCTGCGCGAGGCGGTGGAAGATGTGCTCGACGACGATCACCGCGCCGTCGACGATGATGCCGAAGTCCATCGCGCCCAGCGACAGCAGGTTGGCCGGGATGCCGACGAAGGTCAGCCCGAGGAAGGTGCCGAGCAGCGCCAGCGGGATGATCGACGCGACGATCGCCGCCGCGCGGAAGTTCGACAGGAACAGGTACAGCACGGCGCAGACCAGCACCGCGCCCTCGACGAGGTTGGTGAACACCGTCTTCATCGTCCGCGCGATCAGCCAGCTGCGGTCGTAGAACGGCACGATCTCGACGCCGGCAGGCAGTTGCGTGCGGCGGATCTCCTCGAGCTTTCCCTTGAGCGCGGCGAGCACCTTCGACGGGTTCTCGCCCTTGCGCATCAGCACGATGCCCGAGACCACGTCGTCGTCGTCGTCCTGCCCGATCACCCCTTGCCGCGGCACGGCGCCGACGGTGACGCGCGCGAGGTCGCGCACCAGCACCGGCGTGCCGGCCTGCTCGGCGACGACGACGTCCTCGAGGTCCTGCGCCGAGCGCAACAGGCCGATGCCTCGGATCAGGAACTGCTGGCGCCCGTGCTCGACGTAGCCGCCGCCCGCGTTGCGGTTCGACTTCTCGAGCGCGTCGATCAGCTGCTGCAGCGACACCCGGTGGCTGCGCAGCTTGCCGATGTCGGGCTGCACCTCGTAGGTCTTGATCAGGCCGCCGAAGCTCACGACGTCGGCGACGCCGGGCACCGTCTTGAGCTGGCGCTCCATTACCCAGTTCTGCAGTTCGCGCAACTGCGTCGGCGTGCGGCCCGCCGACTTCAGCCGATAGCGATAGACCTCGCTGATCGCCGAGGTCATCGCAGCGAGCTCCGGACGCACCCCGTCGGGCAGGTCGGCGTCGCGCAGTTTCTCGAGCACCTGCTGGCGCGCGAAGTAGCCGTTGACCTCGTCGTTGAACGTGACGACCAGGTAAGACAGGCCGAACTGCGTGTGCGAGAAGACGCGGATCGCGTTCGGCACGCCCGACAGCGCGACCTCGATCGGGATCGTGATCTGGCGCTCGACCTCTTCGGCGGCGCGCCCCGGATACAGCGTGATGACCGTCACCTGCGTGTCGGTGACGTCGGGAAACGCCTCGACCGGCAGGTTGCGGAAGGCGATCAGGCCCCCGCCGACCAGCATCAGCACGCCGAGCACGACGAACAGCGGCTGGCCCAGCGCGAACGCGACGACGCGACGGATCATGGCTTGCTGCCCAGCAGCTGCTGCAGCAGCAGCGCGCCGCCGACCACCACGCGCTCGCCGGGCGCGAGGCCGGCCAGCACGCGCATCGAGCCGAGCCCCGCCTCTTCGGCCTGTACCTCGCGGCGCAGGTAGCGCCCTTCGCCCTGGTCGACGAATGCGTAGTAGCGCTCGCCGAGCAGCACCAGCGCGCCGGCCGGCACGAGGACCGCCTCGCGCACCGGCACCGACAGCTCGCCGCTGACGAACATCTCGGCCTTGAGCGCGCGGTCGGCGTTGTCGACCTCGGCGCGCGCCTTCAGCGTCCGGGTGGCCGGGTCGATGAAGTCGGACACGTGCGTGATCCGCGCCCGGATCGGTCGATCGGGCAGCGCGGCCGCCTTCAGCGCGACGGTCTGCCCGGGACGCACCGCGCCGACCAGGCTCTCGGGCACGTCGAGCCTGACCCAGAGCCGCGTCGGATCGCTGACGACGAACAGTGCCGGCTGGCCCGGTTGCGCCTGATCGGGGCGCACTTCGAGGCCCGGCGCGGCAGTGCGCTCGACGACGACGCCGGAGACCGGCGTGCGCAGCGCGAACACCTGGTCGATGCGGGTGCCGACTCCGTAGGAGGCGTTGCGGACGCGCGTGCGCTGGCGTTCGGCCGCCGCGCGCGCGAGCTCGGCCTCGGCGGCCTGCAGCTCGCGCGCCGGCGTGATGCCGGCCTCGTTGAGCTCGCGGATGCGCGCGAGATTCTTCGTCGCCGCCTCGTAGTCGACGTCGGCGCGGCGCGCGTCGGCCTGCGCCTGGCCGATCTCCGGCGACGCGATCTCGGCCAGCGCCTGGCCCGGCTTCACCGCGTCGCCGGGCGCCGCCAGCAGGCGAACGATCCGGCCGGCCACCGGCGCGTCGACGCGAGCGGTGCGCGTCTCGTCCCAGACCAGCCGGCCCTGCAGCCGCACCGTCTCGGCCTGCTGCAGCTTCGCTTCGGCCGAGACGAGGACGGCGCCCTGCGGGCTGCCGGCCGGCAGCCGGATCTGCTCGCCGTCGACCACCGGCTCGGCCACCGGCGGCGCGGGACGCTCGTGCGCGCCGCACCCGGCCAAGGCCGCGGCGAGCAGTGCCGAACGGGAAATCGGGAGGAATCGTCGCATGTCGGGAAGGCTCGGAGAACTCGGTGAAGGGGTCGTCGGGCGGGATCGGCGAGCGGGATCGGCGAGCGGGGCCGGAGGCGGTCAGCGCGGCGGCGCGTCGGGCGTCGTCGCGTCGGGCATCGACGGCGCATCGGGCTGCGGCGCATCGGGCGCCGACGGCGGGAGGCTGGCCTCGAGCGCCGCGACGGCGATTGCGCGGGCCGCGCGCGCCTCGACGAGATCGCGCTCGGTAGCCTTCAGGCTGCGGCGCGCGTCGAGCAGGTCGGTCAGCGGGATCGCGCCGCGCGAATAGGCGAACTCGGTCGCGCGCGCCGCGGCGCGCGCACTGGGCACGATGCGCGCCTCCAGCCGCTCGACGCGCTCGGCGCTCGCGCGCACCGCCGACTGCGCGCGGTGCAGCTCGGCGAGCGCGTCGCCGCGCGCCCGCTCGAGCTCGATGCGCGCCGCGACCCGCTCGGCCTCGGCCTGGCGGATCTCGCCGGTGTAGTCGTTGTTCAGGAACAGCGGCACGCTCACCGACACGCCGAACGTCGTGCCGCCGTTGGCGAGGCGGTTCTGGTCGGCGAAGACGCCCACGCTGAAGTCGCGCGTGCGCAGCGCCCGCGCGCCCTCGAAGCGCGCTTCGGCGGCGGCCAGGCGCGCGGTGGCCGCCTGCACGTCGGGGCGCCGCTCGAGCAGCGCGGCGATCCGCTCGGCCGGCGGCTCGACGCTGCCGGGTTCAGGCCACGGGTCGCTGGCCAGCAGCCGCCGCGCGTCGGCCTCGCGCGCGAGGATCGAGGCCAGCGCGACCTGCGCCGCTTCGCGCTCGGCGCGCGCCTGGCGCAGGTCGTTGTCGGCCTGTCCCGCATCGACTTCGATTCGCGAGACGTCGGCCTGCGCGGCATCGCCGGCCTTCAGCCGGCGGCGCGCGACGTCCAGGTTGCGTGCGAACGCGTCGGCGTTGGCCTGCGCGTAGTCGACCGCCTCCTGCGCCGACTTCAGCCCGTAGTAGGCCTGCGCGAGCGCGAACCCGAGGCGGCGCCGCACGTCGCCGAGGTCCATCCGCGCCGCGCGCGCCGCCTGTCGGGCGGCGTCGGCGCGCAGTTCCCGCTTGCTGCCGCGCTCGATCAGCTGGTCGAGGCGGACGTTGCGGTCGAGGTCACGGGGGCGGTACTCGCCGGCCTGCGCGCTGCCGGCGCCGATCGTCAGGACCGGGTTCGGCCTGCGCGCGGCGCTGAACAGCGCGCCTTCGGCCGCGTCGAGCGCGGCCTGCGCGGCGCCGAGGTCGCGGCTGCGCTCGAGCAGGATGCGCCGGGCATCGGACAGCGACAGCGAGAGCACGGGCTGGCCGTCGGTGGAAAGCGCAGGCGCTTCGTCGCGCGCGCAAGCGGGTGCCGGCGCAACTGCGGCCGCCACCGCCACGGCAGCCAGCCACGCGGCGACGGCGCGCCGGCACGCCGGGAACAGGAGGAAGTCCAGGGTCGTCTCGCGGGTGGGATCTGCGAAGGAGTGCGACTGTAGAAGCGCGACCCATCGCGAACCTTGCGGCGAGCTTGCGGCAAGCTTGCGGTGGCCGAATCGGGCGTGCGGGTCGTCCGCAAGGACGATTGCGCCGCGGCCGTGGGAGCGCGACAATGTGTATTGCTCATTGAATCCATACACATCATGCGCACCAACATCGTCATCGACGACGAGCTGATGAAGCAGACGCTCCGGGCCACCGGCCTCAAGACCAAGCGCGAGGCGGTCGAGCTCGGCCTGCGCACGCTGCTGCGCCTGCGGCGCCAGCAGGAGATCCGGCGGTTCCGCGGCAAGCTGCACTGGCAGGGCGACCTCGAGGCCATGAGGACCGATCGTTGATCCTGGTCGACTCCAGCGTCTGGATCGACTACTTCCGCGGCACCGTCAGCCCGCAAACCGACCTGCTCGACGCGCTGCTCGGCAGCGAGCCGCTGGCCACCGGCGACCTCGTGCTCGCCGAAGTCCTGCAGGGCTTCGGCGACGACCGCGAATTCGAGCAGGCGCGCCGGCTGCTCGACACGCTCGACATCGTCGTCCTCGGCGGCCGCGAGATTGCGATCGCCGCAGCAAGGAACTTACGCGCGCTGCGCCGGCTGGGCGTCACCGCCCGCAAGACGATCGACACGGTGATCGCCACCCGCTGCATCGTCGACGGCTACGCGCTGCTCTACAGCGACCGCGACTTCGATCCGTTCGTGCGGCACCTCGGCCTGCGGCCCGCGCTGGGCGCGCGCTGACCGGCGCCGGCCGCGAGCCGATCAGGCGTCTTCCACCAACCGCGCCAGCAACGCGCGCACGCGCAGCGGATCGTCGCTCGTCAGCAGCCGCGAGACGCGCGGCGCGAGCTTCGACGCGTCGGCGCGCAGGATCTCCTGCTTCACGCGCAGCAGGCTCGCCGGGTGCATCGAGAATTCGGTCAGGCCCATGCCGAGCAGCAGCCGCGTCGCGGCCCAGTCGCCGGCCATCTCGCCGCAGACGGCCACCGGCGTGCCCGCCTTGCGCGCGGTGCGGATCGTCATGCCGATCAGCCGCAGCACCGCCGGGTGGAACGGTTCGTACAGCGACGCGACTTCGTGGTCCGAGCGGTCGATCGCCAGCGTGTACTGGATCAGGTCGTTGGTGCCGATCGACAGGAAGTCGAGCTTTCGCACGAACAGGCCCGCGGTGATCGCGGCCGCGGGCACCTCGATCATGCCGCCGACCGGCAGCCGCTCGTCGAACGCCAGCCCGCGCCCGCGCAGCTGCCCCTTGGCGAGGTCGACCAGCCGCAACGCCTGGTCGATCTCGTGGCTGTGAGCGAGCATCGGCAGCAGCAGCCGCGCGTTGCCGAACGCCGACGCGCGCAGGATCGCGCGCAGCTGCATGAGGAACACCTGCGGCTCGGCCAGGCAATAGCGGATCGCGCGCTGGCCGAGCGCCGGGTTCTGCGGCGCGGTGCCGCCCAGCGCGGGCACGGCCTTGTCGGCGCCGACGTCGAGCGTGCGGATCGTCACCGGCCGTCCCTGCATCGCGGCCACCGCGGCGCGATAGGCCTCGAACTGCTCGTCCTCGTCGGGCAGGTCGCGCCGGTTCATGAACAGGAACTCGGTGCGGAACAGCCCGACGCCCTCGGCGCCGGCGGCGAGCGCGCGTTCGGCCTCCTCGGGGCGCTCGATGTTGGCGAACAAACCCACCTTCACGCCGTCGACGGTGGCGGTGGGAACGTGGAGCAGTCGCTTCAGGCGCTCGCGCTCGAGCTCGCCCGCCGCCTGTCGATGCCGGTACTCGGCCAGCACCGTCTCGTCGGGCGCCACGATCACGAGGCCCGCCTCGCCGTCGAGGATCAGCCAGTCGTCGTCGAGCACGAGGCGGCTCGCGTGACCCAGGCCGACCACCGCCGGCACGTTCATGCTGCGCGCCAGGATCGCGGTGTGCGACGTGGTGCCGCCCAGGTCGATGCCGAAGCCGATCGCCGAGCGCAACGACAGCATGTCGGCGGGCGAGATGTCCTCGGCGACGAAGATCGCCGTCTCGGCGCCGACCTTCGACCCGGCGGTCGAGCCCGACAGTACGCGGATGACGCGCTCGGCGACCTGCTGCACGTCGCGCCCGCGCTCGCGCAGGTATTCGTCCTCGAACTCGTCGAACTGCGCCGCCAGGTGACCGGCCTGCGCCGAGAACGCCCACTCGGCGTTCCACAGGTGCTCGCGCATCGCGTCGCGCGCGGCCTGCGCGAGCGCCGGGTCGTCGAGGATCATCGCGTGAACGTCGAGCAGCGCGCGCGCCTCGGCGGGGCCGTCGGCCGGCAGGTGCTCGGCCAGCGCAAAGAGCTCGGCCCTCACCACCTCGATCGCGGTCTCGAGCCGCGACAGCTCGGATTCGAGCTGCGCGGGGCCGAGCCGATAACGCGGCACGTCGCGCTGGCGCGACTCGAGCACCCGGGCACGGCCGATGACGATGCCGCCGCCGATGCCGGTGCCGTGGATGCTGAACATCCCTCCAGTGTACCGATCCGGCCGCTGCGTTTCGCGCAACGGCCGACCGGCATCACGAGAGGTCTTCCTCCCGGTACTCGTCGGCGCGGCGCGGACGCTCGGCCGGGGTGCCCTCGAGCGCGCGCAGCTCGACGCGGCGGATCTTGCCGGAGATCGTCTTCGGCAGGTCGGCGAACTCGATGCGGCGGATCTTCTGGTACGGCGCCACCCGGCCGGCCACGAAGCCGACGATCGAGCGCGCGAGCTCGAGCCCCGGCTGGAAACCGGGGCGCAGGATCACGAACGCCTTGGGTACCGCCAGCCGCCGCGCGTCGGGGCTGGGCACGACCGCCGCCTCGGCGACCGCCTCGTGCTCGATCAGAACGCTCTCGAGCTCGAACGGGCTGATCCGGTAGTCCGAACTCTTGAACACGTCGTCGGCGCGGCCCACGTACCAGAGGTAGCCGTCGTCGTCGCGGCTGGCGACGTCGGAGGTGCGGTAGTGGCTGCCGCCCAGCACCTCGCGATTGCGCGCGTCGTCGCCGGCGTAGCCGGCCATCAGCCCGAGCGGCCGAGGGTGCAAGGCGATCGCCACTTCGCCGGTCGCCGCATCGCGGCCCTCCGGGTCGAGCAGCGCCACGCGATAGCCGGGCATCGGGCGCCCCATCGACCCGGCCTTCACCGGCTGGCCCGGCGAGTTGGCGACGATGCAGGTGGTCTCGGTCTGGCCGTAGCCGTCGCGGATCGTCAGCCCCCACGCGTGGCGCACGCGCTCGATCACCTCGGGGTTCAGCGGCTCGCCGGCGCTCAGCGCCTCGTCGAGCGCCACCGGCCAGGCCTTCAGGTCTTCGAGGATGAGCGCGCGCCAGACGGTGGGCGGCGCGCACAGCGTCGTCACGCCGTGGCGCACCAGCGCTTCGAGCGTGCGCCGCGCGTCGAAGCGCGCCTGGTTGTAGACGAACACCGTCGCGCCGGCGATCCACGGCGCGAACACGCAACTCCACGCGTGCTTGGCCCACCCGGCCGAGCTGATGTTCCAGTGCACGCCGCCCGGCTTCAGGCCGATCCAGTACATCGTCGACAGGTGGCCCACCGGGTAGCTCTGCTGCGTGTGCAGCACCATCTTCGGCTTGGCCGTCGTGCCCGACGTGAAGTAGAGCAGCAGCGGGTCGTCGCGGCGCGTCGGGCCGTCGGCCGCGAAGGCGGCCGGCGCGGCGTCGGCCTGCGCGTACGGCGTCCAGCCCTCGCGCTGGCCGCTGGTGACGATCCGGATGCGCTCGCCCGCGAGCCCGTCGAACTTCGCGGCGCCATCGGCGTCGGTGATCACGCAGCGGATGCGGCCGCGCTCGAGCCGGTCGGCGAGGTCGGCCGTCGCCAGCAGCGTCGTCGTCGGGCACAGCACGGCGCCGAGCTTGATCGCCGCGAGCGTGACCTCCCACAGCGGGACGACGTTGGGCAGCATCACCAGCAGCCGGTCGCCGCGCACGACGCCCAGCCCGCGCAGGAAGTTCGCGACACGGTCGGAGCGCTCGCGCATCTGCGCGTAGGTGACGCGCTGCTCGCTGCCGTCTTCTCCCGCGATCCACAGCGCCAGCCGCTCGGGCGCGGCCGCCGCCTGCACGTCGAAGTAGTCGAGCGCCCAGTTGAACTCGGGCATGTCGGGCCACGCGAACTCGCGGCACGCGCGCTCGTAGTCGCTGCGCGCGGCGAACAGCAGGTCGCGCGCGGCCAGGAACTTCTCGGTCGATGTCATGGCTCAGTCCTCTCCGAATCCACTGGCGATCAGGTCTCTCATCGCGTCGAGCGCCTCGGCTTCGTCGGGCCCGTCGGTCTCGATGACCAGCGTGCTGCCCTTGGCCGCCGCGAGCATCATCACGCCCATGATGCTCTTGGCGTTGATCCGGCGCGAGCCCTTCGACAGCCACACCTCGGAGCTGAACTTCGAGGCGGTGGCGGTCAACCTGGCCGAGGGCCGCGCGTGCAGCCCGAGCCGGTTGACGACGACGGCCTCAGCCCTGAGCATCGGGCTCCGCATCCGCCGGGCGGATCGCTTCGCGGGCGCTCGCGACGAGCAGCTCGCACAGCTCGTCGACCGGCATGCGCCGGTTCGAGATCGCCTTGAGCAGCATCGGCAGGTTCACGCCCGCGAGCACGCGCACGCGCCCCGGCACCGCCAGCCGCATCGCGACGCGCGAAGGCGTCGCGCCGAAGACGTCGGTGAGCACCACCGCCCCGCTGCCGTCGTTGATCCGCGCGAGCAGCTCCTGCGCCGCGGCGAACGCGATCTCGGGGTCCTCGTCGGGAATCACGTCGAGCGCGGCCAGCTGCATCGGCAGGCGGCCGTAGACGTGGCGCGTGCAGTGAATGAGCGCCGTGCCCAGCGGCTCGTGCGAGACGACCATGATCCCGATCATCGCGCGCAGGCCGCCTCGAGCGCGTCGATGAACAGCTTCGCCACGTCGAACCCGGCCTGCTGGCGGATCTCCTGGAAGCAGGTCGGGCTGGTGACGTTGATCTCGGTGACGTAGTCGCCGATCAGGTCCAGGCCCACCAGCAGCAGCCCGCGCGCCGCGAGCTGCGGCGCGAGCGCCTCGGCGACCTCGCGGTCGCGCGCCGACAGCGGCCGCGCGACGCCGCGGCCGCCGGCCGCGAGGTTGCCGCGGAACTCGCCGTCCTTCGGGATGCGCGCCAGGCAGTACGGCACCACCTGCCCGCCGATCAGCAGCACGCGCTTGTCGCCTTCGCTGATCTCGGGGATGAAGCGCTGCGCCATCACCGAGCGCGCGCCGAACTGGTTCAGCGTCTCGATGATCACCGAGATGTTCGGATCGCCACGCTTGGCGCGGAAGATCGAGGTGCCGCCCATCCCGTCGAGCAGCTTGAACACCGCCTCGTCGTGCTCGTCGACGAACGCACGCAGCTCGTCGGCCGAGCGCGTGACCAGCGTCGGCGGCGTGAACTGCGGGAACTCGGCGATCGCGAGCTTCTCGTTGTGGCTGCGGATCGCCAGCGGGTCGTTGAAGACGCGCGCGCCCTCGCGAACCGCGTGCTCGAGCAGGTACGTGGAGAACACGTACTCCATGTCGAACGGCGGGTCCTTGCGCATCAGCACCGCGCCGAACGCGGCCACCGGCTCGCTGCGCGGCTCGCCCGCCTCGTACCACGGGGCGCCGCTGCCGGTGGCGTCGGTGATCCGCAGCGGCGTCACGCGCGCCATCGTGCGGCCGCGCGCGAGCGACAGCGCGTGCTGCTCGCAGACGAACAGCTCGTAGCCGCGCGCAGCGGCCTCGACCATCATCGCGTAGGTGGAATCCTTGTAGGTCTTGATCGACGGCAGCGGATCGAGGATCACCAGCAGGCGCATCGGCGGGAACTCCCGGAACAGGTTGGGGGCGCGGCGCTCAGCCGTAGCGCGACTGGTCGGGATCGGTCTGCTCGAGCTCGATCGAGGCGGCCAGCAGCGCGAGCCGCGCGACCACGCCGTAGACGTAGAAGCGGTTGGGCGCGTGCTCGAGCGAGGCCGTGCAGTCGGGCAGGTTGCAGCTGGCCGCGAACGGCAGCGGCACGAAGTGCATGCCCGGCGCGTTCAGGTTCTCGTCCTTCGCGCGCCCGGTGTGCACGCGGTAGAAGCCGCCGACGACGTAGCGGTCGATCATGTAGACCACCGGCTCGGCGACGCCGTCGTTCACCGTCTCGAAGGTGTGCACGCCTTCCTGCAGGATCACCTCGTGCACCTCGAGGCCCTCCTTGACGACGGCCATCTTGTTGCGCTGCTTGCGGTTGAGGTCGCGCACCTCGGAGGGGTCGCGCACCGACATCACGCCCATGCCGTAGGTGCCGGCGTCGGCCTTGACGACGACGAAGGGTTTCTCGTCGATCCGGTACTCGCGGTACTTGGCGCGGATCTGCTTGAGCAGCGTCTCGACGTTGGTGGCCAGGCAGTCCTCGCCCGAGCGCTCGTGGAAGTCGATCTTGCCGCAGCGCGCGAAGTACGGATTGATCAGCCAGGGGTCCATGTCGAACTGCTTCGCGAAGCGCTTGGCGACGTCGGCATACGCGGCGAAGTGCTGCGACTTGCGGCGCACGGCCCAGCCTGCGTGCAGCGGCGGGAGCAGCACCTGCTCGTGCAGGTCCTTCAGCACCTCGGGGATGCCCGAGGACAGGTCGTTGTTCAGAAGGATCGAGCAGGGATCGAAGTCATCGAGGCCGACACGCAGCCCGCGCCGCACCAGCGGCTCGACCGTCATCGACTGGCCGTCGGGGAGCTCGATCTTCGTCGGCGCCTTGATCTCGGGGTTCAGCGTGCCGTAGCGCACGTTCAGGCCCGTCTGGCGCAGGATGGTCGACAGCCGCTGGACGTTCTGCAGGTAGAAGGCGTTGCGCGTGTGGCTCTCGGGGACGAGCAGCAGGTTGCGCGCCTCGGGGCAGTACTTCTCGATCGCCGCCATCGCGGCCTGCACCGCCAGCGGCAGCATCTCCTCGGTCAGGTTGTTGAAGCCGCCCGGGAACAGGTTGGTGTCGACCGGCGCGAGCTTGAACCCGGCGTTGCGCAGGTCGACCGACGCGTAGAACGGCGGAGTGTGGTCCTGCCACTCCATGCGGAACCAGCGCTCGATGCGCGGCGTCGCGTCGAGGATGCGGCGCTCGAAGTCCTGCAGCGGGGCGGACATCGCGGTGACGAGATGGGGGGTCATGGGAGCACGGGCGGGTCGACCGGGGAATTGTAGCGCCCGAACGAAAACGGGGCGGACCCGAAGGCCCGCCCCGTCGTGGTCCCGCCCCGGTTCGCGGAAGGGCGGGGGTGTGGAGGTCAGTGGTGGTAGGCGGTCTCGCCGTGCGAGCTGATGTCGAGCCCCTGGCGCTCTTCCTCTTCGGGCACGCGCAGCCCGATCATCAGGTCGACCAGCTTGAAGGCGACGAACGCGACCACGCCGGACCAGACGATCGTCAGCAGCACGCCCTGCAGCTGCACCCAGACCTGGCTGCCGATCGAGTAGTCGGCCGCGACCGCGTTGGCGACGTAGTCGTAGACGCCGGTGCCGCCGAGCGACGGCGCCGCGAACACGCCGGTGAGCAGCGCGCCGGTGATGCCGCCCACGCCGTGCACGCCGAACACGTCGAGCGAGTCGTCGGCACCCAGCATCCGCTTCAGGCCGTTGACGCCCCACAGGCAGACGACGCCGGCGACCAGGCCGATGATCAGCGCGCCCATCGGTCCGACGAAGCCGCAGGCCGGCGTGATCGCCACCAGCCCGGCCACGGCGCCCGAGGCCGCACCCAGCATCGAGGGCTTGCCCTTGCCCATCCACTCGCCGAGCGTCCACGAGACGGTGGCGGCCGCGGTGGCGATCAGCGTGTTGATGAAGGCCAGCGCGGCCACCCCGTTGGCTTCGAGGTTCGAGCCCGCGTTGAAGCCGAACCAGCCCACCCACAACAGCGAAGCGCCGATCATCGTCATCACCAGCGAGTGCGGCGCCATCGACTCACGGCCGTAGCCGATCCGCTTGCCGATCACGTAGGCGCCGACCAGGCCCGCCACGCCGGCGTTGATGTGCACCACGGTGCCGCCGGCGAAGTCCAGCGCACCCTTGGCCCACATGAAGCCCGCCGCCGCGGTGACCGCCTCGAGCGCCTTCGCGTCGGTGATCGCGTCCGGGCCCGCCCAGTACCAGACCGCATGCGCGATCGGCACGTAGCAGAACGTGAACCACAGCACCGAGAACAGCAGCACCGCCGAGAAGCGCACCCGCTCGGCGAAGGCGCCGACGATCAGCGCGCAGGTGATCGCGGCGAACGTGGCCTGGAACGCGACGAACGACAGCTCCGGGATGACCACGCCCTTGCTGAAGGTCGCGGCCGCCGAGTCGGGCGTGATGCCCTTCAGGAAGATCTTCGACAGGTTGCCGAAGAACAATCCGTCGCCGCCGAACGCCAGCGAGTAGCCGTAGATCGACCACAGCACGACGATCACCGAGAACACGACCAGCACCTGCATCAGGATCGAGAGCATGTTCTTCGTGCGCACCAGCCCGCCGTAGAACAGCGCAAGGCCGGGAATCGTCATCATGATGACGAGCAGCGTCGAGACGCTCATCCACGCGACGTCGCCCTTGTTCGGGACGGGCGGCGCCGCGGCGGGGGCGTCCTTCTTCTCCTCGGCCGGGGCGGCGGCGGCCGGTGCGGCGGCCGCCGCCTCGGGCTTGGCCTCGGCCGCCGGCGCGGCAGCAGGCGCTGCTGGCTGCGCGTCCGAAGCCGCCGACGCCTGGGCGAGCAGCACGGCTCCCGCGGTCAGCGCAGTGGTGGGCGCGGCAGGCTCCGGCGAAGCGGCCAGCGCCGCGAGCGGCGCCAGCGACAGCGCCAGGCACAGCGCGATGATTCGGGTCAGGGATTTCATGGAACGTTCTCCGTGGTGCGGATCCGGGCGCTCAGAGCGCCTCGTTGCCGGTTTCGCCGGTGCGGATGCGCACGACTTGTTCGAGGTCGTAGACGAAGATCTTGCCGTCGCCGATCTTGCCGGTGCGCGCCGAGGCCTCGATCGCCTCGATCGCGCGCTCGACCAGGTCGTCGGCGATCGCCACGTCGATCTTCACTTTCGGCAGGAAGTCGATGACGTACTCGGCGCCGCGGTACAGCTCGGTGTGGCCCTTTTGCCGGCCGAAGCCCTTCACCTCGGTGACCGTGATGCCCTGCACGCCGATCGCCGACAGCGCTTCGCGCACCTCGTCGAGCTTGAACGGCTTGATGACCGCAGTGATCAGTTTCATTCGAGCCTCCCGCTCAGAAGGTCTTGCTGACCGACAGCACGACCGTGCCCTTGCCGAGGTCACGGTTGAACGCGTTGCGGTAGCATTCGCCGGCGCCGCCCTTGGCGTCGGTGCCGACGTAGGCCAGGCCCCAGGTCAGGCCGACGTACTCCTTGGACGCGCCGAGCTTCCAGTCGGTGTACGAGCAGTCGCTGCTCGAGCGCACCTGCACGCCGCCGACCGAGCCGGCCGGGATCGACTGGTGGCCGACGTGGGCGGTGACCGTGACGCCGCTGCCGACGTCGAAGTTGCCGGTGAGGTCGAGGTAGCCCGCGCCCTTGCTGTCGACGAAGCCGAACAGGTCGGTCAGGCCGTGCGAGTACTTCAGCGTCAGCATCTTCCAGGTGCCCGCGACGTACATCTCGAGCGTGTTCGGCGAGTTGAAGCCCGACGGATACGAGCCCGGGTAGTAGTAGTACAGCAGGCCGACGTCGTAGCCGAAGTCGCCGACGGTGCCCTTGTAGCCGCCGTAGAAGTCCCACTCGAGGCTGTTGCTGACACCGCC
Organism: Burkholderiaceae bacterium; assembly: GCA_019635275.1. Classification (GTDB taxonomy): domain Bacteria; phylum Pseudomonadota; class Gammaproteobacteria; order Burkholderiales; family Burkholderiaceae_E; genus Zeimonas. Next base: position 145,448 of record JAHBZV010000001.1, on the reverse strand, counting down.
GCCGGCGTCGGACAGCCAGCTCACGTTCGAGGCCCAGGTGCCCGCATAGAGGCCGCTCGCGTGCGCGTAGTCGAAGCCACCCTGCACCGCGGGCTTGGCGTTGGTCTGCGCGATCCCGCGATAGCGGTACTCGCTCACCAGGCTCAGGTTGCCCGTGAAGGTGTGCTCGGGCGTCGCGGCGGCCGCTTGCGCGAACGCGTGGGTCGGCAGGCTGCCGGCAGCGCAGGCGAGGGACACGGCGAGGATCGTCTTTTTCATGATCGGCTTGCTCCGCAGAAGGTTCAGGTTTTCGGGCCCCGACGGGGCCGCTGGAACCGACTACGCACAGACCGTGCCAGCGGCCCGCTCGCGGGTCCGGCAGGGCGGGTCGGGAGTAGATTGGTGCAACGCGCCGGCCTGCGCTGCGCCAACGCGGTGCGACGGCGCGGGGCGCACCGGTCCGGTGCGCCAATAGGCGGGGACGCGCGGCGCGCCGGGCGCGCCCGGGCCCTCGCGGAGCGCTGCAACCCCCGTGCTAGACTCGATTCACGATGAGCGCCACGCCCCCGTCACTGCTCGCCGAGCTTCAATCGCGGCTGGCCGAGCTGCTACGCAACAGCCCGGCCGCCGACGTCGAGCGCAACATGAAGGCGCTGCTGGCGCAGGCCTTCCAGCGGGCCGACCTGGTCACCCGCGAAGAATTCGATTCGCAACTCGAGCGACTCGCGCGATTGCAGCAGCGGGTCGAGCAGCTCGAGAAGCAGCTGGCGGAGCGTTCGACCTAGCGGTCGCTTCGGGCCGGGCGCCAGCCCGCGTGCGGGCCGGCGCCGTGCCCTGGCAGGCCTGGGGCAAGCGCCCGGGCACTGCCCCGCACCCGGGATCAATGCAGCAGCGACTTGCCGAGCAGGCGCAGCATCGCCGCGCCGTCGCCGGCCCACGCGCTGCCGTGCATGCACGCCAGCGTCTCGGGGCGCAGGCTCGCCAGCTTCTCGATCATCGCCTGCGTGTCGGGCCCGTGCGAGAAGTAGTCCATCTGGCGCCGGAAAGCGTCGCTGGGCCCGACCAGGTCGTCGCTGACCAGCGGCTTGTCGCCCGTGCCCGGCTGCGTGAACAGGTCGCCGTTGAACAGCGTCTTCGCCGTCTGGTCGAACAGGTAGCCGGCATCCCAGCCGTGCGGCAGGTGCGGCGTGTACTGCCACTGGACGCGGCGGCGCCCGAGGTCGAGCACCTGCCCGTCGGCCATGCCGATCGGCTCCACGTCGACCAGGTCGCGCACCGAGACCATCGCCGCCACCTCGCTGCACACCGGGCGCGCGAGCGGGGCCGCCGCGAGAAACTCGGGCAGCGCGCCGCACTCGTCGGCCTCGACGTGCGAGAACGCGATGTAGCGCAGGTCGGCCAGCGGCATCACCTTCTCGATCTGCGCGCTCACCAGGCCGAACAGCTTCTTCGGGCCGGTGTGGAACAGCAGCGGGCGCTCGTCGACGATCAGGTACTGGTTGAAGGAGAACCCGCCGGGGATGAAATCGGGCGGCATCGCGACGCTGATGCGCCACGTGTCGGGGGCAATCTCGTCGATGGTGGACTTCAGGTTCGGGGTCATGGTTTCGTGCTCCTCGGACGCGAGTGGGATCGTGCGGCGGGCTGCGGTCCGACGACAGCCAGCAGCATCTGGACCAGTTGCCTGCGCACCGCGGGGCGCGACAGGCCGTGTTCGTGCACCATCCGGTGCCAGGGGTCGAACGACAGCAGCGTTTCCCAGGCCGCGGCGACCTCGCGGTGGTCGCCGGCGCCGAGGTGACGCTCGAGAAGTTCCGCGATCAGCGCCGTCTGCTGCGCGCGCGCGGTGTCGCCCATCCGGGCGAGGAAGGGAATCACGCGGTCCTCGCGCCAGGCCTTCCAGGGCGCGAAGTGCGCGTTGAGCGCGTCGGCCGCGTCGACCAGGCGCTCGGTGGCGGCGCGCAGGTCGGGCGCGCCCAGGACCTGTTCGACCGGCACTTGCGGCGCCCGGCTCGCCACGTGCGCGGTGCAGGCGCCGAGCAGATCGTCCTGGCTCGGGAAGTGGCTGTAGACGGTGGGCAGCGAAACGCCGGCCTGCCGCGCGATGTCGGCGTTGCTGGTCGCGACGGCGCCTTGCTGCGCGTGAAGCTCGGCTGCCGCCGCGGCAATGCGCTCGCGCAGTTCGGCCTGCTTGCGGCGGCGGGTTTCGCTGTTGTACGGCCGGGGTGGCATGACGCGGGTCCTCGAGGCGGTGGAGTATTTGCATTAAGTTTATATTAAATTAATCCATTGTCAAGACCCGTTGTGGTGATCGACCCGACGTCAGGCGCACCGACCACGCTTCGGCCCGTCGGCCGAGCCATCGGCTTAGCCGGCGCGCGCCCCGCGACGGCGCGCGCCGCCTAGACTCGGAGGGCCGCCCTCGACCCCCTCGCCGCCCACGCGCTCTACCGATGTCCGTCGCCGTCGTCCGCTCGCGCGCCCTCCTCGGTCTCGATGCGCCGGAGGTGCGCGTCGAGGTGCACGTGGGCAACGGGCTGCCCGCGTTCCACATCGTCGGGCTGCCGGAGGCCGAGGTCCGCGAGAGCCGTGACCGGGTGCGCGCGGCGCTGCTGCACGCCGGCTTCGACTTCCCGAACCGCAGGCTCACGGTCAACCTCGCGCCCGCCGACCTGCCGAAGGAGTCGGGCCGCTTCGACCTGCCGATCGCGGTGGGCATCCTCGCGGCCAGCGGCCAGCTGCCCAGCGAACCGCTCGACGAGCTCGAACTCGTCGGCGAGCTTTCGCTCACCGGGACGATCCGCCCCATCCGCGGCGCGCTCGCGATGGCGCTGGCCGGCGTGCGCGACGCCCGTCCGCGCACGCTGCTGCTGCCCGCGGCCAACGGCGCCGAAGCGGCGCTGGTCGACGGGGCGCGGCTGCTCGGCGCGCTCGACCTGGCCGGCGTCGCCGCGCACCTGCTGGGCGCGAGCCCGCTCGAGCGCATCGCGCCGGCGCCGTGCGCGCCCGCCCCCGCCGGCGACGGCGACTTCGCCGACGTCAAGGGGCAGGCCGGCGCGAAGCGCGCGCTCGAAGTTGCGGCCGCCGGGGCGCACAACCTTCTGATGGTCGGGCCCCCGGGCGCCGGCAAGTCGCTGCTCGCGCAACGGCTGCCGACGATCGCGCCGCCGCTCACCCGCGACGAGGCGCTCGAGACCGCCGCGCTGGCCGGCCTGGCCGGTCGCTTCGCTCCGGCCGACTGGGGACGCCGGCCGTTTCGCGCGCCGCATCACGGCGCGTCGGCCGCCGCGATCGTCGGCGGCGGCGCGAACCCGCGTCCGGGCGAGGCCAGCCTCGCGCACCACGGCGTGCTGTTCCTCGACGAACTTCCCGAGTTCTCGCGCGCCGTGCTCGAGGCGCTGCGCGAGCCGCTCGAGACCGGCCGCATCGGCGTGGCGCGCGCGGCGCGGCAGGTCGAGTTCCCGGCGCGCTTCCAGCTCGTGGCGGCCATGAACCCCTGCCCCTGCGGGTTCCTGGGCAGCGAGCGCTGCCGCTGCACGCCCGAGCAGGTGCGCCGCTACCAGGCGCGCCTGTCGGGGCCGCTGCTCGATCGCATCGACGTGCTGATCGGCGTGCAGCCGGTCGACGAGTCGACGCTGATGCGGCGCGCCGACGGCGAACCCAGCGCGGCGATCGCCGAGCGCGTGGCCCGCGCGCGCGAGCGCCAGCTCGCGCGCCAGGGCAAGCCCAACGCGCACCTGGCGCCGCCCGAGATCGACCGGCATTGCGCGCTCGACGACGAAGCTGCCGCACTGCTGCGCCGCGTCGCTCGCCAACGCCACTGGTCGTCGCGCGCACTGCACCGCGTGCACAAGCTCGCCCGCACGATCGCCGACCTGCGCGGCGATGCCGCGATCGGCGCACAGCACGCGGCCGAGGCGGTCGCCTACCGACGCGCCCTCGATGCCGCAGGGCCCGCCGGCTGATCGCCGATCACAGCGCGACATGCGATCATCGTGCCCAGCGGGCCGCGCCTGGCCGCGCGGAGCCACCCCAGGCGCCCGCCGATCCAACCCCCTTCTCCCTTCTCCCTTCTCCCTTCGCCCTTCTCCCTTCGCCCTTCTCCCTTCCCTTTCCCCCGACGGACCCCCGCATGACCGCCACGCCCCCTCTCTCCGGCCTCAAAGTCGTCGAACTCCACGCGATCGGCCCGGTGCCGTTCGCCGGCCAGCTGCTGCGCTCGCTCGGCGCCGACGTGCTGCGCGTGTCGCCGCCCGTCGACCCGGGGCTGGGCGTGGGCGTCGGCCCCGAGTACGACCTGCTCAACCTCGGCAAGCGCGCGCTGGCGGTCGACCTGAAGCAGGCCGACGGCCTGGCGGCGCTGCGCCGCGAGCTGGCCGACGCCGACGTGCTGCTCGAGGGCTTTCGCCCCGGCGTGCTCGAGCGGCTCGGGCTCGCGCCGGCCGCGCTGCTCGACGCGCACCCGAAGCTCGTCGTCGGGCGCCTGTCGGGCTGGGGCCACGCGGGAGAACTCGCCGAACGCGCCGGCCACGACATCAACTACCTTGCGCTGTCGGGCGTGCTCAACGCAATCGGCGCGCGCGAGGCGCCGGTGCCGCCGCTGAACCTGGTCGCCGACTTCGGCGGCGGCGCGATGCACCTGCTGGTCGGCGTGCTGGCCAAGCTCGTGCAGCGCTCGATCACGCAGCGCGGCGGCGTCGCCGAGACCAGCATCCTCGCCGGCACCGTCGGCCTCACGCCGATGGTCTACGGGCTCCTGGCCGGCGGCATCTGGAACCTGAAGCGCGCCAACAACCTGCTCGACGGCGCGATGCCGTTCTATCGCGTCTACCGCTGCGCCGACGGGCGCTTCGTCGCCGCCGGCGCCCTCGAGCCGAAGTTCTACGCGCAGCTGCTCGCGGTCACGGGCCTCGAAGGCGAGATCGACCCGCGCGACCAGTACCGCCCCGCCACCTGGCCGGCGACCACCGAGCGCTTCGCGGCGCGCTTCGCGTCACGCAGCCGCGACGACTGGGCGCAGGCAGCGAAGGCGCACGACGCCTGCCTGTCGCCGGTGCTCGACTTCGCCGAAGCCGCGCGCCACCCGCACAACCTCGCCAACCGGCTGTACCGCGACCAGCCGTACGCGCAGCCCGCCGACGTCATCGAATTCGATCGGCACCTGCGCGATCGTTGAGCACGAGCGTCAGTCGCCGCAGGCTCGGCTCGCCCTCTTCGGGGCCGACCTCGAAGCCGTAGGACCGGGCGAGCTCGATCATGTCGCGGTTGACCGCGTAGGTGGTGCCGACCAGCTCGCGATAGCCGGCCGCGCGGGCGGCGCGCACCAGCCGCTGGAACAGCGCATAGCCGATGCCATGGCGCTGCCAGCGGTCGGTGACGACGATCGCGAACTCCGCGGCCCCGGGCCGATCGGACGCGTCGAACCGGGCAACGCCGAGGAGGTCGCCCTCGGCCGAGGGCGCGGCGGCGTCCCCCGCCGCGGCGACTGGCGACTCACCCTGCGCGCGGTCGGCCGCCACGCCGACACCGAACACCGCCAGCCCGAGTCGCCGCGGCCAGTCCTGCCGGACCAGTTCGGCGATCTGCTCGTCGGTGACCTCCTTGACCACGCCGAGCAGGCGCTGGTACAGCGACGCCGGCGACAGCCCGTCGATGAACGCGCGCTCGCTCGGCGCGTCGTCGGCCCGCAACGGGCGAATCAGGATCGGCACGCCGCCACGGCTCGTGCAGCGCTCGGTGAGCCAATCGGGCATCGGATCGCTCATGTCGCGGGCTTCGGCGGGCGCACCCGCCAGAAGACGAGCACCAGCAGGGCAGCGAGTTGCAGCACGATCCACGCCAGCAGCGCGCGCCGGAAGCCCTGCTCGCTGTGCCCGCCGCCGCCGAGCAGGTCGACCGTCACGCCGAACAGCCATTGCGCGAGGAACATTCCCGTCATCGTCAGCAGGTTGTACGCGGTGAACGCTCGCCCGGTGAGCTTCGCGGGAAACGACAGGCTCACGTGCGTCTGCGACAGCGTGTTCACCGTCGCCGCCAGCGCCAGCGGCAGCCACAACAGCCACGCCCAGGCACCGTGGGCGAACGCGATGGCCAGCTCGATCGCGAGCATCACCGCGGTGCCGCCCGCCACCAGCCGCAGCGTCGTCCACCCCTGGCGCACCATCGCCGGCACCGCCCAGCCCAGCGCCAGGTAGCCCAGCATCAGCACGAGGTTGAACACGAACAGTGCCTGCGCGGCGCTGTCGGCGTCGATGCCGAGCACGGTGCGCAGCCACGGGCCGACCCACAGGCTCTGGAACGCGATGAAGCTCGCCTGCACCGTCAGCGACACGATGCCGAAGCGCCAGAAGTACGGCTCGCCGAACACCTGCCGGTACGCCGCCCACGGCGACTCGTCGGGGTGCGCGGCGTGCACCGGCTCGCTGGGCAGCTTCAGCGCGATCGCCGCGCTCGACGCACACAGCATCGCCGCCGCGATCCAGAACACGCCCCGCCATCCGACCAGCGGCAATGCCCACTGCACCGGCACCGTCGTGACCAGCGCCCCGAGCGTGCCCGCCACGAGCATCCACGCCGCCAGCTGCTGCTGGCGCGCGTCGACGTACCAGAAGCGAAACGCGCGCAGCGAGGCCATCAGCGCGCCCGACACGCCGATGCCGATCAGCGCGCGGCCGACCCACAGCATCGCCACGCTGTGCGCCAGCGCGAATACCGCACAGCCGGCCGCGGCGACCAGCAGCAGCGTGGCGTCGACGCGGCGCGAACCGAAGCGGTCGAGCCAGATGCCCAGCGGCATCTGCATCGCCGCGAACGCGATGAAGTACGCCGAGGACAACGAACCCAGCTGCGCGTTCGACAGGCCGAACTCGGCGATCAGGTCGGGGGCGATCACCGCGTTGACCGAGCGCAGTGCATACGACATGAAGTAGCCGCTCGCGAAGGCGGCAAACACGCGCATCGCGAGCGGGGCCGGCAGCACGGCGCTCATCGCAGTGCCCATCGCGTCACTCGATGAGCCTGAACGAGTCGAGGAAGGTCGGCGCGTGCTCGGCGTCGGGCGCCGGCCCGATGACCACCGCCTGCCAGGCGCGGTGGCCGCGCGCGACGAACAGCGCGGACAGGTGCGCCGGGCGATCGGCGATGCGGCCCGAAGCCTCGACGCGCACCGCCGGCTGCGTCGCGGTCGCGCGGCCGGCCAGGTCGTGCACGGGCACCGCCGTCTCGGCGACCTGCGTCTCGCGGCCGGCGATGTTGCGCACCATCGCCGCGCGCATCGCTGCGCGGGCCTTCTCGCGCGTGGCCGGTTCGGCGTCGGGCAGGACGACCATGCCCACGGTGAACGACTGGTCGTCGACCCGGGCGCCGCTCATCGCCATCGTCACCGGCAGGCCGTCGAGGTTGATCGGGCGCGACATCGACGCGGGCTTGCCCGGCAACATGACGGCGTAGCCTTCGCCCGAGGGCCGGATCTCGCGCCAGTCGTAGTCGGGCGCGCAGGCTGACAGGAGGAGGGTGCAGGCGAGTGCGCAAGCGCGCGCGACGCGGGCCGAGGCCGGCGGCGCGCGCCGCCAGCGCAGGGCGGATCGGGGATTCATCCGATAATGGTATCAACCGGGCAGGGCCCGAACCGGAGGCAGGCCATGATTTACGAGTTCAAGTCGCGCGCTACCGGCACCGTCGTCATGACGAAGCCGGTCGCGGAGTGGATCCTGAAGATCGTCGGCAAGGCGCCGGGCGCCACCGGCATCGTCACCGTCGACCAGATGCCGGCGGCGATCGCCGCGCTGCGCAAGGCGATCGACGACGAGCGCGCCGCGCTGCGCGCCGAAAGCCAGGGCGGCGCCGCGCCCGAGAAGCCGCAGGCCGCCGCCGACGAGGACGAGGCCTACCCGGTCTCGCTCGCCCAGCGCGCGTTTCCGTTCATCGAGATGCTCGAGGCGGCCCACGCGGCGGGCAAGGACGTCACCTGGGGGGTGTAAAAGGTCCGCGCGTCATGGCCCCGGTTCTGGCAGACTTGCGCCCGGGCCCTCGGAGACCATGATGACGATCGAGGTCAACGTCCGGTTCGCACCCGGCACGGTGTTCAGCCTGAGCCCTACGCTCAGGCTCGGCAGCGACGAGGCGCGTCGTTGGCTCGACGAGCAGTTCGTCGCGCTGGGGGCCGAGCCGATGCGCGCGTCGGGCAGGGTGCTGGTCGCCGACAAGGTGCTCGCGGTCGCCGCGGCGGCCGGCGCCGGGCAGTTCCGGCGCGACGCGGCGTGGGCCGACCGTTACGCGGCCAGCGTGGTCGCGGCGCTCGGTCGCGACGTCGTGCGGGTCGAAACCGACACCAGCATGGTCACCTATTGAAGCGTGTCGGCGTCGACGACGCCGTCGCGCTGATCCCCCACGGCGCGACGCTGGCCTGCGCGGGTTTCGTCGGCGCAGGACACGCCGAGGCGGTCACCGCGGCGATCGAGCGTCGCTTCCTCGCGCACGGCACGCCGTCGCAGCTGACGCTGGTCTACTCGGCCGGCCAGGGCGACCGCGGCGACCGCGGCGTCAACCACTTCGGTCACGAGGGACTGACCCGGCGAATCGTCGGCGGCCACTGGCGCTCGGCCCCGAAGCTGTCGCGGCTCGCGCTCGAGAACCGCTGCGAGGCGTGGAACCTGCCGCAGGGCGTGATCACCCACCTGTATCGCGCGATCGCGGGCGGCAAGCCGGGCGTGATCACGAAGATCGGCCTGCACACCTTCGTCGACCCGCGCCACGGCGGCGGCAAGCTCAACGCGCGCACCACGGCCGACCTGGTCGACCTTCTCGAGATCGACGGAGAAGAGTGGCTGCGCTACCGGCCGATGCGCATCGACGTCGCGCTGATCCGCGCGACGACCAGCGACGCGCGCGGCAACCTGACCACCGAGCACGAGCCGTTCCATCACGAGATGCTGGCAATCGCGCAGGCCGCGCACAACAGCGGCGGCATCGTGGTCGCGCAAGTCAAGCGCGTCGTCGACGCGCACGACGACCCGCAGCGCGTGCGCGTGCCGGGGATCCTGGTCGACTACGTCGTCGAGGTGGGCGAGGACGCCGACCACCACTCGATGACCTTCGGCGAATACCTGAACCTGGACTACATGCGCGCGGCGCCGCGTGATGGGGCGGCGGGGGACGCCACGGAAGCGGGCCGGGCCGCGGGCGCCGGCGGAATCGCTGCCACCGCCGCGACCGCCGGAGTCGCCGCGACCAGCTCGCCAGGCGCGACGGCGAAGCCCGCGCCGGCCGCGCTCGACGCACGCCGGATCGTCCAGCGCCGCGCGCTCATCGAGCTGGCCGCGCACCGCCCGCGAGTCGTCAACCTGGGCGTCGGCATGCCCGCCGGCGTCGGCGCGGTGGCCCGCGAAGAGGGCGTCGGCGGTTTCGTGCTCACCGTCGAGTCGGGCCCGATCGGCGGCACGCCCGCCGACGGCCTGTCGTTCGGCGCCTCCGAGTTCCCCGAGGCGATCGTCGACGAGCCGGCGCAGTTCGACTTCTACGACGGCGGCGGCATCGACATGGCGTTCCTCGGGCTGGCCGAGTTCGACGGCCACGGCAACGTCAACGTCAGCCTGTTCGGCGACGGCGAGCACCGGCTGCTGGCCGGCGTCGGCGGCTTCGTCAACATCACGCAGTCGACGCGACGCCTGGTCTTCATGGGCACGCTGACCGCAGGCGGCCTGCAGGTCGAGGCCGGCGACGGCCAGCTGCGCATCGTCCACGAGGGCCGCTCGCGCAAGCTCGTGCCGCGGGTCGGACACCTGTCGTTCAACGGGGAGTACGCGTCGCGGCAGGGGACAGACGTGCTGTACGTGACCGAGCGCGCGGTGTTCCGGCTGGTCGACGGCCAGCTCGTGCTGGTCGAGATCGCGCCCGGCATCGACCTTCAGCGCGACGTGCTCGCGCACTGCGGCGCGCCGGTCGCCGTATCCCCCGCGCTGGCGACGATGGATGCGCGGATCTACCGTGCCGGGCCGATGTGCTGCTTCGACGTCATGCCCATCGACACGTAGATGCTCGTCAGCCCGTCGATGCCGACGTCGGCCGGCGTCACCCAGTCGCGGGGCACGTACAGCAGCCCGCCGCCCACCGGCACCGGCGCGGTCGGCACCAGCACCGCCAGGTAGTCGAGTTCGCCCACGCGCACCGGCTCGTTGGTCGACAACAGCCCGAGCACCGCGACGCCGCCGACGCCGCCGAAATGCAGCCAGACCGGGCTCATCGAGCGCATGCCGTGCGGCTCGCGCTGGCCGAGCAGGCCGACGAGCCTGCTCGCCATGTCGTAGACGCTGCGCACCACCGGGATGCGCATGACGACCGCGTCGAGCGCCGCCGCGAGCACGCGGCGCAACCGCGTCTGCACCAACGCGCCGAGGACGAAGATCGCGGCGATCACGATGCCGGCCCCGAGCAGGTAGCTGGCCGCCTCCGAGTTGGCGAAGCCCAGGCCGAGCGCCTTGAGCACGCGCCCGACGTAGCTGCCCGGGCCGAGGTAGTCGACCAGCACCCTCACGGCCCAGACGAAGACCAGCACCGTCGCGGCCAGCGGCAGCGCGGCGAGCAGGCCGGTGAGGAAGGTGTTCAGCAGGCGGTTGGAGCTCAGCGGCATGGCGGCAGGCGGCTCGACGGAGGTGTCCGCAGTCTCGCACGGCGCGGCGCCTGCGCGGGCTTGCACGTTCGTGCAATCTCCGTGAAAATCCGTGCATGCTTGCCAGCGAGCAGGACGCGCTGTCGATCCGCGTGGCGCGCCTGTACTACTACGATCACCTCACCACGGCCCGGATCGCCGACGAGTTGCGCACGTCGCGCTCGACGGTGTCGCGGCTGCTCTCGCGCGCGCACGAGCGCGGCCTGGTCGAGATCCGCATCCACGACCCGGCGCAGCATCCGCAGGGCATCGAGGCGCGGCTTCGCGAGCGCTTCGGCCTGCGCGTGGCCCGCGTCGTGTCGGTACCCGAGACCGCCGACGAGCACGACTGGCTCGAGCGGGTCGCCGCCTTCGCCGCCGGCTACCTGAACACGGTCGTCGACGCCGACGCCGTGGTCGGCATCGCGTGGGGCACCACGTTGCGCAAGGTGGCCTCGAAGCTCTCGCCGAAGCCGGTCGCCAACGTGGACGTGGTCGCGCTCAACGGCTCGGGCACCACGCAGGACATCGACAGCACTTTCAGCAGCGACATCGTGATGCGCATCGCGCAGAACTACGGCGCGCGCCCCCACGCATTTCCGGTGCCGGCGTTCTTCGACTACGCGCAGACCCGCACGGCGCTGTGGCGCGAGCGCAGCGTCAGGCGCCTGCTCGAACTGCAGCGACGTGCGAGGATCCTGGTCTTCAGCGTGGGCGCGTTCTCCGGCCAGGTGCCCAGCCACGTGCACAGCGGCGGCTTCCTCGAGCCGGCCGACCTGCGCAGCCTGCGCCGCGACCGCGTCGTGGGCGACATCGCGACGGTGTTCTTCCGCGCCGACGGCAGCTACGACGACATCGCGCTGAATGCGCGCGCGAGCGGGCCCGACCTGTCGCTGCTGCGGCGCGCGAAGCACTCGATCTGCGTCGCCAGCGGCACCGGCAAGGCCGAGGGCCTGCGCGCGGCGCTCGCGGGCCGATTCGTCAACACGCTGGTCGTCGACGAGCCGACCGCGCGCCTGCTGCTCGCCGGCGACGCGCCGGCCAGGTCGCGCCCCGGGAGGCGCGCGTGACGCATGCAGCCGACGCACTCGACCTGCTCGTCGTCGGCGGCGGCATCAACGGCGCGGGCATCGCGCGCGACGCGGCCGGCCGCGGCCTGCGCGTCGCGCTGGTCGAGCAGGGCGACTTCGGCGGCGCGACCTCGTCGGCCAGCACCAAGCTGATCCACGGCGGCCTGCGCTATCTCGAGCACTACGAATTCCGGCTGGTCGCCGAGGCGCTGGCCGAGCGCGAGGTGCTGCTGCGGCTCGCGCCGCACATCGCGTGGCCGCTGCGCTTCGTGATGCCGCAGGTCGCGGGCCTTCGCCCGGCGTGGATGATCCGCACCGGCCTGTGGCTCTACGACCACCTCGGCGGCCGCATCAGCCTGCCGAAGTCGCGCGCGGTACGGCTGGCGCCGGACGGCTATGGCGCCGGGCTCGATCCGCGCATCACACGCGGCTTCGCCTATTCCGACGCCTGGGTCGACGACGCGCGGCTGGTCATCCTGAACCTGCGCTCGGCGCAGGCGCACGGCGCGCTGCTCATGCCGCGCACCCGCTTCGTCTCGGCCGAGCGGCGCGACGGCCATTGGCACGCCGCGATCGAGGACGCCAGGACGGGCGCGCGAGGCACGCTGCGCGCCCGGGCGCTGGTCAACGCGGCCGGCCCGTGGGTGAAGCCGGTGCTCGACGCCATCGGGGGCGGCGACGTGCCGGCCAGGGTGCAGCTGGTGAAGGGCAGCCACGTCGTGGTGCCCCGCGCGTACCCGGGCGAGCACGCGTTCATCCTGCAGAACCACGACAAGCGCATCGTGTTCATGATCCCGTACGAGCGCCGCTTCACGCTGATCGGCACTACCGACGTCGCGGTGCAGGGCCTCGCCGAGGCGCGCGCGATCAGCGTCGAGGAGACCCGTTACCTGCTCGACGCGGTCAACCGCTACCTCGCCCGGCCGCTCGCCGAGCACGACGTCGTCTGGAGCTACACCGGGGTGCGGCCGCTGTACGACGACGGCTCGAACGATCCGTCCGAGATCACGCGCGACTACACGCTGGTGGTCGACGAGCGCGACGGCGTCGCGCAACTCGCGGTGTTCGGCGGCAAGATCACCACCTACCGCCGGCTCGCCGAGGCGGCGCTCGAGAAGCTGCAGCCGTGGCTGGGGTCGGCTCGCGGCGCATGGACGCACGAGGAGCCGCTGCCCGGGGCGGCGAAAGACGTCGCGATCGCGCGCGACGTACTGCGCGCGCGTCGCCCGACGCTGCCGCAGCCGCTGCTCGAGGCGCTGTTCCGACGCCACGGCACGCTCGCCGACGAGGTCCTCGGCGACGCGCGCTCGCTCGCCGACCTCGGCCGCGACTTCGGCGGCGGGTTGTGCGAGCGCGAAGTCGAGTGGTTCGTCGAGCACGAGTGGGCGGGCAGCGCCGACGACGTGCTTTGGCGCCGGACGAAGGCCGGGCTTCACATGAGCGTCGCACAGCGCGCCGACTTCGCGCGCTGGTTCGACCGGCACCGACACCGTGCTGCAACAATCGGGTGATCGAATAACGGACTTCCCGATGAGCGCCATCGCACTCGAACACGTGAGCAAGCACTGGGGCGCGGCCGTCGCCGTCGACGACGCGAGCTTCGCCGCGCCGGCAGGCAGCTTCGTCGTGCTGCTCGGCCCGTCGGGCTGCGGCAAGTCGACCACGCTGCGGATGATCGCCGGCCTCGACACGCCGAGCGCCGGCCGCATCCTGATCGACGGGCGCGACGTCACGCAGCTGCCGCCTGCGCAGCGCCGCATCTCGATGGTGTTCCAGTCGTACGCGCTGTTTCCGCACCTGGACGTGCGCGAAAACATCCTGTTCGGCCTGAAGGTGCGCCGCGAGCCGGCGCGCGACCACGCGCGGCGCCTGGCGCGGGTGGCCGACCTGCTCGGCCTCTCGCAGCTGCTCGACCGCAAGCCTGCCCAGCTCTCGGGCGGCCAGCAGCAGCGCGTCGCGCTCGGCCGCGCGATCATCGCCGAGACGCCGGTGTGCCTGATGGACGAGCCGTTGTCGAACCTCGACGCGCAGCTGCGCCACGAAATGCGCCGCGAGATCCGCGCACTGCAGCAGAAGCTCGGCATCACGATGGTCTACGTCACCCACGACCAGACCGAGGCGATGAGCATGGCCGACCAGGTCGTGCTGCTCAACGCCGGCCGCATCGAGCAGGATGCGGCGCCCGCCGAACTGTACGCGCGGCCGGCGACGCTGTTCGCGGCGCGCTTCATCGGCACGCCGCCGATGAACATCGTGTCCGCGCCGGGCCGCGACGACCTGAAGCTCGGCGTGCGCCCCGAGCACGTGCGGATCGCCGACGCCGGCGGGCTCGCGGCGGTCGTGCAGAGCGCCGAGTACTTCGGTGCCGACACGATCGTCACCTGCTCGGCGGGGGCCGACACGATCGCCGCGCGCGTGCCCGGGCGGCACGAGCTCGCGCCGGGCACCGCGGTGTCGCTGCAATGGGACGCCGACGCCCGCCACTTCTTCGACGCCGCGACCGGCCGACGGCGCGACGACATCCGATCGGGGCAGGTGGAAGCGCCCCACCCCGCTAGCCAACGAGAGAGGAGAACCACCCCATGAGAAGAACCCTGCTGAAGGCGCTCGCCGCGTCGACGATCGCCGCCGCGCTGCCCGCGTACGCGCAAAAGCCGGTCGAGCTGACCTTCTACTACCCGGTCGCCGTCGGCGGCCCGGTGACGAAGACGATCGACCAGATGGCCGCCGACTTCGAAAAGGAGAACCCCGGCATCAAGGTGAAGCCGGTGTACTCGGGCACCTACCAGGAGAGCATCGTCAAGGCGCTCACCGCGTTCAAGAGCGGCCAGCCGCCGCACGTCGCGGTGCTGCTGTCCACCGACATGTTCACGCTGATCGACGAGGACGCGATCGTGCCGATCGACGGGCTGGCGACCAGCGCCGACGACAGGAAGTGGCTGGGCGGCTTCTACGACAGCTTCATGATGAACAGCCGCACCGGCGGCAAGACCTGGGGCGTGCCGTTCCAGCGCTCGACGATCGTGTTGTACTGGAACAAGGAGCTGTTCAAGGAGGCCGGGCTCGATCCCGACAAGGGCCCCGCGAACTGGGACCAGATGGTCGAGTACGCGAAGAAGCTCACGAAGACCGACGCCAGCGGCAACGTCACGCAGTGGGGCGTGAAGATCCCGTCGTCGGGCTTCCCGTACTGGCTGTTCCAGGGCCTGACGACGCCCAACGGCGCGCTGCTGATGAACGAGGCCGGCACCGAAACGTACTTCGACAAGCCCGAGGTGATCGAGGCGCTGCAGTACTGGGTCGACCTGTCGGCGAAGCACAAGGTGATGCCCGGCGGCGTCATCGAGTGGGGCACGACGCCGAAGGACTTCTTCGAGAAGAAGGCCGCGATGATCTGGACCACCACGGGCAACCTGACCAACATCCGCACGAACGCCGGCTTCCCGTTCGGCGTGGCGATGCTGCCCGAGAAGAAGCGCCGCGGCAGCCCGACCGGCGGCGGCAACTTCTACATCTTCAAGAAGACCTCGCCCGAGGAGCAGGCCGCCGCGCTGAAGTTCGCGAAGTGGGCGACCGCGCCGCAGCGCGCCGCGCAGTGGAGCATCGCGACCGGCTACGTCGCGGTGACGCCGGCCGCGTGGGAGACGCCGGAAATGAAGAAGTACGTGCAGGAGGTTCCGCAGGCTACCGTCGCGCGCGACCAGCTGCAGTTCTCGGTCGCCGAGCTGTCCACGCACGACAACCAGCGCGTGACCAAGGCGCTCAACGACGGGCTGCAGGCGGCGCTCACCGGTTCGAAGTCGCCGGCCGACGCGATGAAGGACGCGCAGCGCGAGGCGGCCCGGATCCTGCGGCCGTACCGGCGCTGATGCCCCGGAGCCGGCGCGGCCGCGACGGCGAGGCGACCGTAGTGGGGATGGGAGCGTGAACGCGATTCGCACGGGCAGCCAGCCGCAGGTCACCGGCTGGCTGCTGCTGCTGCCGGCGATGGTGCTGCTGGTCGCGTTCACGCACTATCCGGCGGTCGCGACCGCATGGCACAGCTTCTTCTCGACCCCGAAGGGCGCGCGGCCGGCGGTGTTCGTCGGCCTGGAGAACTACCAGCTGATGCTCGAGGACGACGTCTTCTGGCAGGCGCTGTGGAACAACCTGTGGTTCGCGCTGGGCACGATTCCCGCATCGATCGCGCTGGCGATCGCGATGGCGTTGTGGGTGAACGGGCGCATCGCCGGCCGCGGCTTCCTGCGGCTGGCGTACTTCACGCCGACCGTGCTGCCGATGATCGCGGTAGCCAACATCTGGCTGTTCTTCTACACGCCGCAGTACGGGCTGCTCGAACAGCTCACCGGCGCGCTCGGGCTGCCCAGCCACAACTGGCTGGGTGATCGCAGCACGGTGCTCGGCGCGACGATGGTCGTGGCAATCTGGAAGGAGGCCGGGTTCTTCATGATCTTCTACCTGGCCGCGCTGCAACAGATCTCGCCGACGCTGGCCGAGGCGGCCGCGATCGAGGGCGCGTCACGCGCGCAGTACTTCCGGCGCGTGCTGTTTCCGTTGCTGATGCCGACGACGCTCTTCGTGCTGATCAACGCGCTGATCAACTCGGTGCGCATGGTCGACCACATCTTCGTGATGACGCGCGGCGGACCCGACAATGCCAGCGCGCTGCTGCTGTACTACATCTACCAGGTCGGCTTCAGCTTCTGGGACTCGGCCTACGCGGCGGCGCTCACGGTGGTGGTGCTGGCGATCCTCGGCGCCACCGCGTTCGTGAAGTTCCGCTTCCTCGACCGGCGCACCCACTACCAATGAACGCGCCGTTCCGCATTGGCCGGGGGACCCACGCCCTCGAATCCGCCGCCGCGTGGATGCTCGGGCTGCTGTGGATCCTGCCGCTCGCGTACGCAGTGTGGACCGCGTTCCACCCGTCGGAGTACTCGACCCGCTTCGAGCTGGGCGCGCCGCTGACGCTGTCGAACTTCGCCGGCGCGTGGCACGCGGCGCCGTTCGCGCGTTATTTCCTGAACACGTTCGCGCTGGTGACGATGATCCTCGCCGCGCAGATGGTGCTGGGGACGCTGGCGGCCTACGCGTTCGCGCGCTACGAGTTCCGCGGCCGCGACCTGGTCTTCTTCCTGGTGCTTCTGCAGCTGATGGTGATGCCCGACGTGCTGATCGTCGAGAACTACGCGACGATGAACGCGCTGGGGCTGCGCGACACGATCCTCGCGATCGGCCTGCCGTACTTCGCGTCGGCGTTCGGCATCTTCCTGCTGCGGCAGACGTTCAAGACCGTCCCGCGCGAGCTCGACGAGGCCGCGCGCGTCGAGGGCGCGGGCGCGCTGCAGGTGCTGCTGAAGGTCTACGTGCCGCTCGCGAAGCCGGTCTACCTCGCCTATGCGCTGGTGTCGGTGAGCCATCACTGGAACAATTTCCTGTGGCCGCTGATCATCACGAACTCGGTCGAGACGCGCCCCCTCACCGTGGGCCTGCAGGTGTTCTCGTCCACCGACCAGGGCGTCGACTGGTCGATCATCACCGCGGCCACGTTGATGACGTCGGCGCCGCTGCTGCTGGGATTCCTGCTGTTCCAGCGCCAGTTCGTGCAGTCGTTCATGCGCGCCGGCATACGATGAACGGAATCCGCCGATGAAGCTGATCACCTGGAACATCCAGTGGTGCCGCGGCTGCGACGGCCGCGTCGATCCGGCGCGCATCGTCGCGCACGCGCGCGCGCTGGCCGACTTCGACGTGCTGTGCCTGCAGGAGGTGGCCGCGAACTTCCCCGGCCTCGACGGGAGCCGCGGCGAGAACCAGTTCGAGTGGCTCGCGCGGCTGCTGCCCGGCTACACGCCGGTGCCCGCCGCGGCGGTCGACACGCCGGCGCCGGGCAGCGCGCGCCGCGCGTTCGGCAACATGATCCTGAGCCGCCTGCCGGTCGCGCAGGCGCTGCGCATCCAGCTGCCGTGGCCGAGCGATCCGCACGCGAAGAGCATGCCGCGCGTGCTGCTCGAAGCGACGGTCGAGACGGCGCTCGGCCCGATCCGGGTGATGACCACGCACCTCGAGTACTACTCGGGCCTGCAGCGCATCGCGCAGGTCGAGGCGATCCGCGCGCGCCACGCCGAGGCCTGCGGCCACGCGAGGGTCGACCGCGAGCTCGACGACTCCGACAGCCCGTTCCGCAGCACGCCTCAGACCCGCTCGGCGATCCTCACCGGCGACTTCAATTTCCGGCCCGACGACCCGTTGCATGCGCGGCTGCAGGCGCCGCTCGGCGAAGGCTCGACCGGGCTCGTCGACGCGTGGCAGGCAAGGCATCCGCACGCGCCCCACCCCTTCACCAACGGCGTGCACGACCGCGTGCAGTGGCCGGCGCCGTACACCTGCGACTTCGTCTACGTCAGCGACGACCTCGCGCCGCATTTGCGCGCGGTCCGCGTCGACGGCGACACGCAGGCCTCGGACCACCAGCCGGTGCTGGTGGAGCTCGCCTGAGGCCCCGCGCCGTGGAGCCGAGGCCGCTCGCCGCGTTCCCGCGCGCCGCCGCCGCGGCGGTGCACACGGTGCTCGCCGACATCGACGACACGCTGACGACCGACGGCCGCCTGACGGCGCGGGCCTATGGCGCGATCGAGGCGCTGCGCGCCGCCGGCCTGCGCGTCGTCCCGGTCACCGGACGCCCGGCCGGATGGTGCGACCACATTGCGAGGATGTGGCCGGTCGACGCCGTGATCGGCGAGAACGGCGCGTTCTGGATGTGGCACGACGAACGCGCCGGCAAGCTGCATTCGCGCCACCTGCTCGACGACGCCGGTCGCGCCGACTTCGCGCGCCGGCTCGCCGCGGTGCGCGAGCGCGTCCTGCGCGAGGTGCCCGGCTGCGCGGCGGCCTCCGACCAGTTCTGCCGGC
Organism: Burkholderiaceae bacterium; assembly: GCA_019635275.1. Lineage (GTDB taxonomy): Bacteria > Pseudomonadota > Gammaproteobacteria > Burkholderiales > Burkholderiaceae_E > Zeimonas. Next base: position 126,842 of record JAHBZV010000001.1, on the reverse strand, counting down.
TCTACGACCTCGCGATCGACTTCCGCGAGGACGTCGCGCCGCTGCCACCCGCGTCGATCGACCGGATCGTTGCGCTGATGCGCGACGCGGGGATGAACGCCAAGGTGAGCTCGATCCACGTGAACGGCTGGTTCGGCGACTGGGACAAGCTCAGCACCACGCGGCTGATGATGCGCGAACGATTCGGGCTCGACCTCGACGCCGAGCGCAGCCGTTGCGTGTTCGTCGGCGACTCGCCCAACGACGCGCCGATGTTCGCGTTCTTCCCGAACGCGGTCGGCGTGGCCAACGTGCTCGACTTCCGCGACCGGCTCGACGCGCTGCCGGCGTGGATCACGCCGTCGCGCTGCGGCGCGGGCTTCTCCGAGCTCGCGCGGATGCTGATCGACGCGCGCAGCGACGCTACCGATTGAGGCCCGCGCCGACGATCTCGCGCGCCGCGACGATGAGCGCCTCGCACTGCTGCGGCGTACCCACCGTGATGCGCAGCCACTGGTCGATGCGCGGCTTCGCGAAGTGGCGCACGACGATCGCGCGCTCGCGCAGCGCCTGCGCCAGCGCCGCGCCGTCGTGCGCGGGGTGGCGGGCGAACACGAAGTTCGCCAGCGACGGCAGCACCTCGAAGCCGAGCGACGCGAGCCCGGCCACCAGCTGCTCGCGGCTCGCCACGACCGCGTCGCGCGACTTCGCGAACCACGCCTCGTCGCGCAGCGCCGCGACGGCACCCGCCTGCGCCAGCCGGTCGAGCGGATACGAGTTGAAGCTGTCCTTCAGCCGCACCAGCGCTTCGACGAGCGCCGGCTGGCCCAGCGCGTAGCCGACGCGCAGGCCGGCCAGCGCGTGCGACTTCGACAGCGTGCGCACGACCAGCAGGTTCGGGTGCGACGCGATGAGCGGCGCCGCGCTCTCGGCGCCGAACTCCACGTAGGCCTCGTCGATCACCACCGGCCAGTCGGCATTGGCCGCCGCGAGCCGCGCCACGTCGGCGCGCGAAATCGCGCGGCCGGTCGGCGCGTTCGGGTTCGGCAGGATCACCGGGCCGCCGCCCGCGTAGTCGTCGACCCGCAGCGCGAAGCCTTCGGCGAGCGGCACCGTCTCGAAGCCGATGCCGTAGAGCCGGCACCAGGTCGGATAGAAACTGTAGGTGACGTCCGGAAAGCGCAGCGGCCGCGGGTGCGCGAGCAGCCCCTGGAACGCGAAGGCAAGCACCTCGTCGGAGCCGTTGCCCACGAACACCTGCTCCGGCGCGAGACCCTCGCGCGCCGCGATCGTTGCGCACAGCACGCTCGACTGCGGGTCGGGGTAAAGCCGCAGCATCTCGGCGCCCTCGCCGAGTTCGGCACGAATCGCCTCGCGCACGGCCGGCGACGGGGGATACGGATTCTCGTTGGTGTTGAGCTTGACCAGGCCCGCGCGCTTCGGCTGCTCGCCGGGCACGTACGGGCTCAGGTCCGCGACGATCGCGCTCCAGAAACGGGACATGGCGGCGGTCCTAGTAGTGCAGCTCGGCGAACACCGCGTGGTTCTCGCCCGCCGGCCAGCTGCGCACCGCGATCCGCTCGCCGTTGAACTCGGCGACGACGGTGCGAACCGGCCCCGGCGGCAACAGCAGCTTCGACTCCGACACGCCGGCCGTGCCCGGCGGCACCCCCGGCGGCAGCGCGCCGTCCAGGCTCATCCGGTCGCGTCGCAGGTCGAAGTAGCCGCGCGGGCGCGTCATCACGACGACGCTGCCGGCCTTGCGGTCGGCGTCGGACAGGCGCACCGGGCGCATGTGCACGAGGTCCGACGAGCGCGGGAACGCCGAACGGTAGATGTGCGTGGTGGCGAAGCCGGGCGCCGAGAGCACGAACTCGTACGGCGCATCGGAGCGCGCCGCCAGAGGGCCCCAGCGGCCGTCGGCGCCGGTCGTGCGCACGTGCACCGGCGGGCCGAGCCGCTCGCCGGTACGCGGCGCCACCTCGTAGACCTCGACGGTGACGCCGGCCATCGGCAGGTTGGTGCCGGGCTGGCTGATGCGACCGTCGAGCACCGGCGCCGACTCGGGAACGATCGCCAGGCGGACCGGCGGCTGGTTGGTGACGAACTGCCAGATCTGCTCGAACGCACGCGGATGGAACGCGACCTCGCGGTGGTCGAGGCCGGGCAGCACGACGTTCAGCGCGCCGCGCAGCGCCGGGCCGTCGGGGGTCACGCCGGTGGGCTTGCCCGGCCGGCCGATCCAGCGTCCGTCGGGCTGCGCGTACTTGTCGTTGTCGTCCGAGCGCAGCGTGAGCCATCGCGGACCGGGCGAGACCTCGAGCTCGCGCGGCCCCTGCGGCGCGTTGAGCGCGGTGAGGAACGGGCCCGTGCCGTTGAACTCGTTGCCGGGCAGGTAGTCGCCCGTCCAGATGCCGTGATTGGGCGTGCCGGCGAGCACGGCGCGCCAGACGGTCTTCGCCCCGGCGCCGTTCTTCACGTAGTTGCGGATCGCATAGCCGCCACGCGAGCTGCCCACCAGCACCACCTCGCTGGCGCCGGTACGCGCCAGCACCCGATCGACGTCGGCGGAGAGCTGCTTCAACTGGTCGGCCGTCGACGAGCGGCCGGGCTGCGGCTTCGCGTCGTCGTCGCGCGCGTACGGATACGGCATGTCGATCGCGACCAGCCGGTTGCGCGGCCAGCCGTTGGACTCGAAGCGCCAGATCGTCGTCTGCCACAACGCCGACGAGTCGCCGTTGCCATGGACGAAGATCACGGGGGGATGGGGGTCGGTCATGAAGCCGAGTTGCGCGCAGGCGGCGAGCGAGGCGACGGCCAGCATCGCCAGCCAGCGCAGGGACCGCGCGAGCCCGCTCGCGGCGAGCCACGCGGACAATCGTCGGTCACCGGCCATGCCGTTCCTCGTCGAGACACCAAGTCGGCAAGCGTAGCGCACATTCGCCGGCGTCGCGCGGATCGATCGCCGCACTGTCGGCCCGACAGGATCAGGCGACCACGCGCCGTCCCCGACGGAGGACGACCACTTCGCCCGCCGGGAGCTCGGTCCACGCCTCGTCGAGCGTCAGCGGCTGCGTCGCCACCAGCGCGACGCGCTGGGTCGCGGCGCCCGAGGTCGTCAGCGACGCCCGCAGCGAGTCGCTGCCGAGCGACTCGTACGACGCCGGGCAGCTGCGCTCGACGACGAACAGTCGCGTCGAGCGGTGCGCGAACAGGTGCTCGCCGTCCGAGAGCAGGAAATTGGCCGTGCCGTGCCGCGCGAGCTCGCCCGCCCATTGGCGGACGATCGGCAGCTTGGCAGCGAGGTCCTGCCCCGTGTCGGGCGCGAGCCCGGCGCGCAGCCGGTCCATCAGCGCGCAGAACGCCCGCTCGGAGTCGGTCTCGCCGAGCGGGAAGTGCCACGACGGCTCGAAGCGCGGGTCGTCCAGGACACCCGGCACGTCGCCGTTGTGCGCGAGCACGTGCGTGCGACCGTAGAGCTCGCGCGCGAACGGATGCGTGTTCTCGTACGAGACGATCCGGCGCCCCGTGGCGAGCCGCAGGTGCGAGATCACGATCGTGCTGCGGATCTCGTTGGACTCGACGAAGCGCATGCACGCGCTCGACGCGGCCGGCTCGGCCTCCTTGACGATGCGGAAGTCGCGACGCTCGGCGAACGCGAGCCCCCAGCCGTCGCGGTGCGGCCCGAGCCGGCCGCCGCGCTCGCCGAATACGCCCAGCGAGAACGTGACGTTCGCGGGCTCGCTGCTGGACATCGCAAACAGTTCGCACATGGACGAAGCTCCCGTTCGCCCACAGCGTAACCGACCGGGCCGCGGTCCCTCAGTAAGTCTCGAGGTGCAGCCGTCCCTCTCGCTTCAGGCGCCCCGCGAGCTCCTCCCACTGCATGCCGGCCTGCGTGGCGACGTCGCGAAGCGCCTCGAGCACGCCCGCTTCCATGCTCTTCAGGCCGCAGACGTAGACGAACGTGTCGCCGTCTCCCAGCAGCGCGGCCAGGTCGGCCGCGCGCTCGCGCATCACGTCCTGCACGTAGCGCTTGGGCGAGTCGGGGGCGCGCGAGAAGGCGAAGTTCAGGTCGATGAAGTCGCGCGGCAGGTTCATCAGCGGCCCGAAGTAGGGCAGCTCCTTCTGCGTGCGCGCGCCGAAGAACAGCATCAGCCTGCCGCCCTCGAACTTGCCGCGCAGCCGCCGCCGGTATTCGGTCATCGCGCGCATCGGCGCGCTGCCGGTTCCGGTGCAGATCATCACGATGTTCGAGTGCGGGTGGTTCGGCATCAGGAACGACGCGCCGAACGGCCCGATCACCTTGACCGTGTCGCCCTTCTTCAGGTCGCAGACGTAGTTCGAGCACACGCCGCGCACCGGATTGCCGTCGTGGTCGACGGTGACCCGCTTCACGGTCAGCGACAGGTTGTTGTAGCCCGGGCGCTCGCCGTTGCGCGGGCTGGCGATCGAGTACTGGCGCGCGACGTGCGGCTTGCCCCGATCGTCGACGCCCGGCGGCAGGATGCCGATCGACTGGCCCTCGAGCACCGGGAACGGCATCGCGCCGAAGTCGAGCACGATGTGGTGCGTGTCGCTCTCGGTGCCGAGCTCGGTGACCCGGTAGTTGCCGACCACCGTCGCGGTCGTCGGGTTCTTCGGGCCGTACAGGTTCGTGTACGGATGCGCCGCCGACCACGGCGGGACGGTCGCGCCGAACGACGTCGCCGTCACCGCCGTCTCGAAGCCCTGCGCGCCGGCCGCCGCCGCGGCGGGGGCGGCCGCCGCCTCGATGACGGCCGTCGCCTCGGCCGCGACGCCCTCGGGCAGCGGCGCCTCGGCCGGCAACTCGTCCCACTCGAACTGCGCCGCCAGCGGGTACGCCGCGCTCTTGAGCACCATCCGCCAGTTGTCGATCGCACCGGTCGGGCACGGCGGCACGCAGGCCATGCACTGCTTGCAGATCGCCGGATCGACGACGTAGTTGCGCGAGTCGTGCGTGATCGCCTTGACCGGGCACGCCTCCTCGCAGGTGTTGCAGCGGATGCAGATCTCCGGGTCGATCAGGTGCTGCTTGAGCACTTCCGGCGCGGCGCCCACGTTGGCCTCTCCGTTCAGTTGAAGCGGACGTACTCGAAATCGACCGGCTGGCGATTGATGCCCATCGCCGGCGGCGCGATCCAGTTGGCGAACTTGCCCGGCTCGACCACGCGGCCCATCAACGAGCCGACGTAGGCGCGGTCGTCGTCGCTGGGCAGCCACTCGTTCTTGCGCGCGTTCCACTCCGCTTCGGACACCACGTGGCCTTCGGGCGAGACCTTGACGCCGGCCAGCGTGCCGATCTGCCGATGGAAGGCCTTGTGCGGCGTCTTGAGCCGGAACGGGATGCCGGCCTTCTCGATCACCTTGTTCCAGCGCTGCACGCCGGCGATCGAATCCTTGATGTAGTCGTCGCGCAGCACTTCGTTCAGCGCGTTGAGCATCGGCACTTCCTTCTCGACCAGCGCGCCGCCCGCGACGTCGAGCAGCTTGTAGGTCGCGCCCTTGAGCAGGTGGTCGTCGGTGCGCTTGCCCTCCTCGAAGCGGCCCTTCAGGCCCGAGCTGTAGAAGATGGCGGCGTTCGACGACTGGTCGGCGCCGAACAGGTCGATCGTGACGCTGAAGTGGAAGTTCAGGTAGCGCTGGATCGTCGGCAGGTCGATCACGCCGGCCGCGCGCAGCTTGCCCGGGTCGTCGGTCTTCAGCTGGTTCATCGCGTCGCAGGTGCGCTGGATGATCCGCGAGATGCCCGACTCGCCGACGAACATGTGGTGCGCTTCCTCGGTCAGCATGAACTTCGTCGTGCGGGCGAGCGGGTCGAAGCCCGACTCGGCCAGCGCGCACAGCTGGAACTTGCCGTCGCGGTCAGTGAAGTAGGTGAACATGAAGAACGACAGCCAGTCGGGCGTCTTCTCGTTGAACGCCGCCAGGATGCGCGGGTGGTCCTGGTCGCCCGAGCGGCGCTCGAGCAGCGCCTCGGCTTCCTCGCGCCCGTCGCGGCCGAAGTAGCGGTGCAGCAGATAGACCATCGCCCACAGGTGTCGGCCTTCCTCGACGTTGACCTGGAACAGGTTGCGCATGTCGTAAAGGCTCGGCGCAGTCAGGCCGAGGTGGCGCTGCTGCTCGACCGACGCCGGCTCGGTGTCGCCCTGCGTGACGATGATGCGGCGCAGGTTGGCGCGGTGCTCTCCCGGCACGTCCTGCCAGGCCGGCTCGCCGAGGTGGTCTCCGAAGTGGATCTTGCGGTCCTTCTCGGCGGGGTTCAGGAAGATGCCCCAGCGGTACTCGGGCATCTTCACGTAGCCGAACTGCGCCCAGCCGCTCGGGTCGACGCTGACCGCGGTGCGCAGGTAGACGTCGTAGCCGGTCGAGTTGTCGGGGCCCATGTCCTGCCACCAGTGCAGGTAGTTCGGCTGCCACTGCTCGAGCGCGCGCTGCAGCGTGCGGTCTTCCGACAGGTTGACGTTGTTGGGGATCTTCTCGCTGTAGTCGATGCTGCTCATGAGTTCGCTCCAGATGTGTCTATTCGTACGTTCTCAGACGCGGTTCCAGTCGAAGGCGGCCTTCTCGCCCTTGCCGTAGACCTTCAGAGCGCCCTTTTCGCCGACGGCGTTCGGGCGGATGAAGATCCAGTTCTGCCAGGCGGTGAGCCGGCCGAAGATGCGCGTTTCCATGGTCTCCTTGCCGGCGAAGCGCAGGTTCGCCTCGAGGCCGGTGAGCGCGTCGGGCGACATCGCCGAACGCTCCTCGATCGCGATGCGGATCTCGTCGGCCCAGTCGATGTCGTCGGGCGCGGCGGTGACCAGGCCGAGTCGTTCGGCCTCCTCGCCGCCGAGCGGCTTGCCGACCTGCTCGCGCGCGGCCGCCAGCGGGGCCTCTTCCTCGTAGAACCGGCGCGCCAGCCGCGACTGGCCGTTGACCATCGGGTAGGTGCCGAAGTTCATCCCGGTGAGCGCGATGCGCGGCGCCTTCGCGGGCTCGTCGGGCAGCACCAGCATGTAGCTGCGGTCGGCGGCGAACGCGATCTCGGCCAGCGTGCCGGCGAAGCACGAGCCCGGCTCGATCAGCGCGAACATCGTGCGCGCGCTCACGTCCAGGCGGGCGAGCGTGCGACGCAGCATGCCGATCACCTCGCGCACGAACCAGTGCTTGCGGTGCTCGAGCAGCGTGGCGTCGACGGCCTGCACCGCGGCCAGGTCGCCCTCGGTCTTCATCAGCCAGACGCCCAGGTCGAGCTCGTTGGTGCGCATCGACAGGATCGCGTCGTCGAGCTCGCGCGCCATCTGCAGCGGCCACCAGCCGGCGCCCGCGGCGACGATCGCGTCGATGCCCGTCGGTTGCGCGTCGCTCGGCCCCTTCACGACGAAGGTGGCGGTGCGGCGCGCGCGGTCGACCTTCACGTCGACGTAGCGGTAGTGATGGCCGTCGGCGTCGATCGTGCGCTCGAGCGGGACCAGCGCAACGCCTTTCGCGTCCGCCGGCCGGTCGCTCTTCGCGGCCAGCGCGAGCGCGTGCTCCTTCACGACGCGGGCGAAGTCCTGCGGCTTGGCCACTTCGTCGACCAGCCGCCACTCCTTCGCGCGCTGGCCGCGCACGCCCTCGGTGGTGGTGCAGAAGATGTCGGCGCGATCGTGGCGCACCTTGCGCTTGTCGGTGACGCGGGTGAGGCCGCCGGTGCCGGGCAGCACGCCGAGCAGCGGCACCTCGGGCAGCGACACCGACGACGAGCGGTCGTCGACCAGCACGATGTCGTCGCAGGCCAGCGCCAGCTCGTAGCCGCCGCCGGCGCACGCGCCATTGAGCGCGGCGACGAACTTCAGCCCCGAATGGCGGCTGGAGTCCTCGATGCCGTTGCGCGTCTCGTTGGTGAACTTGCAGAAGTTCACTTTCCACGCGTGGCTCGACAGCCCCAGCATGAAGATGTTCGCACCCGAACAGAAGATGCGATCCTTGCCGCTGGTCACGACGACCGAGCGCACCTCGGGGTGCTCGAAGCGGATGCGCTGCAGCGCGTCGTGCAACTCGATGTCGACGCCCAGATCATACGAGTTGAGCTTGAGCTTGTAGCCCGGACGGATGCCGGCGTCTTCGTCGATGTCGATCGACAGCGTGGCGACGGGGCCGTCGAAGGCGAGCTTCAGGTGACGGTATTTCGACGGGTCGGTCTGGTAGTCGACCCTGGGGGATTCGCTCATGCGATGCTCCTCGCGTTGAGGGGGACCAGGCAGCCGGGCGGCGGGGGGAGACCCGCGGAAGGCCGCGCAGGAAAACGAGACTGAAACAGGAAATATATTGCCGAATTGATGCGCGTCAATGCATAATGATGCATACTTTTGGCGGCGTCAAGCCCCTTCGCACGGGCGCGGGGGCTTTCTTTTCGAGGAACCGAAACCATGACCCGACTGCTGGACAACCATTTCGCGGGCCGCTGGCAGACCGGCAGCGGCGCCGGCACCCCGCTGTTCGACCCGGTGCTGGGCACGGAGCTCGTGCGCGTCTCGGGCGCCGGGCTCGACCTGGCCGAGGGATACGCGTTCGCTCGCAGCCGGGGCGGCGCCGCGCTGCGCGCGCTCACGTATGCGGAGCGCTCGGCACAGCTTGCGCGCATCGCCGAGGTGCTGCAAGGCCAGCGCGACGCCTACTACGACATTGCACTGCAGAACTCGGGCACGACGCGCAACGACTCGGCGGTGGACATCGACGGCGCGATCTACACGCTCACGCAATACGCGCGATGGGGCGCGAAGCTCGGCGCCGCGCGCTGGCTCGCCGACGGCGACGCGGTGAAGCTCGGCAAGGACGGTGCGTTCCAGAGCGGCCACTTCCTCGTGCCGCAGCGCGGCATCGCGCTGTTCATCAATGCATTCAACTTCCCGGCGTGGGGTCTTTGGGAGAAGGCGGCGCCGGCGCTGCTGTCCGGCGTGCCGGTCGTCGTCAAGCCCGCCACCGCCACCGCGTGGCTCACGCAGCAGATGGTCGCCGACGTGATCGCCGCCGGCGCGCTGCCCGAGGGCGCACTGTCGATCGTCTGCGGGCGCTCCGAAGGGCTGATCGACGCGCTCGAGCCGTTCGACCTGGTCTCGTTCACCGGCTCGGCCGACACCGCTCGCACGATCAGCGCGCACGAGAACGTGCTGCGCCACTCGATCCGCGTGAACGCCGAGACCGACAGCCTGAACAGCGCGCTGCTGGGCCCCGATGCCGCGCCGGGCAGCGACGCGTTCGCGCTGATGGTGAAGGAGGTCGTCCGCGAGATGACCGTCAAGTCGGGGCAGAAGTGCACCGCGATCCGCCGCGTGCTGGTGCCGCAGGCGCACGCCGCGGCCGCCACCGAGGCGATCGCCGCGGCGCTCGCGGCGGTCAAGGTCGGCAACCCGCGCAACGAAGCGGTGCGGATGGGCGCGCTGGCCAGCCGCGCGCAGCTGGCCGCAGTGCGCGAGGGCCTCGGCGTGCTCGGGCGCGAAGCGCGGCTCGCGTGGGCGGGCCGGGACGCCGACCTCGTCGACGCCGACCCGAAGGTCGCGGCCTGCGTGATGCCGCACCTGTTCGCGGTCGACGACGGCGACGCCGCGAAGCTGGTGCACGACGTCGAGGTGTTCGGGCCGGTGGCCACGGTGGTGCCGTACCGCGACGCCGACCATGCGTTCGCGCTCGCGCGGCGCGGCTTCGGCTCGCTGGTCGCGTCGGTGTTCAGCGACGACACCGACTTCATCGCGCGCGCCGCCGTCGAGATGGCGCACGCGCACGGCCGCCTGCACGTCGTGACGCCTGCGGTCGGCAAGAGCCATACCGGCCACGGCAACGTGATGCCGATGTCGCTGCACGGCGGGCCGGGCCGCGCCGGCGGCGGCGAGGAACTGGGCGGCCTGCGCGCGCTCGGGTTCTATCACCAGCGCAGCGCGGTGCAGGCGCCGGGCGAGGTGCTGGCGAAACTCGCCGAGGGCGCGGCGCCCTGGCAGGGCGGCGCGGGCTGAGCGGGGCGCGAGCAACGCGCGCCGCCTGGTGCAGAATGGCAGGGCCGGGCGCACCCGGGACCGAGGAGGCCGATCATGACCAACCACGTCTACAAGCACATCGAGATCACCGGCTCGTCGAAGACCGGCACCGACGACGCGATCCGCAACGCGCTCGCCAAGGCCAGCCAGACGATCCACAACATCCAGTGGTTCCGCGTCGTCGAGACGCGCGGCCACGTGGTCGACGGCAAGGTCGCGCACTGGCAGGTGACGATCAATGTCGGGTTCACGCTCGACTGACGAACGCGGGGCGGCCGGGCGGGCCGCGACGGCCAGGCGGCGGGCGCGCGACGCGTGCGCCGCGATCGTGTTGTGCGCGACCTGCGCGCTGCCCGCCGCGTCGGCCGCGTTCGCTGCGGGGCCGAACGGCGCCCCCGGCGTGGAGGCGCGCTACCGGCAAGAGCGCGAGCGCTGCGAGCGCATCGAACCGGCCGCGGACCGGGCGACCTGCCTGCGCGAGGCCGCGGCCGCGCACGCCGAGGCGCGGCGCGGCCGGCTCGCGAACGGAGCGCACGACCCGATCCGCTACCTCGAGAACGCGCTGCGACGCTGCGAACCGCTGCCGCCCGAAGATCGCGCGGACTGCGAGTATCGCGTGCGCGGCGGCGGCACGACGCGCGGCAGCGTCGAGGAAGGCGGCATCTACCGCGAAACGGTCACGCGCGAGGTCGAGCGCCCGCGCGAGATCCGCATCCCGGACAACGGCCAGGCCGCGCCCCGATAGCCGGCGCCGGCGTGGCGGGCGTCAGTCGACGAACATCGTCGCCGGGCACTCCAGGTAGCCGCGCACCGCCTGCACGAATTCGGCCCCGTGCATCCCGTCGACCACGCGATGGTCGAACGACGACGACAGGTTCATCATCCTGCGCGCCACGACCGCGCCGCCGCGGATCACCGGTCGCTCGACGATCCGGTTGACGCCGACGATCGCCACCTCGGGCCAGTTGATCACCGGCGTCGACGCGATGCCGCCGAGCGCGCCGAGGCTGGTGACCGTGATCGTCGAGCCGGACAGCTCCTCGCGCGACGCCTTGCCGCTGCGCGCGGCCTCGGCGAGCCGCGCGATCTCGCCAGCGGTCGACCACAGGTCGCGCGCCTCGGCGTGCCGGAGCACCGGCACCATCAGGCCGGCCGCGGTCTGCGTCGCCACGCCGACGTGCACCGCGCCGTAGCGGGTGACCACGTTGGCCTCGTCGTCGTAGCGCGCATTGACCTGCGGGAACTCGCGCACCGCGAGCACCATCGCGCGCAGCACGAACGGCAGCAGCGTCAGCCGGCCGCGCTCGGCGGCGCGCTTCGCGTTCAGCTGCGCGCGCAGCGCCTCGAGCTCGGTGACGTCGACTTCCTCGACGTAGCTGAAGTGCGGGATGCGGCGCTTGGCCTCCTGCATCTTCTCGGCGATCCGTCGGCGCAGGCCGACGACCGGCACCGCCTGCTCGTCGTGGCGCTCGGCGTAGCCGGCGCCCCGCGCCGCGGGCCGTGGCGCGACGGCGCGTGCGGCCGCCGCCGCATCGGTGCGCGCCGCGGCCGCTGCAGGTTCGCGCACGGGCGGATGCCCGGTCGCCGGCGCCGACCGGGCGTGCGCGGCGAAGGTCTCGACGTCCTCGTGCCGGACGCGGCCGCCCGGGCCGCTGCCCGCCACCCGGCGCAGGTCGACGCCGAGCTCGCGCGCGTGCCGACGCACCGACGGCGATGCGAGCGGCCTCGCGCCGCCAGCACTTGCGATCGCCTGCGCGTCTGCGGGCGGCGGCATCGCCGGGGCTGCCTGCACCCGCGACCCGGCCGCGGTCATCTCGCTCGCGGCAACGGAGTGGCCGGCCGCGGTCCCCTCGCCAGCAGCGACGGAGTGGCCCGCCATGCTCGCCCTGCCAGCCGCGTCCTGGTCGATGCCCGCAACGCTCGGCTCGATGCCCGCAACGCTCGGCTCGATGCCCGCCAGCTCGGCGCCGACCGCCAGCATCTGCCCGACCTCGCCGGCGAGCCTCGTCACCGTCCCCGCAACCGGCGACGGAATCTCGACGCTCGCCTTGTCGGTCATCACGATCGCCAGCGACTGGTCTTCGGCGACCGCGTCGCCGGATTTCACCAGCCACTCGACCAGCTCGACCTCGGCGATGCCCTCGCCGATGTCGGGCACCTTGACGACGTGCACGGCCATCTCAGGCCTCCATCGCGCGGCGCATCGCGGCGCCGACCCGGCCCGGGCCAGGGAAGTACGCCCACTCCTGCGCGTGCGGGTACGGCGTGTCCCAGCCGGTCACGCGCTCGATCGGCGCTTCCAGATGGAAGAAGCAGTGCTCCTGCACCAGCGCCGCCAGCTCGGCACCGAATCCGCTGGTGCGCGTCGCCTCGTGCACGACCACGCAGCGCCCGGTCTTCTTCACCGATGCAACGATCGTGTCGAGGTCGAGCGGCCACAGGCTGCGCAGGTCGACGATCTCGGCGTCGAGGCCGGTCTCGGCGGCCGCGGCCTCGGCGACGTGGACCATCGTGCCGTAGGCCAGCACCGTGAGGTCTGCGCCGGGTCGCCGTACCGCCGCCGAGTCGAGCGGCACCGTGTAGTAGCCCTCGGGCACGTCGGCCAGCGGGTGCTTCGACCACGGCACGATCGGCCGCTCGTGGTGCCCGTCGAACGGGCCGTTGTACAGCCGCTTCGGCTCGAGGAAGATCACCGGGTCGTCGCACTCGATCGCGGCGATCAGCAGGCCCTTCGCGTCGTAAGGGTTCGACGGCATCACGGTGCGCAAGCCGCAGACGTGCGTGAACAGCGCCTCGGGGCTCTGGCTGTGCGTCTGCCCGCCGTAGATGCCGCCGCCGCAGGGCATGCGGATCGTGATCGGCGCAGTGAAGTCGCCGGCCGAGCGGTAGCGCAGCCGCGCCGCCTCGGAAACGATCTGGTCGTAGGCCGGATACGAGTAGTCGGCGAACTGGATCTCGACCACCGGACGCAGCCCGTAGGCGGCCATGCCGATCGCGGTGCCGACGATGCCGCCCTCGGAGATCGGCGCATCGAACACGCGCGCGCGGCCGTGCTTCGCCTGCAGCCCCTCGGTGACGCGGAACACGCCGCCGAAGTAGCCGACGTCCTCGCCGTAGACGACCACGTCGGGGTCGCGCTCGAGCATCAGGTCCATCGCCGAGCGCAGCGCCTGGATCATCGTCATCCGGGTGCGCGCCCCCGCCGCCGGCACGACTGGCGCTGACGTACTCATGATTCGTTCCTCAGCTGTTCGCGCTGCCGGCGCAGGTGCGCGGGCATCTGCGCGTAGACGTCCTCGAAGATCGTGTCGACCGGCGGCACGCGCCCGTCGAGCAGCGTGCCGTGGCGCTCGGCCTCCTTCTGCGCGGCGATCACCTCGATCTCGATCTCCTTGCGCAGCTGCTCGCCCTGCTGCGCCGACCACTCCCCGAGCGCTTCGATGTGGCGCTCGAGCCGCGCGACCGGATCGCCCAGCGGAAATCGTTGCCAGTCGTCGGCAGGCCGGTACTTCGACGGATCGTCGGAAGTGGAGTGCGCGCCGGCACGATAAGTGACCCATTCGATCAGCGTGGGCCCGAGGTTGTGCCGCGCGCGCTCGGCCGCCCACTGCGAGGCGGCGTACACCGCGAGGAAGTCGTTGCCGTCGACGCGCAGCGACGCGATACCGGCGCCGACGCCGCGCGAAGCGAACGTGGCGCGCTCGCCACCGGCGATCGCCTGGAACGTCGAGATCGCCCACTGGTTGTTCACCACGTTCAGGATCACCGGCGCGCGATAGACGTGCGCGAAGGTGATCGCGTTGTGGAAATCGGGCTCGGCAGTCGACCCGTCGCCGATCCACCCTGACGCGATCTTCGTGTCGCCCTTGATCGCCGAGGCCATCGCCCAGCCCACCGCCTGGACGAACTGCGTGGCCAGGTTGCCCGAGATCGAGAAGAAGCCGCTTGCGCACCGCGAGTACATCACCGGCAGCTGGCGACCCTTCAGCGGATCGGCCTCGTTCGACAGCAGTTGGCAGATCATCTCGACCAGCGGCACGCCGCGCGCGATCAGCAGGCCCTGCTGGCGGTAGGTGGGAAAGCACATGTCGCCGTCGCGCAGCGCCATCGAGTGGGCGACCGCGATCGCCTCCTCGCCCAGGCACTGCATGTAGAACGACAGCTTCTTCTGGCGCTGCGCGATCAGCATCCGTGCGTCGAAGATCCGCGTGACGAGCATCGCGCGCAGGCCGGCTTGCAGCTGCGCGGCATCGAGCTGCGGCGCCCAGGGCCCGACGGCACGGCCGTCGTCGTCGAGCACGCGAATGAGCGATCCGGCCAGCTCGGCGGTGTCCGACGGCCGCGCGTGGATCGGGGGGCGGCGCGCCGCACCGGCCGGCGCCAGGCGCAGGTAGCCGAAATCGGTGGGATGGCCGGGTCGCCCGCTGGGCTCGGGCACGTGCAGCCGCAACGGCTTCGGGGTGTTGCTGTCCATCGGCGTCGCTCCGCGCCCGATCGTGTCGGGTGCAAGTCGGATCCGCTCGAACGGAGGCCGGCGGGTGGCCGGCTCCGTCGTGATGCCGCAGCGGTGCCCGGGCGAGTGCGCCCGCGATCGCGCGGCGAACGAACTTTACCGGCGCGCCTGCGCGCCGACCGCGATAGGGCTCATGCGATCAGGGCCATGGGCATCGGTCGCAGGCGGCATCCGGCGCGGCCGGATCGAACGGCTAGAATTCACGCGAACGCGGCCTTGCGGCGCGACATCCATTCCCAAGGAGACCCTCGATGCGCGGACTGACGGACAAGGTCGCGATCGTCACCGGCGCCGGCAGCGGCATCGGGCGCGCGATCGCGATGCGACTCGCCGAAGAAGGCTGCCTGGTCGGCATCTTCGACCTGAATGCGGCGGGCGGCGCCGACACCCGCGACGCGATCGCCGCCGCCGGCGGGCGGGCGTGGTCGTACCGCGTCGACATCAGCCAGGCCAGCGAGATCGCCGACGCGCTCGCGCAGTTCACCGCGGCCGCCGGCCCGGTCGACGTACTGGTCAACAACGCCGGCTGGGACCGCGCGATGCCGTTCCTGAAGACCGACTTCGCGCTGTGGCAGAGGATCGTCGCGATCAACCTGTACGGCCCGCTGCACATGCACCACGCGATCCTGCCGGGCATGGCCGAACGCAAGCGCGGCAAGGTGATCAACGTGGCCTCCGACGCCGGCCGTGTCGGCTCGTCGGGCGAGGCAGTCTACGCCGCGTGCAAGGGCGGCATCATCGCGTTCACGAAGACGATGGCGCGCGAGATGGCGCGCTCGAACATCCAGTTGAACGCGCTGTGCCCGGGGCCGACCGACACGCCGCTGCTGGCCGACTTTGCCGGCGAGGGCGAGTCGGGGCGCAAGCTGGTCGCGGCGCTCGAGGCCGCGATCCCGATGCGGCGGCTCGGCAAGCCGGACGACTATCCGGGGCTCGTCGCGTTCCTTGCCAGCAGCGACGCCGACTACATCACCGGGCAGGTGATCAGTGTCTCGGGCGGATTGACGATGGCCGGCTGAGAGGCCGGCCGACACCCACAGGAGCGGCCGCGATGCCCTCGTACCTGATCACTCCCGACCAGCAGGCGATGCAGGAGGCGGCGGCGCGTTTCGCGCGCGAGCGCCTGGCGCCGGACTACCAGAAGCGCGAGGCCACGCAGGCGATCGATCGCGCGCTGATGCGCGAGATGGGTGCGTTGGGGCTGGTCGGCGTCGACCTCTCCGAGCGCCACGGCGGCATGGGCCTGGGCAGCGCCACCGCCGGGCTCATCATCGAGCAGATCGCCTACGGCGACTTCAACGTCGCCTACGTGCAGCTGCTCGCGTCGCTGATGGGCAGCATCGTCGAGCGCCACGGGTCGCCCGAGCTGGCCGCGAAGTGGATCCCGCGCGTGGTCGCCGGCGAGGCGATGATCGGGCTCGGGCTCACCGAGCCGCGCGGCGGCTCGGACGCCGCCAACCTGATGCTGCGCGCCGAGCGCCGCGGCGAGCGCTACGTGCTCACCGGCGAGAAGACCTCGGCCAGTTGCGCGACGCAGTGCGACGCGTTCGTGGTGTTCGCGCGTACCGGTGCCGCCGACACAGGCGCGCGCGGTGTCTCGGCGTTCTTCGTCGAGGCCGACGCGAAGGGGCTCACGCGCACGAACTTCGACGACGTCGGCCACAAGGCGGTCGGGCGCGGGTCGCTCTTCTTCGACGGCGTCGAGGTGGACGCCGGCCTGCGGCTGGGCGACGAGAACCGCGGCTTCTCGCAGGTGATGCAGGGCTTCGACTTCAGCCGCGCGCTGATCGGGCTGCAGTGCGTGGCCGCCGCGCAGGCCTCGGTCGACGAAGCCTGGGCCTACACCACCGAACGCGAAGCCTTCGGCGCGCCGCTGGCCAACTACCAGGGCGTGAGCTTTCCGCTGGCCGAGGCCGACACGATGCTCGCGGCGACGCGCTCGCTGTGCTACCTGACGCTGGGGCTGCGCGACGCCGGCAAGCCGCACACCGCCGAAGCCGCGATGTGCAAGTGGCTGGGCCCCAGGACCGCGTTCGACGTCATCCACCAGTGCCTGCTCACGTTCGGCCACTACGGCTACACGATGGACACGCCGCACCAGCAGCGGCTGCGCGACGTGATGGGGCTGGAGATCGGCGACGGCACCGCGCAGATCATGAAGCTGATCATCGCCCGCGAGCGCGTCGGGCGCGCCGCCGTGCAGTACGCGAAGGCCTGAGCGGGCGCCTGGCCAGCCGGGGCCCCTTCCGGCACCGGCTCCGTCAGGATGGTAAGCATTTCGTCAGGATTCGGCCTCAAGTCAACGGGGGTGCCGTTTGCACTTGCGCCGCCGCAAGCGCCGGGGCATGGTGATCGGCCACCGGAGCGATTCGAGGCTGAGCGGCATGGACGGCGAGACCAGGACCCGGAAGGCGGCGGCGCGCAAGCCCGCGGCCCGCAAACCCGCTGCGGGCAAGCCGACCGCGGGCCGGACCGCGAGCCAGCGCATCCGCACGCCCGAGGCGGTCGCGCCGGACGTGCCGGTGTGCACCACCGGCGAGCGGCTCGACGTGCTCGGCTCGGCGCCGTTCTTCTCGCGGCTGTCGCCGCCCGAGCTCGAGCAGGTCAACGCGCTGTTCGGCCAGGCCTCCTACGCCGCCGGGCAGGCGATCCACAGCGCCGGCGAGCCCGCGCGGCAACTGTCGATCGTCGCGGCCGGCAAGGTGCGCGTCGCGCACCCGACTGCCGGCGGCCAGGACGCACGGCTCGCGATCCTCGGCCCGGGCGAGCCGTTCGGCAGCCTGCCGGAGCTCGGCGACGCGACCTATCGCGACGCGGCGTACGCGCACACCGGTTGCTGCGTGCTGTCCATCAGTGCCGAGAGCTTCCACGACCTGCTGCAGCGCTACCCGGCGCTGGCGATGGCCGCGCTCGAGCGCACCGCCGCGCGGCTGCGCATCGCGCAGCAGACGCTCGAGCAGATCAGCGCGGTGCCGGCCGACCGGCGCATCGCCGCGACGCTGCTCGCGCTGGCCGAGCTGGCGGGCCGCGCCGAAGGGGGCGCGACGGTGATCGACGCGGAGCTCTCGCGCAAGGACCTCGCCGCGATGACCGGCGCCAGCGTCGAGACGGTGAGCCGCGTGCTCGCGGAGTTCCGCCGCGACGGGCTGATCGACAGCGGGCGGCGCTGGATCTCGGTGCGCGACCCGGTGCGGCTGTCGCGGCTGGCGCACGGCACGCACGCCTGAGCGGGCCGCGCAGGCGGGCAGCCGCGCGACGCGCCTGCGTCGCCGCGCTCCGGCGGCCACCCACCGCCGTCCCGCCTACAGCACCGGCGCCAGCGCGCGCCTGAGCTCGTCCTCGTCGCGGCCGGCGCGCGCCGCGTAGTCCTTCAGCTGGTCCTCGCCGATGCGGCCGACCGCGAAGTAGCCGGACAGCGGGTGCGAGAAGTAGAACCCGCTCACGCTCGAGGCCGGCATCATCGCGAAGTGCTCGGTGAGCGCCATGCCGATCTCCTCGGCGCGCAGCGCGTCGAACAGCGCGCGCTTGACGGTGTGCTCGGGGCAGGCCGGATAGCCGGGCGCCGGGCGGATGCCGCGGTACTTCTCGGCGATCAGCTCGTCGTTGCCGAGCGACTCGTCGGGCGCGTAGCCCCAGAGGTCGCGGCGCACGCGCGCGTGCAGGCACTCGGCGAAGGCCTCGGCGAGCCGGTCGGCGATCGCCTTGAGCATGATCGACGAGTAGTCGTCGAGCAGCCGCGCGAACTCGTCGAGCTTCTTCTCGATGCCCAGGCCGGCGGTGACCGCGAACATTCCGATGTAGTCGGCGATGCCCGACGGCTTGCCGTCGATCAGCTTCGGGGCGACGAAGTCGGCCAGGCACTTGTTGTCGACGCCGTCGCGCTTGGCGGTCTGCTGGCGCAGGTTGCGCCAGGTGAACGCCACCTGCGTGCGGGTCTCGTCGGTGTAGACCTCGATGTCGTCGTCGTTGACCGTGTTGGCCGGCAGGAACGCGACGACGCCGTTGGCGGTCAGCCAGCGGCCGTCGATCACGCGCTTCAACATCGACTTGCCGTCGGAGAACACGCGGCGCGCCGACTCGCCGACCACGTCGTCGTTGAGCAGCGCCGGGTACGCGCCGTGCAGGTCCCAGGTCTGGAAGAACGGGCCCCAGTCGATGAACGACGCGATCTCGGCGAGGTCGAAGTTGCGGAATTCGCGCCGGCCGAGGAACTTCGGCTTCGGCGGGCGGTACGCGCCGCCGTCGGGGCCGCCGTGCAGCCAGTCGAACTTCGTGCGGTTGGCGCGCGCCTGCGCGAGCGCAATCAGCTCGGGACCCTTCTTCGACGCGTGCTGCGCGCGCACGCGCTCGTAGTCGGCGGCGAGCGTCGCGAGGAAATCGTCGCGCTGGTCGGCCGACATCAGGCTCTGCACCACCGGCACCGAGCGCGACGCGTCGGGCACGTAGACCACCGGCCCCGAGTAGTTCGGCGCGACCTTCACCGCGGTGTGCACGCGCGACGTGGTGGCGCCGCCGATCAGCAGCGGCGTCTTCCTCGCGCGGAAGTGCTCGTCGCGCTCCATTTCCTTCGCGACGTAGGCCATCTCCTCGAGCGACGGCGTGATGAGGCCCGACAGCCCGACGATGTCGGCGTCCTCGGCCTTCGCCTTCGCGAGGATCTCGGAACACGGGACCATCACGCCCATGTTCACGACCTCGAAGTTGTTGCACTGGAGCACGACGGTGACGATGTTCTTGCCGATGTCGTGCACGTCGCCCTTCACGGTGGCGATCACGATGCGCCCGCGCGAGGAGACGTCGACGCCGCTCGCCTGGAGCTGGCGCTTCTCCTCCTCGATGAACGGCACCAGGTGCGCGACCGCCTGCTTCATCACGCGCGCCGACTTGACCACCTGCGGCAGGAACATCTTGCCGGCGCCGAACAGGTCGCCGACGATGTTCATGCCGTCCATCAGCGGGCCCTCGATCACCTCGATCGGGCGGCCGCCGCGCGCGGCGATCTTCGCGCGCACCTCCTCGGTGTCCTCGACCACGAAGGTCGTGATGCCGTTGACCAGCGCGTGCGCGAGCCGTTGCTCGACCGGCTGGTTGCGCCACTCGAGGTTCTCTTCCTTCTTTGCGCCGCCGGCCTTCAGCGTCGCGGCGAACTCGATCATCCGCTCGGTGGCGCTCTTGCCCTCGTCGGGGTGTCCGGGCGGCAGCTTCGGCGGACGGTCGAGCACCACGTCCTCGACGCGCTCGCGCAGTTCGGCGTCGAGCTCGTCGTAGACGCCCACCATGCCGGCGTTGACGATGCCCATCGTCAGCCCGGCGCGGATCGCGTGGTACAGGAACACCGTGTGGATCGCCTCGCGCGCCGGGTCGTTGCCGCGGAAGCTGAACGACACGTTCGACACGCCGCCCGAGACCTTGGCGTACGGCAGGTTTTCCCGGATCCAGCGCGTCGCCTCGATGAAGTCGACCGCGTAGTGGTCGTGCTCCTCGATGCCGGTGGCGATCGCGAAGATGTTCGGGTCGAAGACGACGTCCTCGGGCGGAAAGCCCACGCGGTCGACCAGCAGCCGGTAGGCGCGCGCGCAGATCTGCGTCTTGCGCTCGAAGGTGTCGGCCTGGCCCTGCTCGTCGAAGGCCATCACGATCACCGCCGCGCCGTAGCGACGGCACAGCGTGGCCTGGCGCAGGAACTCTTCCTCGCCTTCCTTCAGCGAGATCGAGTTGACGATCGGCTTGCCCTGCACGCACTTCAGGCCGGCCTCGATCACGGCCCACTTCGAGCTGTCGATCATCACCGGCACGCGCGCGATGTCGGGCTCGGAGGCGACCAGGTTCAGGAACCGGGTCATCGCCGCCACCGAATCGAGCATCGCCTCGTCCATGTTGACGTCGATGACCTGCGCGCCGTTCTCGACCTGCTGGCGCGCGACCGCGAGCGCCTCGTCGAACTGCCCGCCGAGGATCATCCGCGCGAACGCCTTCGAGCCGGTGACGTTCGTGCGCTCGCCGACGTTGACGAAGAGCGACGCGTCGTCGATCGTGCACGGCTCGAGGCCCGACAGGCGCAGCGCGCGCGGCCGCTCGGGCACGCGCCGCGGCGGCAGGCCCTCGACCGCCCGCGCGATCGCCGCGATGTGCTCGGGCGTGGTGCCGCAGCACCCGCCCGCGATGTTGACGAAGCCGGCCTGCGCGAACTCGCCGAGCAGCCGCGCCGTGACCTCGGGCGTCTCGTCGAAGCCGGTGTCCGACATCGGATTGGGCAGCCCCGCGTTCGGGTAGACGCAGATGAAGGTGTCGGCCTTGTTCGACAGTTCCTCGACGTACGGGCGCATCAGCGCCGCGCCGAGCGCGCAGTTCAGGCCGACAGTGAGCGGCCGCGCGTGGCGCAATGAATTCCAGAACGCCTCGACCGTCTGCCCGGAGAGAATGCGGCCCGACGCGTCGGTGACCGTGCCCGAGACCATGATCGGCAGGCGCGGCAGGCCGGCGGCCTCGCGCTCGGCCATGATCGTGTCGATCGCGAACACCGCCGCCTTCGCGTTCAGCGTGTCGAAGATCGTCTCGAGCAGCAGCAGGTCGGCGCCGCCATCGACCAGCGCGCGCACCTGCTCGTCGTAGGCGATGCGCAGTTCGTCGAACGTGACGTTGCGCGCGCCGGGGTCGTTGACGTCGGGCGAGATCGACGCAGTCTTCGGCTGCGGGCCGACCGCGCCGGCGACGAAGCGCGGCCGCTCGGGCGTGCTGAACCGGTCGCAGGCCTCGCGCGCCAGCCGCGCCGACGCGAGGTTCATCTCGCGCGCCAGGTGCGACAGCCGGTAGTCGGCTTGTGCGATCGCGCTGGCGCCGAAGGTGTTGGTCTCGACGATGTCGGCGCCGGCGGCCAGGAACTGCTCGTGGATCTCGCGGACGATCCGAGGCTGCGACAGCGACAGCAGTTCGTTGTTCCCCTTGACGTCGTGCGCGAGCCCGGCGAAGCGCTCGCCGCGGTAGCCCGCCTCGTCGAGCCGGTAGCGCTGGATCATCGTGCCCATCGCGCCGTCCAGGACCAGGATGCGGCGCTCGAGCAGGTCGCGCAGTCGGGCTTCGGTCGGGCTCATCGAAAGTGGGACGGAGTGGGACGCGTGGGACGTGCGTGGGACGAGCAGTATATCGGTCGGCCCCGTCCCGTGTGTGCGCAAATCCCTGCCCGGGCATGCGCTAGAGTCCCCTCATGCCTGCCCGCGCCCTGCACCTGCTCGACACGATCACCGCGATCGACGAAGCCTGTGCCGGCGGCGTGGTCGTCTCGGGCTCGCACGGCGGCGTGTCGTCGACCGGCTTCGTGCTCGCGGCGCCGGCCAGGCCGTTTGCCGTGTTCTTCAACGACGCCGGGGTCGGCAAGGAGCGCGCCGGCATCGTCGCGCTGGAGCTGCTCGAGGCGATCGGGGTGGCCTGCGCCACCTACTCGCACGACTCGGCGCGGATCGGCGATGCGCGCGACGGGCTGCAGAGCGGGGTCGTGACCCACGTGAACGCGCCGGCGGCGGCGGCCGGCATCCGGGTCGGGCAGGCGGTGCGCGACGCGGCGGAGGCCCTCCGTGCGCCCGGGCCATCGTCACGGACAGGCTCCTGAGGTGCCAGCGCACCGCTGTCGCTCAAACCCTCCGCACCCCCGAAAACCTCGGCCGCCAATACCGCGCCAGCACCCCGTCCAGCCGCACCGTCCCCCCGGTCGACGGTGCATGCACGAACCGCCCGTCTCCCACGTAGATGCCCGCGTGCGAGTACCGGCCGCGCGTGTCGAACAGCACCAGGTCGCCGCTGCGCACCGCGGACAGCGGGACGTGAACCCCCACCCGCGCCAGCTGCGCGACGGTGCGCGGCAGCGCCAGTCCCGCGGCCTCGCGGTAGACGTAGACGATCAGCCCGCTGCAGTCGAAGCCGCTGTCGGGCGTGTTGCCGCCGAAGCGATACGGCGTGTCGACGAGGCTCAACGCGAGAAAGCTCACCTCGCGGGCCAGGTCTTCCGGTACGCGTCCCTGGGGGCCGCCCCCCGCGTCGCCGGACGGTCCGCCGGGCAGCGAATCGGGGCCCGACGGGGGCAGGCTCGAGCAGGCCGACAGGATCGAGGCGCCGAGCAGCCCCAGCAGCGCGCGGCGCGTGGCCGGATCGGGAAGGCCGGGGCCGATCGGTCCGGCGCCGGGCCGGGTTCGTTCGAAGTCCTTCATGGCGAGGTCGCGATGCCGCGAAGCTGCGAACACGGGGGCAGTGTACCCAGCCGAGCCGCCGTCGAAAACCGCGGCGCCGACGAAAGGCACCCGATTCAGGCGTGCGCGACGCGCAGGCGCGACGAAAGCGCCCAGGTCGCGCCCAGCAGCATCGCTGCGGCGAAGGGCAGCGCGCCCAGTCCGAACGTCCCGATCGCCGCCCCGCCCAGCGCGGCGCCCACCGCCTGCCCGCCGTACATGCACGAGGTGTTCAGCGCAATCGACGCCGACGCCAACGGTGGCGCGATCGCGGCCACGCGGCCCTGCTGGGCCGAGTTCATCGCGAAGCATCCGAGCCCCCACGACAGGCTGACGGCGAACAGCAGCGGCCAGAGCAGCCAGGCCACCGCCGCCGCCGGAGCGCCGACGCGCGGGGCGGCCAGCACCAGCACGACCAACATCGCGAAGCCGACGCCGGTGACGATCGCAGCGAGGCTCGCGGAGACCGCGCGGTCGGCGCCGAGCCGACCGACGTGCCGCGCCATCCAGGTATTGCCGACGACGCCGAACGCGCCGAACAGCGCGAGCAGCGCCGAGACCGCCTCCGGCGACGCGTGCGTGGCAGCGTCCAGCGCGGGCGCCACGTACGCGAACATCGTGAACTGGCCCGCCGCCGACATCAGCGTGACCGCGAGCACGCCGACCAGCAGCCGATTTCCGAACACCGCGCGCCAGGCCGCGCCCGACAGCGGCGGCACCGTGAGCCCGCCGGGGATCGTGCGCGCGACCCAGGCCGACGCGAGCGCGGCGAGCAGTGCGGCCGCGCCGAAGCCCCAGCGCCAACCGGCGTGCGCGCCGATCAGGTGCCCGATCGGCATGCCCAGCACCGACGCCACCGACCAGCCGACGAAGATCGAGGCGACCGCGCTCGAGCGCTGCGCGGGCGGAACGAGCAGCGCGACGGTGGCGGCCGCCTGCGGCGTGAACACCGCGGCCGAGACGACCGTGACGGCGCGCAGCACCGCGAGCGACTCGTAGCCCGGCGCAAGCGCACACGCCGCGTGACCGGCCGTGTACAGCAGCAGCGCGCCGGTCAGCAGCGCGCGCCGGTCGATTCGCGAGGTGAACGCGGCGGCGAGCGGCGCGCCGACGCAGGTGACGAAGGCCGCGAGCGCAATCAGCTGCCCGGCGCTCGCCACCGACACCCCCAGTCCGTCCGCGAGATCGCCGAGCATGCCCGGCACGATCATCACGCCGGTACCGATCGCGAAGTTGCCGAACAGCAGCGCGCGCACCGCGGACCGGGACGCCTCCACGCTCAGCTCCCGGCGAGCGCCAGGCTCACCACGCCCGACGCGATCAGCGCCGCGCCGGCCACGCGCCGCCACAGCTCGCCCTCGCCCAGCAGGCGCACGCCGAAAAATGCGGCGATCAGCATCGACAATTCGCGCGCCGGCGCCACGTGGCTCACCGGCGCGTACTTCATCGCCTGCAGCGCCAGCATGTAGCCGAGCGGCGAGAGCACGCCCACCGCGACCAGCGTTCGCCAGTGCGTCGCCACCAGCGTGCGCGCGCCCGCGTCGCGGCCCAGCCACGGTGCGAGCGCGAGCGCCTGCACCACGTTGACCAGCCAGTAGAAGACGACCGGCGCGGCGCCCAGCACCCGCACCGCGCGCCCGTCGTTGACCGTGTAGGCCGCGATCGTGACGCCGATCGCGGCGCCCCAGGCGATGCCGGGGCCGAGCCGCACCGAGGCGCCGCGATGGAACATGGCCCAGCCGCCGGCAATGGTGAAGGTGCCCGCGACGATCAGCGCGAGGCCGCCGAGCGACGCGAGGCTCGCGGCCTCGCCGAGCCAGACGATCGCGCCGATCGACGCGAGCGCCGGGCCCACGCCGCGCGCCACCGGGTAGACCACCGACAGGTCGCCGGCCGCGTAGCCGCGCTGAAGCACCCACAGGTACAGCGTATGCACCGCTGCACTGACGAGCACGGCCGCGAAGATCGGCGCATCGACCGCTGCGAGGTCGTCGCGCATCAGCGCGAACACCGGCACCGCGAAGACGACCGCCGTCGCGGCGGTGATGCCCCAGACGAACACCAGCCCGCCCGCCCCGGCGCGCTTCATCAGCAGGTTCCACCACGCGTGGATGAACGCGGCGACCACGATGAGCAGCAGGGCGGAAAGCGGCATCGCGATAGCGTATCCGATGCGCGCCTGGCTTAGACTCGTCGCTTCGCTGCAAGCGGAACGCCGGAGAACGAGCCATGCCATTCGTCGATCGTGAAGGCGCGCGCCTGTACTGGCGCATCGACGGCCACCCCGAGCGGCCCGCGCTGGTGCTGCTCAACTCGCTGGGCACCGATCACTCGCTGTGGGACCCGGTGATGCCGGGTCTGCTGCGGCGCTATCGCGTGCTGCGCACCGACAAGCCGGGGCACGGCGCGTCGTCGGCGCGGCCCGGCGAGTACACGATCGGGCAGCTCGGGGGCGACGTGCTCGCGGTGATGGACGCAGCCGGCGTGGGTCGCGCGCACCTGTGCGGCATCTCGATCGGCGGGATGATCGGCACGTGGCTCGCAGCGAACGCGCCCGATCGCATCGACCGGCTGGTGCTGTCGAACACGTCGGCGAAGCTCGCGCCGGAGGGCTTCGTCGAGCGCATCCGTGTCATCCGCGAGGGCGGCATCGCGGCGATCGCCGACACGATCCTCGGCCGCTTCTTCACGCCGGGCTTCGTCGCGCAGGCCGACGAGCGCTACCACGGCGTGCGCACGACACTGCTCCAGGTCGACCCCGCGGGCTACATCGGCTGCTGCGCGGCGCTGCGCGACATGGACCTGCGCCCGCTGCTCGCGCGCATCGCCGCGCCGACGCTGGTGCTCACCTGCCGCGACGACCAGTCGACGCCGGCCGCGATGGGCGAAGCGATCGCCGCGGCGATTCCGGGTGCGAAGCACGTGCAGTGGACGCTGGCGCACATCCCGTTCGTCGAGGCGCCGGAGCGCTACGTCGAGCTGCTGGGGGAGTTCCTGGGGGACGGTCGCACCGGACGCGGTTGAGACAGGCAGGGGCAAGGCGCGCCGGGTAGCGCCAGCCGGCGGCCGATCGGCGCCGGCCGCGGGCGGCCCACATGCCGCCCCGGAATGTGCTTGCAACGCGAAGGCATAAGCGCGGCCGCCGCGCGTGTCGGCGTTAGCATCGCGCCATGGAACACCTACTGCCGAAGCAGGCGGCCGAGTTCGTCCAGAACGAGCCCGACGCGCTGTTCATCGACTGCCGCAGCGACGCCGAGTATTTCTTCGTCGGCCACGCGTTGGGCTCGATGCACGTGTCGTGGTGCGACGCGCCCGACTGGGACGTGAACCCGGACTTCGTCGCCGACGTGAAGAAGCTGGCCGGGCACTCGATGCAGCGCCCGGTGGTGCTGATCTGCCGCAGCGGCAAGCGCTCGGTGGAGGCCGGCCACGCGCTCGAGCAGGCCGGGTTCCGCAAGGTCTACAACGTGCTGCACGGGTTCGAGGGCGACCTGAACGCCGAGCGGCAGCGCGGCAAGCTCAATGGCTGGCGCTACGAAGGGCTTCCCTGGGAGCAGTTCTGACCGGGGCCTCGGGTGCCGGGCGCCTCGCGCTCAGTGCATCACCATCGGCTGGTGCATCAGCCCTTCGAAGCGGCGCAGGAACTCGTCGACGTCCTCTTCCGAGGGCTCGGACTGGATCAGTTGCTGCACGTCGCTGCGGAAATGCCTGGCGAGCTCGCCGCCGATGTAGATCTCGCGCCGGCTCAGCTTGTCCATGATCTCGAACCCGCCGACGAGGCCTTCGGGATCCTTGAACTCGACGACGCAGTAGCTCGGGCTGTTGTAGATCATGTCCATCGGGGCACCTCTCCAGTGCTTCCAAGTTTGTGCCGGCCGGTTCGGCTTTCAAGGCAGCACTGCCGACCCGGCGGGCGAACCCGATGGGCGGATCCGCCTGTCTCATTTACGCTTCAGGCGGGGTCGGGGTTGACCGCCCCGGCCAGTTCGGCCTCGATCGCCGCGAGCACGGGTGCCGTGATGTCTCCCGGGCAGTTCGGGTCGACGTAGAGCCGTAGCCGGCTTTCCAGCCGGTAAGCGCTCGCTTCCCACGACGCGCCCGGTCCGTCGAGGCGCCACTGGTACCAGTCGCGCTCGGTGCGGAAGACACCGATGGCGCGCGACAGCGGCAGGCGGGCGGGCCAGGCGACCGACAGGGCCTGGACGCGGGGGCGGTCGAAAATCCGCTCGGCAGGCCAGTGCCACTCCACGGGCCGCGTGGCCGGAGTCCCGGGCGCGCCGACGGCTTCGCGGGGGCCCCGTGCCGGCTCGAGGCCGCGTATTCGGTCGAAGCCGCTCGGCTGTTCGAGGCCGCGGCGCTGGCCGAGGCCGCGCGTCCACGCGGCGCGGCCGTCGTGGGTCACCTCGACGGCGCGGCCGAAGGGGGGCGCGTCGGCCAGCCGGCGAACCAGCGCGGCCCGCCGCGCCTCGGCCAGCCGCCCGGCTCGGTTCAGGACGATGCAAGCGGCCACTTCCACCTGCGCCTGCGCCAGCGGGTGCATCGGCTCGGCCTCGAACGGCGCGGGGCGGGCAGCGTCGACCACCGTGACGAGATCGTCGATGCGCAGCAGCGCGTCGAAGGGCGGCCTGCGCAGCAGGTCGACCAGCGCCGCGGGATGCGCGGCACCATCCAACTCGACGACGAGCCGCTCCCAAGGGCCCGCGCGAAGCAGTTCGACGAGCGCGGAGCGGGCGCTCGCTTGCGCGGTGCAGCAGGCACAGCCGCCCACCACGCGGTAGCGTCCGATCGGCAGGCGCAGGCTCGACGCGGCGAGGCGCGGCCCGGCGGCGCGATGCGAGGCTGGCGCCATCGCACCCTCGTCGGGCGGCTCGGCAGCCGACGCATTGGCCAGCACCGCCCAGCGCTCGCCCGCCGGGCGCCCGTCCAGCCAGTGGCCGATCAGCGTGCTCTTGCCGGCCCCCGCGAACCCGGCGACGACGGTGACCGGCAGTCGCGATGCCACCAGCGCCCTCTCAGCGCCGCCAGAAGGCGGGCATCAGCACGACGTAGAAGGTGAGCAGCTCGAGTCGCCCGGCGACCATCGCGATCGCCAGCAGCCAGGTCTGGAAGTCCGACAGCGGCGCGTAATTGCCCGTGGGCCCGAACTGCCCGAGCGCCGGCCCCAGGTTGTTGACCGAGGCCACCACGACCGAGAACGCCGACATGAAGTCGAGGCCGGTGGCCAGCATCACGAACGTGAGCACGATGTGCGTAACGCCCCACAGCAGCATGTAGCCGAGCACCGCGAAGACGATCCGGTTCTCGACGACGTGACCGTTGATCACCAACGGCGCGATCGCGCGCGGGTGCACCAGGCGGTTCAACTCGCGGCGCGTCTGCTTGAGCAGCACCAGTGCGCGGATCATCTTGATGCCCCCGCCGGTGGAGCCCGCCGACGACCCGACGCAGGCCAGGAACAGCATCCACAGCGGAGCGAACACCGGCCACGACGCGTAGTCCTGCGTCGAGTAACCAGTGGACGTGCTCAGCGAGATCGTGTTGAACGCCGCGTGCCGCAGCGCCTCCACGAAGCTCGGGTACTGCCCCTCGAAGTACAGGTAGGCGCCGAGCGCGACCGAACTCGCGAGGATCAACCCGAGCACCGCGCGCGCCTCGATGTCGTGCAGGTAGACGCGCAGCGAACGCTCGCGCAGTGCGAGAAAGTGCGTCGAGAAGTTCAGCACCGCGAGCAGCATGAACACCGACAGCACGGCCTCGACGGCCGGTGACTCGAAGCTCATGATGCTGGCGTCGCGCGTCGAGAAGCCGCCGAGCGCCAGCGCCGAGAACGCGTGACAGACGGCCTCGAACCAGTCGAGCCCTGCCCAGTGCAGCGCCAGGATGCAGGCCAGCGTGAGCCCGATATAGATCAGCCACAGCGCCTTGGCGGTCTGCGTGATGCGCGGCGTGAGCTTGCGCTCCTTCAGCGGGCCCGGCATCTCGGCCTTGAAGAGCTGCATGCCGCCGACGCCCAGCATCGGCAGGATCGCCACCGCCATCACGATGATTCCCATGCCGCCGTACCACTGCAGCGCGTGGCGCCAGACGTTGACCGACTGCGGCAGGTGCTCGATCCCGCTGAGCACGGTCGCCCCGGTCGTCGTCAGGCCGGCGATCGACTCGAAGCAGGCATCGGTGAAGCTCAGGCCGGGAATCTCGAGCAACAGCGGGCCGGTGGCCGCGAGGGACATCAGCAGCCAGCCGAGCACGACCAGCAGCGCGCCGTCGCGCGGCTCGAGCTCGCGCCGGTAGCGGCGCGTCGCGGCCCACATCAGCGCGCCGGCGACCAGGCAGCCGATGCCGGACACGAAGAACGAGACGTGCGCGCCGTCGCCCACCACCAGCGACCACGCGAGCGGCAGAACGAAGGTCGCCGCGAACACCATCAGCAACCCGCCCAGCACGTGGGCGATGACCAGCAGGCGGTTCAAGCGGTCGCCCGTGAGAAGGGATCAGCCGATGTCCCAGCGCTCGGGAAGCGGCTCGATGAAGCCCATCTTGCGCAGCATGTCGAGGGCATCGTCGAGCCCGCGATAGCTGTGGATGGCCGCGCGCAACTCGCCGACGCTGCGGCGGCCGTCGACCAGCGCGAGCAGCGTGCGCAACCGCCGGGGAATCGACGAGTCGGTGCGGCGCGCCTCGTCGCGGCCGATGCGGGTCTTGATGAAGACCAGCTCTTCGCGAAGGACGGCGGGTTCTCCGCCGAGCGCGAGCCGGCGCACGATCGAATGCATCGACGACATGGTCGGCAATACTACCCCGATCCGGGCGCGCCGAGCGTGCGCGCCGCGGCCTTCGAGCCACCGAACGTGACGGATTCCATGCCGGTCGACTCGACCGCGAGCGGCTGCCGCGCCAAGCGCGCGCCCGGTTCCCGGCAGGGATAACCCGACCCCCCCCGCTGCCGTCTTGCCTGGCTCTCGTCCGGCGAATTACGATGCATTCTCTTTGCCGGAACAAGTGACAATACAACAGGGAGGATGAACACATGACCGAGCCCCAGAGCGCCGCACCCGAGTCGACCCAGCCCAAGCGGCGCAAGTTCCTGACCGGCGCAGCAGGCGCCGCCGGCGCTGCGGCGGTCGGTTTCCCGATGATTGCCGTCGCGCAGTCGCCGATCGTGCTCAAGATGCAGGGTGCGTGGGGCGCGAAGGACATCTTCAACGAGATGGCCGAGCAATACGTGCAGCGCGTCAACGAAATGGCCGGCGGCAAGTTGCGCATCGACTACCTGGTCGCCGGCTCGGTCGTCAAGCCGTTCGAGGTGATGGACGCCACCAGCAAGGGGGTCATCGACTGCTGCCACCAGGTCGCGGTGTACTGGTACGGCAAGAGCAAGGTCGCGTCGCTGTTCGGCTCCGGCCCCGTCAACGGCTGCGACGCGAACCAGATGCTGGCGTGGATCCATCGCAAGGGCACGCCGCTCTACGACGAGCTCGTCGCCAAGCTCGGGCTGAACGTCGTCGCGTTCTTCGCGATGCCGATGCCGACGCAGCCGCTGGGATGGTTCAAGAAGCCGATCAAGGGCGCGGCCGACCTCAAGGGGTTCAAGTACCGCACCGTGGGCCTGGCCGCCGACCTGATGCAGGACATGGGCCTGAAGGTCACCCAGCTGCCGGGCGGAGAGATCGTGCCGGCGATGGAACGCGGCGTGATCGACGCGTTCGAGTTCAACAACCCGACTTCCGACCGCCGGTTCGGCGCGCAGGACGTCGCGAAGAACTACTACATGGGCAGCTACCACCAGGCGATGGAGTTCTTCGAGATCGACTTCAACAAGAAGCGCTACGAGTCGCTGCCCAAGGAGTTGCAGGCGATCCTGAAGTACGCGGCCGAGGCGGCGTCCACGGCCAACTACGCGCTGGCGATGGACCAGTACTCGATCGACCTGCAGGAGCTCAAGTCCAAGGACAAGGTCAACGTGTTGCGTACCCCGAAGGACGTCTTCGCGGCGCAGCTCGCGTCCTGGGACAAGCTGGTCAAGAAGCTCTCCGACGAGGATCCGTTCTTCAAGAAGGTCTGGGAGTCGCAGAAAGAGTGGGCGAAGCGGGTCGGCTACTACCACTTCTTCAACAACGCCGACTACCAGCAGGCCTACGAGCACCTGTACGGCAAGCTCGGATTCTGACCGGTTGCGTCCGCGTCCGGACGCCCGGAGCAAAATGGCGGCGCAGCGATGCGCCGCCTTTTTTGATGGATCGCCGTCGATCCGGCATCACCCGAAGGGCCAGCCATGCTCCAGAAGTTCCTCTTCACGATCGACCGCTTCAGCATGGCCGTCGGCCACGCGTTCGCCTGGAGCATCCTGATCCTCACTCTGGGGACCTCGTACGAGGTCTTCATGCGCTACGTGCTCAACGATCCGACGAGCTGGGCGTTCGACATGAGCTACATCCTCTATGGGGGCCTGTTCATCATGTCGGGCGCCTACGCGCTGTCGCGCAACGCGCACGTGCGCGGAGACGTCGTGTTCCGGTTGCTCAGGCCGCGCGTGCAGGCGACGATCGAGCTGATCCTGTACATCATCTTCTTCTATCCGGGAGTCACTTCGCTCATCGTCGCGGGTTACGGCTACGCGCACGACTCGTTCGGCTACAAGGAGGTCAGCGTCAACAGCCCGGTCGGCGTGCCCGTCTGGCAGCTCAAGGCCCTGATCCCGCTCGCCGGGCTGATGCTCTTCATCCAGGGAATCGCACAGGTCATTCGCTGCATCATCACGATACGCACCGGGCGATGGCCGAAGCAGCTGCACGACGTGGAGGAGCTCGAAACCGCCATCCAGCACCAGCATGAGAAACAAGCGGCCGGCGGGAGGGCAGCATGAGCAATCCGCAGCTCGCGCTCGTCATGCTCGGCGCGTTCATCTTCATCATCCTGCTGGGGTTCCCCATCGCGTTCACGCTGATGGCGATGGGCGTGATGTTCGGCTTCTACGCCTACTACGTGCCCGGGCAGGAGTTCTTCGACAACCGCGTGTTCTACCTGCTGTCGCAGAACACGTTCAGCATCATGAACAACGACGTGCTGACGGCCGTCCCGTTATTCCTGTTCATGGGCTACATGATAGAAAGATCGAACATCCTCGATCGCCTGTTCTACAGCCTGCAGGTCTCGCTGCGAATGATCCCGGGGGCGATGGCAGTCGCCGCGCTGGTCACCTGTGCGCTGTTCGCGACCGCCACGGGCATCGTGGGCGCGGTCGTCACGTTGATGGGGCTTCTCGCGTTCCCGGCGATGCTGAAGGCCGGTTACGACCAGAAGCTGTCGTCCGGGGTCATCTGCGCCGGGGGAACGCTGGGCATCCTGATCCCGCCCTCGATCATGCTGATCGTCTACGGCGCGACTTCGGCCGTATCGGTCGTCAAGCTCTACGCCGCGGCGATCATCCCCGGCTTCCTGCTCGCCGGCCTGTACGTGCTCTACGTCATCGTCCGGGCGATCCAGAACCCCAGCCTGGCGCCGAAGCTGCCGCGGGAAGAAACCGACATCCCGTGGACCAAGGTGGTCGTCCTGCTGATGCAGGCGTTCATCCCGCTGGCAGTGCTGATCCTTTCGGTCCTGGGCGCGATCCTGTTCGGGCTGGCCACGCCGAGCGAGGCCGCCGCCATCGGCGCGCTGGGCGCGATGCTGCTCGCGATCGCCTACCGGGCGTTCACCTGGGGCCGGCTCAAGGAGGCCGTGTTCCTGACCGCGCGCACCTCGGCGATGGTCTGCTGGCTCTTCGTCGGCTCCTGGACCTTCTCGTCGATCTTCTCCTATCTCGGCGGCGAGGGAATCATCAAGGACTTCGTCCTGTCGATGAACCTCAATACCGTCACGTTCCTGCTGCTGTCGCAGCTGATCATCTTCCTGCTCGGATGGCCGCTCGAGTGGAGCGAGATCATCATCATCTTCGTGCCGATCTTCCTGCCGCTGCTGCCACACTTCAACGTCGATCCGGTGTTCTTCGGCGTGATCGTGGCGCTGAACCTCCAGACTTCGTTCCTGACTCCACCGATGGCGATGTCCGCCTACTACCTGAAGGGCATCGCGCCGCCTCACGTTCAGCTGTGGACGATCTTCAAGGGATGCTTCCCGTTCCTCGGAATGGTCTTCCTCTCGATGCTCCTCGTCTATGTCTTCCCGTCGCTCGTGGAGTGGCTGCCGAACCTCATGTACGGAAATTGATCGATGCGAGACGACGAGTTCATCGACGTGACCTCGCTGGGCGCCGCGGACATGCTCGAGGCGGTCCGCGACGGCCGCATCCGCGCGGAGGAACTCGTGAACGCGCTGCTCGCCCGGATTCGGGCCGACGAGGACCGCGTGCGCGCGTGGGCATTCCTCGACGAGCAGCGCGCGCTGGAGCAGGCCCGCAACGTCGATCGCGTGCGCCGCGAAGGCCATCCGATGGGGCCGCTCCACGGGCTTCCGGTCGGCGTGAAGGACATCATCGACACCGCGGACATGCCGACCGAGAACGGCACCGTCCTGCACGCCGGGCGCCGCCCCATGGACGACGCGACGGTCGTCGAGCGGCTGCGCAGCGCCGGCGCGATCATCCTCGGCAAGACGGTGACGACCGAGCTCGCCACCTACGCGCCGGGCAAGACGCGCAACCCCGTGAACCCCGAGCACACGCCCGGCGGCTCCTCGAGCGGCTCCGCGGCGGCGGTGGCCGCGCAGATGGTGCCGGTGGCGATCGGCACGCAGACCAACGGCAGCGTGATCCGGCCCGCTGCCTTCTGCGGCGTGTACGGCTTCAAGCCGAGCTTCGGCCTGATTCCGCGCCACGGCGTCCTCAGGCAGTCGCGGCCGCTCGACCAGGTCGGTGTCATGGCGCGCTCGGTCGAGGATCTCGCCATCATTGCGGAGCCGTTGATGGGGTTCGACGCGCGCGACCCCGACACCCGGCCGGTCGCGCGCCCCGACCTGCGGGCCGTGGCGATGCAGGAGCCGCCCCTGCCGCCCGTCTTCGCGCTCACCCGGACCCCGAACTGGGGCGACGCCGAGGAGCA
Source organism: Burkholderiaceae bacterium (assembly GCA_019635275.1). Classification (GTDB taxonomy): domain Bacteria; phylum Pseudomonadota; class Gammaproteobacteria; order Burkholderiales; family Burkholderiaceae_E; genus Zeimonas. Next base: position 93,079 of record JAHBZV010000001.1, on the reverse strand, counting down.
GACGCGGCTCGCATTCGACGAAGTCGCGGACATGCTCGGAGGGCAGTGCTGGGCCTTCGAGGTGCCCGGACTGTTTCGGGACGCCTGGGACTGGCATCGCGCAATCATGGAGGCCGACATCGCGCGCAGCTTCCATCACGAGTACGAGAAGGGCCGTGACAGGCTGAGCGAGTCGCTGCGCCGCCAGATCGAGCGCGGCCGGCTCGTCACCGCGGTCGACTACAACAATGCGGTCGACCGGATCGGCGCGGTCTCGGCGGCGTTCGACGAAGTGTTCGATCGGGCCGACGCACTGCTGACGATCGCCGCACCCGGTCCGGCACCGCGCGGGCTGGAGTCGACCGGAAGCCCCGACTTCTGCACACTCTGGACATTCGCGGGCATGCCGGCGGTGACGCTTCCGCTGCTGCGCGCCGAGAACGGGATGCCGATGGGCGTGCAACTGATCGGTCGCCGCGGCGACGACGCCAGGCTGCTTCGCACCGCCCGGTGGCTGGTACGCCGCGCGCAGGAACTGGAGCGCGGGGAACTGGAGCGCGGCGAGCGCTGAGAACGGAGACGACCATGCAAGGCAGGATCGCCAAGTTCGTGATGGGCATCATCGCCCTGGCCATGGCGCTGGCATTCTTCGCGCCCCCGGCCATCAAGCTGAAGGATCCGGCGATGATCGTCGTGATCCTGATCGGCGTGGCCGCGATGGTCTACAACTTCATCGAGGTCCTGAAGGAAAAGGACGACGACTGAGTCCTCAGAAGAAGCCGACCCCGACCTCGAACAGCTTTTCGACCTTCGGGATGATCCGCTTGTTCTCGACGAACACGATCACGTGGTCCTCGGACCGGATCACCGTGTCGTGGTGCGCCATGATCACCTCGAACTGCGGCGCGTCGCGGCGGCCGCGCAGCGGGCCGAGCGGGCCGCCCTCGGCCGAGCGCACGATCGCGCCGATTGTCGCACCGCGCGGCAGGTCGATCTGCTCGATGCGCCGGCCGACCACCTTCGAAGACTTCGGGTCGCCGTGCGCGATCGCCTCGAGCGCCTCGGCGGCGCCGCGCCGCAGCGAGTGCACCGCGACGACGTCGCCGCGGCGCACGTGGGCGAGCAGCTTGCCGATGGTGGTCTGCGACGGCACGATCGCGATGTCGATGCGGTTGCCCTCGACCAGATCGGCGTAGGCCTGCCGGTTGATCAGCGCGATCGTTCGCCGCGCGCCCATCCGCTTGGCGAGCATGCACGACATGATGTTGTTCTCGTCGTCGGAGGTCAGCGCGACGAAGAGGTCCATGTCGGCCACGGCCTCGTCGGCGAGCAGGTCCTCGTCGGTGGAGTCGCCGTTCAGGATCAGCGTCGACGACGGCAGCTGCGTCGACAGGTAGTTGCAGCGGGTGCGGTTCGCCTCGATGACCTTGACCTGGTACTGCGTGCCCAGCGCGCGCGCCAGCCGCAGGCCGATGTTGCCGCCGCCGGCGATCATCACGCGGCGCACCGGCTTGTCCATGCGGCGCAGGTCGGACAGCGCGGTGCGGATGTGCTCGGAGGCCGCCAGCAGGAACACCTCGTCGCCGGGCTCGATCATCGTGTCGCCGTCGGGGCGGATCGAGCGGTCGTTGCGGAACACCGCCACGACGCGCATGTCGATGTTCGGGTGCGCGGCGCGCAGGTCGCGGATCGGGCGCGACACGAGCGGCCCGCCGGCGTACGAGCGCACCGCGATCAGCCCTGCGCGGCCGTCGGCGAACTCGAGCACCTGCAGCGCCTCGGGGAACTGGATCAGCTTCCAGATGTAATCGGTCACCGTCTGCTCGGGGCAGATCAGGTGGTCGACGTAGAAGCCGCCGTCGCCGGTGATCTCGGGGTGGTCCTGGAATTCGGGGGCGCGGATCCGCGCGATGCGGGTCGGCACGTTGAACTGGCGCGCCGCGAGGTGGCAGGCGACCAGGTTGGTCTCGTCGCGCGCGGCCGTGGCGATCAGCATGTCGGCGTCGGCGGCCCCGGCCTGCTCGAGCACCGGCGGGTGCGTGCCGTTGCCCGCGACGGTGCGCAGGTCGAGCTTGTCCTGCAGCTGCGCGAGCTGCACCACGTCGGTGTCGACGACGGTGATGTCGTTGCGCTCGGAGACGAGGCTTTCGGCGACCGACGCCCCGACGCGGCCGGCGCCCAGGATGATGATCTTCAACTGCCCTGCTTGCGATACGCGCCGCGCGACAGGTCGATGCCGAGCTGCTTGAGCTTGCGATAGAGGTGCGTGCGTTCCAGGCCGGTCTTCTCGGCGACGCGGGTCATGCTGCCGTGCTCGCGAGACAGGTGGTGCTCGAAGTAGGCGCGCTCGAAGGCGTCGCGCGCCTCGCGCAGCGGCAGGTCGAGCGGCAGGTCGCTCAACGCGACGCTCGCGGCGCCGCCCGCGGCCGCGTGCAGCGGCACGGCCGCCGCGCCGCCGTGCACGACCGCGTGGCCGTACGCCGAGGCCTCGGAAGGCGCGGCTGCGGACGCGCCGCCAGCTGCCTGCTCGCCGCCGCCCTGCGGCGGCACGCGCAGGCCGTGAACGGCGCCGATCACCGGCACGGCGCCCACCGGCGCCGTGGCCTGGAAGCCGCCCGCGCCGCTGCGCATGCTCGCGGCCGAGGGCGGCGTGCCGGGCGCCTGGCCGGCGGCCGCCGGGCGGCCGCGCTGCAGGCCGGTCTCGACGGCCTTGAGCAGCTTCTGCAGCGTGATCGGCTTCTCGAGGAAGTCGAGCGCGCCGATGCGGGTCGCCTCCACCGCGGTGTCGATCGTCGCGTGGCCCGACATCATGATCACCGGCATCGTCAGCTTGCCGCCGCTGGCCCACTCCTTGAGCAGCGTCACGCCGTCGGTGTCGGGCATCCAGATGTCGAGCAGCACCAGGTCGAGGCGGTTGGCCTCGCGCACCTGCCGCGCCTGCTGCGCGCTTTCGGCGAGCAGCACCGTGTGCCCTTCGTCCCCGAGGATCTCGGAGAGCAGTTCGCGGATGCCGATCTCGTCATCCACTACGAGGATTTCCGCCATGCGTTCCCGCTTGAAGTCTAGGAGTCTGTTGCGATCAGGCGACGATTTTCCTCGCTTTTCGCCAATTTCGTAAATAGGACCGAAATCTGCGCACCGACGGGCCGTCCCGAGGCGTCGCCCCAGTTGCTCACGTCGATGCGCGCGCCGTGCTCGTCGACGATCTTCTTGACGATCGCCAGGCCCAGGCCGGTGCCACGCGGCTTGTTCGTCACGTAGGGCTCGAACGCGCGCGCCAGCACCGCCGGTGCGAAGCCGCCGCCATTGTCGCGCACCATCACGCGCACCGCGCCAGCGCGGTCGGGCAACGCCAGCGCCTCGGTGATGACCTCGATCTCGGGGCGCTCGACGCGCTCGGTCGCCTCGACCGCGTTCTTCACCAGGTTGTGGATCAGCTGGCGCAACTGGGTGCGATCGCCCATCACCGGCGGCAGGCCGGGCTCCAGGCGCGCGTGGATCGCGAAGCGGCCGCCCGCGGCCGAGTACAGCCGCAGCACGTCGTCGGCCAGCGCGTTGAGGTCGAGCGGCGCGAGTTGCGCCGCGGGCAGCCGCGCGTAGTCGCGGAACTCGTCGACCATCAGCTTGAGCGCCGAGACCTGGTTGACGATCGTCTGCGAGTTCTTCGCGAGCAGCTCGGCGTCGGGGGCAGGCAGCTTGTCGGCCAGCTTGCGCTGCATCCGCTCGGCGGCCAGCTGGATCGGCGTGAGCGGATTCTTGATCTCGTGCGCCAGCCGCCGCGCGACCTCGGCCCACGCGACCGCGCGCTGGGCCGAGATCACTTCGGTGATGTCGTCGAAGACGATCACGTAGCCCACGCGCCGCTCGGGCAGGATCGACCCGCGCGCGAGGATGGTCTGCTCGGCGCCGGAGCCCGGCTCGCCGGGCGCGCCTCCGGCGCCGAAGGCGTCGAACGCGCGGAACGCGCTGGCCGCGCTGGCCCCTGCGGCGGCGCCGGCCCCGGCGGCCGCGTCGCCGGCGGGTTCCACGGCCGGCTCGCCGACCGGCGCGAGCCTGGGCAGCACGAACTGGCGCTGCCAGCTCGCCGCACCGGCCGCGGCCTGCTCGTTGAACGCGGTGCGGATCTGCGCCGCCACCGCCGCCAGCCGCGGCACGTCGGCGATCGCCTTGTCCAGGTGCTCGATCAGCGACAGGCCGAGGATGCGCTCGGCGCCCGCATTGGCCAGCGTGAGCCGGAAATCCGAATCGAGCACCAGCACGCCGGCCGTGAGGTTGGCCAGCACGCTTTCGAGCCGCGCATTGACGCGCTCGAGCTCGCGCTGGTTGCGCTCGACCTGCATCCGCGCGTCCTCGAGCTGGCGCGTCATCACGTTGAACGACTGCGTGAGCAGCCCCAGCTCGTCGCGCCCCGAATAGTCCTTCACCGGGCGGTAATCGCCCTCGGCGACCGCGCGCGTGCCGGCGGCCAGCATCGACAGCGGGCCGGTCAGCCAGCCCGACAGCAGGAACGACGCGGCGACGGCCGAGAACACGGTGAGCAGGAAGATCAGCGTCAGCGTGATGCTGAAGATGCGCTTCAGGCCGGTGCGCGACAGCGACAGCTGCTGGAAGTCGCGCCGGCCGCGCTCGACCGCCTCGGCGTTGTCGGTCATCGCCGACGGCACCGCCTGGGTGAGCTGCAGGTAGCGGTTGTCGTCGGCGCGCTGCGACGCGGAAGTGATCGCGACGATCACGCGCAGCTTCAGCGCGTTGGCCTCGCCTTCGGCCGGCTCCACCGCCGCGTACTGGCGCGTGATGCGCGCCTGGCGCAGCGCGCTCGACGACGGCAGGTCGGGCACCAGGCGCCCGTAGCGGCTCCCGCTGGTGGTGATGATGCGCCCGGTGCCCGAGGCGATCAGCGCGTCCTGCACGCCGACCTGGTCGCGCAGCCGGTTCAGCGCCGACGGCCAGTCGTACTCCTGCGTGTCGGCGAGCTCGCTCGCCATGCCGCGCGCCTTCTGTGTCAGGTCGCCGAGCAGCGAATCGAGCGCGGTGCGCCCGAGGTTCAGGCCCGACTCGAGCGCGCGCTCGACCGGCACCGCGAACCACGACTCGACCGAGCGCCCGATGAACTGCACCGAGACCAGGTAGATCAGCGCGACCGGGATCACCGTCATCAGCGTGAACGACAGCGCCATGCGCGCCATCAGTCGCGTGCCGAACAGTCCGCGGCGGTAGCGCAGCACGAGCCGGCGCAGCAGCTCGAGCACCAGCAGGAACAGCCCGACCGCCAGCCCGACGGTGAGCCACAGCAGCATCGGGTACTGGCTCTCGAACAGCTGCGTGTTGGCGCTCGCCACGGCCAGCAGCAGCAGCAGGATCACCGCCAGCACGACCGAGCCGATCAGCGCGAAGCGCAGCAGCCGGCCTACTGCTCGCTTTTCGGGGTCTGCGGCGTGAACGTGAAACGCTTCCATTCCGTCTGCGGATTCCAGTCCCGATTGGTGATCGCGTTGACCTGGAACGGCTTGGGCAGCTGCGAGGTGTCGAGGCGCAAGCGTACCCGAGCCTCGTACTCGGTACCCGGCGCGACGCGGGAGACGTCGACGACGCGCCAATGGCGCACGGTGGCCATCACGCGCGTCGCCTCGTCCAGCGAGTCGAAAGTCTGCGTCAGGCCGTCGAAGCCGAGCCGGAACTGGCGGGTCAGCGCGTGATAGCCGAGGCGGTAGACGACCGAGCGCTCGACGACCCGCTCGTCGGTCCACCACCAGCGCGGGCGGATCAGCTCGAATTCGAGCACGAAGTACAGCGGCACGCCGCGCCGCACGGCGTCGTCGAGCGAGCGCGTGAGCGGCACCTCGAAGTCGGCCGACAGCAGCCAGCTGTCGCCCTCGGCATTGAGCTCGAGCCTGGGCTGCGCGGACGGTTCAGCCGGGTCGGTGGCCCTCGCTGCCGGCATCTGCCCCCACAGCGTGGCCACCAACGCCAGCGCCAGGGCGAGGCGGGCGATCAAGGGCGTCTTTCCAGCAGCGCGTAGAAGAATCCGTCGTGGTTGCGGGTAGGCGCGGCGACCGGAAGCAGTTGCGAGACCGGCTCGGCGGTGTCCGCGTCGAAGCGCCAGAACAGCTCCAGCCGCCTTGCATCGCGCCGCGAAGCGAGAAAGTGATCGATCACTGACTCACCTTCGGCCCCGAACACGGAGCAGGTGGCAAAAAGCAATTTACCACCCGGCCGGACGAGCGGCCAAAGGGCCGCCAGGATTTCCGATTGCTGCCGGGAAAGTGTCGCGAGATCGCTACGACGGCGCAGCCAGCGGATGTCCGGGTGGCGCCGCACGATGCCCGACGCGGTGCACGGCGCGTCGACGAGGATGCGATCGAAGGGTTCGCGGTCCCACCAGTCGGCCGGCCGGCGCGCGTCGCCGGCGAGGACGATCGCCGGATGGCCGGGGCCACCCGGCTGCCCCAGGCCGAGCCGCGCGAGGTTCTCGCGCACGGGTCGCAGGCGCGCCTCGCCGACGTCGAGCGCGGTGACGCGGCAGTCGGCCAGTTCGAGCAGGTGCGTGGTCTTGCCGCCCGGGCCGGCGCAGGCGTCGAGCACGCGCTCGCCGGGCTGCGGGTCGAGCAGCGGGGCAGCCAGCTGGGCGCCGGCATCCTGCACGGTGACCCGGCCTTCGCGCCAGCCGGGCAGCGCATCGACCGCGCAGGGTTCGTCGAGCACCACGGCCTGCGGACCGACGCGGCGTGCGCCGCGCCCGGCGCCGGCCAGGCTCGCCAGGTAGTCGTCGACGCTGCCCTGGCGCAGGTTGACGCGCAAGGTCATCGGCGGGGGCGCGTTGCCGACCTCGAGGATCGACTGCCAGGCTTGCGGCTGCTCGGCGCGCAGTTGCGCGATCCACCAGTCGGGGAAGTTCCAGCGCGCCTCGTCCTTTCGGCGTGCCGCCGCCAGCAGCGCGTCGCGCTCGCGCACGAAACGTCGCAGCGTGGCGTTCAGGAAGCCGGCGACCGCGGCACCGCCCGGCTCGAGCCGCGCGGCTGCGACGGCCTGGTCGACGATGATGCCCTCGGCGCGCAGCGGCTCGACGAGTTGCGCCAGCGCGACCCACTGCAACGCGGCGAGCCGCGGCGGCGGCGGGCGGCTGTTGACCCGTCGCGCCAACTCGCGCACCAGGCCCAGTTGGCGGCAGGTGGAGTAGGCGATGTCGCGGATCGCGGCGCGCGACGCGGGTTCGAGCCCGTCGTCGAGCGCCGCCTCGACCGCCGACTGCAGCGAGCGGCCCGCTGCCAGCGCCTCGATCGCCTGCGCGGCGCAGGCGATCTCGCGCGACAGCGGCGCGCGCGCGCCCAAGCTCAGCCGCGTGCGCCGGCCATTGCGAGCAGACGCTGCACGCGCTCCTCGGTGGCCGGGTGCGTCGAGAACAGCCCGCGCAGGCCGCCGCCGGACAGCGGGTTCATGATCATCATCTGCGCCGTCTCGGGGTGGCGCTCGGTGGCCTCGAGCGGAATGCCCTGCGCGTAGCGGTGGATCTTGTCGAGCGCCGAGGCCAGCGCGCGCGGGTCGCCCGAGATCTCGGCGCCGCCGCGGTCGGCTTCGAACTCGCGGGCTCGCGAGATCGCCATCTGGATCAGCATCGCCGCGAGCGGCGCGAGCAGTGCGACCGCGATCGTCGCCACCGGGTTGGCCGGACGGCCGTTCTCGTCGCGGCCGCCGAAGAACATCGCGAAATTGGCCAGCGCGGAGATCGCGCCTGCCATCGTCGCGGAGATCGTGGAGATCAGGATGTCGCGGTGCTTCACGTGCGTGAGTTCGTGCGCCATCACGCCGCGCAGCTCGCGCTCGTTCAACACGCGCAGGATGCCGGTGGTGGCCGCCACGGCCGCGTGCTCGGGGTTGCGGCCGGTCGCGAACGCGTTGGGGGCGTCTTCCTCGATCAGGTAGACACGCGGCATGGGCAGCTCGGCGCGCGCGGCGAGGTCCTTGATCATGTTGTAGAACTGCGGCGCGCTGGTCTCGTCGACCTCCTGCGCGTTGTACATCCGCAGGACCATCTTGTCGGAGAACCAGTAGGCGAAGAAGTTGCCGACCGCCCCGAACGCCAGCGCCATCAGCATGCCCTGGCGTCCGCCGATCACCGAGCCCACGACGCCGAACAGCGCCATGATCCCCGCCATCAGGATCGCAGTCTTCATCCAGTTGAACATCTCGTTCGTGCTCCTCGTGCGTGTCCGCAGGACACCAGTGTGCCGGATATCGGGGCGATGGCCGCGCACTGCAAGGGCGCGGTTGCCCGGCCCGGCGCGCCCGACGTCCTCGTCCGGCCAGGCCCTACGTCGCCGCCGGCGTGACGAACCTTTCGCCGGGCTCGACGGGGCAGCCGCGCAGGAAGTCGGCGACGGGCAGCCGCCGGCTGCCGGGCCGCTGCAACTCGAGCAACTCGACCGCGCCGTCCCCGCAGGCGACCCACAGGCGCCCGGGCGCGGCCAGCAGCACCGTGCCGGGGCGCGCCGACGACGCACCCGCGTCGGGCGCGCCGCGCGACGCGCCGGCTTGCGCCGCGTCCGCGCGCCGCGCCGCCCAGACCTTGACGGGCGAATCGGACATGCGCTCGAGCAGCGCCGTTGCGCCGGGCACCGGGTCGAAGGCGCGCACGCGGTCGACGATGCGGCGCGCCGGTTGCGACCAGTCGATCAGCGCGTCGGCGCGGGAGAGCTTGTGCGCATAGGTGACGCCGTCGGCCGGCTGCGGCTGCGCGCGCAGCGTGCCTGCACGCAGCCGGTCGAGCGCGGCGACGATCGTGCGCGCGCCCAGCACCGCGAGCCGGTCGTGCAGGCTGCCCCCGGTGTCGTCGGCGCGGATCGGCTCGCGTTCGGCGAGCAGCATCGGCCCCGTGTCCAGCCCTTCGTCCATCTGCATGATCGTGATGCCGGTCTCGGTGTCGCCGGCCTCGATCGCGCGCTGGATCGGCGCCGCACCGCGCCAGCGCGGAAGCAGCGACGCGTGGATGTTCAGGCAACCGTGGCGCGGAATCGCCAGCACTTCGGCCGGCAGGATCAGCCCGTACGCGGCGACCACCATCGCGTCGGCGTCGAGCGTGCGCAGCTTCGCCTGCAGCGCGGCGTCGCGCAGCGTGCGCGGCTGCTCGATCGCGAGGCCGCGCTCGCGCGCGAGGCGCTTGACCGGACTCTCGTGCAACGCGCGCCCTCGCCCGGCAGGCTTGTCGGCGCGGGTGAGCACCAGCACGATCTCGTGGCCGGCCGACGCGATCGCATCGAGCGCGGCCGCGGCGAACTCGGGGGTGCCGGCGAAGACGATGCGTAGCCCGCGTGCCCGGTCCATGCGCGACGGCCTCGTGACGGGCGCCGGACGCGGGGCCGCCGTCAGGCGACGGCGCGCTCGGCCTTGAGCAGGCGGGTCTTGATGCGCGACTGCTTGAGCCGCGACAGGTACTGGACGAACACGCGCCCGTTCAGGTGGTCGATCTCGTGCTGCACGCAGACCGCGAGCAGGCCGTCGGCCTCGAGCGTGAACGGCTGCCCGTTCTCGTCGAGCGCGCGCACCGTGACCCGGTCGGGACGCTCGACCTCGTCGTAGATGCCGGGCACCGACAGGCAGCCTTCCTCGTAGACCTTCGAGTCGTCGCTTCGGGCAACGATCTCGGGATTGATGAACACGCGCAGCTGGTCGCGCGCTTCGGACACATCGATGACGACCACGCGCAGGTGCACGTCGACCTGCGTGGCCGCGAGACCGATTCCGGGCGCCGCATACATGGTTTCGGCCATGTCGCGCACGAGTTGCCGGATGCGGTCGTCGACCTCGCGCACGGGTTCGGCGACGCGGTGAAGGCGCGGGTCTGGATAGCGGAGGATGCTCAGTACGGCCATCGGGAGATATCTACCGTCCGTAAGATCGTGCAGGCAAGTTTGCTTGCGGCATCAATGCATTAGCGGCAGAATCCAAAGCGACTTGCAAGCAACAGATGGGGGCTGGTTCGCCCGAATCAAGCCACCGGATGACCGGACAAACACACGGCTGAACGGCGCGTCACTCCATGAAAAAGTTTAGCACGCAGATCCTGGCGCTTGCCGTCTCGCTCAGCGCGACCCTCGGGGCCGTTGCGATGGCGCAATCGACGCCGCCCCTCGAGATCGCCAAGGACGCGCCCGACCGCTACGTCGTCGTGAAGGGCGACACGCTGTGGGACATCTCCGGCCGCTTCCTGCAGAAGCCGTGGCGCTGGCCCGAAATCTGGCAACTCAATCGCGAGCAGATCAAGGACCCGCACTGGATCTATCCGGGCGACGTCGTCTATCTGGACCAGAGCGGCGCGTCGCCGCGGCTGCGGCTCGGCCGCAGGGTCGGCGGCGGCAGCAGCGCCGACGCCGCGGGCGGTGCCGGCGGCCTGCCGACCGAACGACTGAGCCCGCGCGTGCGCTCGCAGCCGCTCGATCGCGAGGCGATCCCCACGATCAGATCGACCGACATCGAAGCCTTCCTGAACCGGCCGCTCGTCGTGGACGAGCAGGGCCTGAAGAGCCACCCGCGCATCGTCGGCACGCAGGAGGGCAGGGTCAACATCACCCGCGGCGAACTCGCCTACGTGCGCGGCATCGCCGACTCCTCGGTCACCGACTGGTACGTCTATCGCTCGGCCAAACCGCTGCTCGACCCCGACACGCGCAAGCCGATCGCCTACGAGGCGATGTTCGTCGGCACGGCGAAGTTCGAGCGCGGCGGCGATCCGGCAACCGTGCGCATCGTCGGCAACACCGAAGAGATCGGCGTCGGCGACCGGCTGATGCCGGCCGAGCGCGCGATGCCCACGAACTACGTTCCGCGCCCGCCGGAGGGCTCGGTCGACGGGCGCATCGTGTCGGTGTACCGCGGCGTGACCCAGGTCGGCCGCAACAACGTGGTCGCGGTCAACGTCGGCAAGGGCGCCGGCATCGAGATCGGCAACGTGCTCGCGATCAAGCACCGCGGCAACGTCGTGACCGATCGCGAGGCGGCCAAGTCCGAGAAGGTCAAACTTCCGGACGAGTCGGTTGGCCATCTTCTCGTTTTCCGTGTCTTCGATAAGATCGCATACGGTCTGGTCATGGATGCGTCGCAACCCATCGCGGTGGGCGACGTCGTCTCGAACCCGTAGCAGCGATCCTTCATGCCCCTTTCCGCCGAGGCGCGCGAAGAGCGCGCCGTCTGGCTTCGTCTCGTCCTCACGCCGGGCATCGGCCCGGCCTCGGTGCGCCGCCTGCTCGAGGCGTTCGGCCTGCCCGAAGACATCTTCGCGGCCGGCCGCGCGAAGCTCGCCGCGGCGCTCGATGTCGCGCGGGCGCAGGCGCTGCTGGCCGACGACCCGGCCCGCGACGCGCAGATCGACGCGTCGCTGCGCTGGGCGCAGGACGAGCACCACCACCTGGTTGCGCTCACCGACGCCGGCTACCCGCCGCGCCTTCTGGGCATCGGCGATCCGCCGCCGCTGCTGTTCGTCCGCGGTGACGTCGATGCGCTGTCGCGCCCGTCGCTCGCCATCGTCGGCAGCCGCCATGCCACGCGCGCCGGGCTGGGCCACGCGCAGGCGTTCGCGCAGGCGCTCGCCGACAGCGGCCTGCAGGTCTGCAGCGGGCTCGCCCAGGGCATCGACGCGGCTGCGCATCGGGGCGCCCTCGCGGGCCGCGCCGGCACGATGGCCGTGGTCGGCACCGGCGTCGACCTCGTCTATCCGGCGGGCCACGCGGGGCTCACCGCCGAGATCGCCCGGCGCGGCGCGGTGGTGTCCGAATTGCCGCTGGGCACGCAGGTCCAACGCGCGAACTTCCCGCGCCGGAACCGGCTGATCGCCGGCTTGTCGCTCGGCGTGCTGGTGGTCGAGGCGGCGCGCCACTCGGGCTCGCTGATCACCGCCCGGCAGGCCGCCGAGTTCGGGCGCGAAGTCATGGCGATTCCGGGCTCGATCCACTCGCCGGTGTCCAAGGGATGCCACCAGCTGATCCGCGAGGGCGCGAAGCTGGTCGAATCGGTCGAGGACGTGCTGGTGGAACTCAGGGCGCAGATGGCAGGGGCGAGTGCGGCTGCGCCGGCCGATGCGCCGCGCGACGCCCCGAGCGTCCCCCCGGGCGCGGTCGTCCCGCGCGATGCGCCGCGCGACGCCCCGAGTGCCGCCGCGGCGACGTTGCTGGCCGAACTGGGCTGGGATCCCGCCGACCCCGACGCGCTCGCCGAGCGCACCGGCCAGCCGATCGGTGCCGTGGCGGCCGGCCTCGTCGAACTCGAACTGGCCGGACTGGCCGAGCGCTGGGTCGACGGCCGCTACGTGCGCGTGGGGCGCTGAAGCGCCTTCGCAGTCACGCGCGGCGGGGTGCCCGGCCGCACGGTGCGCAGCCTCGGTTCGGCCATCCGGCCGCCACCGTCCGTCCGACCCCCGGCTTGCGCCCGATCCCGGCCGGCACTTATGATTGGCGCCCTTTCGTGGACGGCGCTCCTGCCAGCCGCGCCGCCCCCAGTCCCTCGCCGCCCCACCCGGGACGCCCATGAGCAAAGCCCTGATCATTGCCGAGAAACCGTCCGTCGCCGCCGACATCGCGCGGGCGTTGGGCGGCTTCACCCGCCAGGGCGAGTATTTCGAGAGCGACGACTACGTGCTGTCCTCGGCGGTCGGCCACCTGGTCGAGATCGCCGCGCCCGAGCAATACGAGGTCAAGCGCGGTAAGTGGTCGTTTGCTCACTTGCCGGTCATCCCGCCGCATTTCGACCTGCAGCCGATCGCCCGCAGCGAAGACCGGCTGAAGCTGCTGACCCGGCTCATCAAGCGCAAGGACGTCGATCGCCTGGTCAACGCCTGCGACGCGGGCCGCGAGGGCGAGCTGATCTTCCGGCTGATCGTCCAGTACGCGAAGGCCCGCCAGCCGATCCAGCGGCTGTGGCTGCAGTCGATGACGCCGGCGTCGATCCGCGAGGCGTTCGCGACGCTGCGCGACGACGCGCAGATGCTGCCGCTGGCCGACGCGGCGCGCAGCCGCTCCGAGGCCGACTGGCTGGTCGGCATCAACGGCACCCGGGCGATGACCGCGTTCAATTCGCGCGGTGGCGGCTTCTACAAGACCACCGTCGGCCGCGTCCAGACGCCCACGCTGACCATCGTCGTCGAGCGCGAGGAGCGCATCAAGCGCTTCGTGCCTCGCGAGTACTTCGAAGTCAGGGCCACGTTCGCGGCCGAAGCGGGTACTTACGAAGGTCGATGGTTCGACCCCGCCTTCAAGCGCTCGGACAGCGAACCCGACGGCCGGGCCGAGCGGCTCTGGCAGCGCGACCGCGCCGAAGGCATCGTCGAGCGCTGCCGCAGCAAGCCCGGCGTGGCCACCGAGGAATCCAGGCCGAGCACGCAGCTCTCGCCGCTGCTGTTCGACCTCACCAGCCTGCAGCGCGAGGCGAACTCGCGGTTCGGCTTCTCGGCGCGCACCACGCTGTCGATCGCGCAAGCGCTGTACGAGCGGCACAAGGTGCTGACCTACCCGCGCACCGACTCGCGGGCGCTACCCGAAGACTACCTGCCAACGGTCAAGCAGACGATGGGCGCCCTCGAGGACGACCGGGCGTACGGCCCGTTCGCCCGCCAGATCCTCGGCAAGGACTGGGTGCGGCCGAACAAGCGCATCTTCGACAACTCGAAGGTGTCCGATCACTTCGCGATCATCCCCACCCTGCTGGCGCCGAAGGCCGGCGGCCTGTCGGACGCCGAGCAGAAGGTCTACGACCTCGTCGTGCGGCGCTTCCTGGCGGTGTTCTTCCCGGCGGCCGAATACCTGGTCACGACGCGGGTCACCATGGTCGAGGGCGAGTCGTTCAAGACTGAAGGCAAGGTGCTGGTGAACCCCGGCTGGCTGGCGATCTACGGCCGCGAGGGCGTGGCCGATGCGACGCTGGTGCCGGTGAAGCCGAGTGAGCAGGTGCTCACTCAAGAGATCGAGCTGCAAGCACTGGCCACCAAACCGCCGGCGCGCTACACCGAGGCGACGCTGCTGTCGGCCATGGAGGGTGCCGGCAAGCTGATCGAGGACGACGAGTTGCGCGAGGCGATGGCCGAGAAGGGCCTGGGCACGCCGGCCACGCGCGCCGCAATCATCGAGGGCCTGATCGCCGAGAACTACCTGGTGCGCGAGGGGCGCGACCTGGTGCCGACCACCAAGGCGTTCCAGCTGCTCACGCTGCTGCGCGGCTTGGGGGTGGCCGAACTGACGGCCCCCGAGCTGACCGGCGAGTGGGAGTACAAGCTCGCGCAGATCGAGCGGGGGCGGCTCGGGCGCGACGCGTTCATGCGCGAGATCGCCGACATGACCCGGCAGATCGTCGAGCGCGCGAAGAACTACGAGCTCGACAACGTGCCGGGCGACTACGCGACGCTGGTCGCCCCATGCCCGAAGTGTGGCGGCGTGGTCCAGGAGAACTACAAGCGCTTCGCGTGCACGAAGTGCGACTTCTCGATCACCAAGATCCCCGGGGGCAGGCAGCTCGAGGTGGCCGAGGCCGAGCAGCTGCTGCGCGAGCGCACGATCGGCCCGTTGCAGGGCTTCCGCAGCCGGCTCGGGCGACCGTTCGCGGCGATCCTGAAGCTCACCCCGGAGCACAAGCTCGAGTTCGACTTCGGCCAGCCGGGCGGCGACGGCGAGTCGTCCGAGCCGGTCGACTTCGGCGACCAGCAGCCGCTCGGGCCCTGCCCGAAGTGCGGCGCCGACGTGTACGAGCACGGGATGAGCTACGTCTGCGAGAAGTCGGTCGGCCCCTCGCGCAGCTGCGATTTCCGCAGCGGCAAGATCATCCTGCAGCAGGAAGTCGCCCGCGACCAGATGAGCAAGCTGCTCGCCGAGGGCCGCACCGACCTGCTGCAGGGCTTCGTCTCGTCGCGCACGCGTCGTCGGTTCAAGGCGTTCCTGGTGCGCGGCGCCGACGGCAAGATCGGCTTCGAGTTCGAACCGCGCCCGGCGCGCCCCGCCAGGGCCGGTGCCGCCGGCGACGCTGCGGAAGCAGCGGCCGGCTCCGGCGAGCGGCGATCCGCCGCCGCGAAGACGACGGGCAGGAGCCCCGCACCCGGGAAGGGGGCGGCCGCGAAAGGGGCGGCCGCGAAGAAGGCGGGCGCAGCGAAGGCGCCGGCCCTCGCGGCGCCCGCGACGAAACCGGCCGTGAAGAAGCCCGTCAAGAAGGCTGCGACGAAGAAGTCAGCGACGAAGGCCGCAGTGCCCCGGAAAGCGACGTCGGCCAAGGCCACCGGCAAGCCCGCGGCCGCGAAGGCAGGCCGCGCGACGCGGGCCGCCAAAGCCTCGAAAGCCTGACGGCCGCGCGGCACCGCGCGCCGCGACCGGTCGTTTACAGCCGCCGAAGTCGACAGTACACTGAGCTTCTCGACCAGCCGCCGCGCGGCCACGCGCACCTCGCTGCCGCGTCCCTCGTTCGCGTCCCCCTTCGACCACCGTCGTGTCGCTCGAACAGCTGAACCTCAAGCCGGGCCACCTGATTCGCCGCGCACAGCAGATCGCGGTCGCGGTGTTCATGGAAGAGTGCGGCGCCTTCGACCTCACGCCCGTGCAGTACGCGGCACTCACGGCCATCGGGCTGCAACCCGACGTCGATGCGACGCGACTGTCGCAGCTGATCGCGCTCGACCGCTCGACCACCGGCAGCGTGCTCGAGCGCCTCGAGGCGAAGGCGCTGGTGGTGCGCGTCCCGAGCGCGCAGGACCGGCGCGTGAAGCGGCTGCGCCTGAGCGAGGCCGGGCAAGCATTGCTGCGTCAGGTCGACACGGCGGTCGAGCGCGCGCAGCGCCGCATCGTCGCGCCGCTACGCCCGGACGAGCGCAAAGTCTTCATCCGGCTGCTCACGCAGCTGGTCGAGTCGAACAACGCGCTGTCGCGCGCCCCCGCGGCGCTCGGCGGCCGGCTCGACAGCGCGGCCTGAGCGGGCGCCGAGGGCGCCGCACCGGCTTCCCGAACCACTCCCGACGCGACCACCAGGAGGCGGCGACTCCCATGAACCAGCAAACAGTCCTGATCTGCGGCGGCGGCATCGGCGGGCTCGCAGCGGCGCTCGTGCTCGCGCGCCAGGGCCATCGCGTCGAGGTGTTCGAGCAGTCCGACGCCTTCAAGGAGATCGGCGCCGGCATCCAGATCGGCCCGAACGCGTTCCGCACGTTCGAGCACCTCGGACTGACGCGCGCAATCGACCACGTCGCGTACTACCCGGGCAACCTGTGGATGCGCGACGTGCGCAGCGGCGAGATCGTCGCGCAGGTGCCGGTCTCGGCCACTTCGCAAGGCACCTACGGTTACCCGTACGGCGTGATCTACCGCGTCGACCTGCACTCGGTGCTGCTCGAGGCCTGCGCGGCGCAGCCCGAGGTCGGCCTGTACACGCGCGCCAGGCTCGAGCGCTTCGCGCAGGACGACGACGGCGTGACCGTCACGCTCGCCGACGGGCGCAGGTTCAAGGGCGCGGCGCTGATCGGCGCAGACGGCCTGTGGAGCGTGGTCCGCCAGGCGGTCGTCGGCGACGGCGCGCCTCGCGTGTCGGGTCACGTCGCGTACCGCGCGGTGCTGCCGGCCAGCGAGGTGCCGAAGCACCTGTTCAGCCCCGACGTCGTGCTGTGGGGCGGCGAGAAGACACACCTGGTGCACTACCCGCTGCGCCGTGGCGAACTGTTCAACCTGGTCGCCGTGTTCCACAGCAACCGCTACGAGGAAGGCTGGAACATCTTCGGCGACCCGCACGAGCTGCACGAGCGCTTCGCCGACGCGGTGGGGCCGGTACGCGAACTGCTCGGCAAGATCGAGACCTGGAAGATGTGGGTGCTGTGCGACCGCGAGCCGGTGAAAAACTGGTCGCAGGGCCGCGTCACGCTGCTCGGCGACGCGGCGCACCCGATGCTGCAGTACCTCGCGCAGGGCGCGTGCATGGCGATCGAGGACGCGGCGGTGCTCGGCGTCGCGCTCGAGCGCGCCAACGGCGACTTCGCCAGCGCGTTCCAGGAGTACCAGCGCGTGCGCTACCTGCGCACCGGCCGCGTGCAGCTCACGGCGCGCTTCTACGGCGACATCTACCATGCGTCGGGCGTCACGCGCGAGCTGCGCAACCAGTTGTTCCAGTCGGGCACCGAAAGCGCCGGCTTCGCGGGCCTGAAGTGGCTCTACCAGGGCGTCGACCCGAAGACCGTGTTCGCCTGACGCGGCCGGCCGACACACGCGAGATCGACGCGCCCGACCGAGGCACCCAACCGAGGCACCCGATGGACACGACCGCGAGCCGCGCCGCCGAAGAGCGCGCACGCCTGTACGCCGACATGGCCCCGGCGAACCTCACGCCGCTGTGGGAGTCGCTGCACGCGCTGGTGCCGAAGGAGCCGCGTTCGCCGTGCCTGCCGGCGTTCTGGCGCTACGACGAAGTGCGCCCGTTCCTGATGCGCTCGGGCGAAGTGATCACCGCCGAGGAGGCGGTGCGCCGCGTGCTGGTCCTCGAGAACCCGGGCCTGCGCGGGCAGTCGGCGATCACGCAGACGCTGTACGCCGGCCTGCAGCTGATCCTGCCCGGCGAGGTGGCGCCCAGCCATCGCCACACGCAGACCGCGCTGCGCTTCGTCGTCGAGGGCGCGGGCGCGTTCACGGCCGTCAACGGCGAACGCACGACGATGCACCCCGGCGACTTCATCATCACGCCGAGCTGGACCTGGCACGACCACGGCAACGAGTCGCGCAACCCGGTGATCTGGCTCGACGGGCTCGACATCCCCACCGTGCGCATGCTCGACAGCGGCTTCGCCGAGAACTACGCCGCAGCCCAGCAGCCGGTCGTGCGCAGCGAGGGCAGCAACTTCGCGCGCTTCGGCGCCAACATGGCGCCGATGGCGCACGACGCCGAGGCCGATCCGCACGGCGCCACGTCGCCGCTGTTTGCCTACCCGTACGAGCGCTCGCGCGATGCGCTCGCGCGGCTGCGGCGCGACGCGCCGGCCGACCCCTGGGACGGCTTCAAGCTGCGCTACCTCAACCCCGCCACCGGCGGCTGGCCGACGCCCACGATCGCCGCGTTCCTGCAGATGCTGCCCGCCGGCTTCGACGGCAAGGCGTGGCGACAGACCGACGGCGCCGTGTTCAGCGTCGTCGAGGGCCACGGCCGCGCCACCCTCGAGCGCGACGTCGACGGCGACGTGCAACGCACGGTCTTCGAGTTCGGCCCGCGCGACCACTTCGTCGTGCCGTCGTGGCACCGCTGCCGCCTCTCGGCCAGCGAGGATGCGGTACTGTTCAGCTTTTCCGACCGGCCGATCCACGCCGCGCTCGGCCTGCTGCGCGAGGAACGGCTCGGCTGAAGCGCGACGCGGGGCGCCGGCGCCCCGCATCGGCGCCCGAACCGTCGCCCAGCCGTCCGGCGCCCCAATCACTTCGGAGAATCGCCCGTGGCCTACGTCGTTCCCGCCCCCGCCATCGTGTCGCTGCCCGTCGTCGGCAGCGCCGACCGTTTCCCGGTGCGCCGCGTCTATTGCGTCGGCCGCAACTACGAGGCGCATGCGAAGGAGATGGGCTTCACCGGCCGCGAGCCGCCGTTCTTCTTCCTCAAGCCCGCCGACGCCGTCGTGCCGGTGCCGGCCGGCAGCGTCGGCGAGATCGCCTACCCGTCGCTCACGAAAGACCTGCACCACGAGATCGAGCTCGTCGTCGCGATCGGCCAGGGCGGGCGCGACATCGCGGTCGCCGACGCGGCGAAGCACATCTACGGCTATGCGATCGGCCTGGACATGACGCGGCGCGACCTGCAGGGCGAGATGAAAAAGCAGGGCCGTCCCTGGTGCATCGGCAAGGGCTTCGACCAGTCCGCCCCGATCGGGCCGGTCACGCCGATCGCGAAGTCGGGCGAGATCACGAAGGGCGCGATCTCGCTCACGGTCAACGGCGCGTCCCGGCAGGCGAGCGACATCTCGATGCTGATCTGGAACGTCAACGAGGTCATTGCGCACCTGTCGGCGGCGTGGGAGCTCGCCCCCGGCGACCTGATCATGACCGGCACGCCGGAAGGCGTGGCCGCCGTCGTGCGCGGCGACCGGATGCACGGCGAGATCGCCGGGCTCGGCGCCCTCGACGTCGCCGTGCGCTGAGCTCAGGCCGGCGGCCCGCCGACGCCGGCACGGCCGCTGCACCCGCCACCCACCCAGGCTTGCCCGGCGTGAACGCCTCGCACACCGTGACGCTGACCGAGCCCGCGCGCAGCGTGCCGGTGCACGGCGAGTTCGACGTCGTCGTGCTCGGCGGCGGCCCGGCCGGCATCGCGGCCGCCGCCTCGGCAGCGCGCAACGGAGCGAGCACGCTGCTGGTCGAGCGCTACGGGTTCCTCGGCGGCATGGGCACGGCGGCGGGCGTGACCAACTTCTGCGGCCTGCACGCGAACGTGCACGGCGAGATCCGCCGCGTCGTACACGGAGTCGTCGACGAGCTGCTCGCGCGCATCGAGCGGCTCGACGGGCTCAACGCGCCGCACCGGGTGCTCGGGCGCATCCACGCGCAGGCCTACGACATGTCGGCCTACAAGTGCGCCGCCGACGAGCTGCTCGCGGCCGCTGGCGCGCGGGTGCTGCATCACGCGCTGGGCGCGGGCATCGCGCAGCGCGACGACGGCGACCTCGACGCGCTGTTCGTCGAGACGAAATCGGGCCGTCGCGCGATCCGCGCGCGTGCCTTCGTCGACTGCTCGGGCGACGGCGACCTCGCGCATCGCGCCGGCGTGCCGATGGAGCACGGCGACGGCCACGGCGGCGCGCTGTATCCGACGCTGATGTTCCGCGTCGGCGGCGTCGACCCCGCTCGCGCCGGCGACGCGTGGCGGACGATTCCGGCGTTGATGGACGACAGCGCGCGCCGCGGCGAGTTCGCGTTCCCGCGCCGCGGCGCGATCGTGCGCCCGCAGAAGAACCCCGCCGAATGGCGCGTCAACGTCACGCAGCTGAAGAACGCCGACGGCACGGCGGTCGACGGCACGGACGCCGATGCGCTGTCGGCCGCCGAAGTCGAGGGGCGCCGGCAGGTGGTCGAGTACCTCGCGTTCCTGCGCGCGCGCGTGCCCGGCTTCGAGCGCGCTTACCTGCTCGACATCGCCACGCAGCTCGGCATCCGCGAGACGCGGCGCATGGTCGGCGAATACGTGCTCACGCGCGACGACATCGTCGGCTGCGCCGACTTCGACGACGCGATCGGCGTCAACGGCTGGCCGCTCGAGATGCACGTGGCCGGCGACGTGCAGTGGGCCTGGCCGCCCGAAGGGTCGCGAGGCTACAACCAGCTGCCGTGGCGCATGCTGCTGCCCCGGCGCGGCGGCCCGCGCGTGCCCGGCAACCTGCTGGTCGCCGGCCGCTGCGCGTCGATGACCCACGAGGGACAGTCGGCGGCGCGCGTGAGCGGCGCCTGCTTCGCGATGGGCGAGGCGGCCGGCAACGCCGCCGCGATGGCGCTCGCGCGCGGCGTCGCGGTGCACGAGCTCGACCCCGCGGCGCTGCGCGCGAAGCTGGCGCTCGACGGGGTGTTCCTTGGAGACGCCGGGCCGCGCTGACGGCGGCCGCGCGCCCGATGTTGCGCGCATCCCCACGAAGCGCGGTCAGGACACCCCCGAGGCGCCGCCGAACGGCCGCCGCGCGGCTCCGCGCAGCGGCGGGCGCCACCCTTTGCGCCCGCCGACGGTATGCTCTCGCGCATGGTGTGCATGCATCCCGCATCCGTGGCCGCCGACTGGGTCTTCGGCTACGGCTCGCTCATCTGGAACCCCGAAATCGAGTTCGAGCGCGCCGAGGTCGCCCGCGTGCACGGCTATCACCGGGCGTTCTGCATCCGCTCGACGCGCTACCGCGGCACCCCGGCGCAACCCGGACTGGTGCTCGGACTGGATCGCGGCGGCAGTTGCGTCGGCGTCGCCTACCGGCTCACCGCGGAGCGTCGCGCCGAGGCGATTCACCGCCTGTACGAGCGCGAGATCCCCGACTGGGACGATCGCGTGTACCTGCCGGTGGTCGTCGAGGCGCGCCTGCCCTGCGGCACGCGCATCGACGCGCTGACCTTCGCGGCCGACCGCGAACGCCCGGCGTACCAGCGGCTCGACGACGACGAGATCCTCGAGCGGCTGGGCTGCTGCGCCGGCCAGCGCGGCGCCAACCGCGACTACGCGATCAACACCTGGCGCGCCCTCGAGGCGCGCGGCGTGCGCGACGCACGCCTCGAGCGCATCGCCCGGCGCCTGCTCGCGGCCGAGTGCCGCGCGCGCGAGGCCGTCGCGGCCTGATCGATCAGGCGAGTCGCGCGCCGTCGCCGGCGTGCAGCCGCGAATTGGCCGGCACCCCGGCCATCAGGAACTCCATCTGGTCGGCGAGGATGCGCCGATTGCGCAGGATGAACGCCTCGTGCAGGCTGGGCACGTACGGCACGTAGAGCAGCGGCATGCGGGCCTGTTCGGGCGTGCGATTGCCCTTGCGCAGGTTGCAGGGCTTGCACGCGCTGACCAGGTTGGTCCAGGTGTCGCGCCCGCCGCGACTCTGTGGCTGCACGTGCTCCGCGGTGAGCTCGGACGGCCGGTGGCGGGTGCCGCAATACGCGCAGACGAAGCGGTCGCGCGCGAACAGCATCTCGCGCGTGAGCGCCGGGGTGTGCTCGAAGCGCGCCCGGCGCGAGGAGTCTCCGCGCACGGCCACGATCGAGCGCAACGTGAGCGAAGAGCGCTCGCCGGTGGCGCGGCACACTCCCCCGCGCAGCGTAAAGGCGTGATCGCCGAGATCCCACGCGACCTGGCGCTTGTAGTAGTAGCCGACCGCCTCTTCCACGCCGATCCAGCGGCGCGGCGTGCCGCTCGCATCGAGCACGAGGATGCTGACCGACGATGGCGCTGACCACACACCAGGCTCCCGAAGACGCGCGTCTTGTGGTATGATTGCAACATCATCGCACAGCGGTGATTCCCTCTCAACAAAGGTGTCCCCATGTCAATCCGCGTCTCTTCGCGCGGAGGCAACGCAAGGCGCCTGGTCGATTCGATCCTCCTTGCGTTCCCCCGCACCCGCGACCAGCGGGATCAACTCCTGTTTGCCCTGCTGAAGGTGGCCGCCCCGATCGGGCTGGTCGTGGCGCTGCTGCTCGCCGCTGCGCCCGAGCCCGGCACCGCCCTCGCCGCCGCCACCGTGCCCTGAGGGTCCCGCCTGCGATAATCGCGGCATCACCGCGTCCGGCGCAGGAGTGTCGACCATGGTTCGCAGCAGGATTCTCTCGATGACGGCTCTGGTCGCGGCGGCGCTGCTCGCCGGCTGCGCCGCCCCGTCGAAGTCGGGCCACACCTACACGGCCAGCGAGGCGCGCCGGCCGATGCAGGTGCAGACCGGCGTGATCCAGGCGATCCGCGAGGTCCGCATGGAGCGCGACCACCCGACCGGCGTCGGCACCGGCGCCGGCGCGGTGGTCGGCGGGGTCGCCGGCTCGAACATCGGCGGCGGCAAGGGCTCGATCATCGGTTCGGTGCTCGGCGCCGTGGCTGGCGGCGTGATCGGCAGCCACGCCGAGCAATCGCTCAGCGACCGCCCGGCGCTCGAGATCACCGTGCGCACCGATGCCGGGCGCACCTTCGCCGTGGTGCAGGAATCGGGCGGCGAGTCGTTCGCCCCGGGCCAGCGCGTGCGCATCCTCACCGATCCGGTGAGGGGCACGACCCGCGTCTCGCAGTAAGCCGCAGCGGCCGGCGCGGGACGCGCCGGCGACCGGCGCCTCAGCCCGCGGAGCCCCGCAGGTCGATCCACGCGTCGACGATCCTCGCTTCGCCCGGGCGAGTGCGCAGGCGCGCGCCGAAGCGGCGCAGCAGGTCGAGCATCGGCGTGTTCGTCGACAGCACTTCGCCGTGCAGCCGCGCGAGCCCGCGCGAGCGCGCCGCGCGCGCCATGCGCCGCATCAGCTCGGAGCCCAGGCCCACGCCCTGCCAGCCGTCGGCGACGACCAGCGCGAAGTCGGCATCGCCCTCGCCGCCGGGCCAGGCCGCGGCGTCGGCGTCGACCACGTAGCGTGCGTCGGCCACCTGGATCTCGTCGCCCGACTCGTCGACCACGCCCGCCAGCAGCGCCAGGTGCGCGGCGTAGTCGATCTCGGTGAGGTGCCGCAGCAGTCGCGGCGGCAAGGTGCCGACCCCCATCTGGAAGCGCCGGTAGCGGGTCTCCAGCGACAGCCCGGCGACGAAGCGCTGCGCCAGCTCCGCGTCCTGCGGCAACACCGGGCGGATGGTCACGATCCGGCCGTCGGCCAAAGGCAGGCGATCGATCAGCGCCGTCGGATAGCGCGCGATCGAGTAGCGCGTCGGCAAGCCGGCCGCGAGCGCCTCCCGCGCCGGGTTCGCGGGGCTTTCGTGCGCCGCGCGCGGCGTCGCGTCCATCACACCACCCCGGCGGCAACGCGTGCGGACGGGCGGGCGGCGACACGCGCGAGCGCGCTGGCGGCCGCAGCACGCGCCCCCGACGACGCGGCAGCCGGCACGGCACGCTCGATGACGCGCACGCAGGCGTCCTCGAGCGCATAGACCAGCACCCCGGCGCGGCGGTCGACCAGGAACGACTGCCCGGGCGAGAGCACGATGTCGCGCGGGTCGTTGTCGATCGTGATCCAGACGGTGCCCGTCTCGCAGACGATCCGCGTCGAGGTTGCGTCGGGCAGGCGAGCCAGTCCGTGGGCTGCCAGCGGGATCCGCGGCGAGTCGAGTTCGAGCCTCATGGCGACCTCCAGTCGCGCCGGATCGTCATGCAACCCGGGAATGGATTGCTGGTTGACTCCGGCTTCGATGGGGTCGATCATCCCTCTCACCGGATCGCCACTCAAACGATCTTTTGGAACACGACGCATTCCCCCAGCGCATGCGAAACGACCCCAAGCGGTTGCCGGCGCCGGAGCTGCTGATCACCTTCGAGGCCGCGGCCCGCCTGCTGAGCTTCACGCGCGCCGCGCAGGAGCGCTTCGTCACCCAGTCGGCGGTGAGCCGGCAGATCCGTGCGCTGGAAGACGACCTCGGCGTGGCGCTGTTTCGCCGCCTGCATCGGGGCCTGGCGCTCACCGAGGAGGGCAACGCGCTGCACGACGCCTGCCGCGAAGCGTTCGAGCGGCTGCGCAGCACGGTCGCGCAGCTGCGCGCGCCGGGCGAGCGGCAGGTGCTCACGCTGACCACCACGCCCGGCGTCGCGTCGCTGTGGCTGATCCCCCGGCTGTCGCGCTTCACGCGCGAGCACCCGGGGATCGACGTGCGCATCGACACCAGCCTCGACCTGCGCGACCTCGATGCCGAGGGCATCGACGTGGCGATCCGCTACGGGCGGCTCGACAGCATGCACGGCTCGCGGCTGTTCCAGGAGTCGGTGATGCCGGTCTGCAGCCCGTCGCTGCTCGAAACCGGGCCGCCGCTCGCGGGCCCGGCAGACCTGCGGCTGCACACGCTCCTGCGGGTCGTCGACCCGATGATGGGGGTGCTGCCCGAGTGGGAGCCCTGGCTCGCCGCGATGGGCCTGTCGGACCTGCAACCGGCCGGGCGCCTGAGCTTTTCGCGCTACGACGACGTCGTGAGCGCCGCCGTGCTGGGACAGGGCGTGGCGATCGGGCGCCGGCCGCTGATCGACGCGCTGCTCGCCGAGGGCCGGCTCGTCGCGCCCTGGTCGGGCGCCCTCGCGTCGCCGCGCGGCTATTCGGTCGTGCTCAGCGACGCCGCCGGACGCAGGCCGGCGGCCCACGCGCTGCGGGCCTGGCTGCTCGAGACCGCGGCGCGCGACGGATACGCGAGTGCGACGCCGGCCTGAGCCGGATACCGCGGCACCCTTGCGCTAACATCGCCTTCCCGCTTCACCGACCTGCATTCCCCATGATCGACACCACCCTCGAACGCTTCAAGGCAGACGTCATCGACGCGTCGATGCAAACCCCGGTGGTGCTCGACTTCTGGGCGCCATGGTGCGGGCCGTGCAAGACCCTCGGCCCGATGCTGGAGAAGCTCGAGCAGCAGTACGGCGGCCGCTTCCGCCTGGTCAAGGTCGACACCGACGCGCAGCCCGAGCTCGCGCAGCACTTCCGCATCCGCTCGATTCCCACCGTGTTCGGCATCGTCAACGGCCAGCCGGTCGACCAGTTCCAGGGCGCGGTGCCCGAGAGCCAGCTGCGCGAGTTCATCGACCGGCTGCTGCCGAATCCCGGCGACGTCGAGCTCGAGCAGGCGATGCAGGCCGCCGAACGCGGCGACACCGCCGCCGCCGTCGGGCACCTTCAGAAGGCGCTCGCGAGCGACCCGGCCAACGACGGCGCGCGGCTGATGTACGCGCAACTGCTGCTGCAGGACAACGACGCCGGCGCCGCGCAGGCGCAGCTCGCGCACCTGTCGGCCCAGTCGCTGCAGGACCCCGAGGTCCAGGCGCTGGTCGAGCGCGTGCGCCGGCAGGTCGCCGAAGGCGCCGAGCCACCGCCGGTCGAGCTGCTCAACGCCGTCGCCGGGAAGCCCGACGACCTGCAGGCGCGGCTCGACCTGGCCCGGCACTACATCGGCCAGAAGACCTGGGCGCCGGCCCTCGAGCAGTTGCTCGAGATCGTGCGCCGCGATCGCGCATTCGGCGACGACGTCGGCCGCAAGACGATGATCGAGGTGTTCGGGCTGGCATCGGCGCAGCCCGAGCTGGTGTCCGAGTGGCGGCGCCGACTCAGCTCGGTGCTCTTCTGACCGCAACGGAGAAGGCGATGGGCAGCTTCATCGAACTCGCGGCCACCGACGGCCATCGCTTCTCGGCGTACCAGGCCACGCCGGCCGGCAAGGCGCGCGGCGCGCTGGTCGTCGCCCCCGAGATCTTCGGCGTCAACAGCCACATTCGTTCGGTCGCCGACGGCTACGCGGCCGACGGCTACCTGACGATCGCGCCGGCGCTGTTCGACCGCGTGCAGCGCCACTACGAGACCGGCTACGCGCCCGACGAGATCCAGGCCGGCATCGCGATCATGCAGAAGATCGACTTCGGCGTTGCGCTGCGCGACGTCGCTGCGGCGATCGGGTACGCGAAGTCCGCCGGCCGCGTGGCGATCGTCGGCTACTGCTGGGGCGGCACGGTGGCCTGGCTGGCGGCGAGCCGCCTGTCGGGCCTGGCCGCCGCGGTGCCGTACTACGGCGGCGGCATGCCCAACTTCATGGACGAGTCGCCGAAGTGCCCGGTGCTGTGCCACTTCGGCGAGCAGGACAAGTCGCCGTCGCCGGCGCAGGCGCGGGCACTGCTGGCGAAGCACCCGGAGGTCGCCGGGCACTTCTACGACGCCGGACACGGCTTCAACTGCGACCAGCGCGGCTCGTACAACGCCGAGGCGTCGAAGCTGGCGCGCAGCCGCACGGTGGCGTTCCTCGCGCAGCACGTCGGCTGACGCGGCTGTCGCCGCGCACGCCGCGCGCCCGGCCGAGCGCGTCGTGCGCGCCGCCGCCGCGCGCCCCTCGGTGCGAACCCCTCAGTGCGAACCCCTCAGTGCGCGGCCGCCGCCCGCTCCTGCTCGCGCAACTCGGTCTTCAGCACCTTGCCGTAGTTGTTCTTCGGCAGCGCCTCGACGAAGCGATAGCGCCGGGGCCGCTTGAATCGCGCGATGTGCTCGAGGCAGTGGCCGTCGAGCTCGTTCTCGCCGACCGGCGCGTGCGCCACCACGTAGGCGACGACGATCTCGCCCCATTCGGCGTCGGGCGCGCCGATCACGCTGACCTCGGCCACGGCCGGGTGGCGCAGCAGCGCCTCCTCGACCTCGCGCGGATAGATGTTGCTGCCGCCGCTGATGATCAGGTCCCTCTCGCGATCGAGCAGCGTCAGGAAGCCGTCGGCGTCGAGTCGGCCGATGTCGCCGGTGCGCAGCCAGCCGTCGCGCAGCGCCTCTTCGGTCGCGTGCGGCTGGTTCCAGTAACCCTTCATGACGACCTCGCCGCGCACGCAGACCTCGCCCGCCTCGCCGGTCGGCAACCGGGTGCCGTCGGGCGCGCGAATCGACAGCTCGACCATCGGCTGCGGGTAGCCGACCGAGGCCAGCCGCTCGCGATGGCGCGGATGCGCGCGATCCTCGATCACGTGCTTCGGCAGCACGGTGATCGTCATCGGGCTTTCGCCCTGGCCGTAGATCTGCGCGAGGTGCGGGCCGAGCACGGCGCACGCGTCCTCGATGTCGGCGAGGTACATCGGCCCGCCGCCGTAGACGACGGTGGCCAGCCCCGGCAGCGGACCCGGGCGCGTGCGCGCCCAGTCGACCAGCCGGCGGACCATCGTGGGCGCGGCGAACAGCGACGCGTTGCCCCAGTGCGCGGCCAGCGCCGCGATCTCGGCGCCGTCGAATCCGCCCGATTCGGGCAGCACATTGACGCCGCCGTTGAGCACGTACGGGAAGTGGTACATGCCGCTGCCGTGCGACAGCGGCGCCGGATGCAGCATCGCGTCGCCGGGCGCCACCGGCTGCACCTCGGCCAGGTAGGCCATCGTCATCCAGCGCACGTTGCGGGCGCTCAGGCGAACCCCCTTGGGCTTGCCGGTCGTGCCGCTGGTGTAGAAGAGCCACGCGTCGTCGTCTTCTGCGCGCGGCGCGATCGGCGCCGGCGCGAGCGCCTCCTGGCCCGCCTCCGGGTCCGATGCAGCGTCGAGGAACGGGTGTTCCTCGATGATCCGGCACGCGCCGGGCACGTGGCCGGCGAGCTTGTCGGCGTGGCTGGCGTCGGCGAAGCACATCGTCGCCGCGCAGTCGGACAGGATGAACGCCGCTTCGCGACCGTGAAGCCTGGCGTTGATCGGCACGGCCACCATTCCCGCCCACCAGGCGCCCCAGAGCAGCCGAAGGTAATCGGGCTGGTTGGCCAGGAAGAATCCGACGCGGTCGCCCGGAACCAGCCCCTGCTCGTGCAGCCAGGCGGCGGCGCGCGCGGCGCTGGCGGCGAATTCGCGATAGCTGCACACGGCGACGCGACCGCGCGCGATGGCGGGCCGCTCGCCGAACACCGCGGCGCTGCGCTCGAGCCAATGCGCAAGGTTCATCGTCTTCTCCTGTTGCAGCCGGTACCATTGATTCTGCCATGCACGAAACCGTCGAACGCATCGCCCGGCGCCACGCCGAACTCAGCGCCTGGCGGCGCGACCTCCACGCGCATCCCGAGCTCGGATTCGAGGAAACGCGCACGGCGGCGCTGGTCGCCGAGCGGCTCGCATCGTGGGGCATCGAGGTGCACCGCGGCGTGGGCCGGACCGGCGTGGTCGGCGTGCTGCGCAACGGCGCCTCGCCACGCACGATCGGACTTCGCGCCGACATGGATGCGCTGCCGATCCTCGAGGCCAACACCTTCGCGCACCGCTCGACGCGCGCCGGCCGGATGCACGCGTGCGGCCACGACGGGCACACGACGATGCTGCTCGGCGCGGCGCAGCACCTCGCCGCCACCCGCCACTTCGACGGCACGGTTCACTTCATCTTCCAGCCCGCGGAGGAGGGGCTCGGCGGCGCGAAGGCGATGATCGACGACGGGCTGTTCAGGCGCTTTCCGTGCGAGACGATCTTCGGCATGCACAACCGGCCGAAGCTCGCGGTCGGCCGGTTTGCGGTGCGTGCCGGACCGATGATGGCCGGCGGCGCGTTCTTCGACATCGACGTGACCGGCGTCGGCAGCCACGGCGCGCGCCCCGAGTCCGGCGTCGATCCGGTGATGGTCGCGGTGCACATCGCCGCGACGCTGCAGACGATCGTCTCGCGCAACGTGCCGCCGGTGGAGACCGCGGTGCTGTCGATCACGCAGATCCACGCCGGCGACGCCTACAACGTGATCCCGCAGACCGCGCGGCTGTCGGGCACCGTCCGCGCGTTCTCCAGCGGCGTGATGGACCTGATCGGCCGCCACCTGGCGCGCGTCGCCGAGGGCGTCGCGCAGGCGATGGGCGCGAGCGTCGCGGTCGACTTCCGCGTGAACTTCCCGCCGACGGTCAACGATCCGCAGCAGGCGGAGTTCGCCGCCGCGGTCTGCACCGAACTGGTCGGGGCCGGGCAGGTGCTGCGCGATCCGCCGCTGATCATGGCCTCGGAGGACTTCTCGTTCATGCTGAACGAGGTGCCCGGCTGCTACGTGAACATCGGCAACGGCGACGTCGAAGGCGCCTGCGAGGTGCACAATCCATCCTACGACTTCAACGACGCGGCGCTGCCGCTGGGCGCCGCGTTTTTCGTGCGCGCCGTCGAACGCAAGCTGGCCGTTGCCTGAAGTGAAGCCCTCTTCGTCCTTGCCCTTGTCCTTGCCCTTGTCCTGGCTCCGGTCACGGGGTCGCTCGCCGGTGTCTGCGCGTTCGCGGCAGGCGGTGACGGGCCGGGGCCCGCGTCAGCGGGGCGATGACGACGGCGGTCGGTGCTTCGCACCGACTTCCCTGCGCGGCTCGCCCCGGGGTCGCGCGGCGAAACTCGCTACGCTCGCTTCGCGAGCTCCGCTCAGACAATCGCCGCGAGTCAGAGGTACGAAGCGCGCTTCGCGCGCCGACCCCGGGGCTGCGCTGCTCGGCGCCGCCGACATCGCCCCGCTGACGCGGGCCCCGGCCCGTCACCGCCTGCCGCTCTGGAACCGTCGGGGGTGCTCGCACGAGAACCCGGCGGGCGGCCCACGCATGGGCCCGCGCCACATTCGCCCACGCGGCGCGTCGTCGAGCGACTGCGGCTCCGACGCTCTCTCGCAACGACCCTCGCGACCGGATTGCCATGCCCGAATCCTCCGCTGACGCCGAGCGCCCCGCGCCGGCTGCGCCGCGGCCCGTGCTGCGGCGCCCGTGGTTCTGGGTGCTGGTGATCGCGCTGGCGGCCGGCGCGTATTGGGCCATCGACTTCGCGAAGCGGCGCGCGGGCGGGACGGACGAGTCGGCCCCCGTCGCGCAGGGCGCGGGGACGGGTGGCTCGTCGGCCGGCGGTCCCGGCGCCGCGTCGGCGCCCGGCGCAGGCGGGGCGCAGGGTCCGGGGCGGCCCGGCGGCCCCGGACCGGGCGGGCGCGGGCCGGCGGGCGCCGAGCGCGCGATTCCGGTCACCGTCGCCGCCGCCGGGCGCGCCGACGTGCCGGTGGTGCTCAACGCGCTGGGCACCGTGACGTCGCTGCGCACGGTCACCGTGCGCTCGCGCGTCGACGGACAGCTGCTGCGCGTGAACTTCCGCGAAGGGCAGATGGTGAAGGCGGGCGATCTGCTCGCGGAAATCGATCCGCGGCCGTTCCAGGTGCAGCTCGAGCAGGCGCAGGGGCAGCTGGCGCGCGACCGCGCGCTGCTCGAGAACGCGCGGCTCGACCTGGAGCGCTATCGCACGCTGGTCGCGCAGGAGGCCGCCAGCGCGCAGCAGCTCGACACCCAGCAGGCGCTCGTGCGCCAGTACGAGGGCGCGGTCAAATCCGACCAGGGCCAGGTCGACAACGCGCGGCTGCAGCTCGGCTATGCGCGGATCACCGCGCCGTTTTCCGGCCGACTCGGCCTGCGGCTGGTCGATCCCGGCAACCTCGTGCGCGCAGGCGACGCGAACGGACTGGTCACGATCACGCAGGTGCAGCCGATCGGCGTGACGTTCTCGCTGCCCGAGAAGGACCTCGCGCCGGTGCTCGCGCGCTATCGCGAGGGCAAACCGATGACGGTGCAGGCCCTCGATCGCGACCAGCGCGCGGTGCTCGCCACCGGCCGCCTCACGACGCTCGACAACCAGATCGACATCGCGACCGGCACGCTGAAGATGAAGGCCGAGTTCGCCAACGCCGACGGCGCACTGTTTCCGAACCAGTTCGTCAACGCCCGGCTGAAAATCGACGTACTCGCCGGCGCGACCGTCGTGCCCAATGCGGCGATCCAGCGCGGCGCGCCGGGCACCTACGTCTACGTCGTGCAGCCGGGCAACTCGGTTGCACTGCGCCGCGTCGAGACGGGACCGGTCGACGGCGAGCACACGGTCGTGAAGCAGGGCGTCGAACCCGGCCAGCGGGTCGTCATCGACGGTGTCGACAACCTGCGCGACGGCGCCCGCGTCGACCCGATCGACAAGGAAGCCGCCGAGCGCGCCGCGTCACAGCCCGCCGCGCAGCGCCGGCGCCCGCAGCAGCGCCCCCGCTAGCGACCGGACGGCACCGGAGCCGGCGCGCCCGATGGATCGCTCCCGATGAACCCGTCGCGCCTGTTCATCCTGCGGCCGGTCGCGACCTCGCTGCTGATGGTCGCGATCCTGCTGGCCGGGCTGGTCGGCTACCGGCTGCTGCCGCTGTCGGCGCTGCCCGAGGTCGACTACCCGACGATCCAGGTCACCACGCTGTATCCCGGAGCGAGCCCCGACGTGATGACCTCGTCGGTCACCGCACCGCTGGAGCGCCAGTTCGGGCAGATGCCGGGCCTGAAGCAGATGTCGTCGTCGAGCTCGGGCGGGGCGTCGGTGATCACGCTGCAGTTCGAGCTCACGCTGCCGCTCGACGTGGCCGAGCAGCAGGTGCAGGCGGCGATCAACGCCGCGGGCACGACGCTGCCCAACGACCTGCCGGTGCCGCCGGTCTACAGCAAGGTCAACCCGGCCGACGCGCCGGTGCTCACGATCGGCGTCGCCTCCAGCACGATTCCGCTGCCGCGCGTGCGCGACCTGGTCGAGACGCGGGTGGCGCAGAAGATCTCGCAGCTGCCGGGCGTGGGGCTCGTCTCGATCGCGGGCGGGCAGCGGCCGGCAATGCGGGTGCGCGTCGACCCGAAGGCGCTGGCCGCGGCCGGGCTCGGCATCGAGGACGTGCGCACCGCGATCGGCAACGCCAACTCGAACCAGGCCAAGGGCAGCTTCGACGGCCCGAGTCGCGCCGCGACGATCGACGCCAACGACCAGATCCGCGCGGTGTCGGGCTATCGCGACCTCATCCTCGCCTATCGCGGCGGCGCCCCGTTGCGGCTCTCCGACGTCGCGCAGATCTCGGAGGGCGCCGAGAACGACCGGCTGGCCGCCTGGTCCAACGAGGAGCCGGCGATCGTGCTGAACATCCAGCGCCAGCCCGGCTCGAACGTGATCGAAGTGGTCGACCGGATCAAGGCGCTGCTGCCGACGCTGCGCGCGTCGCTGCCGGGCGCGGTCGAGGTGAAGGTGCTCACCGACCGCACGACGACGATCCGCGCGTCGGTACGCGACGTGCAGCGCGAACTGGTGCTGGCGATCGCGCTGGTCGTGATGGTGATCTTCCTGTTCCTGCGCAACCTGTCGGCCACGGTCATCCCCAGCGTGGCGGTGCCGCTGTCGCTGGTGGGCACGTTCGGCGTGATGTACCTCGCCGGTTTCTCGCTGAACAACCTCACGCTGATGGCGCTCACGATCGCCACCGGCTTCGTCGTCGACGACGCGATCGTGATGATCGAGAACATCGCGCGCTACCTCGAGGAAGGCGACTCGCCGCTCGAGGCGGCGCTCAAGGGCTCGAAGCAGATCGGCTTCACCATCATCTCGCTCACCGTCTCGCTGATCGCGGTGCTGATCCCGCTGCTCTTCATGGGCGACGTGGTCGGCCGGCTGTTCCGCGAGTTCGCCATCACGCTGGCGGTGGCGATCCTGATCTCCGCGGTCGTGTCGCTCACGCTCACGCCGATGATGTGCGCGCGGCTGCTGCGCCACGTTCCCGAAGAGCGACAGGGGCGGTTCCAGCGCGCCAGCGGCGCCGCCTTCGATCGCGTCGTCGCCACCTACGGCCGCTGGCTGGACCGGGTGCTCGACCACCAGGCGGCGACGCTCGTCGTCGCGGTGCTGACGCTCGCGCTCACCGTCGCGCTGTACGTCGCGGTGCCCAAGGGCTTCTTCCCGGTGCAGGACACCGGCGTGATCCAGGGCATTTCCGAGGCCGGGCAGTCGATCTCGTTCGCCGCGATGGCCGAGAGACAGCAGGCGCTGGCGCGCGAGGTCCTGAAGGACCCGGCCGTCGAGAGCCTGAGCTCGTTCATCGGCGTCGACGGCGTGAACCCGACGCTGAACACCGGCCGGCTGCTGATCAACCTGAAGCCGCGCAGCCAGCGCGACGCCGATGCCTCCGGCGTGATCCGCAGATTGCAGCCGCGGCTCGCACGACTGCCCGGCATCACGCTGTACCTGCAGCCGGTGCAGGACCTGACGATCGAGGACCGCGTCAGCCGCACGCAGTACCAGTTCAGTCTCGACGACGCCGATCCCGACCGGCTTGCGCTGTGGGTGCCGCGGATGGTCGAGCGCATGCGCGCGATTCCCGGACTCGCCGACGTCGCCAGCGACCTGCAGGACCGCGGCCTGCAGGCGTACCTGGAGATCGACCGCGACGCCGCGGGCCGTCTCGGCCTGTCGATGAACGCGATCGACAATGCGCTGTACAGCGCATTCGGCCAGCGACAGGTCTCGACGATCTTCACGCAGGCCAACCAGTACCGCGTCGTGCTCGAGGTCGCGCCGCAGTTCCAGGCAAGCCCGCAGGCGCTCGAGGCGATCCACGTCAGCGGCACCGCCGGGCAGCTGGTGCCGCTGTCGAGCATCGCGCGGGTCGTCGAGCGGCCCACGTCGCTCGTCGTCAACCACCTCGGGCAATTCCCGGCGGCGACGATCTCGTTCAACCTCGCGCCCGGCGCGTCGCTGGGCGACGCCGTCGACGCGATCCACGCGGCCGAGCGCGAACTCGGCCTGCCGGCGAGCATCCAGACCCGGTTCCAGGGCGCCGCACTGGCGTTCCAGGCCTCGCTGGACAGCACGCTGCTGCTGATCCTGGCCGCGCTGGTGACGATGTACATCGTGCTCGGCGTGCTCTACGAGAGCTATATCCACCCGATCACGATCCTGTCGACGCTGCCCTCGGCCGGCGTCGGCGCGCTGCTCGCGCTGATGCTCGCCGGCAGCGACCTCGGCATCGTCGCGGTGATCGGCATCGTGCTGCTGATCGGCATCGTGAAGAAGAACGCGATCATGATGATCGACTTCGCGCTCGACGCCGAGCGCAACGAGGGCAAGTCGCCGCGCGACGCGATCCACCAGGCCTGCCTGCTGCGCTTCCGGCCGATCCTGATGACCACGATGGCGGCGCTGCTCAGCGCGTTGCCGCTGATGCTCGGCACCGGCGTGGGCTCGGAGCTGCGGCATCCGCTCGGCGTGACAATGGTCGGCGGGCTGCTGCTCAGCCAGGTGCTGACGCTGTTCACCACTCCGGTGATCTACCTGGCGTTCGACCGCCTGGCGCGGCAGCAGGCGCGGGCCGGCGAGGGCCCGCCGACGGGGGCGCCGCGATGAACTTCTCGGAGGTCTTCATCCGCCGGCCGGTGGCGACCACGCTGATCACGCTGGGCATCGTGCTCTCGGGGCTGGCGGCCTTCCGCCTGCTGTCGGTCGCGCCGCTTCCGCAGATCGAGTACCCGACGATCTCGGTGTCGGCGTCGCTGCCCGGCGCGAGCCCCGAGATCATGGCGGCCACGGTCGCGACCCCGCTCGAGCGCGCGCTCGGGCGCATCGCCGGCGTCACCGAGATGACCTCGAACAGCTCGCTCGGGCAGACGCGGGTGGTGCTGCAATTCGACCTCGACCGCTCGATCGAAAGCGCCGCCAACGACGTGCAGGCGGCGATCAACGCGGCGCGCAGCTCGCTGCCCAGCGGCCTGGTGCGCAACCCGACCTACCGCAAGGTGAACCCGGCCGACACGCCGGTCTTCATCATTGCGCTCACCTCCGGGTCGATGACGCGCGGCCAGATCTACGACGTGGCCGCGACCGTGCTCGCGCAGAAGCTGTCTCAGGTACGCGGCGTCGGGCAGGTCACGATCGGCGGCAGCTCGCTGCCGGCGGTGCGCGTGCAGGTCAACCCGCTGCAGCTCGACCGCTATGGCATTGGCCTGGAGCAGGTGCGGCTGGCGATCGCCGGCGCCAACGCCAACCGGCCGAAGGGGTCGGTGTCCGACGGCCAGCGCCACTGGCAGATCGGCGCGAACGACCAGTCGCGCGACGTCGCCGACTACGTGCCGCTGGTGGTCAGCTACCGCAACGGCGCGGCGGTGCGGCTCTCCGACGTCGCCGACGTGCGCGAGTCGGTCGAGGACGAGCGCAACGCCGGCTCGTCCAACGGCAAGCCGTCGGTGCTGTTGGTCGTCTACCGGCAGCCCGGGGCCAACATCATCGAGACCGTCGACCGCATGTACGAGCTGATGCCCCAGCTGCGCGCGTCGGCGCCTGCGGCGATCGACATGCAGGTGGTGCTCGACCGCACGCCGACGATCCGCGCCTCGCTGCACGAGATCGAGCGCACGCTGGTCATCTCGGTGGCGCTGGTCGTGATGGTGGTGTTCCTGTTCCTGCGCAGCGCCGCCGCGACGCTCGTCCCGGCGGTGGCGGTGCCCGCGTCGCTGATCGGCACCTTCGGCGTGATGTACCTCGCCGGCTACAGCCTGGACAACCTGTCGCTGATGGCGCTCACGATCGCCACCGGTTTCGTCGTCGACGACGCGATCGTGGTGCTCGAGAACATCGCGCGGCGGCGCGAGGCGGGCGAGCCGCCGATGGCGGCGGCGATCGCCGGCGCTCGCGAAGTCGGCTTCACCGTCGTCGCGATCAGCCTGTCGCTGATCGCGGTCTTCATCCCGATCCTCGCGATGGGCGGCGTCGTCGGGCGGCTGTTCCGCGAGTTCGCCGTCGTGCTGTCGGTGGCGATCCTGATCTCGCTGCTGGTGTCGCTGACGACCACGCCGATGCTGTGCGCGCGCTTCCTCGGTGGACCTCGCGGCGGTTCCGGGAGCGGCGACTCCGGAAGTGGCAGCGGCCAGGCCGAGGGACGGCTCGCGCGCCTGGCGCGGCGCTCGCTCGACAAGGTCGTCGAAGGCTACTCGCGCAGCGTCGGCTGGGCGCTCGACCACGGCTGGCTGATGCT
This sequence comes from Burkholderiaceae bacterium, assembly GCA_019635275.1. Classification (GTDB taxonomy): domain Bacteria; phylum Pseudomonadota; class Gammaproteobacteria; order Burkholderiales; family Burkholderiaceae_E; genus Zeimonas. The sequence goes on along the minus strand of JAHBZV010000001.1, from coordinate 57,214 downwards.
GATCGTGCTCGCCGCGACGATCGGACTCAACGTCTGGCTCTACACGATCGTGCCCAAGGGCTTCTTCCCCGCGCAGGACACCGGGCGACTGTTCATGTCGATCCGCGGCGACCAGGCCATCTCGTTCCAGGCGATGCAGCAGAAGCTCGCCGCGTTCATCGAGATCGTCCGCGCCGACCCCGCGGTCACGATCGTCACCGGGTTCACCGGCGGCTCGCGCGTCAACAGCGGCTGGGGCTTCGTGACGTTGAAGCCGCTCGGCGAGCGCAGGGAGACCGCCGAGCAGGTCGTCGCGCGGCTGCGCGTCGCCACCGCGCGCGTGCCCGGCGCCCGGGTGTTCATCGTGCCGGTGCGCGAGATCCGCATCGGCGGGCGCCAGAGCAGCTCGGAGTTCCAGTACACGCTGCTGGCCGACGACCTCGAAGTGCTGCGCACCTGGGAGCCGCGCATCCGCAACGCGCTGAGCCGGCTGCCGCAGATCACCGACGTCGACACCGACCAGGAAGACAAGGGCCGGCAGGTGTCGCTGGCGATCGACCGCGACGCTGCGGCGCGGCTCGGCATCCCGACGCGGCTGGTGACCAGCCTGCTCAACGACGCCTACGGCCAGCGGCAGGTTTCGACGATCTACCAGCCGCTGAACCAGTACCACGTCGTGCTCGAGGTCGGCCCCCGGTTCCGCGACAGCCCCGAAGACCTGGCCAGCTTCAGCGTGCCGAACGCGAACGGCGTCGCCGTGCCGCTATCGCAATTCGCGAACTGGACGACGACGCCCGCGCCGCTGGGCGTGAGCCACCAGGGCCAGTTCGCCGCGTCGACGATCTCGTTCAGCCTGCCCGAAGGCGTGTCGCTGTCGCAGGCGACCGCGGCGATCGAGGACGCGGTGGCGCGCCTCGGCGTGCCGACGAGCCTGTACGGCAGCTTCGAGGGCACCGCCGGCGCGTTCCAGCGCTCGCTCGAGAGCCAGCCGCTGCTGATCCTCGCTGCGTTGATCACCGTCTACCTGGTGCTCGGCATCCTGTACGAGAGCCTGGTGCACCCGATCACGATCCTGTCGACGCTGCCGTCGGCCGGCGTGGGCGCGCTGCTCGCGCTGATGGCCACCGGTACCGAGTTCAGCATCATCGCGCTGATCGGCGTGCTGCTGCTGATCGGCATCGTGAAGAAGAACGCGATCATCATGATCGACTTCGCGCTCGCCGCCGAGCGCGAGCAGGGCCTCGCGCCACGCGAGGCGATCCACCGCGCCTGCCGGCTGCGCGTGCGGCCGATCCTGATGACGACGATGGCGGCGATGCTGGGCGCCGTGCCGCTCGCGATCGGCACCGGCAACGGCGCCGAATTGCGTCAGCCGCTGGGCATCGCGATCGTCGGCGGCCTGGCGCTCAGCCAGCTGCTGACCTTGTACACGACGCCGGTCGTCTACCTGACCCTGAACCGGCTCGCCGAGCGGGTACGCGGCCTGCGGCGACGGCCGCCGGCGAGCACGATCCGACCCTCGACCCCGGACGCCGCATGAACCGGAATCCCCGCCCCGCCCGCGCGACTCGTCGGCCCTTCCGGCGGGTCACCCCGCGGCTCTTCCCGCGGCTCTTCCCGCGGCTCGTCGCGCGGCGCTATCCGCTGCTCCTCGCGCTGCCCTTCTCGCTGCTGGCCGGTTGCGCGAGCCCGCCCGCCTACGTGCGCCCGGACGTCGCGGTGCCGGCCGCCTACAAGGAGCAGCCGCCGGAAGGCTGGCAGGCGGCACGCCCGGCCGACCTGCACCGCAGCGCCTGGTGGACCGTGTTCGGCGACGCGCGGCTCGACGCGCTGATCGCCGACGTCGATGCCGGCAACCAGGACCTGCGTCGCGCCGAGGCGCTGCTGCGGCAGGCGCGTGCCGCCACCGATGCCGCGCGCGCGAGCCTTTACCCGTCGATCTCGGGCGGTGCGGCCGCGAGCCGCGCCCACCAGGCCGGCTCGACCTTCAGCGCGTTCAGCCTCGACGTCGCCGCGGGCTGGGAGCTCGACCTCTGGGGACGCGTGCGCAGCAGCGTCGCCGCCGCCGAGGCCGCCGCGAGCGCCAGCGAAGCCGACCTCGCGGCGGCGCGCCTGTCGCTGCAGGCGCAACTCGCGCAGAGCTACCACCAGCTGCGGATCGCCGACGCGCAGCGCAAGCTGCTCGGCGAGACGGTCGAGTCGTACCAGCGCTCGCTCGAGCTCACCCGCAACCGGCTGGCCGCCGGCGTGGCCACCCGCGCCGACGTCGCGCAGGCCGAGTCGCAGCTGAAGGGCGCCGAAGCGCAGCGGCTCGAGGTGGGCATCGCGCGCGCGCAGCTCGAGCACGCGATCGCGCTGCTCACCGGCCGCGCACCGTCCGCGCTCGCGCTCGCCGAGGCGCCGATGCCCGCCGACGTGCCGGCGGTGCCGGCGGGCGTTCCGTCGCAGCTGCTCGAGCGGCGTCCGGACATCGCCGCGGCCGAGCGCCGCGTCGCGGCCGCCAACGCGCAGATCGGCGTCGCGCGTGCCGCGTACTTTCCGGCGCTGACGCTCTCGGCCGACGGGGGCTTTCGCTCGAACCGGCTCGGCGAGTTGCTGTCGCTGCCGAACCGCTTCTGGTCGCTGGGCCCGTCGCTGGCCGCAGCGCTGTTCGACGGCGGCGCGCGCGCCGCCGCGAGCGCGCAGGCGGCGGCCGCCTACGACGCGACCGTCGCCGCCTACCGGCAGGCCGTGCTGACGGCGTTCGGCGAGGTCGAGGACAACCTGGTCGCGCTGTCGGTGCTGGCCGACCAGGAGCGCGTGCAGCGCGAAGCGCTGGCGGCCGCGCGCACCGCGCTGGAGATCGCGACGTTGCAGTACAAGGCGGGAACGGTGTCTTACCTGAACGTGATCGTCGCGCAGACCGCGGTGCTGCAGGGCGAGCGCGCGGTGCTCGATCTGCGCGGCCGGCGGCTGACCGCCACCGTGGCCCTGATCAAGGCGACTGGCGGCGGCTGGTGAACGCGGTCGCCGTCCTGGCGTGGGGACCGCGCCGGCGGCATCGCGGCGATCAGGGTCTCGGTTGACGCGCGCGCCCGCGACGCCGAAGCTGGGGGCATGTCCCGGGTGGCCAGCCGGCGCGGCGTCGCGCGGCCCCGCTCCGGCGAACGCCGCCACGACCACCGGCTCGATCGATGCGATTCCTCCGCCCCCTCCTCGTGCTCGTTGCGCTGCTCTTCGGTCTCGCGACGATCGTCGCGGGCACGCGCGTCCTGGCGGGGGCCGACCCGGGTTACGTCGTGTTCAGGCCCCTGCTGTTCTACAACGTCGCGATGGGGGTGGCCTACGTTGCCGCCGGCGTCCTCGCGTGGCGCAACCTCGCGCGCGGCAAGCGCGCGGCGGCGGCGATCTTCGTACTCAATCTCGTCGTGCTGGCGGCGATCGCCTGGCTCTACTCGAGCGGCGGCGCCGTCGCCATCGAGAGCGTGCGCGCGATGATCCTCCGGACCGCGGTGTGGCTGCTGCTCTTCCTCGGCCTCGCGTGGGCCCATCGTCGCGCCGCCGCGGCCTGATCGGGAGGAACGAACAGATGGCCACCGGCACCGTTCACCTTCACCGCGTGCTGCGGGCGCCCCCGGAGCGCGTCTATCGGGCCTTTCTCGACGCCGAGGCCATGGCCAAGTGGCTGCCGCCGAACGGCTTCACCGGCCGTGTTCACCACCTGGACGCCAGCGTCGGGGGCACGTTCCGGATGTCTTTCACGAATTTCACCACGGGGCACAGCCACGCGTTCGGCGGCGAGTACCTCGAACTCGTCGAGAACGAACGGCTTCGCTACACCGACCGGTTCGACGACCCGAACCTGCCCGGCATCATGACGACCACGGTGACGCTGAAGGCGGTGTCCTGCGGCACCGAGATCGACGTCGTCCAGGAGGGCATCCCCGACGTCATCCCCGTCGAAGCGTGCTACCTCGGCTGGCAGGAATCGCTGGGGTTGCTGGCGAAGCTGGTCGAGGCCGAGATCCGCGAATGATGCCGCCGGCCGGATCCACGGCGAATCGCGAGTTCGTCCATTCGCGCCTCATCGACGCGCCGCAGGCGCGCGTCTTTCGCGCGTTCGCCGAGCCGACCCACCTCGCGCGCTGGTGGGGCCCGAACGGCTTCTCGAGCACGTTCGAGGTCTTCGAGTTCCGCCCGGGCGGAACCTGGCGCTTCGTCATGCACGGGCCCGACGGCACGGACTATCCGAACGAGAACGCGTTCCGCGAGATCGTCACGCCCGAGCGCGTGGTCGTCGAGCACCTCTCGGACACACACCACTTCTTCCTCACGATCACGTTCGCCGCCCAGGGCGACCAGACGCTGGTCGGCTGGCGCCAGGTCTTCGACACCGCGGAGCACCGCGACAAGGTCGCGGACGTCGTACTGGAAGCGAACGAGCAGAACCTCGATCGCCTCGCGGCCGAGGTCCGCAACGTCCTGTAGGCGCGGCCGGCCGCGCGCATCGGCCTATCATTCGCGGACGCCTCGAGCCGCCGACCCGCACCCATGAGCGACCCACGCAAGCCCGACTGGGATCCCCGATCCGCCGAAGTCCTGCGCGACCAGCGCGCCGCCTACGACGCAATGCGCGAGCGCTGTCCGGTCGCCTGGAGCGACTACCTGCAATGGTCGCTGTTCCGGCACGAAGACATCGTGCGCGTGCTGCACGACCACGAGACGTTCAGCAGCGTGGCATCGCGGCACCTGTCGGTGCCCAACGGGATGGATCCGCCCGAGCACACCGTGTATCGCCGCGTCGTCGAGCCGTACTTCGCCGCGGCGCGCGTCGAGGCGTTCGAGCCGTCGTGCCGGCAGCTCGCCGCCGATCTCGTCGGCCGGGTGCTCGCGCGGGGCGAGGTCGAGTTCATGGCCGAGTTCGCACGCCCGTTTGCGGTCGCGGTCCAGTGCGCGTTCCTGGGCTGGCCGCCGTCCCTGCACGAACGGCTCGCGCGCTGGACGCGCAGGAACCACGAGGCCACGCTGGCCCGCAACCAGGCCGCCATGTCGGACATCGCGCGCGAGTTCGAAGGCTTCATCGACGAGATGCTCGACGCGCGGCGGCAAGCCGGCGCGCAGCCCGGCGACGACGTCACGGCCGCGCTGATGCACGAGACCGTCGGCGGGCGGCCGCTGGGCGACGAAGAGATCGCCAGCATCCTGCGCAACTGGACCGTCGGCGAGGTCGGCACGATCGCGGCGGCGGTCGGCATCCTGGTCGAGTACCTCTCGCGACACGCGAGCCTGCAGGATCGGCTGCGCGCCCGGCCGGAACTGCTGCCCGCGGCCATCGACGAGATCCTGCGGATCCACGGACCTCTGGTCGCGAACCGGCGCGTCGCGACCCGCCCGGTCGAGATCGGCGGGCGCAGCATCGCCGCCGGCGAGCGGCTCACGCTGGTCTGGATCTCCGCGAACCGCGACGGTCGCGTCTTCGACGAGCCGGAGGCGTTCCGGCTCGACCGCGACCCGGCGGCGAACCTGCTCTACGGGGCGGGCATCCACGTGTGCCCCGGCGCACCGCTGGCGCGGATGGAGCTGCGCGTGGTCATGGAGGCACTTCTCGGGCGCGCGACCGCAATCGAGCCCGTGCCCGGCAAGGCGGCGGGCCGGGCCGCCTACCCGGCGAGCGGATTTGCCGATCTCCCGTTGTCGATCCGGTAGCGCCGGCGCGCACCCACCCCTTGTCCCGAAGCCACCGAACCGACACGCCGGGCAGCCATCGTGGTCACGAACGAGCAGCTGGACACCTACGAGGCCTTCGATGGCGACGTCGATGCCTGGGCGCGCTCCGGAGCCGGGCACGGCATGACCGACGCAGACTGGCGGCTCATCGAGGAACTTCGGCAGGGCCTGCACTTGGTATCGGCAGGCCTCGCGTCGGTCGAGTTCGCGGCCCGCCTCGAGCGGCGGTTGAGCGCGGTGACCCATGGCGAGCAGGTTCGCGCGCGCCTGAAGACGCTCGTCGCAGGCCGCGGCGCGCCGCAACCCGCCGATCCGAAGGAGGCACCCCGAATGACCCGAGCCCACACCGACGTCGCCGACAAGCGACGCGCCTTCCACCGATTGCACGAGTCGGGCTGCTTCGTGATCCCCAATCCCTGGGACGTGGGCAGCGCGCTGTACCTGCAGAGGCTCGGCTTCAAGGCCCTGGCGACCACGAGTTCGGGCTTCGCGTGGAGTCGGGGACGCCCCGACGGCGCTTCGTCGCGCGAGCAGGTGCTCGCGCACCTGCGCGAGATCGTCGCTGCGACCGACCTGCCGGTCAACGCCGACTTCGAGAGCGGCTTCGCGACCGACCCGGCGGGCGTGGCCGAGAGCGTGCGCCTCGCCATCGAAACCGGCGTCGCCGGCGTGTCGATCGAAGACTCGACCGGCGATGCGGCCCATCCGCTGCGCGGCCTCGACGAATCGGTCGCCCGGATCCGCGCGGCGCGCGCCGCGATCGACCGCTCGGGCGGCGACACCCTGCTGGTCGGGCGCGCGGAGTGCTTCATCGTCGGACACCCCGATCTCGACGAGACGATCGCCCGACTGAAGGCCTACGCGAACGCCGGGGCCGACTGCCTCTACGCCCCGGGGATTCGCACGCGCGAGCAGATCGCCGCGGTCGTCGCCGCCGTGGCGCCGAAGCCGGTCAACCTGCTCGTCGGCTGGGCGAGCGAGCTCACGGTGCGCGACGTCGCCGAGCTCGGCGTGCGACGCATCAGCGTCGGCGGTGCGCTGGCCCGCGCGGCCTGGGCGGGCTTGATGAACGCGGCGCGGTCGATCGTCGAGCAGGGGCGCTTCGACGGCTTCGCGAGCGCCGCGCCGGGCGGCGAGCTCGATGCCTTCTTTCGCGGGGGGACGAAAGCTCCGGGCGCCGGGTGACCGGAGTCTGGACCGCTCGTCGCCGGCGGCGTAGCCTGATGTGCGGCGCACCCCTTCCAGACGGAGACACCCGTGTCGACACCGCAGGTTCGCGAGGCCATCCAGGCACTCGCCAAAGTGCTCGCCGAGCAACCGCACAGGGCGCGCGCGAAGAATCCCGCCGCGACCGCCGTGCTGGAGGAAGGATTGCGATTCCGGATCTCGGGCCCGAACGGCGAGACGGCGTCGACCGACATGCCGGCCGCGCTGGGCGGCAAGGCGTCGGCGCCCGCCCCGAGCTGGCTGTTCCGCGCTTCGCTCGCATCGTGCACCGCCACGGTCATCGCCATGCGCGCCGCCCAGCTCGGCCTCACGCTGGACGCGCTGAAGGTCTCGGTGTCGAGCGAGTCCGACGTCCGCGGCCTGCTTGGAACCGACGAGAGGGTCCCGGCCGGGCTGGACGGCGTGCGCTTGCACGTCCAGATCGGTGCCGCGGGCGCCAGCCCCGAGCAACTCCGGGAGATCGTGTCCTGGGCGGATTCGCACTCGCCGGTCGGCTGCACGGCTCGGGGCGCCCAGAGCACCGCTCTCGACGTCGAGGTGCTCTGATGCGGAGTCGCGCGACGCTGCGTCTGGCGGCGTGGGCATTGCTCGCTGCGCTGGCCAGCGGCTGCACCACCACGACGCCGATCAGTCGCGTGGCGTTGCCGCCGGTCACCACGATCGAGGGCGTCGTCACGCAGCCGGTCGACGGCGGCTTCACCCTCACCGACGACACCGGCTCGATCTTCGTCAGGGCCAGGCTGCCGGGCGGCGCGGCGTCAGGCCTGCCTGCCGGCGAGCGGGTGAAGGTGTACGGCAACCTGCAAGGTGGCCACGAGCGGATCTTCGACGGCTACGTGATCAGGCGGGCGAACGGGGAGCAGATCGTCGTGACGAAGCCGACACCCCACTTCGGCTTCGTCATCCAGGGCGAGTTCCGGTAGCCGGCCGGCCGCATCTCGCGGCCCGGCGGCTACAGATCGGTGTACTTGCGGCTCGAACCGCGCGCGCGATCGACCGGATACTTCTGCGCGTTGAGCTGCATCTTGCGCTTCGCCGCCTGCACGAGGTCGACGTCGAGCTTGTCGGCGAGCCGCACGAGGTAGAGCAGCACGTCGGCCATCTCTTCGCCGACCTTCGCGAGCGTCTCGGGCGCAAGCCGGCGCGAGTCGTCCTCGCTCATCCACTGGAAGTGCTCGAGCAGCTCGGCCGCCTCGACCGACAGCGCCGTCGCGAGGTTCTTCGGCGCGTGGAACTGGTCCCAGTCGCGCTCGTCGGCGAAGCGGCGCAGCGCCTGCGCGAGTTCGCGCAGCGGGTCGGCGGCGTCCGGTCGTTCGTGCATCGTGGCGGCGGGGTCGAGAGCGAGGCGAGGGTCGGCTGACAGCCTGCATGATAGTCCGTTCCGGGAGCGGGGCCGGGCTGCGCGTCGCCGCCAGGCGCGCGACAATGCACCGCACCACCACGGAGGAAACCATGGTCGTCCGCGTAGTCCGTCTCGGAACCGACAGGGCCGTCGACGAGGGCCTGCGCATCGGCACGGTGCGCCGCCCGCCGCGCGGCGTGCCGAAGTCGGAATTCGCGTCGCGCAACTGGTACGACGTCTGGTTTCCGAACCTGGCGCCGAGCGTCGAGACGATGAAGCAGGCGCAGCAGGCCACGACGCCTGCCCAGTGGGCGGCGTTCGCCAGGAAGTACCGCGCCGAGATGGCGCAGCCGGACCACGCGCACGCCATCGAACTGCTCGCCACGCTGTCGCACCACACGAACTTCTCGGTGGGCTGTTACTGCGAGAACGAGGCGCACTGCCACCGCTCGGTGCTTCGGGAGCTCCTGCGGGAGAAGGGCGCCCGCTTCTAGCGGGGGATGGTCTTTGACGAGGAGGCCTTCCATGTCGAAGCCATCCGAATACCTCGTCCTCTCGCGCGGCCAATGGGATGAGGATGCTTCGGCGCAGCAGATCCAGGACGCGATCGACCGGTTCTATGCCTGGCACGACCGGCTGGTCGGCGAAGGGAAGATGAAGCCCGGGCAGCGGCTCGCGGTCGACGCGAAGCTGGTCTCCAGGCTCGGCGTCACCGACGGCCCGTTCGCCGAAGCAAAGGAGGTCATCGGCGGCTACTGGTTCATCGTGGCGGGCAGCCTGGACGAGGCAGCCACGATCGCCGCCGGGAATCCGTGCCTGGAAGTCGGCCTCGCGTTCGAGGTGCGGCCGATCGAGGCCGCGCGCGCCAGTGCATTCACGCCGGGCAGCGAGACCCCGCGCGGGCGGCAGCACGCTCGCGCCGACGCCCCGTCGCGCGATTCGAACCGGCCCGAACCCGGGGCTTGATCGCGGCCGCAAACGGGATCACGCTGCAGTGCTGCGCGCTTCCCGACCGGCTCGCACCCGTCGCGACGCGGCAGCATCCTGGGGAGGGATCGCATGGCGTCGGACCTGAACTTCGTGCGACAGCAGGGCTTGCGGGAGGCGACGCCCGAGTCCTGTGCTTACCAGTACCCGGCGCTGATGTGGCAGCCGCGGACCATCGGCGTCCTGGTCCTGGTCGGGCTCGCGACGCAGTCTCCGCCTTGGTTCCTCGCCCTGTCGGCGCTGCTGTGGTGGAACGTGGTCCTGCCGCGGCTCAATCCGTTCGACGCCGGCTACAACGCGCTCGTCGCGACGCCGAAGGGCCGGCCCCGACTCGGCCCGGCGCCCGGGCCGCGCCGGTTCGCGCAGGCGATGGCGGGCACGTTCATGCTGGCGATCGGCTTGTCGCTGCTCTATGGTTGGACGAAGCTCGCGTGGACGCTGGAGGGGCTGCTGCTCGCCGCGCTGGCCGCGCTGATCTTCGGGCGCTTCTGCCTCGGGTCGTACCTCTTCCTGCTCTTCACCGGCCAGACCGGGTTCGCGAAGCGCACGCTCCCGTGGGCCGAAAGCGAACAGTCCCGCTAGGAACCCACTTGGGGAGCGGGCCCTGAGCAGCGGTCGCGCCCCGCGAAGGCGCCGCTGGCGTCCCGCGCTCGCGTCGCTCTGGGCTGCATGGGCCGCGGCGGCGATCAGTGGCTGCGCGCCGCTGACGCATTCGCGCGTCTCGCTCGACGGCTCGGCCACCGACGCGCCTTCGGCCGCCGCGACGCTGAGCCTCGACCCCGACAGCCCGCTGATCCTGCGCGGCCTCGACGGCGCGCCGATTCGACCGATACGCGTTCCCAGCGCGCTGCGCACCTGGTCGTTCTCCGTGAAGCCCGGCAGGCATCTGCTCTGGGCCAGCAGCGTGCCCGCGGGCCTGCCGCTGCTGCCCCAGTCCATACGCTGCTACGCGATCGACGTACAGCTGGAGGCAGGCACGGAATACGTCCTCCGGCACGACGCCGACCGCCGGCACGCGCTGGTGGTGCGAAGGGGCGCCGCGGCGCCCGAAGCGACCGGGCGACTGGTCGACGAGCCGTGGATCATGGTGCGCAGCTGCCGGTGGGACGAGCCGCCTCGCTGACGGGCATCCGTCGCTGCGAAATGCCGAATGCCTCGCGCCGACTGCGGTACAGTCCGCGAACGAGCAGCGGCAGCCGACCCCGGACGTCATGCGCCTCCCCCGCTTCGCAGCCCTCCTGGCCCTCTCGCTCGGCGTCGCCGTCTACGCGGTGATCGCCTACGGTTTCCTCCCGCTCGGAGCGGTGGTGCACCCGGACATGCGCACGACGTTCGCGACGGCCGGCGCGCAGCGCGTCGGCCTCTACGTGCACGTCTTCGCCGCCTCGGCCGCGCTGATCATCGGGCCGTTGCAGTTCTCGGCGCGCCTGCGCGCCGCACGCCCTGCCCTGCATCGCTGGCTGGGCCGCTGCTACCTGGGCATCGGCGTCCTGATCGGCGGCGTGGCCGGACTGTTCGTCGCCCTGCACGCCTATGGCGGGCCCGCCGCCCGGCTCGGCTTCGCCTGCCTGGCGCTTGCGTGGCTGTATACGGGGCTGCGCGCGTACCGCGCGATACGCGCCCGCGACACCGCCGCGCACCGCCGCTGGATGATCCGCAACTTCGCGCTGACGTTCGCCGCGGTGACCTTGCGGCTCTGGCTGCCCGCTTCCGTGGTGTCCGGCGTGCCGTTCGGAGTCGCCTATGCGATCGTTGCGTGGCTCTGCTGGGTGCCGAACCTCGCGGTGGCGGAGTGGATGCTCAACCGGGCGGCTACACCGGCCGCGGCCCCGGGCTGATCCGGTCCCCGGGCGCACAATGCCGCTCGAACCCTGTCGACCCCGCCATGTCCAGATCGCACGTCGCCACCGCCGTCGTTACCGCCCTCGTCGTCGCCTCGGCCTTCGCGCTCAATCCGTCTCCCGAGCAGCACCGGGCCAGGATCCGGGAGGCCATTGCCGAGCGCAGCCCGCTCGCCGCCGCGCTCGGCGTCGGGGCGCTGGCGGCATTCGCATCGACCTACCACCCGCTCGGCGTCGCCTCGTACACGACGGTGAACGACCGGACGGTCTCGATCGGCGCATTCGGCATGGTCTTCGTCATCCAGCCGTCGAAGGAGCGAACATGAGGCTTGCCCATCTCGTCATCCCCCTGGTCGCCGCCTTCGTCGTCGGCTGCGCATCGACCGAGACCGTCAAGGAGGCGAAGGGGCAGGGCGTCACCCGGACCTACGCCTACGCGTACCAGCCGGTCTACGATGCCACCCTCGCTGCGGCGAAGACGAAGTCGCTCGAGGTCGTCGAGAGCGACAAGGCCAACGGCCGGGTGGTCCTCTCGCACGGGGTCACGCTGTGGAGCTGGGGGGAGCGGATCGCGGTGTTCATCAGGCCGGTGACCAACCGCAGCACCGAGGTCGAGATCGTCAGCAAGCCGGTCCTGTCGCCGCTGAACTTCCCGCCCGACTGGCAGAGGATCCTGCTCGACCAGATCGACGTGGAGCTGAAGGCGCGCAAGTAAGCCCACGCCCGGATTTCGCAACCCTCCTCGAGGAGCCACCCATGCCGCATCCGGATGCCGAAGTCATCCGCGTCGTCGACGCCTTTGCCGAGTGCTGGAACCGGCACGACATGGCGTCGTTCGCCGAACTGTTCGCACCCGACGCCGAATTCGTCAACGTCGTCGGCCTGTGGTGGAAAGGGCGCGAGGAGATCCGCAAGGCGCACGAGTTCTCGCATGCGACGATGTTCCGCAACAGCCGGCTGACGCTGCTGGACCGCTCCGTCCGATTCCCTGTCGCGCAGGTCGCGATCGCGCGTGCGCGCTGGTCGCTCGAGGGGCACGTTGCCCCGGACGGCGCCGCGCTCCCCCCGCGCACCGGCATCCTGCTCAACGTGCTGTCGAACGCCTCGGGCACCTGGCTGATCATCGATTCGCAGAACACCGACATCATCGAGGGGGTACTCTCGCGGCCGCAGTGAGGACACGTACGGGCACAGCGCGAGCGAGGCGGGTCGCGGCGGATACGGCCGCGCCGCGGTGGTCGCAGCGGGTCACCGAGACCAGCAGCGCGCTGGACCTCGAGCCCGGCGTCTTCTCGCTGCGCGATCCGCGCCGGATCGCCAGGTCGCTGAAGGCTTCCGCGGATTCGAGCACGCGGCGCAAGGCCGATCCGTTCCGCTCGGCGATGTCGATGCTCACCTTCTACATCAACCGGGCCGGCCGCAAGCTGCCGGCCGAGCGTCGCACCTGCCTGGAGCGCGCCAAGGACGAGCTCAGGGCGCTCTACGGGCGCCCGCGCCGCGCCGTACCGCCGTAGCCCGCCCCGGGGCGCGACGGCGCCGGATGCGAAAATGAGCGCCTACCCGTCGGAGACCCGCGATGAACCAGGCCCTGCTGCTGATCGACATCCAGAACGACTACTTTCCCGGAGGTGCGATGGAGCTCGTCGGCAGCGAGCAGGCCGGACGCCGCGCCGCCACCCTGCTCGCGAGATTCAGGGAGAGGGGCCTTCCCGTCGTCCACGTCCAGCACGTCTCGACGCGGCCCGGTGCCACGTTCTTCCTGCCCGACACGCCCGGCGCGCAGATCCACGAGTGCGTCGCGCCCGTCGACGGCGAGACCGTCGTTCGCAAGCACTACCCGAACAGCTTCCGCGAGACATCGCTGCTCGAGCACCTGCGGCGGCTGCAGGTCGGGCAGCTGGTCGTCGCGGGGATGATGACCCACATGTGCGTCGATTCGACGACGCGCGCCGCAGCGGACCTCGGCTTCCAGTGCCTGCTGGCGCACGACGCCTGCGCCACCCGCGCGCTCGCGTTTGGCGGCGCAACGATCCCCGCCGAACAGGTTCACACCGCGTTCCTCGCTGCGCTCAATGGCCTGTTCGCGCGCGTGCTGTCAGTGGACGAGGCCTGCGCGTTGCCCTGAACGACACGGTCATGCCGAGGCGCGCGCGGCGTCCGGCAGCGGCCTGACGGAACTGCCCTCGCGCAACGGCAGGTGCACCGCCACCGCCGCCAGCGCCAGTGCAATGTCGAGCCTCCACATCCAGTCGTAGTGGCCGCTGGCCTCGAACACGACGCCGCCGAGCCAGACGCCGAGGAAGCTGCCGATCTGGTGGAACAGCATCGTGAGGCCGAGCAACGTCGACAGGTTGGCGGCGCCGTACCTGCGCGCGATCAGCCCCGCCGTCGGCGGCAGCACCGCCATGTAGCTCACGCCCATCCACACCGCGAACAGCAGCATCACGGCAGGTGTCTTAGGCGCGAGCAGGAAGCACAGCACGCCCGCCGCGCGCCCCGCATGGAGGGCCATCAGCATGTGTGGCATCGAGCGTCTCTGGATCATCATGCCCGACACGAGGCTGCCGACGATGTTGCAGGCGCCGACGATCGCGAGCCACGTGCCGGCCAGCGACGGGGGCATGCCGCAGAGCTCGATGACGCCGGGCATGTGCGTCGCCAGGAAGCTCACGTGGAAGCCGCAGATCGAGAAGCCCGCCGTCACCAGCCAGTAGTAGGGATCGCGCAGCGCGGCCCGGCGGACGGCGGCGCGAGAGGCGGGCGACAGCGGTGCGCGGGCCGTCGCGCCCGGCTCCCCTTCGTCGCCGCTGCGCGCGCGGAACGCGCGCGCCAGCGGGATCACCGCGAGCGTCAGCAATGCGCCGAGAAGCATCGCATTCATCCAGCCCGTCGCGGCGATCGCCGCCTGCGACGCGGGCGCGAGGGTGAACTGGCCCGCCGAGCCGCCCGCGCTGACGATGCCGGTCGCCAGGCCGCGGCGCGCCGGTGAGACGCGCTGATTGACAGCGCCCAGCAGCAACGGCGCGCCGCCCGCCGCGGCGCCGACCGCGCCGCCGAACGCCAGCGCGACGAGGAAGCTCGGCGCGTTCGGCGCAACCACGATCGCGACGTTGCCCAGCGCGAGCAAGGCGGCGCCGGCGGCGATGACGCGCGCTGGCCCGTAGCGATCGGTGAGCATGCCGGCCACCGGTTGCGCGAGGCCCCAGGTCAGCTGCCCGGCGGCGGCGGCCAGGCTCAGCGTCGCCAGCCCGATCGCCGTGCTCGAGTTGATCGGCGACAGGAACAGGCCGAACGACGAGCGCTGGCCCATGACGACGGCCAGCAGCACCGCCGCCGGCAACGCATAGGCGCCGATGCCGCCACCGAAAAATTGCCGGACGATCGCGGCGATGCGCTGCATGGCGTGCTCCCGTTGCATCGGTCGTACGCTCAGCACGGCGCCGCCTCGAGGGCGGGTGCGAGAGCGGGCAAGAGAGCGGGCGCGAGGGCGGGTGCGGGCACCGGAGCGAGCTCGAGCCTGGCCACCAGCAGCCGCCCGTCGTCCGGGTCGATGCGCAGCTTCCATCCGTTCCGCCGAAGCAGCACGCACATCGGCTCGTTGTCGGCGAGCACGCTGCCCTCGAGCCGGCGAACGCCGGCCCGGCGCGCGCTGTCGACCAGCGCCTTGAGCATCCGCCTGCCCAGCCCCAGGCCCTGCCAGCGGTCGGCGACCGCCAGCGCGAAGTCGGCGACGTGGGCCTCGTCGGCGTCGGTGCGCCGGACGTAGCGCGCCTCGGCCACCTGGACCTCGCCGTCGCGCTCGTCGAAGGTCTCGGCCAGCAGCGCGAGATGCGACGCGTAGTCGACCTGCGTCAGGTAGTCGAGCGTCGCCTCCGGCAGCTCGCTCACTGCCGAATGGAAGCGACGATAGCGACTGACCGGCGACAGCTCGCGCACGAAGCGCTGGTGCAGTGCGCCGTCCTGCGGCAGCACCGGCCGCACCAACACGCTGCGGCCGTTCGCCAGCATCACCCGGTCGATCAGCGCGGCCGGGTAGCGGTGGATCCGGAAGGTCGATGAAAGTTCGAGCATGACGGTTCTCCCTGCGAACGGACTCAGGCGGCCTTGCGCCAGGCCACGACGGATGGCCGCGGTCGTTGCGCGTCGACGAAGCCCCTCACCAGCGAATTGACGAGCCCAGCGTGCGTGACCGGTCCCATGTGCCCGACTGCGGGCAGCGTGTAGCGGACCATCTGCGGCAGCGCCGCACCGAGCAGCTCGCCCAGGCGCTGCGGCGGCTCGCGCGACACGGCGCCGCCGATCCACATCGCCGGCATCGGCAGCTGGGCGATCGCCGCGAGCGGCACGCTCTCGGCCGACAGGCAGTCGAAGTTGGCGAGCACGCCGGGCATGCGCTGCACGACGGCCTGTTGCTGGCGCGCCCCCAACGACGTCCAGGCGCCGGCGCCCGACCAGTACTCGACGAAGTCGCGGGCCGCACGCTCGGCGCGTCCTGCGGCGAACTCGCCCGCGAGGCCGTCGGCCACCGAGCGCACCTCGCGCCAGGCCTGCGCGCTTCGCTCGCTGCCGAACCCGGCGCCGCTGGCGTCGCGCCGCAGCAGCCAGAACGGCACCGGCTCGTACATCACGAGGCTCGCCACGGCACGCGGGTTGCGCAGCGCGGCCAGCAGCGCGACGGCGCCCCCGTAGGAGTGCCCTACGAGGTGCGCGGGCGCGCCCGCCGTGGCGAGCGCCGCCTCGGCGATCGCCACGTCCTCGTCGAGGCTGGCGCGCGTCGCGGCGCCGCCCAGGTCGGGCGCGTGCACCGTGTACCGGTCGCCGAGTGCCGCAGCCAGCGCGCTCCACTGCCGGCCGGATCCGGCCGAGGCGTGCAGACAAACGAGGGCGTTCGCCATGACGTCCCTCCTCAGGCCGCAATCGGCGCCGATGCCGGACCGATGCGGGCCGGCTGCGCCTCGTCGGCGATGCGCACCAGCGCCACGCCGGCCACCGGCTTGGCGAGCCAGTGCTCGCGCGTGACCTCGATCACGTCGGCGCCGATCGAGCGCCGGCCGCGAGTCGGAAGGCGGTCGATGCCGCGGCGGAACCGCGTCGAGACGTCGATGCATCCGGCGTAGCGCCCGGCCGCGGCGGTGCGCTGGCGCGGAGGGTTCTGGGTCGTGTCCATCGTGCTCACTCCATGGACTGCAAAGTCGGATCGATCGGTGATCGCGCCGCATCGACGAAGCGATCGCGGCACGAGGCGCAGTCTGGGAGGCGGAGGTATTCGCGCGATTTCGGCGACGAAACGCGTTGTTGCCGCTTTGTATGGGCAGCCGTGTGCGGCCGGTTACGCGCCGCGGGCCCTTGATCACTGCTGCGCTGGCGCGCCGGCGGCGCGCGCCGCTATACTCGGCAACGCCCAGCAGGAGCCGGACCCGTGACAGATGCAGGACGCGTCCTGGTCGTCGACGACGATGCCGCCGTGCGCGAGATGCTCACCGAGTACCTCGCGTCGCACGGCTATGAGGTCGGCTCGGCCGACAGCGGCCAGGCGATGCGCGCCGAGATCGAGCGCGCGCTGCCCGACCTGATCCTCCTCGACGTGCAACTCCCCGGCGAAGACGGCCTCACGCTCGCGCGCTACCTTCGCGAGCGCTACGACGTCGGGATCATCATGGTCACCGGCGCCACCGACCCGGTCGATCGCGTCATCGGCCTGGAGGTCGGCGCCGACGACTACATCGGCAAGCCCTTCGATCCGCGCGAGTTGCGCGCGCGCGTGAAGAGCGTGCTGCGCCGGATGCAGGCCCGCCCCGCGGGCGACGCGCGGGCGGCCACCGGCGCGGCGCCGACTTCGGGCGACGCTTCGCGGCGCATCCCGATGGCCGGCTGCTCGCTCGACGTCGCGTCGCACCAGCTGTTCGACCGCGAAGGCCGCGAGATCCCCATCACGACGATGGAGTTCGACCTGCTCCGCGTGTTCGCGGCGCATCCGAACCAGGTGTTGTCGCGCGACCGGCTGCTGACGCTGACCCGCAATCGCGAATGGGAGCCGTTCGACCGCTCGATCGACATCCGCATCGCGCGGCTGCGGCGCAAGATCGAGCCCGACCCCGAGAACCCGCAGGCGATCCGCACCGTGCGCGGCGTCGGCTACATGTACGTGCCGCCGGCTCTGTAACCGGCGTGTTTCGATGGTTTCGGCCGGGTAACGATCCGCCCGCGCCGCCCGGTTCGCCCCTAGACTGGCGGTGTCTCCGATACCCACCACGGTGGCGGCCATGGCTCGATCCCTGCCCTGCTTCGACGACCTGCTCGTCAGCGATGCCCTGCCGGCCCTCGTGATCGGCGACGACGCGCTCGAGGGCTGCAACACCGCGGCGCAGGAGCTGTTCGGCGCGGACACGGGCCACCTGTGCAGACTGCCGCTTGCCACGTTCCTGCCGGCCGTCCAGCCCGACGGCGGCGAATCGCTGCGAGCCTGGCGCGAGCGCGTCGAGGCCGCGCGCGGCGGCCTCACGCAGTGGTTCCTGTGGCAGTTCGTGCGCAACGACGGCGGCCTCATCGATGCACTCGTGCACCTCGAAGTCGAGCCGCCGAAGGACCGCCCGGCCGGTCGCGCGCTTCGTTCGCCGGTGCGCGCGCGCCTGCGCGACCTGACCCGCTTCCGCGGCATCGAGTGGTCGCGGATGCAACAGGCGCTCGCCGGCACCGCGGCGATCGTTTTTGCCAAGGATTCGGAAGGCCGCTACCTGTTCGCGAACCGCCAGTTCGCCGAGATGACGGGCCGACCGCTGGAGGAAGTGCTCGGCCGGCGCGACGTCGAAGTGCTGCCGGCCGAACTCGCCGAGGAGTGCCGTCGCAACGACTCGCTGGTGCTCGCCGAGCGCAGGCCGCTCGATTTCGAGGAACACGGCGCGATCGACGGCGAGCGCCGCATCTACCTCACGCTGAAGTTCCCGCTGTTGCGCGCCGACGGCAGCGCCTACGGAGTCTGGGGCATCGCCACCGACATCACCGCGCGCAAGCGCACCGAGGAGGCGCTGCACCACGCGGCGCTCGCGGTGTCGCAGGCCGACGGCGAAGGCCTCGTGCAGGCGCTGACGCGCTACCTGGGCACGATCCTGAACGTGGACATCGCGTTGATCGGTGTCATCGAAGGCGAAGGCGACGGGCGCATGGTCCGCACGATCGGCCGCTTCGGCGACGGCGTCTATCTCGAGAACTTCACGTATCCGCTGAACACCACTCCGTGCCAGACGGTGCTCGAAGGGTTCCGCTGCTACCGCAGCGGGGTCCGCGAAGCCTTTCCCGATTCGCGCGGACTCGGCCCGCAGGGCATCGAAGGCTACGCCGGCTATCCGCTACGCGGCTCGGACGGCCAGTTGCTGGGCGTGATCGCAGTGTTGTCTCGCACGCCGCTGGAGGACGAGGCGCTCATCGAATCGGTGCTCAAGATCTTCGCCGGACGCGCTGCGGGCGAGATCGACCGGCGCCGCGCCGAAGACGCGCTGCGTACGTCGGAGGCGAGCTACCGCGCGATGTTCGACGCCAGCGAGGATGCGATCCTCGTCCACGACTGGGATACCGGCGCGATCGTCGACGTCAACCCCAAGGCCTGCCGCGCCTACGGCTACACGGCCGAAGAGATGCGCGGCTTGCTGCCGGCGCAGCTCAGCTCGGGCGAATACCCGTTCACGAGGGAGACCGCCGACCGCCTGATCGAGCGCGCGAAGAGCGGCATACCGACCTCCCTCGAGTGGCACCGCAAGAACAAGGACGGATCGCTTCACTGGGACGAGGTGCACATCAAGCCTGCCGAGATCGCCGGCAAGCGCCGCATCCTGGCGTTCACGCGCGAGATCACGGCGCGCAGGCTCGCCGAGCAGGCGCTGCGCGAGAGCGAGGAGCAGTACCGGGCGATCTTCAACGCGTCGGTCGACGGCATGGTGCTCTTCAACTCGGCGGGCCAGGTGGTCGACGTCAACGAGGCCTTCGCCCGGATGCACGGATTCGAGATCGACGCCCTGATCGGCGGCGACTGCGAGCGCTTCGTGCCCGAGGAGCGACGCGCCGACTGCAAGCGGATGGTGCGCGCCGCGCTCGGCGGCAGCCCGGTGCGCGGCGAAACGGTCGCGTGCCGATTCGGCGGATCGACGTTCGACGTCGAAGTGCACGCGGTGCCGATGCAGTACCGCAACGAGCCGCACGTACTGGCGATCGTGCGCGACCTCACCGAGCGCAAGCGCGAAGAGGCCCGGCGCGCGCAGCTCGAAGCGCAACTGCGCCAGGCGCAGAAGATGGAAGCGATCGGCCACCTGACCGGCGGCATCGCGCACGACTTCAACAACCTGCTCGCGTCGATCATGGGGTACGTCGTCCTCGCCGCCGAACGGCAGGCGACGCTCGGCGACGCCAGGCTCGGGCGCTACCTCGAGCAGGCGCAGACGTCGTGCGAGCGGGCGCGCGACCTGATCCGGCAGATGCTCACCTTCAGTCGCGGCCAGCGCGGCGAGCCGCGCCCGCTGGCGCTGGGCGCCGCCGTCCGCGACGCCACGAAGCTGCTGCGCGCGTCGTTTCCGTCGACGGTCGAGATTCACGCCAGTCTCGACGCCGATCTGCCGGCGGTGCTGATCGATCCGGTGCAGCTCGAGCAGGTCCTGCTCAACCTGTGCATCAACGCCCGCGACGCGATGGAAGCGAGCGGCGCGGTGCGGGTCGCGACGGGCTGGCGGCACGGCTACCGCGGCGTGTGCACCTCGTGCCGGCAAAGCGTCGAAGGCGACTTCGTCGAGCTCGCGGTGACCGACACCGGCCCCGGCATTCCGGCGTCGGTGCTCGACCGCATCTTCGAGCCGTTCTTCAGCACGAAGGAGGTGGGCAAGGGCAGCGGCATGGGGCTGGCGACCGTGCACGGCATCGTGCACGATCATCGCGGTCACGTGGTCGTCGAGAGCGCGGCCGGCTCGGGGACCACCTTCCGGGTGCTGCTTCCGCCGCTCGATCCGGCGATCGAGGGCGGCCGGGTCGGCGTTCGCGCGCCGGCGGCTGCGAGCAGTGCCTTCGAGCCGCTGCGCGGTCGCGTGCTGCTGGTCGACGACGAAGCGTCGGTCCTCGGCTTCATGCGCGAGCTGCTCGAGAACTGGGGGCTGGAGGTGGTCGCCGTCGGCGATCCGGTGGAGGCGCACCGTCGCGTGGCGAACGACGAGATCGCGTTCGACGTGGTGCTCGCCGACCAGACGATGCCGCGGCTGACCGGCACCGAGCTGGCGCGCGCGGTCGCGACGCTGCGACCCGCAGTGCCGATCCTGCTCTACACCGGCTACCGCGACGGCGTGCCGCAGGCCGAGCTGAACGCCGGCGGCATCCGGGCCGTGCTCGACAAGCCCGTGGATCCGGCGGCGCTGCACGAACAGCTGCAGCGGCACCTCGGGCGATCGGACGTCTCGCCGACCGCCGCGTGAGCGCCCGCCGACTTCAGGCGGTGCGCGCCTGCGACAGGCCGAGCTCGCGCATCGTCTGCTCGCGCATCACGAACTTCTGCGGCTTGCCGGTCGCGGTCAGCGGGAACTCGGGCACGAAGCGGATGTAGCGCGGCACCTTGTAGTGGGCGATGCGCCCCTGGCAGAACGCCTTGATCTCGTCGGCGCTCGCCTGCTGGCCGGCCCGCAGGACGATCCACGCGCAGACCTCCTCGCCGAAGCGCGGGTCGGGCACGCCGAACACCTGCACCTCCTGCACCTTCGGGTGCGTGTGCAGGAACTCCTCGATCTCGCGCGGGTAGACGTTCTCGCCGCCGCGGATCAGCATGTCCTTCACGCGGCCGACGATGTTGCAGTAGCCGTCGGCGTCGATCGTCGCGAGGTCGCCGGTGTGCATCCAGCCGGCCTCGTCGATCGACTCGCGCGTGCGCTCGGGGTCTTCCCAGTAGCCGCGCATCACCAGGTAGCCGCGCGTGCACAGCTCGCCCTTCTCGCCCACCGGCACGATGCGGCCGGCCTCGTCGACGATCTTCACCTCGGCGTGCGGCTGGATGCGCCCGACGGTGGACACGCGCCGCTCGATCGGGTCGTCGACGCCGGACTGGAACGAGATCGGGCTGGTCTCGGTCATCCCGTAGCCGATCGTCACTTGCTTCATGTGCATCTGGTCGACGACGCGGCGCATCGTCTCGATGGGGCACGGTGCGCCGGCCATGATGCCGGTGCGCAGCGACGAGAGCTCGAACTCGCGGAAGCGCGGGTGATCGAGCATCGCGATGAACATCGTCGGCACGCCGTGCAGCGCGGTGCAGCGCTGGCCCTGCACCGCGCGCAGCGTCTCTTCCGCGTCGAACGACGCGCCCGGGAAGACCATCGCCGCGCCGACCGCGGTGCAGGCGAGCACGCCCAGCACCATTCCGAAGCAGTGGTAGAGCGGCACCGGGATGCAGAGCCGGTCGCGCGCCGACAGCGCCATCGCGCGCGCGCAGTAGCGCGCGTTGTTCACGACGTTGAAGTGGCTGAGCGTGGCGCCCTTCGGCGAGCCGGTGGTGCCGCTGGTGAACTGGATGTTGATCGCGTCGTCGGGGTCGAGCGCCGCCGAGATCGCCGGCAGCCGCGACCGGTGCGCGGGGCCCGCGCCGCGCACGAGCTCGTCGAACGACATCATGCCGCGCGGCCGCGGGCCACCGCCGATCAGCACGACGTGGCGCAACCGCTCGAAACGGTCGAGCCGCAGGCGCTCGCCGGATGCGACCCGGTCGATCTCGGGCGCGAGCGAGCGCACCATGCCGACGTAGTCGCTGGATTTGTGCGCGCGCGCCATCACGAGCACGCGGCACTGCACCTTGTTCAATGCGTATTCGAGCTCGGAGGTGCGGTAGGCCGGGTTGATGTTGACCAGGATCGCGCCGATTCGCGCGGTGCCGAACTGCACCAGCAGCCACTCGACGCAGTTCGGCGCCCAGATGCCGACCCGGTCGCCGCGCCCGATGCCGAGCGCGAGCAACCCTGCGGCCACCTCGTCGGAACGCGCCTGCAGGTCGTGCCAGCTCAGGCGCACGCCGTCGGCGACGAAGACTGCCGCGTCGCCGCCTCCGTTGCGCGCGACCGCCCGATCGAGCAGCCCGGCGATCGTCATGAAGCGCAGCGGGTCGTCGCTGGCGCCGGACACGTACGACAGCCCCCCGTGGGGCCGCTGGCGGTCGCTGTCGGCGCCGCGCAGCCAGTCGGACGCGAACGGGTTGCGACTCATCAGAACTCGCGCCAGTCCCCGAGCTGCTCGAATGCGTGAGCCGCGCGGTAGATCGTCGACTCGTCGAAGTGCTTGCCAACCAGCATCATGCCCACCGGCAGGCCGTGGCTCATCGCGCACGGCACGTTCATCGCCGGATGGCCGCTGACGTCGAACGGCGAGGTGTTGCCGAGCATCTCGAAGCCGCGCTGGCACCACAGCGCGAGCGGCGCGTTCGCGGGAGGCAACGGCGTGGCCTTCATCGGCAGCGTCGGCATCAGCAGCAGGTCGTAGCGGGCGAGCGCGTCGTCGTACGCCTGGCGCAGCGCGCGCGCGAGGTTCTGCGCCTTCGCGTAGAAGTGCCCGCGGTAGTGGCGGATGAAGTATTCGCCGACCAGCATCGAGATCTTCAGCGTGCGCGACAGTTCGTTGGCGCGCGCGCGCCAGTTCGCGTGCGCGTCGAGCAGGCTGGTCGTGTAGAGCCCTTCCCAGTTGAACCCCATGCCGTTGCCGTACATCATCTGCGCCTGCAGGCCCTCTAGCGCGATCGAGGTCCACACCGCGGGGCCGTCGAGGTGCCACGGAATCGACACCTCGTCGACGGTGGCGCCGAGCGCGCGCAGCCGGCCCGCGGCCTCGCGCACCTTCTGGTCGACGTCGGGCTCGCTCTCCGGGCGCCCGAAGCCCTCGGTCAGCACCCCGATCCGCATGCCGACGACACCGCGCCCCAGCGCGGTGGTGTACTTGTCGACGCGCACGTTGTACTGGCGCGGATCGAGCCCGTCGGCGCCGGCGACCACCTCGAGCAGCAGCGCGTTGTCGGCCACCGTCGCGGTCATCGGGCCGACGTGGTCGATCGTGGCCTCGATCGGCATCACGCCGGTGTAGGGCACCAGGCCGTGGGTGGCCTTCATCCCGTAGATGCCGCACCAGCCCGCCGGCATCCGGATCGAGCCGCCCTGGTCGCCACCGATCGCCATCTCGACCTCGCCGGCGCCGACCAGCGCCCCGCAACCCGACGACGAACCGCCCGCCGCGTAGCCGTAGCGGTACGGGTTGTGGACCGCGCCGTGCGCCGACGTGTGGCTGCCGCCGGACAGGCAGAAGTACTCGCAGTGCGCCTTGCCGACGATGGTGCCGCCGGCGTCGAGGATGCGCGTGACTACGGTCGCGTCGATGTCGGGCACGTAGCCCTCGAGCGTGGAAGCGCCGTTCATCATCGGCACGCCGGCCAGGCAGACGTTGTCCTTGAGCACGATGCGCTTGCCGGCGAGCGGGCCGTGATGGGCGCCGCGCACCTCCGACTTCACCGCCCACGCGTTCAGCGGATTCTCGGCGGGCCCGGGCCGGTAGCCGGGCGTGCGCGGATAGCGCACCGCCGGAAGGTTGTCGGGAATCTGCGTCAGGCGGTCGTAGGCCTGCAGCGTCCCCTCCATCACCTCCAGGTACTCGTTGATCTCGTGGTCCGACATGCTCATGTGCAGCGACGAGACGATCTCGCGCATCTGGTCGAGCGTCGGTCGCTTGACGGTCCCCATGGTGGCCCCTGAATCCGCGATGGTGGTTGAACGGGTGGCAGGCGCAGGTCCGCCGGCGCGCGGCGCCGGGGCTGCGGGCGCGGACGCCGGTGACGCGGCCGCACGCGGCAGCTCGATCGCAGCCGGGCGCCGGCTCGCAGCCGCCGGCGGTTGCCCGGCCGACGACGGCGACGCTGCGGCCGGCCGGGGGCAGCCACGGACCGGGCTCGCCGAAGCGCCGCCCGCCTGCGCGCGGCCGGGTGCCGCCGCGGCGCGCGCGCTGCGGTCGCCGCCCCGCGCGGTGCGCACCGTGCCCATGCCGAGCGCGGCCACCAGCGCCGAGGTCGCCCCGACCTGGTCGGCCTCGAACTCGCGTTCGATGCGCCCTTTCTCCATGACGGCGATGCGGCTCGCGACGTCGAGCACGAGGTCGAGGTTCTGCTCGACGATGACCACCGCGAGACCCGCCCGGCTGCGCAGCCGCGACAGCGTCTGCCCGATCTCGTGGATGATCGACGGCTGGATGCCTTCGGACGGCTCGTCGAGCAGGACCACCCACGGGTTCGGCACCAGCGCCCGCGCGAGCGCGAGCAGCTGCTGCTCGCCGCCGGACAGCGCGCCGCCGCGGCGGTCGAGCAGTCGCTCGAGCCGCGGAAAGAGCGCGACCACGCGATCGACGGCCTCCTGTTCGGCTTCGTCGGAGTCGCCGGTCCACGCGAGCCGCAGGTTCTCGAGCGCGCTCAGGCCGGGCAGGATGCCGCGGCCCTGCGCGACGTAGCCGAGGCCGCGCCGGCTGCGCGTGAACGGCGGCTCGCGCGTGACGTCGGTGCCGTCGATCGTGATGCGTCCCGACGTCGCCGGCAGCAGGCCCATGATCGCCTTGAGCAGCGTCGTCTTGCCCATGCCGTTGTGGCCGACGATGCCCAGCGCCTCGCCTTCGTGCAGCCGGAACGACACGCCGTGCAGCACCGGCACGCGGCCGTAGCCGGCGTGCAGCCCCTCGACTTCGAGCACGATGCGGCTCGTCCCCACGGGCGCCTCGCCCGCGCCGGCCAGCGCCTCCTGGTGTGGGTTCATCCCGCCCGGTTCCCCAGATAGACCTCGCGTACCCGCGCGTCGTTCAACACCGAGTCGGCCGAGCCCTCGACCAGGATCGAGCCCTGGTGGAAGACCGTCACGCGCGCGCCGAGCAGGCGGACGAACTCCATGTCGTGGTCGACCACGATCACGGCCGCCGAGTCGTTGATGCGCCGGATGACCTCGATCAGCCGCTCGACCTCGTCGCCGGTCATGCCCGCCGCAGGCTCGTCGAGCAGCACCAGCCACGGCCGCTGGACCAGCACGAGGCCGATCTCGACCATCTGGCGGCGCCCGTGCGCGAACTCGCCGACCGGCCGGCGCGCGACATCCTCGAGCTGCAGCTCGGCGATCGTCTCGTCGACCGCGCCGGGGCTGCCGTCCCAGCCGTGCACGCGCCGCGCCGCAAGCCAGAGGTTCTCCTCGACAGTGAGGCCGTTCATCACCGAGGGCACCTGCGTCTTCACGCCGACGCCCAGGCGAACGATCTGGTTCGGGCGCCAGCCGGTGACGTCGCTGCCGCGGATCAGCACGCGCCCGTTCGCGTGGCCCAGCCGGTACTGGCCGGTCAGGCACTTGAAGAAGGTGCTCTTGCCGGCACCGTTCGGGCCGATCAGGCAGCGCAACTCGCGCTCGCGCAGCGCGAAGTTCACCTTGTCGACGGCGACCACGCCGCCGAAGCGCATCGTGAGCTCGTGCGTCTCGACGATGCCGCTCACGAGGCCTCTCCCGACGTGCCGCCGAGTCGGCGTCGCGCGCCGGCGGCCTTCGCGCTGCTGCGCCGCGACCGGGCTCGCCAGCCCAGCACGCGCTGCAGCGTGGGCAGGACGCCGCGCGGCAACGCCAGCACGACGACGATCAGGATCGCGCCCAGCACCAGCGAGTTGTCGATCAGCGTCTGCTGACCGAGCAGCAGCTTGACCATGCCGAGCGCCATCGCCCCGAGAATCGGGCCGATCAGCGTGCCCAGCCCGCCGACGATGACCCAGATCAGCACTTCGGCCGCCTGCCCGAGGCTGAACAGCCCCGGGGTGACGATCTCGGCCCAGTTCGCGAACAGGCAGCCGGCGAGCCCCGCCATGCCGGCGCTGATCGTGAAGATCGCGGTCTTGTACAGCGGCACGTCGTAGCCCATCAGCTCGCAGCGCGCCTCGTTCTCGCGAATGCCGACCAGCACGCGGCCGAACGAGCGCGCGAGGATCCATCGGCAGCCGAGGTAGCACAGCAGCAGCGCGGCGGCGCAGACGTAGTAGGTGGGCACGCCGTACAGCGAGACGTCGGGGAACCCCGGCAGGTTCAGCGTCGGGAAGCCGGGGATGCCGTTGAAGCCGCCGAGCCGCGCGTCGCCGATCCGGTAGGCGTCACCGGCAGTCGCGCTCATGAACTTGAAGAGGATCAGCGTGAACACCAGCGTGATGACGCCCATGTAGACGTCGCTGATGCGGCCGTAGAACATCATCGCGCCGACGACTGCGGCGCACGCCGCCGGCACCAGCACCGCGAGCAGCAACGGCACCGTGCTCTCGCCCATGTTCACCGCCGAGATCGCGTACGCGTAGGCGCCCAGGCCGAAGTACGCCGAGTGCCCGAAGCTGAGCAGGCCGGCGAACCCCCACATCATCCCGAGCGACAACGCGAACAGCGCCCAGATCAGCAACACCGTCATGGTGTTGGTGTCGAAGCCGAGCGGCAGCAGCGCGAGCACCGCCGTCGCCGCGAGGAACCAGCCCCAGCTCACGCGACCGATCGAACGCCAGCCCGTCATGTGCCGTTGCGAAAGAATCGCCCCGTGATGCCCTGCGGCATCAGCCGCAGCAGAACGACCGCCAGCACGAGCATCGCAATCTCGCCGATCACGGGGCCCGCGCCGAACGACGTGAGCTGGTTGATCACGCCGAACAGCACCGAGCTGGACAGCGTGCCCGAGATGACCGCGGCGCCGCCGGTGATGACCGTGATGAACGCCTTGGCGATGTACGCGCCGCCCGACGACGGCAGCAGCCCGGTGAGCGGCGCCAGCACGCCGCCGGCCAGCCCCGACAGCGCCGCGCCGGCCGTGAACGTGACCATGTAGACCTTGCGCGGGTTGTAGCCCAGCGCGGCGACCACGTCGGCGCCCTGCATCGCGCCACGCGCGATCAGCCCGGCGCGCGTGAAGCGCAGCACGGCCCACAGCGCGAGCACCAGCAGGATCGCCACCGCAATGATGAACAGGTTGTAGCCGCCCATCTGGTAGCTGCCCAGCTGGTAGCCGGGGATCGGCGCGGGCACGCTGACCGCGCTGCTGCCGAAGATCAGCGTCACCGCGCCCACCATCAGCAGGCTCAGGCCCCAGGTCGCGAGCATCGTGTCGATCATCCGGCCGTAGAGGAAGCGGATGATCAGGCGCTCGACGATCAACCCCCAGAGGCCCACCACCAGCGGCGCGACCACGAGCATCGCGAAGTAGATGTCGATGCCCGCCTTCGCGCAGGCGATCGTCGTGTAGCCGCCGAGCATCACGAACTCGCCGTGCGCGAGATTGATGACCCGCATCATCCCGAACACGATCGCCAGCCCGGCGCTGGTCAGCGCCAGGAAGGCGATCATGTACAGGATCTCGAGGACGACGACGCCCGCGTAGTCCACGGCGATCGCTCCGTCAGCAGCGCCGAAGATCCGTCAGATCTTCACCTCGAACTGCTTGTTCTCCTTCGGGTTCTTCTGAAGGTCGCAGTACTGGGCGGTGTCACTGGGCGGACGCTGCTTGACCGTCTGCAGGATGGTGAGCCTCTGGTTCTTCACTTCCATCACGTTGATGTCGAGCGACGCGTGGTGGGTCTTCGCGTCGAGCGCCACCGTACCGGCCGGGCCCTCGATCTTGACGCCCGACTCGAGCGCCTTGATCACCGCGTCGTGCTTGACCGAACCGGCCTTCCTGACCGCCTCGGCCCAGAGCATGATGCCCTGGTACTGCGAGACCGCGATCTCGTGCACGACCTTCGGGTCGCCGAAGCGCTTCTGCCAGCGCGCGAGGAAGTCCTTGTTCGCCGGCGTGTCGGCCTCCTGGCTGTAGTTGCCGGCGATCAGGATGCCGTCGCCTTCGGCCGCCGACAGCGCCATCTGCTCGTTGCCCACGCCGAACACCGTCGCGGCGAGCGGGATCTTCTTGTTCATGCCCGACGCTGCCCACTGGCGGTAGAACGACATGTGCGCGCCGCCCACCAGCGCGGAGACGACGAACGACGGCTTCTCCTGCTGGATCTTGGCGATCGTCGAGCCGAAGTCGGAGACGTCGAGCGGGAAGAAGTCGGTCTTCAGCGTCGTGCCCTTGCGCTGCGCCACGTAGTGGGCGATCCACTTCGCGGTGATCTGGCCGTAGTTGTAGTCGGCGGCCAGGATGTAGACCTTGTCGCCCCACTTCTTCATCGCCAGGTCGATCACCGGCTCGACGACCTGCGCCGGCGTGGTGCCGGTGACGATCGTGTTGCGATCGCAGACGCCGCCTTCGTACAGGATGTTGTAGAAGTACAGCGTGTTCGAGCGCCGGAACACCTGCCGGATCGCTTCGCGCGAGGCCGACGTGATGCCGCCGTGGACGACGTCGACCTTGTCGTCGCGCACCAGCTGCTGCGCGAACTTGGTGTACAGCGCGATGTCCGACTGCGTGTCGTACTGGATGAGCTGGATCTTGCGGCCGAGCAGGCCGCCGGCCGCGTTGATCTCCTCGACCGCCATCGTCGTGGCCATCGACATCGGCTTGCCGTAGAGGTCGAGGTTGCCCGAATTGTCGAGCAGCGTGCCGAGCTTGATCGGGGCGCCCGCCGCGAAGGCGGATCGCAGCGGCACGGCGCCGGCCAGTGCTGCGGACCCTGCGCCCGCGATGAATTCACGACGCGTGAGTGACATGCTCGTCTCCTGAACGATACGGTCTGGGGTGGGGAAGGGAGTGCGCGGCGGCTCAGCTGCCGCCCGCGGGGCGGTCGCCAGCGGGCTCGCCGCCGTGGCCGTCGCCGGTGGTGGCCTTGATCGCCGACGAGAAGTCGACGCCGATCGAGTCGCCGATGCTCTTCAGGGCCGGCAGCTGCAGCGCCATGCCCATGATGCTGTCCATCACCTGGTTGACCGGCGGCCGCGCGGCGGCGTCGCCGCCGTTGCCGGCGCCCGGCGCGCCGCCGAAGCCGCTGACCTGGTGGATGCGGATGCTGTCGATCTTCTCGGCCGGCTTCATCATCTGCGCGACGATCTCCGGCATCTTGTCGAGGCGGTAGCGCTCGAGCTGCAGCTTCATCAGACTGTCGCTGCGCGAGTTCTCTGCGTCGATCAGCGCGCGGCTGCCCTCCGACTCGGCGAGCATGCGAAGACGCTCGGCCTCGGCCCGGGTGCGCACCGCCTGCGCTTCGGCCTGCGCGCGGCGGATCAGCACGTCGGCCTCGGTGCCGGCCTTGGCCGCCGCGACCTCGCCGGCCTCCTGTTCGCGCTTGACCGCCATCTCGCGCGAGCGCTCGATGATGGCGCGCTCGCGCTCGGTCTGCACGTGCTCCTGCGCGAGCACGATCTCGGTGCGCGCGAGTTCGGCTTGCGCCTGCGCCTTCGCCTCGGCCGCGTGCTTCTCTGCGAGCTTGATCGCCGAATCGACCTTGTGCGCCTCGGCGTTGAGCTGCGCCTCGATCTCCATCCGGCGGATCTCGCGCTGCTTGGTGATCTCGATGACCCGGGTCTCCTTTTCGCGCGTGAGGCGGGCGTTCTCGCTGGCGATCAGCGCGTCCTCGCGCGCCTTCGCGGCCTCGGCGTCGCTGGCCGACTTGATCTTCTCGATCTCCAGGCGCTGCTCGATCTGCGCCTGCTCTTCCTGCTGCATCAGGTTCAGGCGCCGCTTGGTGGCCTCGAGCTGCGTCTGCCGCACGGCGATCTCGGCCTCGGCCTCGATCTCGGTGCGCTTCTTCTTGTTCGACGAGATGATCTCGGAGAGCTTGCGCATCCCCACCGCGTTGAACGCGTTGTTCTCGTCGAGCGACGCGAACGGCGCCTGGTCGAGCCGGGTGAGCGAGACCGAGTCGAGCAGCACGCCGTTGTGCGAGAGGTTCTCGCGCACCTGCTCGCCGACGTGGCGGACGAACTCGCCGCGCTGCTCGTGCAGGCTGTCCATCGTCTGCGCGGCCGCCACCGACTGCAGCGCGTCGATGAAACGGCCCTCGAGCAGGTTGCGGATGCCGTCGGGATTGAGCGCGCGCGCGCCGAGCGCCTGCGCAGCGGTGGCCACGCCCTCGACCGACGGCTGCACGCGGACGTAGAACTCGAGCTCGACGTCGACGCGGATGCGGTCGGCGGTGATCAGCGACTTGTCGCCGGTGCGGCGCACCTCGACGCGGATCGTGCGCATGTTGATCTCTTCGACCCGGTGCAGGAACGGCAGCGCCAGGCAGCCGCCCGACAGGACGATCTTCTGGCCGCCAAAGCCGGTTCGCACCAGCGCGGTGTCGCGCGTGGACTTGCGATAGAAGCGGTTGAGGAACGCGACGCCGACGGCGATGACGACGATCGCGACGATGATCCCGAACAGCCAGCCGAGCAGAACCATGACTTCCCCGAAAGAAGTGCGTGCCGAAACGCAAGGGCCGTTTCAGTGTCTGCCGCAGATGTTTTCCTTGTCAAGTATTTTGTTTTCCGTTTCAAGTATCCTTCGCGTTCAGCGGCGCACTGACGGCGCCGCGCTCGCGAGCGGCACGCCGCGCAACGGGATGCGCGGCGCGCGATCGGGCGCGCCGCAGGGGCGACGTCGCGGCGGCGGAGGAACGGCGATGAGACGGAGAACGAATCGGGCGCGCGGCGCGCGCGCCTCAGGAACGGTGCTCGCGGATGAACGCCTCGAGCAGGCGCTTCAGTTCGCGGCCCTCGTCGCGCCCGAGCGACGACTCGAGCGACGAGCGCTGCCGCCGCACGGTGCCCTGCAGCTGCCGCACACGCGCCAGGCCGAGGTCGGAGATGTAGACCAGCACGCGGCGCTGGTCGAGCGGATCGGGTGCGCGCTGCACGAGCGCGCTGGCCACCATGCGGTCGATCAGCTTCGAGAGCGATGGCAACTTCATCGACAGCGCCTCGGCGAGCGCCGACATCGGGCGGCCGCTCTCGTCGGCCAGCACCTCGAGCACCCGCCAGAACTCGACCGGCACCCCTTCGGGGCCGAGCACGCGCTCGAGATCGGCCGTCGCGCGCCGGCTCGCTTCCGAGAGCAGGCTCTGCAACGACGCACCGACGGCCGGTTTCCTGGCTGGCTTGGGCATGGCGGCGCCATTCTAGGCCGCGACGGCGCGAACCGCCAAGCACGTCCCGACGAATCGCAAGGGTTCACACGACGGAGCGGCCGATGAGCGGCGACGACCTGCACTACCTCGAGGCCACCGAGCTGGCGAAGCTGCTGCACGCGCGCAAGGTCTCGCCGGTGGAGGTCGCCGAGGCGATGCTGCGCCGGATCGCGGCGCTCGACCCAAGGCTGCATGCCTACGCGACGATCACGCCCGAGCTCGCGCTCGAGCAGGCGCGCAGGGCCGAGGAGCGCATCATGCGGCGCCAGATCCTCGGCCCGCTGCACGGCGTGCCGATCGCGCTGAAGGACCTCTGCTTCACGCGCGGCGTGCCGACCGCGGCGGGCATGCCGCTGCACCGCGACTTTCGCCCCGCGTTCGACGGCACCGTCGTGACGCGGCTGCGCGACGCCGGCGCCGTGCTGCTGGGCAAGCTGCAGCTCACCGAGGGCGCGCTGGTCGTGCACCACCCGTCGGTGCCGCCGCCGGTGAACCCCTGGCACCCCGAGCACTGGTCGGGCGCGTCATCGAGCGGCTCGGGCGTCGCCACTGCGGCCGGCCTGTGCTTCGCGTCGCTCGGCTCGGACACCGGCGGATCGATCCGCTTTCCTTCGGCCGCCAACGGCGTCACCGGCCTGAAGCCCACCTGGGGACGAGTGTCGCGCTACGGCGCGTTCGAGCTGGCCGCCTCGCTGGATCACTTCGGGCCCATGTGCCGCAGCGCGGCCGACGCGGGCGCCGTGCTCGGCATCATCGCCGGCGCTGACCCGAACGACCCCACCGCTTCCCGCGAGCCGGTGCCCGACTACCTCGCCGGGCTCGACAGCGACCTGCGCACGCTGCGCGTCGGCATCGACGAGCATTTCTCCGGCACCGACGTCGACGCGCCCACGGCGCAGGCGATGCGCGACGCGCTGGCGGTGCTGCGCGCACTGGGCGCCAGCGTGCGGACCGTGGCGTTCCCCGACACCGGGCACGCGCTGGCCGACTGGGGACCGAACTGCGCCGTCGAGGCCGCCGTGGCGCACGAGCGTACCTACCCCGCGAGCAAGGCCGCCTACGGGCCCGCGCTGGCGGGCTTCCTCGACGACGGGCGCAAGCTCCCGGGCATGGAGTACCAGCGCATCCTCGTGCGCCGGCGCGACTTCGCCGGGCGCTTCGCGGCGCTGTTCGACGACGTCGACCTGCTGCTGGTGCCGGTGCAGCCGTTCGCGTCGCCGACGATCGAGCAGCTCGACGCGACGATCGCGGCGCCCGAAGGCCTCGCGGCGCTGATCCGCTTCACCGCCCCGTTCGACATGAGCGGCCACCCGACGATCACCCTGCCCGCCGGCTTCACGACGCGGGGTACGCCGGTGGCGATCCAGCTCGTCGCCGGCCACTGGCGCGAGCAGCTGCTGGTGCGCGCCGGGCGCGCGTTCCAGCGCGAGACGGCCTGGCATCGCAGGCACCCGGCGCACTGAACTGCGGCACCCGCGACGGGCACGCCGGGCGAGGCGTCCGCTGCGCCGCCGTCCCGGCATGGATGTTGCAGCGCAGTGTCCAACGGCGCCGAAGGAAGGTCGCGCGCACCATGCTGCAGCACGGCATCGTTGCCGGGTATCCGGGGGTATTGCGCCGCGCCGGATTGCGGTACAACCACGTTTCTTCCATGGAGCGGCGATGGGGCATCAGGGGCTGGCGCGTACCGGATTCGAGGTCAGCGGGCGCGAACGCCCGGCATCGAGCCGCAGGGCTCCCGGCCCGCTCGCGCGCCGCATCGACGACGTCGAGCTCGACGTCGACGAGTACCGTGTCGGCATGCTGATCCCGATGTCCGGCACCGCCGGCATCTGGGGACCGTCGTGCCTGGCCTGCGCAACGCTCGCTACCGAGGAGTGGAACGCCGCGGGCGGCGTGCGCGGGCGCCGCGTCAACCTCACGGTGATCGACGCGAGCGACGAATCGGACGCGCTCGAGGCGCAGATCGAGCAGCTGATCGGCGACGGCGCGGTCGAGTCGCTGGTCGGCATGCACACCAGTTCGGTGCGCGAGCGCGTCATCGGACAGCTCGACGGCACGCTTCCGTTCGTCTACACGCCGCTCTACGAAGGCGGCGCGATGCCCGCGGGCGTGATGGCGATCGGCGAGACGCCACGGCACCAGCTGCTGCCCGCGATCGACTGGCTCACGCGCCGCTACGCGCTGCGGCGCTGGTACATGGTGGGCAACGACTACTGCTGGCCGCGGCGCTCGCACGCGCTGGCGGCCACGGCGCTCGCGAAGGCGGGTTGCGAAGTGGTCGGCAGCCGCTACGTGCCGATCGGCAGCTGCGACGTCGAGCAGCTGGTCGACGACATCCGGCGCAGCCGCGCGCAGGCGGTGCTGATGTCGCTCGTCGGCCAGGACGCGGTGGACTTCAGCCGTGCGTTCGGCGAGTCGGGCCTCGCGCGCCAGGCGATCCGGCTGTCGTGCGCGATCGAGGAGAACGGGCTGCTGGCGATCGGCCCGGAGCACACCGAAGGGCTGTTCGTCGCCTCGGGCTACTTCGGGTCGCTCGATACCGACGGCAACGGCGCGTTTCGCGAGCGCTACTGGTCGCGCTTCGGCGAGCGCGCGCCGGTGCTCAACGCGCTCGGACAATCGACCTACGAGGGGGTCGCGTTCCTGCGCGGCCTGCTCGATCACCGGCAGCGCGACAACGGGTCGGTGGCTTTCGAGAGCGTTCGCGCCACGCGCTGGCGCAGCAACGCCGACAAGGCGATGCCGATCTACCTCGCGCAGGCCGACGGCATGCGGTTTCGCGTCATCCAGACGCTCGAGGGCAGCGGCTGAGCCGGCGCGGCCGGCGCGAGCGCTGCATCCTTTCATCCGGAGTAGCCACCATGCGCCACGCCAGCCCATCGCTGCTTCCGCTCGCGCTGATCGCCCTCGGCCTGCAGGGCGCCGACGCGTTCGCGCAAGCCGGCAATCCGC
Source organism: Burkholderiaceae bacterium (assembly GCA_019635275.1). Classification (GTDB taxonomy): domain Bacteria; phylum Pseudomonadota; class Gammaproteobacteria; order Burkholderiales; family Burkholderiaceae_E; genus Zeimonas. The sequence goes on along the minus strand of JAHBZV010000001.1, from coordinate 23,103 downwards.
ACAACGGCACCTGGAAGATGCAGTTCGACGCGACCAACAGGGTCCAGGTGCAGGGCACGGTCGACGTGAAGGACGACGGCGGCGCCTGGAAGACGGAGGCCCGCGATTCGCGCGACCCGTGTGCGGGCCGCGAGGCCCCGATCGTCGTGAGGTCCGCCACGCCCGAGAAGCTGGTGTTCCGCGTGATTCGCTCGAAGGTGCTTGCGGGCTGCCCCGACTTCTCGGTCACGATGAACCGCGTCGACGACAACAACCTCCAGGGCGCGATGGGCAACGGCTGGAAGGTCCAGATGACGCGGCAATAGACGGCCGCCCGGCCGCCGCCGCCGCCGCTAAGGGTGCCGCGGCGCCTGCACGGGCGCCGCGCCTGCTCGTTCGCGCGCGAGTTGCGCCCCCGCGGCCAACGCCCGCAGCTTCGCCAGCGCCACGTCGCGCTTCATCGGCGCCATCCCGCAGTTGGTGCACGGAAAGAGCCGGTCGACCGGCACGTAGCGCACCGCTCGCCCGATGGTGTCGGCGACCTGCTCGGGCGTCTCGACTGCGTCGGTCGCCACGTCGATCACGCCGACCAGCACGTCCTTGCCTTCGAGCAGCCCCATCAGCCGGTCGGGCACGTGAGAGTTCGCGCACTCGAGCGAGACCTGGTCGATGCGGCTCTTCGCCAGCGCCGGGAAGATCGCCTCGTACTGGCGCCACTCGCCTCCGAGCGAGGTCTTCCAGTCGATGTTCGCCTGGATGCCGTAGCCGTAGCAGATGTGGACGGCGGTGGTGCAAGACAGCCCCTCGATCGCGCGGTGCAGCGCGTCGATGCCCCAGGCCTCGACGTCGTCCATGAAGACGTTGAACGCCGGCTCGTCGAACTGGATCACGTCGACGCCGTCGGCCTGCAGCGCCCGCGCCTCCTGGTTCAGCAGTTCGGCGAACGCCATCGCCAGTTTCGCGCGGCTGCCGTAGTGCGCGTCGGCGACCGTGTCGACGATCGTCATCGGGCCCGGCAGCGTGAACTTGAGCCTCTTCGTCGTGTAGGCGCGGGCGATCCGTGCCTCGGTCGCGTGCACCCGGCCCTTCAGCCGCAGCGGGCTGGTGACCTGCGGCACCATCGCCTCGTAGCGGTTGTCGCGAATCCCCATCTTCACCTTGTGCTCGAAGTCGATGCCTTCGACCGCCTCCAGAAAGCCGTGCACGAAGTGCTGCCGGCTCTGCTCGCCGTCGGTGACGATGTCCAGCCCGGCCTGCTCCTGCTCCTTCAGCCACAGCACGGTGGCGTCGCGCTTGGCTTCGGCGAGCGCCTCGCCCTGCTGCTTCCACGCGGGCCACAGTTTGTTGGTTTCGGCGAGCCAGCCCGGCTTCGGGAGGCTGCCGGCGACGGTGGTGGGGAACATCGCGAATCTCCTGGGGAATCAGCGCGGCCGCGCCGCGAGTTGCCGGTCACGATACGCGAGCAGCCGCGCCTTGAGGCCGGGCCGGGCCGCCGAGCGCACCAGCGCAGCGAGGTCCGCATCGGCGCCGTCCTCGCCGATCGCGGCGCGCAATGCGGCAAAGGTGCTGCGATCGACCGAGGGAAGCGGGATCGCCGCGAGCGAGGTCGCCGCTGCCGCTGCGGCGGCGGGCTCGTCCGGCGGCGGATCGTGCCCGAGGACGGCGGTCGCCAGCCCTGCGTCGAGCGCCGCGCGCGCGTCGATCGTCGTGCCTTCGGAGACCCACTGAAGCGCGGTCGCTGCGCCGACCCGCGCAGCCAGCCGGCGGGTGCCCAGCACGATGCCGAAGCCCGCGCCGGGAAAGCGAAGGCTGGCGCCCGGTGCCAGCATCCGCCGGTCGCAGGCGGCGAAGAGGTCGGCGCCCGCGCCCATCACGCGCCCCTGCGCGATCGCGACCGTGCGCAGCGGCGCGCGCCACAGCGCATCGAGCAGCGTCTCGATGCGCACGAAACGCTGCAGCAGCGACGCATCGGTCTGCGTGTCGAGGTCGGAGAGATCGAAGCCGGTGCAGAAGTGCCGGCCCTGCGCGCGCAGCACGAGCGTGTGCGCCGAGACGTCGGAGCAAGCTCGTTGCACCGCCGAGAGCATCGCCTCGACGAACTCGGCCGACAGCGCGTTGCCGCGCTCCGGCCGGTCGAGCACGATGGTGGCGACAGCGTTCGAGACTTCCAGCATCGACTTCACGCCGGATTCCGCGCCGGCCGCGAATCGTCGACCGACTCCCGGTCCGCGGCACGGCGGGACGCATCGTCGGTCGATGCGACCAGTTCGTCTCTCGCCTCGGCCAGCACGGCTTGCTGCGCCGTCATCCGCTCGACGCTCCAGAACTGCCTGCGGCCCCGTGGCCGAAGGTGCCGTGCCCATTCACCCGAAACGGTGAGCATTCCTTTCTTCTTGGTCGACATGATCTCTCGCGCCGTGGACGAGCCGCGGCAGGTCGGGATGATAGCGCCGGACGAGGCAGCGGATCAGCCACGCACGTCCCTGACGAACTGCGCTGCGAGGCATCTTCGGGCGCCTTCAGGCGGCGCGCCTCGCGAGCAACGCCCACACCCCCGCCAATGACAGCAGCGACCCGCCGGCGAGTTTGAAACCGCGCTGCGCCTTCGACGAAGCGAGCACGCTGCGAGCCGCGCCCGCGAAAACCGCATACAGCGTGGCGTTCAGCGTGGCCATCGCCACGAACGTGGCGGCCAGCAGCAGCAGTTGCGGCGGCACCGGGCTGGCGGGGTCGATGAATTGCGGCAGGAAGGCGACGAAGAATACGATGCCTTTCGGGTTCGAGGCCGTGACGAGATAGGTGTTCGCGAAGAGCCTCCACCGCGATCCGGGCGCCTCGGGGGCGGGAAGCTGCCCGGGCGTCATGCCGGCGCGCAGCAGCCTGATTCCCAGGTACAGCAGGTACAGGCCTCCGACCCCCTTGACGAGGGTGAACCAGAACGAGGACGCCGCCAGCAACGCGCCGAGCCCGAGAAGCGAGAAGATCAGCGCGGTCGAGTCGCCCAGGGCCACCGCTGCAACGAGCGGCACGTTCGCGCGACGTCCGTGAGCCAGCGAGTAGCTGATCACCGTGAGGATCGTCGGCCCGGGCAAGACGAGCAGGACAGCCGACGCAGCGACGAAAGCCAGCCAGAGTTCGATGGGCACGAAGGTCTCCCGTTCGCCTGGCCGACTACGAGACCCTGGCCCCGAGCAGCTTCGGCAGATTGCCCACTGCCGCGGCCCCGAAGCGCTTGATGCGCTCGCGCGCCTCGACGACGGTCGGCGCATCGCGATGCAGCCCGATCGCGCCGAGCGGATTGAGCCGTGTCTCCTTCGCCCAGCTCGCAAGCGCCGGATAGGCCGCCCGGGCCCGCTCGTTCGCGAGGCCCGCGATGAACGCCGACAGGTAGTCCGCGTTCGCGTCCCAGTAGACGATCGGCCGACAGAGCCGGTTCTTCTCCTCGTCGGTCGCGACGGTGGCCTCGACCACGCCCAGCATCGCGAACTGGTAGCAGGCGAAGCCCCACATGAACGGCTGGACCGTCACGCGTCCGGGCTCGAAGATCGGGCGCAGAGGCGGCCGCGCGAGCCCTCGCGACGCGCAGTGGACGTGCACCGTCGCCCCGGTCGTCGGCACGCTGCCTGCGTCGAGGACGATCTCGTCGCGCTCGATCCTGCGCACGTGCCCCAGGCGGACGACGTCTTCGATCCGGCGCAGCAGCGCCAGTTCGGCTTCGCTGATCACCGCGCCGTGCAGCATCGTCGGCACGACGCCCGGATCGACCCGAAGAAAGAATCCCTCGGCCTCGAGGCGCGCACAGAGATCGTCGACCGACGTCGCTTGCGCCATCGCCTCGAGCTGGATCGCCATGCCGCGATAGAAGTCCGGGAGCAGCGTGTGCGGCTGGTGGAACCGACGGTTCAGCCACCACGACTCGCGCGGCTTGATCCAGCGGATCGCCGAAGCGGGAACGCCCCGTTCGAGCAGCCACACGGAGGCGTCCAGCGCCGTCTTGCCGGCACCGATGATCACGAAGCGCTCGGCGCGCTCCCCGATGCGCGCGATCTCGCCCGCCGGCACGCAGCGAACACCTTCGGCCACCTCGAACGGAGGCGGACTGGTCGCGGGAACGCTGCCTTCGAGATAAGTGGTGTCGACGATCTTGCGCCGCACGTGAACGGTCCGCGACTGCTGCGAAAGCCGGGAGACGAAGCGGCCCTCGCCCAGGTACTCGCTGGAGGGGAAATACCGAACGCGGCCGCCGGGCAGGAAACGCCTATCCATCACGTGTGCGAAGTAGGCCCGGATCTCGTCCGCGCCGGCGAGCTCGTAGTAGCCGGCGTTCGTTCCGGCTACGTCGAGCGCGTCCTGTCCGAGCGGTACCGAGCTCACACCGTAGAACGCCGAGGGCTGATGCAGACGGACGTAGGGATAGGCGTCGATCCAGTGCCCGCCGGGCGCGTGCCGGCGATCGACGATCGTGACCGTCGCGTCGGAATGATCGAGCAGCGCGTCGGTGAACGCCATCGCCGCGGCGCCGGCGCCGACCACGAGATAGTCCGTTTCGAGCTCTTCGTTCATCGGCTGGCCATGATGGTCGTCGGGGTGGAAGGTGCGCCTGGCGTTCGAGCCGAGGGACTGCCGCCGGGAAGGCGCCTGGCTCGTGAGAAGGATGATGGACCACACCGGCGCAGCGGCCAAGCGGGTCGGCGGCGTGAGCGCCCTCGGCCGAGGCTCGGCCGGCGTCGCGCCGACTGCCGGGAAGTTGCGCTATGGGCGAAGCTCGAACGCGACGAGTTCGACCGTTTGCGTACCCAGGTACGGATTGTGGTGCACCGACCTGACGATGGCCCTGGCCGCGGGCGAGTACCAGTACGTGGTGGTGGTTCGCCCTGCATAGACGGAATTGATCGGGGAGGTGCCGCCCAACTCCCCGATCGCCACGAGCTTGAATGCTTCGAACCTGCCGGCAGGCACGTCGACGGACTCGTAGCCGACGACCGATACGTCCACGGCAATGGTTCCTCGGGACGACTTCGGCTTGAACAGCCATTCGCTGTCGTACCGCCAGCGCTTGCCGACCTCCAGCGGGAAACTGAGCGACTTCGGATTGGTCTCGCTCTGGCGGGGCGAGTCGACGACGTTGAGTTCGTCGGTGAGCGTCAACGGCTCGCCATTCTCGGTACCGAACACCCGGCCTGGGCCGATGGCGGTGACGACCCAGGTGCGATTGGGGGTCCGGGAGGGCACGGCGTGGAAGACGACGAATTGCCAGCGGTCTCCGACCGCCGCGCGAGGACGGTCGGCGATCTGCGCCTGCGCAGGCAGCGCAAGGAACAACACGGCGCCTAACGCCAGCCGCCACCCTCGCCGGACGGCGGAGCGGGTCCGGCGCAACGACGGGTCGAGCGTCATGCCGATCGCCTGCGCGGGACTCAGCCCTTCGGCGTAGCCAGCGGCGGGCGATTCTTGCGATAGGAATTCTTCAGGGCGATCTTGCCGTCCCGAAACGTGAACAGATCGCAACCGCGAACCTCGACCCGAGTGCCATCGGCGCGTGTTCCGGTAAACGTCCACTCCGATACGCCGCGGTCGCCACTCACGAAATGGCGGGCGCCGCCCCAGTGGGCATCGGGGAAGGTTGCCCACACGTCCTCGAAGCCGGCTCGCACGGCCTCGCGGCCCGAATGCCGGGTGCCGCAGACCTCGTCGCCTGCAGAGGCCTCGAAGACACAATCGTCGGCCATGAACGACATGAGCGCGTCGATGTCGTGTCGGTTCCACGCATCGGCGAAGGCTTGCAGAACCTCGGTAGTGACTTCGCGAATCAGGTCCGCCATGGTTCGGTTCCTCCAACGGTCGGTGCATCGACAAACATCGGCCCCGTCTGCTGACGTTCGACGCGCGCGGCTTGCGACGCCCGGCCAGCCTAGGCGGAAGCGAATTGCGCTACCGCGATGACGACGGGGAGCACGAGTTCGGGAACCAGGTAGGCAAGCCAGACCCCGGCAGGCTCGGGGAGACCCACCTTGCTGATCGACACGAGCCTGCCCACGCCTGCGAGCAGCACACCCAGGGCCAGCAGATAGACCAGGAAGCCTTGCTGGCGAATCGTGAGTGCCGCCCAGAGCGAGATGAGGCCGGTCGAGAAGTACACCCCGGCCATGAACCGGTGAACGTTGTCCAGCCTCGGGGACGTGTCGGGCTGACCGAGGACCATCTGGAGCGCCCCGCCGAACATCGCAATGGCTGCGACGACGAACAGGCAGACCTGCACGACGATCTGGCTCGTGCTCAGTGCGGGTTCAACCATTTCGGGTGCCCTTCCTTTGCGGCCTGACGTTCGGGTCGAGCCGCACGCGAGGGCATCGCGCCCGGCCTCCCCGGCACATGATGAGGCACGGCGCGTCGCCGGCCAAGGGCCGTGCCGATTCGCGCCGGCCGCAGCAGCGGCTCAGGCCTCGCTCAGGAACCTGGCGATCTCTGCGTTGATGGGCCCAGGATGCGTGACCGGGGCCATGTGCCCGAGACCCGGGAACTCGACGACCCTGACGCGAGGCAAGGCAGGCACCAGGATCCGGGCCACCGCGTGCGCCGACTCGGGCGATTCGCTGCCGAGCATGTACAGCACCGGGACGTCCAGGCTCGCGAAGGCGGCTGCCGGCGTCGCCTCGGTGAAGAGCGCGTGCGCCCACCGCCGAACGTTGGCGACCGAGTCGGCAATGGCCGCCTTGCGCTGCGGCGGCGTGGCGCCCCAGCTGCCGGGGCCCATCCAGAAGTCGATGAAGTGTCCGGCGGCCGCATCCCGGTCTCCGGCGTCCAGCGCAGCGGCAGCGGCAGCGACGGCATCGCGGATTCCGTCGACACCGTTCGGCGGAGGCGACCGGGCGTCGACGACCGAGAACAGCGTGGGCTCGTACAGGGCCAGCGCGCGAATGCGGCGCGGACTGGCCAGGGCGGCGATCAAGGCCACCGCCGCACCGTAGGAATGGCCCACCAGTGCGAACGGCTCGCTGGCCATCGCCAGGACGGGCTCGATGAAGTCGACTTCATCCCGCAGGGCGATCTCGCGGTCGGAATGCCAGTCCGGGCTCTTGCCTGACCCGTACGAGTCGGGAGCGAGGACTCGATAGCGCGGGGACAGGAGGTCCATCAGCCCACGCCACTGCGCCGAGCTGCTGGCGTTCGAGTGGATGCAGACCACACCGGGGCCCGATCCGGCTTCGCGGACGTGCGGAGATCTCCGCGTCTGGAAGCGTTCGTCGGCCGTCCCGGGCGCGGGCGGGGTAGGCGAACTCACGACTCGGGCTCGCTCGCCAGCGCGCCGCGGTCGACGACGAGCGGGCCGAAGCGGCTGCGATATTCGGCGGGCGTCATGCCGGTGTGGCGCTTGAAGATCCCGCGGAAGAACGGCACGTCGTCGTATCCGACCGCCGCGGCCACCTTCTGCACCGGGGCGCGCCCGCGCTCCAGCAGTTCCCGTGCCGCGGCGACGCGCAGCAGCTGCAGGTACTCGCCGGGCAGGTGGCCGGTGGCGGCCTTGAAGCGACGCAGCAGGTTGCGCGGGCTCATGCCGATCTCGGAGGCAACCGCTTCCACCGAAACGTCCTGGTCGAAGCGGCGCTGCAGCAGGTGTTCGGCCCGCTTGACCTGTTCGTCGGTGTGCGGCCGCGCAAGCGGCAACACTCCGTAGCCGGACTGCAAGCTCCGGGGCAGGCTGACGAGCAGCGACTTGGCGCACTTGAGCGCGAGTTCGTGGCCGCAGAACTTCTCGACGAGGTACAGGCTGAGATCGATCGCCGAGTACACGCCGCCGCTGCAGAAGAGGCCTGCATCCTCGGTAACGAAGTGCTCCGGTTGCCACAGCACCTTGGGGTAGCGTTGGCGAAACACCTCCGCCACGCCCCAGTGCGTGGTGGCGCGGTGGCCGTCGAGCAGCCCGGTCTCCGCGACGAAGGCCACGCCGCTGCACACGCCGCCCAGGTAGGTGCCCCGCGCGTGCGCGGCGCGCAGCCAGGGCACGAGCGAAGTCTTGCGCACGATGCCCTCGTACGTGTTGGGGTGCGGCGCGGCGACCAGGATCAGGTCCGTCCGCGTCACGTCCTCGATCGCGCAATGCGGCGCGAGCGTCACGCCGTAGACGCTCTTCACCGGCCGGCCGTCGACCGAGGCGCTGCGCACGTTGAAGCGCGGCTGCTCGGGTTCGCCCCGCAGCCGCTGCCACAGCAGGCCGGCGGCGAAGAACACCTCCATCGGCCCGATCGCCGTCGACGAGAACCCGTCGTCGAACATGACGACGGTGACGTCCAGCGGCCTACTCATGGGGGTGCGCTTCCATCAGGCCGAACACCGCCCCGTCCGGGTCCGCGATCAACGCGATGCGCGCGATGCCGTCCACCTCGAACGGCTGCACGAGCACGGTGCCGCGGGCATCCTCGACTCTGCGAACCGTCTCGCGGACGCGATCGACCCGCAGGTAAGGTGTCCAGTGCGACGGCACGCCGTGTTCGCGCTCCTGCCGACTCAACGCGTACATCGAACCCACGTCATGGCCGCCGGACTGCAGGCGCACGAAGGAGCCGCCGTTGGCGCGCTGCAGGGCGGCAGTCCACCCGAACACGGCGCCGTAGAAATCGAGGGCCGCGGCCGGGTCGGCCGCGGCCAGGTCGTGCCAGATGAACCGTCCGGACAAGAGGCGACGCGGATCGGTCATGGTCGCACGCTCCGGGTCAGGCCATCGCCGTCATCGGATCGATGACGCCGCGCACTTCGGTGACCCGATCCGCCGGGAAGCCGGACAGCCGTGCGTGCTCCTGCACCGAAGCCTCGTTGTCGGCGAGGTAGATGCAGTAGGTCTTGTTGTCGACCACGTACGACTGCACCCATTGCGCGCGGCCGGCCAGCCTGGCCAGCGCCGCGTTCGAGGTGCTCGCGGCTTCCTTCAGCTGCAGGGCGTCCAGGCGCTCGACGCCGGGAATGTGCCGCTCGATGACAAAACGCTTCATGGTTTCACTCCAGTGAGGTTGATGGGAGTGGCCAGTATGAAGAGCGGTGAAAGCGCCGTGAAGAAAGCGATTCCGACAATCTTGGGGGGCGAAAGCGACGGCCGTGTCGGCCGGATCGACCGATGGACGTCTCACCGCCGATCACTTCGTGGCTGCACCGACCAGGCACTCGCCCGGCACCTCGAACCCGCCCGGCGTTTCGAAGCCGCGCATCGAGCCTTCCACTTCGTTCCACACGGACTCGCGTTCTTCGGAGGGCAGGTGCGCCATCATGGCGTTGAATCCGCCGAAGGCCTCCCGAGCGACCCGCACGAACTCGGCGGCACTGATCGCCCTGTGTGGCACCGGCACGGCTCGAATCTCGACGTCGGCAAATCCGGCTTCACGGAACATGCCTTCGAGCACGCCTGGGCCGCCCAGGCTGAACGGCCCGGGTTGCCCCGGAACGGGCGGCGGAAGTTGCGCGCGCCGGCGGATGATGGAAGCCGGTATGGCACCCCAGCTGTTTCGCTCGGGCGTCGAAAAGACGGCGACGGCGACCCGGCCGCCTGCTCTGAGCGCGCGGCGCCACTCGCGCAGCGCCGTCACGGGGTGCGGCATGTACATCAGGCCGAGCCGACACAGCACCGCATCGAACGACGCGTCGGGGAGATCCAGCTTCTCGCCGTCCATGGCGCGGGTCTCGACCTGTTCGAGCCCGCGTTCACGGGCGACCTGGCGCGCCAGCTCGACGATGCCTTCCGAGAGGTCGGTCGCCAGCACGTGGCCGCTCGGTCCCACGCGTTCGGCGGCGCTGACCGCCGGCTCGCCGGCGCCGGCAGCGACGTCCAGGACGCGCTGGCCGGGCCGAATCCGGGCCAGGTCGAGCATCTGGCGAGTGGCTTCGCCGTACCAGCGATCCAGAACGGGATTCCAGCGCCGCCACGCGGCACCGTCCTTGTTCCATTGCTCGCGTTGCGCGTTCTTGTACTTCGCTGCGTCGAATGTGGGTGGCTGTTCGTCCACGCAGGTCCTCCGTTGGGTCAGGCTGCAGATGGATCGGCCGCTTTCACGGTCACGGTTGGCCGCGCCGGCTCTCGCTGTCCCGCGCCCGGCGGCGCATCGCGCGTTCCTCGCGGTCGCGTGCGCGCCACTCGCGCGCCAGCGCACGATGAAGCGACACGCAGAGCAGGACCACGACGACCGCGAACGGCAACGCCGCGACGATCGCCGCCGTCTGGATCCCCTTGAGCCCCCCGGCGAGCAACAGGCTCACCGCGACCAGCGACACGAGCAGCCCCCAGACGAGCTGCATGCCCATCCCGGGGCTCGGATTCCCGCGCGAACTGAGGATCGACAGCACGACCGTCGCCGAATCCGCCGAGGTCACGAAGAAGATCAGCACGAGCAAGGTTGCGGCGACGGACAGCACCGCGCCCATCGGCAGGGCCTCGAACACCCGGAAGATCGCGGTCGAAGGGTCGGCCTGCGCGGCCGCCGCGAGCGGAATGCCCTCGAAGATCTCGAGGTTCAAGGCGGTGCCGCCGAAGACCGAGAACCACAGGAAGCAGGCTGCAGAAGGTACGAGCAGCGTGCCCGCCACGAACTCCCGGATCGTTCGTCCCTTGGAGACACGGGCGATGAAGAGCCCGACGAACGGCGACCAGGACAGCCACCACGCCCAGTAGAAGATCGTCCAGTCACCGACCCAGCTGCTCTCGCGGAATGGAGTGAGGCGCAGGCTCATGCGCACGAACTCGCTCAGGTAGGCGCCCAGCGTCGTCGTCAGCGTGTCGAGAATCGCGCGGGTGGGCCCGAGGACGAAGATCGTCGCCGCGAGCAACCCCGCGAGTGCCAGGTTGAATGTCGACAGCCACTTGATGCCGCGTTCGATTCCCGACAACGCCGATGCCAGGAACAGCACGGTCGTCACTGCGATGATGCCGACCTGCGAGGCGACACCGATCGGCAGGCCGAAGACCGCGTTGAGCCCGCTGTTGATCTGCAGCGCTCCGAGCCCCAGCGACGTGGCGACGCCGAAGGCCGTGGCGACCACCGCGAAGAGATCGATCAGCGCCAGCCAGCGCGCGTCCGGCTTCGCTCCCAGCCCCTGCATGGTGGCGCTGAAGGTCAGTCCGCCGCCGGTGCCGGACTGGAAGAAGGCGATCGCCAGCGCGACGACGGTATAGATCGCCCACGGGTGCAGGCCCCAGTGAAAAAACGCATAGCGCATCGCCGTATTGGCCGCTTCGGCAGACATCGGCGCAATGCCCGGCGGGGGCGTCCGGAAGTGCGAGAGCGGCTCCGCGGCGCCCCAGAAGACCAGTCCGATCCCCATGCCCGCCGCGAACAGCATCGCGAACCACGCGACGACCGAGAAGTCGGGCTCTTCGTCCTCGCCCCCGAGCTTCATGTTCCCGTAGCGGCTCATCGCCAGGAACAGGCAGAAGACGACCACGCCGAGCACGACCCAAAGGTAGAACCAGCCGAAGGACCGGGTGGTGAAGGCCAGCGCAGCGGTGGCCGCCGCACCGAGCGCCGCGGGCGACACCAATCCCCAGATCACCACGCTGGCGACGATGGCGACCGCCGCGTACAGCAGCGTCGCGGGTCGTTTCGCTTCGAGAGAGTCGTTGTTCACCATGTCGTTCGATGGAACGAGTGTCAGCCTCTACCCGGCTCGACGAGCGCGTAGTGTTCGACGACCGGAAACGGCTCGTAGAAGTGATGCAGCAGGCGCTTCCACTCCTGGTACTGCGGTGATCGGCGAAAACCCAGCTCATGATCCTCCACGCTGCGCCAGCGCACCAGCAGCGCGTACTTGTCCGCCACCTCCAGGCAGCGCTGCAACTCGTGGCCCAGGTACCCCGGCATGGAGGCGATGAGAGACTGTGCCTCGGCGAAGGCCGCTTCGAACTCCGGCGATTGCCCGGACCGGACATGGAGCATCGCAATTTCCAGAATCATCGGACCCCCTTGCTGTCCCGAGTGGCGAACATTCGAGCGGCGCCGAGCGGGCAGTTCAGCGAGCAGAAGCGCTGCACGCCGCTCGTCCGTGCCATAGGCATCGACGCCTGGACTTGCTCGTCAGGCGTCACCGGCTGCCCGGCTCGAGGGGACCCGATAGCGCAGTTCCGCAAAGCCGGTGCCCACCTGCCTGACCGAAACCAGTGTAAGCGGCGGGCTGGTGAGCCGGCGCGGGAACAGCGGCTTGCCCCTGCCGAGCGTGACCGAGCCCACCTGGACGATGAGCTCGTCCAGAAGCCCGGCATCGTGAAACTGGCCCGCCAGGTCGCCGCCCCCGACGACCCAGATGTTCCTGCTTCCCGCGGCCGCGCGCATGGCCGAGTGCACCGGCCGCACGTCGCCCCGCACGAAGTGCAGATCGGCGCCCGGCACTGCCGGCAGCGTTCGGTGGGTGAAGACCCAGACGGGTTGGGTGTACGGCCAGGGTGAACCGGCTTCGGCGGCGACCGTCTGCGCGTGACGCAGCATCCATTCGTACGTGGCGGAGCCCATGGCCAGCGCGCCGACCCCGGCGATGAAGTCCGGGTAGCTCGTGTCGTTGACGTCGCCCAGCGGGAACAACCAGTCGAGCGAGTCGTCTTCGGTCGCGATGAATCCGTCGAGGCTCGTCGCGGTGTAGTACTGGGTCTTCATGGGATCGGATCGCGTGACGGGCGGGGCGTCAGCGCCGCGCTCAGGCCTCGACGATCTGTCGCGCAACCGTCATCGTCGGCGGGCGAACGAGCGTCTGGTAGACCACGCAGTAGCGCTCGGTCAGGCGCAGCAGCGTCTCCAGCTGCTCGTCGGACGCGTCGGTGTCCAGCGTGAAGCTCAGGCGGATACCCTGGAAGCCGACCGGTGCGTCCTTCGACACCCCGAGCGTGCCGCGGAAGTCGAGGTCGCCTTCGGCTCGAAGCAGGGCGTCGCGAAGCTCGATGCCGAGCGCCGTCGCGACCGCGTTGAGCGTGACGCCGGCGCAGGCGACGAGCGCCTCGAGCAGCATGTCGCCCGAGCAGGCGCCGAACCCGCTGCCCCCCGTGGCCGGATGCAGGCCGGCCGTCACGAGCGCCTTGCCCGTTTCGATCTTGCAGCTCACCCCGTCGGCAAGCCGGCCTTGTGCTCGCAACGTGACCAGCGCCGCTTCGGGCGACTGGCGGTAGAGGTCCTTCAGCGGAGCCTGGATGGAACGCAAGTCGTCGGCATTCATGGGCATTCCTCTTCTGTGCAGTCACGTGGGCCCGGCAATCCCCTCGTCACCGCGCCATCAGCGCGAACACGCCCCATCCCAGGTATTCGCGCGTGTAGGTGGCATAGCGCACGGGTTCCGAGGTCAGTTGGGCTCGAACCTCTTTCGCGAACTCGTCTTCGTGATTGGCTTCGAGCCATCGGCGCATCGTGAGCCACTTGGCCGCCTCGTACCGGTCCCAGCTGTCCTGGTCGGCCAGGACCATCTCCACGACGTCGTGGCCGAGCCGGCCGAAAGACGCGAGAAGTTCCGGAAGCAGCAGAAAGTCGGAGATCGAGCCGGCAAGACACCCCTTGGCAACCTCTTGCGTCGGCGGCAACTGCCGCCAGTAGGGCTCGCCGACGAGGATGATCCCTCCGGGCCGCAGGCTCTGCGCCAGAAGCTCGATGGTGCCGACGACTCCCCCGCCGATCCACGTGGCACCCAGACAGGCGGCCACACCGGCCTTCTCGCCGGAGACGAAGCCGGCAGCGTCGCCGTGGATGAACTCGACTCGATCGGCGACACCGAGCTCTCTGGCGCGCAAGTTCGCCTGCTCGGTGAACAACCGGCTCAAGTCGATGCCGGTGCCGACGACTCCGTGGTCGCGCGCCCAGGTGCACAGCATCTCCCCCGAACCGCTGCCGAGGTCGAGCACCCGGGTTCCCGTTTCCAGACGCAGCGCCGCCCCGAGCGTGGCGAGCTTTTCGGGGGTGAACGGGTTGTGGATGCGGTGAGCGCTTTCGGTGATGTTGAAGATCCGCGGAATGTCCAAGGCAGACGGTCTCCTTACGGGTGCGGACAGAGTCGGTCACCGCGCCGCAGAACTCTCCGGGCGGTCGTCATTGCCTGGCTTGAACATTCATCTGCCGCCCAAGGAAGTCGAACGCACGCTGCACGGACTGCTCGGTGACGGCGCTGTCGTAGCGGTAGACCACTTGCCTGCCGCCAGCCCAGGGCGGGCTCCAGCGCTGGTTGTGCTGGTCGCTGCAGTCCCAGCAGTGCGTCGCATCCTGGAATACGTGGACTTCCAGCGGGTTGCCTCGTTCCTTGTGCACTGGAACGCGGCTCAGGCATTCGGATGCCGGCGTCTCGTCGTCCTTCTCTCCCAGAAGCAGCAGCGTCGGCGTGGCGAGATCCGGGCGGAGGAACTCGTTGCCGGGGAAGCTTCCGAAGGGGCCGATATGGCAGGCCGGATACAGCGCCACGGCAGCAGTCAACCGGTCGAGCCCCGGCGCCACGTCCGAGGCATATCCGGTGCTTCCTGCGAGCATTCCCGCCATCGCGCCCCACGAGAAGCCGATCGTGGCGATCCTGGTCTTGTCGACGAAGGCAAACGTCTTGAGATGAGCTGCCGCGTCCAGCACGTCCTTGACGCCACGGGTCATCGGGATTGGCGCCGCGGGCCTGCAATTCGGCGAGCCCCGCGACGTGAATGCATCGATGATGAACGCCACGTATCCTCGCTTGACGGCTTCCTTGCGCCAGAAACCCAATTGCTGCTTCATCCCGCCGCAGCTGTGCACCAGGATCACTGCAGGGTGTGGGCCGTCGCCCTCGGGCTTCCATACGCCCATGGCGATGGGGCTGAACAGCGACAGTTCGCCGGCTTCCTTTGGAAACGCGAGGTCGGGCTGCGTGTGCCGGACCTGTGCGGACGCGGAGGCAGCACACGCCAGCCAGAGAACGGTGATGCCTGCGCGGAGTTCGCTTCTCATGCCGTCTATCCTCGTGGCCTGGCGACGACCTGTGCAAGAACAATCCGCCCCTCTTCCAGATTGCGACGCTGATTTTGCGCCATCACTTGAAAATCAGGCCCCAGAAGCACGTGGAACCCAAGTGGCGGCAAGCCCTCCTTGCGGATCTTCTCGGCCACCGCCACGAACCAGTCGCGAGCCTCGTCGGTCGTATCGGACCAGTCGGTCACCGTGAACCCGGCTTCGTCGAGAAGCTTGCGCAATTCGTCGGGGGTTACGAGAAAACTGCTCTCGGGCGTACGCGCCCAGGGAACAGGAAAGAGGACCGCCCCGGATGGCCCGGCGAGAATGTCGTGGATGGCGAGCGTGCCTCCCGGCTCGAGTACCCGGTGCATCTCGCGATAGAGCCGAAGCTTGTCCGGAATGTTCATCGCGGCATGCTCGGTCCAGACTACGTCGAAGGAAGCGTCCGCAAACGGCAAATTCGTTGCGTCGCCCTGTCGATAGTCGACGAGATCCGCGAGGCCGATGCGCGCAGAAAGCATTGCCGCGGTGCGACAGTACTCCTCGGTCAGGTCGATGCCCGTGACACGGCATCCGAACTCCCGTGCGAGACAGCGGGAGGTCCCGCCGATGCCGCTCCCTACGTCGAGTACGCGCCTGGACGAATCCAGCCTCGCAGCTCTCGCAAGCTCCAGGGTTGCGGCGCGGCCGCGAATGTGGAATTCGTCGACCGGCGCCAGGTCTTCAGGCGTCAGGCGATCCAGGTCCTTGCCTGACTTCTCGAGCGCCGCCAGGATCGCGCTCCCCAGATCGGATCGGGTGTAGTGCGCCTCGATCGTGTCATTCACTCGAATCGGCGTCGACATCGGCTTGCCCTCCGTGAACGCTGCCGTGAAGGAGACCCGGATTCATGGTACTGCGGCGCTTCGTGGCGCACCACGAGTCTCAGTCGCTTGCGTCACGGCTATGGAACTCTGCCCACTCGAGCTCGGTCCACCACTCGGCCTCGAGTCCGTCGCAGGTCTCACCGTAGGCTCGACACGCGAAACAACCGTCACCGCGCGCGAGCGCCTCGTCCTCGACCGGCGGGTAGCGGACCGGCAGGGCCGCGGCGCCTTCGCGCGCGGCCGCCTCGGCCTCGCTCATCGGCCGATCCGGCAACTCGCGAATGCCGCACCGGCGAAGCCGCTCCGCACCCTCCGGGAACAGGACGGAATTCTCCGCGTCGATATGACGCCAGAGCGCGTGCGAGTAGCGGACTGCCAGGGTCCGAAGCCGGGCGCGATCGTCCTCCGACCGGGGCCTCTGTTCGAGAAGCGGCGTCATCTCGCGCAGCCACTCCTCCATCTGGGCGTGCTGGTGCGCGAGCGCGTGCACCGGTCCGCGGTCGCGCGGCAGCTCCGCTTCCGTCGCGAGCGCATCGAAGAGCACGCGCTCCTCGCGATCGTGATGGAAGTGGCCGGCGAACTCGGTGAAGAACGCGGCGAACCGCCGGCCGTCGTCCGGATCGGCCGTCCCGTCGACGAGTCCGTCGACGTACGTGCGAAACGATCCGAGCAGCCGATCGATCAGCACGTGTTCGTCCTGGAGCGTGTCGATCAGCTTCATCGTCGGGCAAGCACCACGTGAGTGGCAAGCGGCGAGCTTTCGTGCCTGATGCAGGCGTAGCCCAAGGCAGGAAGGTCGATGCCTTCGAAGAGCCGTTCACCAGCGCCGAGCAGGACCGGCGAAATGGCGATGTGCATCTCGTCGATCAGGCGTTGGCGAAGATACTGCTGGATGACGTCGACGCCGCCACCGAGACGGACATCCTTGCCCTGGGCCGCTTCGCGAGCTTGCGCCAGCGCGGCGTCGATGCCGTCCGTCACGAAGTGGAAGGTCGTTCCTCCTTCCATGACCAGCGGCGCGCGTGCGTAGTGCGTCAGCACGAATACCGGGACGTGATAGACGGGGTTCTCGCCCCACCAACCTCGCCAGCTTTCGTCCGGCCAGGGTCCGCGAACCGGCCCGAACATGTTCCTGCCGAGAATCCAGGCCCCGATGTTCCGAAAGCCTCGAGCGGCGTAGTCCTCATCGAGGCCCTCTCGTCCGTCATCCTTGCCGAACAGGTGCTTCTGGAACGTTCGCGTGGAGAGGGCCCAGCCATGGAGCGCGGTGCCGCCCACGCCGAGCGGGTGGTCGATGTCCTGGTTCGGGCCGGCGCCGAATCCGTCGAGCGAGATGGTGAAACTCTCTACACGAAGCCTGGACATGGGGTTTCTCCGGGCGCGAGGGACTGCGGAAGACGGTCTGTGACGCCTGACGTCGGAGCTCAGCGGCCGCCGAACGCTGCCCGTTCGAACGGCCAGTCAGGCCCCGTGCGATCGGTGCGCTACCTATGCGGCACGTGGCTCGACACGCTTGCGGATCTCGTCCCGGGTCGGCAGCGTCTTCAGATCGTACGCGGCCTGCAGACTCATCCACGACTCCGCATCACCGCCAAAATAGCGGGCGAGTCGCTCATCCGTATCGGAACGAGGAAATCCTCGCGCAGGATCTCGCCCGGGTGTACCGGGCGCATGCGATTGATCGGTCGGCTCATGGTGGATTCCTGAGTGATAGTGATATTACGTCGCACGTAATGCGTCAAGAAGAATGCATTCGCCCTGCCCGGGACAACTGATCGACTCTCCGCCACAGATCGCGCTGTTCCTGTGAGAGCTCCTCGACGGCGATGCTCGACTGCACGACGGTGGCTCCTGCGGCCTGACGCTTGAACCGAGCCGTGAGTGCCGTCCCGGTGCGAGTCGGCTCCAGCGAGGGGTCAGGCGACGCCCTTTGGGCCGGACTCATTGGGTCGCTTGCAGAAGGGCCGCCATGCGCTGATGAACGAGATTGATCGCCTTGAGCGGGCGAAGCATGACTCTGAACTCGACGATGCGACCCGCCTCATTCCACCTGATGATGTCGACGCCGTTGACGAAGACGCCGTCGATTTCCGTTTCGAACTCGAGCATGGCGTCCGTAGCGCCAATGATCTCGCGCACGTAGCGAAAGCTTGGGTTGAAAAAGACGTGGAAGGCCGCTGACAGGTAGGCGGTGGTGATCTTCTTGCCGCGTTGCGGCGTGTGAACGACGGGGGAGAAGAACACGGCCTCTTCAGCGAGTAGCGCGTCCAGCCCGCGTGGACTTCTATCCTTGACGAGACGATGCCAGGCCTCGACTGGATGCTCCGCCATGCGTGTCTCCGAGGTTGGTCCTGCCGCCTGACGCTCGAGTCGAGGGGCCCGACGCGGCATGGTGCCAGGCGCGCCCGACGGATGATAGACCTCACTCTGGCGTCCCCCATGTTGCGCGGCTGCCGGATGACTTGTCGCGGACGCGGGCCACCAAGCTGGCAGCGCTGGCCACCCGGCAGACCCATGCGGGCCGGGTCCGGTCTGTCGGATTTTTTTACATCCCGCGCGGCTCTGCGCCGATGGCCGGATCAATATCTTTGTAAAAACAATGGTCTTGAAATGATCGGCGCGCTTCTTGCTTGTCGTGGACATCGCTTCAATCCTGCCGCAACAAGGGAGGAATCATGATCGCGATCGGCCGCCTCATCCGCGCAAGCGCCGGCCTCGGCCTTGCCCTGGCCTCCAGCCTCGCCCCCGCCGCCCCCTTCGCTCCGGTCATCGACGACTTCTGGATCGTCAAGAATGGCAGCGAGATCTTCCGCGATGCGTTCGACGACGGCGTCGTGCCCCCGAGCGGACCGGATGGCGACAACACCTACGTCACGAACGGGCAGCCGGGCTTGACCGGCGAATCGGGCGGCAAGTTGACCATGACGCCGTCTCTCGGCGACAAGGTATTGATCACTTCGACCCTCGCAGACACGGCCACCGCAGGAATGCGCAGGCTGGCGACCAACCCGAGCAACTCCAACATCCTCGACCAGGCCAGTGCGTTCTCGATCCACGGCCTGTTCGACATGTCGAGCCTCCCCGCGGTCACTGGCCAGAGCTTTGGCATCCGCGCCATCGATCGCGCGCCCGAGCTCGGGTTCGACGGCAACAACACCTTCTATCTCTTCGTCGGCGTGTCCGGAATCACAGGGGACGTCGGCGTCTTCCTGCGGCTGAACGATTTCGAGTCGAACACCAGCGTGGTGCTGTGGTCGAGCCCCATCGATTCGGTGCTGGCCGGCGCGGACCAGATCGAGCTGGTGCTCTCCAAGGCCGCCGGCAGTGACCAGATCAGCGCTTCCTATTCCCTCTTCGACTACGCCCTCGTCGACCCGCTTCTGCAAACCGCGTCGATCCTGAACGCGGGAGCGCTCTATCAGCCGGAAACCGGCCCGGGCGGCTCGCCCCTGACCGAAGCCTTCGTTCGCGGCCAGTTCATGTCCACCGACCGCATCACCGTGCCGGAGCCCGCCAGCCTGGTCCTGCTCGGCATCGGTCTGGGGGGCGTGGTTCTGGCGCGCAGACGCGCACGGAACGGCTGAAGACGCACAGCGCCCGCGTGCCCGAGGCCCCGGCCGCGTGCCGGGGTTTTTCCAGTCGCGTCGACCATTGCCTCGACGTGAACATTCGACTCGGACAGTCAGCAGGTGACGAGATCCGTATGGCCAAAGCCCTTCGAGTAGTCGAGCACCGAAATGACTGTCGGCGTTACGCGGAACAACCGGACTTCGTCCGGGCTCGGCATCTTCATCGGCAACGGAGGCGCATCGGGGTACTTCAGCGGAAGCATGCGCAACACCTTCTCGGCTTCGGCCCGATCATCCACCGGGCGCGCGTGCGCTGCCATCGACAGACCGGTGATCGCCATCAGATCGGCGGTATCGTGATCGATCGTGAGCGAGATCCGGTCATCCCGCGCCAGGTTCCTTGCCTTCTGGCTGTCGAGCCCGCATAGAAAGTAGAGGGTCAGCCCGTCGTTGACATAGCCAACGGGCGTCGCCTGGGGCCACCCGTCCGGCCGCAGCGTCGCCACCGTCATGATTCGATGCTGTTCAAGCAGCGCCAGAATCTTGCGTCTCGTTTCATCGTCCATGAGTCGCCTCCATTGGTCGCGGACGCATTGCCGGACTCGGTATCAGATCCGCGAAGCAGAATCCGTCGCGTTCCACGACCTCACCCACCGTCGCGCGCAGCGGCTCGCCGAACATCGGCCCGGCGAGTACGCATGTGTGGAACTCGCCGTTCTCACCGCACGGGTCGACGCCTCCGGGCAGTTCATCGAGGAAGGCATGATCGAACCTGCGGCCGGCGAACGACCGCGAGAGCTTCTTCGGATCGACGCACGTGAGGACCGCCTCGACACCGGCGTCGACCATCCGCCGCGCGAGCCGCTCGGTCGCCTGGTGCCAGATCGGAAAGAGCGGCTCGAGACCGGTGCCTTCGAGCTGCTTGATCCGGTACGCGCGGATGTCCTCCAGGAAGAGGTCTCCGAACGCCACGTGCGTTGCACCGCGCCTCAGCCCGTCTTCGATCGCGCCGCGCATCGCGCGCTCGTACACGTCGTTGGGACAGGGCCACGGGAGCGGGATGACTCGAAGCGGGAGCCCGACCGCGCGCGCCTGCGCCTCGACGATCGCGAGGCGAGTCGAGTGCATCGCGACTCGGCCATAGGTGGTATTGACGGTCGTCAGGAGGCCGACGACCTCGACGTCCGGATCGTTCCGGAGCACGTGCAAGGTCCAGGCGCTGTCCTTGCCGGAACTCCAGGAAAGCAGCACGCGGCGAGCCATCAGGCGACCCCCCGACAAGCGCGTTGAATCATGATCATCCACTCTCTCGTGTGCGGCTCACGCCTTGCGGTCCTGGGCTCTATCGGGTTGCCCGACCAAGACAGGCATGATGGCAAATAACACCAGCATCGCCAGATACACGCTTCCGGAGACCCGGTCGCGGCTGGCGACATAGTCCGCGAGTGATCGTTCCTGCAAGACCACGGCCAGCACGAGTTCGGCAGCGAGCAACAGAACCAGGGCGAGCAGACCCGTGCCGAGGCGCGCGGGCGTGGAAGGTGGGACGGCGAAGCGCCTGACGACGAACCTGGCCGCGACCAGGATGACGACGAACATGAGTGGCATCTCGCCCAGTTCCGCCATGCGCTCGCCCAGGCGCGGCTCGAGAAGGGTGACGCGAAGCGCCCCCAGCACGAAGCCGGCGCCAAACACCAGCGCGAAGTAGGCCAGCCCGGCTCTGATCGCAGGCACTGTCAAGTCAGCACCGCGTCTACCGGCCTGCGCCCGCCAACACCAAGGAAGGTCGCAAACTGCGGCCTCAGCGCGGACACTTCCACCGGCTGATCGAGCATTGCGTTGCGGATACCGAGGGCGGCCGACTGGAGTGCGAAGCGCTCGTAGCATCGCCCCACCTCGATCCACCTGCCAGAAAAGTCCACTTGCGAATGTCTACCGGTCAGGGGAGCTTACGGATCAATTGTTTTCTCGTTCGATCAGTAACGAAGCCCATCACCAGTCGGGCCCCGTGTTCGCGATTGCCCGATCACGAATGAGAAGCGCACGCAATTCGAGACGCGTTCGGCGAATGGTTAACGACATTTGTGCCGCCGCGCCGATTCGTCGGGCGACTCCGATCGCCGTCTCGCTTGGCCACCGCGACCAGTCATTCGAATCTATTGCCGTCGGAAAATTTTACAGAACTCGTCTCGCGAAGCCTCCTCTCACAGGCTAACGTGCTGAAGTTCCTCGACAAATGCGCGACGGAATACTTTTTGCTTCGATCCCCTCGCGCATGTCCTCAGACGTCGTGCCGTTAGTTGGGTGACCGAATGGCTTGCGCAACTGCCTACACCGGTTCGATTCCACGGGTAACTCCGCCAACTTCATGGGGGTGCATCATGCGGGGAACAGCGCGGTCGGTGTCCATGTTCGCGAGACTGCTCGTGCCGCTACTAGCAACGCTGATTGGGGCGGCCAGCGTTCAGGCAATGGAGGTGTACTCGTCCTTGACAGTCCACGCTGAGGGGCAATATTGCTCAGCCAGCGGATTCTCTGATCAGAACTCATTCCCCTGCACTTATTTCCGTAGGGAAGGCGATGCCCTCTATGATCCGACGAGAAACACGCCGGGATACACGACCCAATACGCCCCCTATTACGATAGTGGGGCCGCCACCGTTTACGATCCCTCTGGCGGAGTCGTAAGTCACGCTTCGACGGAAGTCGACGTTCTTCCGGGCGACGGGTCGCTGCTCAAATTTGGCACGGAGCAGTGGGGCGTCCACGGTGCGTATGGCCGAATCTACACAGATCTCCACGTTATGCTCTTCGAAACGCTCTGGCTAAGCGTACCCGAGAGCCTGGACGGGCAGGACGTCTCGTTGAGTGTGTCCGTGCCGTATGACGGCTCCTATGAATGTAACTGGGTGATTGGCAGCTACAGTTGCGGGTCCTTGAATCTACGGATTTACCCCGATCACGGTGCGGCGGAACAGCTCGGCTTGGGGCCACTTTCTAGTTTCTCTGCGGTGGATGAGTTCCAGTTCGGCGAGGCGGCCAAGGTCGACCTCAATGACGCGCTGGCGGTCTCCTCGGTCATCCGGCCCGGATTTTCGGCGAGCCGCCTCATCCCGGTAGTCTTTAGTTTCGAGGCATTAGTCGGTAACCTCTACACCAGTAGCGCGTCGTGGGACATCGATCTCCTGAACACGCTGTACTTCGAGATCTCGCTGCCGCAGGGGGTGACTTGGTACACAACGGCTGGGTTGCTGGAGACGGTCCGCTCCGGGCCGGGTGCGGTCAGCAGCGTTCCGTTGCCGGCGACGCTCGGTCTGCTGCTTGCAGGTTTCGCCGGACTTGGCGCGACAACGGCGCGGAAAGCCCGATGGGTTACCCGAAGTATGGAAGAACTGAACTACCTGCAGCGTTTGGTTCGACCCAGCATCGGGCTGCTACGCCGATCTTGAGCAGCCGCACGCGAACGATGCTTTGAGCAACCGTCTTGAACCGGCTGAGCGAGCATAGCGGGCTCGTGTCCCCGCAACCTTAGGTGGACACGAGACTTATGCTGGCTGCGGATTCAAGACGGGTTCACCGCGTAGCTTCATCTGCGCTCTCCGGTAGTCATGGGCCGCGACCGCAACCACCAGAACCGGGATCTCGGCGGCCTACTCGACAAGATCAACGCGTCACTGGATGCCGAGTCGCGAGGCGCGGTGCCCGGCCCATTGTCCCGGCAGAGCCCCGATGAAGTCTCTGGCTCTCACCTGCCCTCTTGCTTGTTGAGCC